>NZ_CP110629.1:2400000-3002550 GCF_026153455.1 Marinimicrobium sp. C6131
CGGCGCCCTGCTCGACAACGGCCAGCTGCGTCCGCTGTCGATCCAGGTGGGCGACCGGATTGTGTTTGGCCAGTACGCCGGATCTGAAATCAAAATGGAGGGAGACACCTACCTGATCATCAAGGAGTCCGACATTCTGGCTGTGGTTGAACAACCCCGTGCACAGGAGAAAGCCGCATGAGTGCCAAAACCGTCAAATTCTCCACCGACGCCCGCGAGCGGATGCTCAGTGGCGTGAACATTCTGGCCAACGCCGTCAAAGCCACCCTCGGTCCGAAAGGCCGCAACGTGGTGCTGGAAAAAAGTTTCGGTGCCCCCCGGGTGACCAAAGACGGCGTCTCCGTTGCCAAGGAAATCGAGCTGAAAGACAAGTTCGAAAACATGGGCGCCCAGATGGTCAAGGAAGTGGCCTCCAAGACCGCCGATGTCGCCGGTGACGGCACCACCACCGCCACGGTTCTGGCCCAGGCGCTGGTGCGCGAAGGCCACAAAGCCATCTCCGCCGGCATGAGTCCCATGGACCTCAAGCGCGGTATCGACGCCGCCGTCAAGGCCGCCGTGGAAGAGTTGGGCAAACTGGCCAAACCCTGCGATGACAACAAATCCATCGGTCAGGTGGCCACCGTCTCCGCCAACTGGAACACCGATATTGGCGACATTCTGGCCAAGGCCATGGACAGAGTCGGCCGGGACGGCGTGATCACCGTCGAGGAAGGCAAGTCCCTGGAGAACGAGCTGGATGTGGTCGAAGGTATGCAGTTTGATCGCGGCTACCTCTCCCCCTACTTCATCACCAACCAGGAGAAAATGCAGGTCGAGCTGGACAACCCCTACGTGCTGCTGTTCGACAAAAAGATCAGCAACATCCGCGACCTGCTCCCGGTACTGGAAGCCGTGGCCAAGGCCAACCGCCCGCTGTTGCTGATTGCCGAGGACGTGGAAGGCGAAGCCCTGGCCACCCTGGTGGTCAACAACCTGCGCGGCATCCTCAAGGCCGCCGCCGTCAAAGCCCCGGGCTTCGGCGACCGGCGCAAGGCCATGCTGCAGGACATCGCCATCCTCACCGGTGGTACCGTCATCTCCGAGGAAGTGGGCCTGAGCCTGGAGAAAGTGGAACTGGAACAGCTCGGCAGCGCCAAGCGCGTGGTGATCAACAAGGAGAACACCACCATCGTCGACGGCGCCGGCAAGAAGGCCGACCTGGACGCCCGCGTCCAGCAATTGCGTAAGGAAATCGAAAACAGCACCTCGGACTACGACCGCGAAAAACTCCAGGAGCGGGTGGCCAAACTGGCCGGCGGCGTAGCGGTGATCAAGGTCGGGGCCGCCACCGAAGTGGAAATGAAGGAGAAGAAGGACCTGGTGGACGACGCCTTCCACGCCACCCGTGCCGCCGTGGAAGAAGGTATCGTCCCCGGCGGCGGCGTCAGCCTGGTACGGGTCGCCGACGCCATTCGGAAGTCCGGCCTCAAGGGCGCCAACGAAGACCAGAACACCGGCATTCGCATCGCCCTGCGCGCAATGGAAGAACCCTTCCGCCAGATCGTCGCCAATGCCGGCGTCGAGAGCAGCGTGATCCTGGAAGGTGTGCGCAAAAACGACAGCACCACCTGGGGCTACAACGCCCAGACCGGCGAGTACGTCGACATGATCGAGCAGGGCATCATCGACCCGGCCAAGGTCACCCGCTCGGCGCTACAGAACGCCGGCTCGGTCGCGGGCCTGATCCTCACCACCGAAGTGATGGTGGCGGACAGCCCGAAGGACGAGAAGTCCGCGGGAGCACACGCGCACGACTTCGAGTGATTCGTTCCTTCAACACTCATCGCATTGGGGCCGAAAGGCCCCTTTTTTATTTCGGCGTTTGTTGTCGGATTACGCTTACGGCTAATCCGACCTACGGGAAGTCTCGCAGCGAGCAACGAGTAGTCAGTTATAAGGTAGAAAAAAGAAAGGGGACCCTCATAACTCGGTAACTTGCTGTAACAGCAAGGTGCGAAGAACCGAGAGCATTGGAGGTGTCCCCTTATGCGCAAGTATAACTATCGTGCCCAAAATTTCCAGAAGGTGAACTGGGATCAACTGCGTGAGCAGACGGCGGGCGAGCGGTTGATTCTGGCGATTGATGTGGCCAAGAAGGACTTCTACGTGGCGCTGATGAAGCCGGACCGGACGGTTCTGAAGACCATCCGCTGGGAGCATCCGCAACAGAGCCCGGCCCTGCTGCGGGAACTGGCGAACCTCAAGGCTCAGCGCCTGGAGGCGGTCATGGAGCCGACCGGTACCTATGGCGACGCCTTGCGCTACCAGTTGAGAGCTCTGGGTGCCGAAATCTACCGGGTCAGCCCCAAGCGGGTGCACGACGCCGCTGAAGTGTATGACGGGGTCCCGAGCCTGCACGACGCCAAGGCGGCTTACCTGATCGGCCGGCTGCACCTGGATGGCATCAGTCAGCGCTGGCGCGAGCCGAGTGAAGCGCGTCGAGCTCTGCGAGCCTTACTGAATCGGCTGGAGCAGGTACAGGAGCGCCACCAGCGGGCACTGAATCGGCTCGAAGCGTTGTTGGCCCGGCACTGGCCGGAGGCGCTGTGCTGGCTGACATTGCAGAGCGCCAGCTTGCTGCACCTGCTGGCCGAGTACGGCGACCCGGTTCGGGTGACGGCACAGCCGGAGCAGGCGGACCGACTGCTGCGCCGAGTCGGTGGGCACATGCTTAAGACGTCCAAGCGCGAAGGCCTGCTGCGCAGTGCCGCCACGACCTTGGGCGTGCCGGTGGTCGAGACCGAACACGAACTCATCCGGGCCCTGGCCCAGGAGATGCTGGACACACGGGCGCAGTCCCGCGAGCTGGAGCGAGCGCTGTCCGAGCACGTCGAGCACACCCGGGAGCTGGCCTGGATGGCCGAGGCACTGGGCCATAACAGCGCGGTGGTGCTTTACTGTGCCCTGGGTTCGGCCAATGACTACCCGCGTGCGGCCAGCTATCTGAAAGCGGCGGGGCTGAACCTCAAAGAGCGCTCCAGCGGCAAACACAAAGGGCAGCTGAAGCTGACCAAGCGAGGGCCCGGGGTGGTGCGCCACTACCTGTACTTCGCCGCCCTTCGCCTGATACGTCAATCAGGCCCGGCCAGAGCCTGGTATGACGCCAAGCTGGCCCGACACCGAGGCCCCAAGGGCAAACTGATCATCGCGCTGATGCGCAAGCTGGCCAAGGCGCTGTGGCATGTGGCTCAAGGCAAGCGGTTCGATCCGGCCAAGCTCTTTGCCGAGCCACCCCGGGCCGAAGTGGCATAAGCACCACCGAGTCGACCGATGAGGACGAACAGAGACGAGCAACAGGAGCGAGCAATGAGTTAATCCAGCCGTAACACGCTGGCAACGAGTCTTCCTTCGGGCTGACCTTCGATCCGACCTCTAGCCCAGTCTTGAGGCTCCTAAGTAGTCAAGAGGCAGCCCGCGGGATGATCCATGGAACGCGATACCCAAGGTAACTGAGTTGATGCCGCCAGGCGGACATCCGATGCGAGAGGTTCGGTTGACCCCATGGACGTTCATCCGGGAGGCCTTCGAGCTGGCACACAGGCTAAACACACGAGTACCACCGGCATGTGCGTCAACGACTCAGGCAATGCCAGCAGACTCGTGTGCCCAACAGGCAGGTAAAATGATTAAATAAAGGGACTTGACTGAGTTATGAGAGGTCGGATTAGCGAAGCGTAATCCGACACCCGCACCGTAGATGAGCGAGCACTCAGCATAGTGTATGCTGGAGGTCTTTGACCCCGTTTCAGCGAACCGAGGCCCGCTCATGCATCAACCCGAACAGCCCATCCTGCGCGATATCGTGTTAATTGGCGGTGGCCACAGTCATGTGGGGGTACTCAAACGCTTCGCCATGAAGCCCGAGCCCGGGGTGCGGCTGACGGTGATCTGCCGGGATACGCACACGCCCTACTCCGGCATGCTGCCCGGCTATATTGCCGGACACTACAGCTACGATGAAGTGCACATTGATCTACGCCGACTGGCGGAGTTTGCCGGCGCGCGGTTTTTCAGTGATGAAGCGGTCAATATTGATCGGGCCAATCAGAAAGTCATCTGCCGCGGTCGGCCGCCGGTGCCCTACGATCTGCTCTCCATCAATATCGGTTCCACCCCTCAGGTCAGCCGGGTGCCCGGCGCGGAGCAGCACGCGGTACCGGTCAAACCCATCTATCAGTTCAATGACCGCTGGCAACAGTTGCTCGACCGGGTGACCCATCATCCCGGCATCACCCGGGTGGCCGTCGTGGGCGGTGGCGCGGGCGGCGTGGAGCTGGTGCTTGCCATGCAGTATCGTCTGACCCGCGAGCTTCAGGCCATGGGGCGCAACCCTGAAGAACTGGTGTTCGACCTTTACACCCGCGATGAGAAAATCCTGCCCACTCACAACCAGAAGGTGCGCAATCACTTTCATCAGGCGCTGGCGATGGGCGAGATCAACCTCTACACCAATGCCGAAGTGACCGCCGTGGACGCCGGGCGATTGCACACCGAAGACGGTTACTGGCACGAGGCAGACGAGGTGGTCTGGGTGACCAGTGCCGGCGGTGCCGCCTGGCTTAGGGAGGCCGGTCTGGAACTGGATGACAACGGCTTTATTCAGGTGCGCGACACCCTGCAATCCATGAATGACACGAAGATTTTTGCCGCCGGGGATATTGCCACTCAGGTAAATCATCCCCGCGAGAAAGCCGGCGTGTTTGCCGTGCGTCAGGGACGCCCACTGGCGGACAACCTGCGCCGAGCCGTGCTGGGTCAACCACTCAAACCCTATCGTCCCCAGAAAAAATGGCTGGCCCTGATCAGTACCGGCAACCAGCACGCGGTGGCATCCCGGGGCGGCTTTTACGCCGCCGGCGATTGGGTGTGGCGCTGGAAGGATTCGATTGATCGGCGTTTCATGGCCAAGTTCAATGAGCTGCCGCCGATGGACGAACAGGCCATGGCGCCGACCAGACCGAACCGCGTGCCACTGGAAAAAGACGAGCAGGAGCAGGCCATCTCCGCCATCGCCATGCGCTGCGGCGGCTGCGGTGCCAAGGTGGGGGCGACGGTCCTGTCCCGCGCCCTCTCCACCCTCAAACCCGTGGAGCGGGACGAAGTGCTGGTGGGCCTGCACGCGCCGGACGATGCCGCCGTGGTGAAAATTCCCGCCGGAAAAGCGGCGGTCCACACCATCGATTTTTTCCGCGCCTTTATTGACGACCCCTATGTGTTCGGCAAAATCGCCGCCAATCACGCCCTGGGGGATGTATTCGCCATGGGCGCCGAAGCCCAGACCGCCACCGCGGTGGCCACGGTGCCCCAGGGGCTGGAATCCAAAGTGGAAGACACGGTGTACCAGATGATGACCGGCGCACTGGAAGTGCTGAACGACGCCAACTGTACCTTAGTGGGCGGTCACACCGGCGAGGGCAAAGAGCTGGCCCTGGGTTTTGCGGTCAACGGACTGCTTGATGAGAACGACACGGCGCTGACCAAGGGCGGCCTTCAGCCCGGCCAGGTGCTGTTGCTTACCAAACCCATCGGTACCGGCACCCTGTTCGCGGCCTTGCCACAACTGAAGATCAAAGGCCGCTGGATCGACGCGGCGCTTGCCAGCATGTGCGTCTCCAATCGACTGGCGGCCCAGTGCCTGCGCGAGTATGGCTCAACGGCCTGCACCGATCTGACCGGCTTCGGCCTGCTCGGCCACCTGGTGGAAATGACCCGCGCCTCGGGCGTGGACGCGGAACTGAATCTGGAAGTACTACCGCTGCTGGAAGGCGCCGAAGAGACCGTCGCCGCCGGCGTACTCAGCTCCCTGCAACCGGCCAACGTCCGCCTGCGCCGCGCCATCAAGGACCAGGACCAGTGGGTCGACCACCCCCGTTACCCACTGCTGTTCGACCCCCAGACCGCCGGCGGCCTGCTCGCCTCGGTGCCCGCCGATCAGGCCGATGCCTGTGTTGCGGCGCTACATTCCCTGGGCTACCCTCATACCCGGATCATCGGCCGGATACTGCCCGAGGGCGATGCGCTGGAGCCGATTCATTTGCGGTAGTCGTCGAGTAGCGGTTCGACACGGTACGGGTCGTGGACAAATTGGGGCACGCTCCGGGGCGTTGGGTTACGGCGGATGCGGCCTTCGGCCTTATGCCGCCCTACGCGGGTGTTGTGGCATGCGTCGGGCCGATCCACCGTTAGGCACAAGGTTACTTGCCGTCGAGGCCTTCCAGCAGGCCGGCCATGTCGTCGGCGTGCTCTTCTTCCTGGGCCAGGATGTCTTCAATAATGCGGCGGGAGGTGGGGTCCTGGTCGCCCAGGTAGGCGGCGATTTCCCGGTAGCTGTCGATGGCGATGCGCTCGGCCACCAGGTCTTCCACCACCATCTCCCGCAGGGTCTCGCCCTCCACAAACTCCGCGTGGGAGCGGGTCTGCAGTCCCTCCGGGGAAAAATTCGGCTTGCCACCCAGTTGCACGATGCGCTCGGCAAGCCAGTCGGCGTGCTGCTCTTCCTGCTGGGCGTGCTCCAGAAACTCCTGGGCCGCCACTTCAGCACTGATGCCCTCGGCGCGATAGTAGTGGCTCTTATAGCGCAGGGTGCAGACGATCTCGGTGGCCAGTGCCTCGTTGAGAATCTTTATCACATTGTCCCGGTTGGCCTTGTAGCCCTCGGTGACGGCACCCTGCTCAATATGCTTCCGGGCGCGTTCGCGCAGGGTTTTCACATCGGTCAGAAACGGTTGATCGGTCATAACTACCTCCCCTTCAGAATGGACAGATTCAGCATAGCAGCTCGGTCAAGCCAATCCGACCGAGCCACTCACCCTACCTACGACAACGTCGACCCCACAGACGTGCCCTGATCGCCGGGGCGCGCAATTCCGTACCCATGGTCTACACTGTAACGATAACAAGCAGCACCTGTAATACCGTGGTTCCCGGAAATGTCCTCAGCGATACCCCTGCCGCGACGGGCGCTCCCCGCGCCGAGCGGTAGACCAACGAAGGAGATGCAAGGTGATCAAACGCATAGTGGTCGGCATTCTCGGCCTTATCATTCTGGTTCTTATCGTTCTGCTATTACTCGCGTGGGAGGGCAGCATAGCGCCCCAATCTCCGCCCTCTGCGGATGACTTTTCGCAGGAGCAGATTGACCGCGGGCAGGTATTGGCGGGCATCGGCAACTGCCAGAGCTGTCACACCACCGACCGCGATCAGCCCTACGCGGGCGGTCTGGCCTTTGAAACGGAGTTCGGTACCCTCTATTCCACCAATATCACCCCCGACCCGGACACCGGGATCGGCCAGTGGTCCCGGGAGGCATTCAATAGGGCCATGCGCGAAGGGGTCTCCCGGGACGGCTCGCACCTGTTCCCCGCCTTTCCCTATACCCACTTTGCCAATGTCAGCGACGGGGATCTGGAAGACCTCTACGCCTATATGATGACCCGCGAAGCGATCAACGCGGAGCCGCCGGAGAATACCCTGCGCTTCCCGTTCAGCATTCGCATGCTGCAGGCGGGCTGGAAGCTGCTCTACTTCGACGGCGCCACCCTGGAAGAGGGTGCGAGCCGCGGAGAGTACCTGGCCGAAGGCCTGGGGCACTGCTCCGCCTGCCATACGCCGCGCAATTCGGTTGGCGCAGAGGCCGACGGGCAAGACTACGACGGGGCCTTCGTCAACGGCTGGTTCGCGCCGGCACTGAGCGACAACCACAGCACCCCGGTGGGTTGGACCGAAGACGAGCTGTTCCTGTACCTGCGCAACGGCGTATCCATCTACCACGGTGTCGCCGCCGGCTCCATGGCCGATGTGGTGCATCAGGGGCTGGTTGAGGCCAGCGATGACGATATCCGGGCCCTGGCCCGCTACTTCCATACCATTGCCGGTGGCAGCGACGCAGACCAGGCGGGCAACCAGGCCGCCCGGGCGATTCGCACCGCCCAGGAGCGCAGCGCCGGCACCCTGAGCCGGGGGGAGGAACTGTTCACCTACGGCTGCGCCAGTTGCCACTACAACAATCCGGATGAGCCCAGCATCATGCGCCCGGACATGAGCCTGAACAGCGCCGTGACCGCCGATGATCCCACCAACCTGATCCGCTTCACGCTGGAAGGCATTTCCGACGAGGCCGGCATTCAGGGCGTCGTGATGCCCGGTTACGCGGACTGGAGCAATGGCGATCTGGTGGCCCTGTTCGAATTCCTGCGCGAGACCCATACCGATCGCCCCGCCTGGGACAATCTCGAACAACGTATTCAAGCGCTGCGCGATAACGCCGGCAACGGGAAGGAGTAACAGACCATGAGCACCACATTCACTCTCAACGGGCAAAAGGTCACTCTGGAGGTGACCGACGACACCCCGCTGCTCTGGGGCATTCGCGATGACGCCGGCATGACCGGCACCAAATACGGTTGCGGTATCGGCCTGTGCGGCGCCTGTACCGTGCTGGTCAATGGCCGCGCCACCCGCTCCTGCATTACGCCGGTCAGCCAGGTAGCCGGGGCCGAGGTCACCACCATCGAAGGGCTGGACGAGAACGGCCGGCACCCCCTGCAGAAAGCCTGGGTGGAAACCCAGACGCCCCAATGCGGTTACTGCCAGTCCGGGCAGATCATGCAGGCCGCGGCCATGCTCAAGGATTTTCCCAACCCCACCGATGAGCAGATCGACCAGGTGATGAGCGGCAACCTGTGCCGCTGCATGGCCTATGTGCGCATTCGGGAAGCCATCAAAATTGCCGCCACCGAGATGCGCGGCGGTGTCCAGATTCAGGAGGGTGCCTCCAATGAATAAGCTATTTCGCTCCTTGCTCAACCCCGATGTGGGCGCGGTCAATCACGGCCCCAGCCTGAGCCGCCGCGGCTTTCTGATCGGCGCCGCCGGTGCCGGCATCACCCTCGCCTTTTACCGCCCCGGGCTGAGCTTCGCCCAACCGGAAGAGGTGATTGAAAACCAGACCTTTGAGCCCACCATCTGGTACCAGATCGAAAACGACGGGCGCATTATCGTCAATATTGCCGAGGCCGAAATGGGCCAGCATGTGGGCACCGCTCTGGCCCGCATTGTCGCGGACGAACTGGAGGCCGATTGGTCCAAAGTCGAGCTGCACCATGTCGACAGCGATCCCAAATGGGGACTGATGGTCACCGGTGGCAGCTGGTCGGTGTGGGAAAACTTTATGCCCCTCAGTCGCGCCGGCGCCGCCGGCCGGCAAGTATTGATTGAGGAGGGTGCCAAACTGCTCGGTGTCAACGCCAGTCAGTGCCGCGCGCGCAACAGCGAAGTGATCGCGGGCAACCGCTCCATCAGCTACGCCGAAATCGTTCAACGCGGCGATATGTCCCGTTCGTTCAGCGAAGACGAGCTGGAGAAAATCCAGGTCAAAAAACCCGAGGACCGCCGCCTGATCGGCCAGGAAACCCAGGCGCTGGATATCCCCGATAAAACCGATGGCAGCAGCATGTATGGCATTGATGCGACGGTCGAGAATATGGTCTACGGCCGCCCACTGATTCCGCCCACCCGTTACGGTGCCAAAATCAACAGCATCGACGACAGCGAGGCGAAAAATGTCGAGGGCTACCTGCAAACCATACAGCTCAACGACCCGACCGACACCGTGCCCGGTTGGGCGGTGGTCATTGCCACTTCGTTTTACGCGGCGAGCAAAGCCGCCAGCAAAATCAAAGTGGACTGGACGCCGGGGGAAACCGCCAACGTCAGCGAACAGGATATTCTCGATCGCGGTGTGGAGCTGATTGAGAAAAGCGACGTCGGTGCGCTGGTGGTGAATGACGACGGTGTGGACGATGCCTTCAGCAACGCCGATTCAGTGCTGGAAGAAGATTACATCGCCCACACCGTACTGCACTTTCAACTCGAACCGGTCAACGCCCTCGCCTACCAGAAAGACGGCATCTGGGAAATTCACACCGGCAATCAATGGCAGTCCCTGATTCTGCCGACGCTGGCCAAGGCACTGGATGTGGCGGAAGACAAGGTGATCATGCGCACCTACATGCTTGGCGGCGGTTTTGGTCGCCGGCTCAACGGCGACTACGCAGTGCCCGCCGCTCTGGCCTCAAAAGCGCTGAACCGCCCGGTGAAACTGGTGTTCACCCGGGAAGATGACGCGCGCTTTGACTCGGTGCGCTCCCCCGCCTACCAGCGCGTGCGTATGGCCTTTGATGCCGAGGGCAACCCCACCGGCATGGAGCACCACGCCACCGCGGGATGGCCCACCCAGGTGATGGTGCCGGGCTTTATGCCCGAGGCCACCAACGGCGAGAAGTACGACCCCTTTGCCATTCAGGGCGCCGCTCACTGGTATTCGGTGGGGGCGCATCGGTTGCGGGCCATTTCCAACGACCTGGCCAACAAAACCTTTCGCCCCGGTTGGCTGCGCTCGGTGGGCTCGGGCTGGGTGAACTGGGCATTGGAGTCTTTTATGGACCAGGCGGCCCGCAAGGCCGGGAAAGACCCGATTGAGTTCCGCCTCGCCCTGCTGAAAGCGGAAGGCAAAAATGCCGGCGAAGCCCCCAACTCGGTCGGCGGCGCCAGCCGTCAGGCGAATGTACTGCGCCGGGTGCGGGAAATTTCCGAGTGGGGTCAGGAGATGCCGGCGGATACCGGCCTCGGGGTGGCCACCACTTACGGCCAGGAGCGCAATATGCCGACCTGGACGGCCTGTGTCGCCAAGGTGCATGTGGATCGCAATACCGGCAAGGTAACGCTGCAGAAGCTGACGCTGGTCACCGATGCGGGCACGGTGGTGCACCCGGATGGTGCCCGGGCGCAGGTGGAAGGCGCGGCTTTGTGGGGTGCCAGTATGGCGTTGCATGAGGGGACGGTGTTCGAGAAGGGTGAGGTGAAGGATCAGAACCTGAATACTTATTCGCCGATGCGGATTCGCGATGTGCCGGAGATTGAGATGGAGTTTGTGGACAGTACGGAGTTGTCGGTGGGCTTGGGTGAACCGGCAACCACGGTGGTCGGTCCGGCGATTGGCAATGCGATTTTCGCGGCGGTCGGGGTACGGATGACGGAGATTCCGATTCGACGCGAAGCGGTGTTGGCGGCTTTGAAAGCTTGAGACTTTTGTTGGCTGTGGAACGTCCGGTGCGATATGGGGCGTGTTGTTTCCAGACACGCCGTAAACCCATCCCTGGGGGCTCGACGCGCGGAGTCCCTCCGCTTACGGTCTGGAAACAACACGCCCCATACCGCACCTAAGTGCCACAAAACAGCCTTCGTTGGCCGGATATATCACTCTCCAATTGCGTTGGGTGGCCGAGAAACCCAAGGTATTGTGAACCTCGTAGGTCGGAGGAGGGGAAACCCTTTCAAGACCGTAGAGCGGGGGACCCGCGATCCGAGCCCCCAGGGATGGGTTTACGGCGTGTCTTGAAAGGGTTTCCCCTCCTCCGACCGGACGTTACTACGCAGTCGCTCCCCTCCAACAGCACCATGTGGGTGCCCTAACGAATTAGATCCTTGGGTCGATCCACATCCCGCAACACCCCCACATCCGAAACAGGAATCAGACGGCAGGCGCTGTGATGTTTTCTGATGATGGTGCGTGCGCCCAGGTCGCCGTGAAGGTTGGCCAGCTCGGGCCAGAAGTCGCGGCCGAAGAGTACCGGGTGGCCCGCATTGCCATCGTAGACCGGGCGGATGATCGTGTCTTCCGTTGCGTGGCTCAACAACTGGCTGAACGCATCCGGTTTGATCCAGGGCATATCACCCAGAAGAACCGCCGCTGCAGTGGCATCTTTGTTATTTGCTTGCAGATGCTGAAACGCCACGGCGATGCTGGTGCCCAGGCCGATGGGTTCTTCGGGAGCGTAAATGACCGGTTCAGTACCCAGCCCCAGATCGCTCTCTTCATCGTCGGAGCGGAGTACCAGATAAAACGCTTTAAACACTGATCGGGTCATGGCAACCGTTGCCTGGAGTAGCGTCTGGCCTTCCGTGAGCTGCGCGCGGCGTTTGTCCGAGCCGAACCGGGTGGAGTAGCCGGCGGCCATGATCAGGCCGACGACATTGCTGGAGGGGGTGAGGCTAGAGGGCATGACGCGGTTGACCCCGGTGCACGCGGATGATGTCCGCCATGACAGCCAGGGCGATTTCGGCGGGGGTTTTGCTGCCGATGGCCAGACCGATGGGCATGTGCAGGCGCTCGATGTCGGCGTCGCTCAGGCCGCCGGATCGGCGCAGACGTTCGGCGCGGTTGTCGGAGGTTTTGCGCGAGCCCATGACGCCGATGTAAAACGCCTCGGTGCGCACCGCTTCCATCATCGCCAGGTCGTCGATTCTGGGATCGTGGGTCAGTGCCACCACCGCCGTGGCGGCATGGGCGTGCTGCTCAATGTAAAGCGATGGCAGGACCGCCTCGACGTTGACCCCCGGCACGTTAAAGGTGGCCACTTCGTCATCGCGCGGGTCGCACACAACCACATCAAACCCCAGCGCCTGGGCAAACTCGGCGCAAGCGGCGGACACCGGGCTGATACCGGCGATGATCAAGCGCAGAGTGGGACCGACCCGGATGCGCACCGCCTGTTCATCACGTTCCACTCGCGGGCCAAGAGCCGAGCCCTCGACAAAAGTCGATTCGCCGTTGTCCAGCGGCACCGAGCGGATCAACGACTGTTGGCCCTGCATGGCCTCTCGCAACGTCTGAAGATGCGCGCGATGTTCTTCCGTCGGGGTCAGGCGCTCTATCAGAACGTCGAGCACCCCACCGCAGGGAAGCGTGACTTTAGGGCCGGAGACGTCATCGTTGCCATAGCGGATCTGGGACAGCGGCTGATGAAAATCACCGGCGCGCAGTCGGGCCAGAAAGTCTTCCTCGACGCAACCACCGGACAGTGAGCCCACGTGTTGACCGTCCGAGCGGGCCACCATCATGGAGCCGGGTTCGCGCGGCGAGGAGCCGAAGGTGGCGAGAACGGTGCACAGCCAGATGGGTTCGCCCTGGTCCAGCCAATGCAGAGCCCGTTCAATGACTTGGAGGTCGAGGTGTTGCATGGTTTTTCCGCTTTGTTTCGGGTTTGGTTACAGCATAGCGGAGTTATGGTGGATTGTCGTGGTTGTGGCGAGTGTCGGCAGGGTTGGTAACGGCGGAGTGTTATTCGCTGGCACCATACTTTAAGATGACTCATTCAATTAACGCATCTTATTCGCCCTATGCCCTCATCCCTACCCCTGGTCTATCACCCAGCTTACAGCTTCCCCTTCCCGGAGCGGCACCGGTTTCCGATGGCGAAGTTTGGTTTGTTGGCCGAGCACCTGCGCGGCATCGGTCTGCTGCGCCCGGAGAACAGCTTTCGGCCCGGGCCCTGCAAACCTCTGTGGTTGCAGCAGACCCATTGCCCGGGTTACCTGCAGCGCTTTATCTCCCAGACCCAATCCCCCCAGGAGCTCAGGCAGATGAACCTGCCCTGGAGCGAGGGGCTGGTCAAACGTACCCTGATTGCACCTTCGGGCACGGTGTTGGCTGCGCAGTTGGCGCTTCACAGCGGCGTGGCCTGCCACCTGGCCGGCGGCACCCACCACGCACACTATGACTACGCCTCGGGCTTCTGCATTCTGAACGATCTGGCGATAGCCGCAAAGGTGCTGATTCGCCAGAGCGGTGTCGGGCGGGTGCTGATTTTTGACTGCGATGTCCATCAGGGGGACGGCACCGCCGCGCTGCTGGCGGATGAGCCCAACGCCTTTACCTGTTCGCTGCACTGCGACAACAATTTTCCGTTCGACAAGCAGCGCAGCGACCTTGATGTGCCGCTGCCCGATGGCATGGGGGATGAGGACTATCTGCGCGCGGTGATGGGTACCCTTGAACAGGTACTAGCGGATTTTCAGCCGGATATCGTCCTCTATGATGCGGGGGTGGATGTGTACCAAGGCGACCCGCTCGGGCGGCTGAATGTCTCCGAAGCGGGCATTCGTGAGCGGGACCGGCGGGTGTTGAGTGAATTGCTCAAACGGCATATCCCGGTGGCGACGGTGATTGGGGGCGGATACGATGATGACCGACATGCGTTAGCCCGCCGACACGCGATTGTGGTAGAGGAGGCGGCGAAACTGCGGGGGTAACTGGGGTTGCGGCGGATGCGGGAACCTGTGGTAACGGCGGATGCGCCTTCGGCTTATCCGCCCTACGGATAGTACGGCAGTCGGCGTAGGACGGATCGGTCCGACGTTTCGGAGCGAAGCGCATCCGCCGTTACCCAACTATGCAAAACACCAATGGTTTACAATAATACGTCAAACCAAAAAACAATGAACTGAGAGAGAACCATCAACCATGAAGATCAGATACCGTATCGTTGTATTTTTTCTGCTAGCACTGATGGCGACCCTGCCTGTGCAGGCGGACATCGTCTATGAAATGACCGTCGCCCAGGACGGCAGTGGTGATTACGAAACCATTCAGGCCGCCATCGATAACACCAAGGCCTTTCCCGACAAACGCATCACCATCCACATCAAGAACGGTACCTACCGGGAGAAAGTCCGTGTATACGAGTGGAACCCGATGGTGTCCCTGATTGGCGAGGACGCGGACAAGACCATCATCACCTGGAACGATCATTTCAAGCAGATCGACAAGGGCCGCAATAGCACCTTCCATACCGCCACCCTGCAGGTGGATGGCGATGACTTCCACGGTGAAAACCTGACCATTGAAAATACTGCCGGCCCGGTGGGCCAGGCGGTCGCGCTGGCGGTGAATGCCAACCGGGTGAGTTTTTACAACAGCCGCTTTACAGGCCACCAGGACACGGTTTACCTGACCGGGGAAGGCAAGCGGCAGTACTTCCGGAACTGTCATATCGAGGGCACCACCGATTTCATTTTCGGTCGCGCCACGGCGGTGTTTGACCAGTGCCGGATTCACTCGAAAAGTGATTCTTACATCACCGCGGCCTCGACACCGGAGGGCATTCCCCACGGTTTTGTTTTTCTCAATGCAACGCTCACCGCCGACGACGGTGTGGATGAGGTTTATCTCGGGCGCCCCTGGCGGGACTTTGCCCGCACGGTGTTTCTCAACACCGACATGGGGTCGCACATCAAGCCGGAGGGTTGGCACAACTGGTCCAGGCCGGAGGCGGAACACACCGTGTTTTACGGCGAGTACAACAGCCGGGGGCCGGGTGCACAGCCCCACAAGCGGGTGAAGTGGCAAAACACCTTGAGCGACGAGCAGGCGAGTGATTACACACTGGAGCGCATTCTCGGCGGGGACGGCTGGTTCCGCAAGCGATAGGCTCGCGCTCAAGCGTTGGAAAGCACCGCGTGGCCGCGCCGCTGTGGCCCCCATAAGCAGGCCAACAGCAGAATGAGGCCGGCCACCGTGGCGATCATGCCCGCAGCGCTCAACGACATGTCCAGCCCCAGCCAGATCAACCCGGAACCCGCCAGCCAATAACCCGAGACGGCGGAGACCAGGGCAAAAAGCTGGCTCCAGGCGATCTGCGCGCCCAGGTGATTGGTCACCAGACGCGCGGCCGCTGCCGGGCAGATGAACATGGCAATCACAATGATCGAACCCACTGCCTCAAAGGCCGCGATGGCCGCCACCGCCACCATGGTGACCAGCAGGAGATCAATCAACGCTGGACGGGCACGGATACTGGCCGCAAACTCCGAGTCAAAACTGCCCAGGATCAGATGACGCCGGAATACCAGCACAAAAACCAGCACCAGCAACGCCACCATAGCGACCCGAGCCAGCTGCGGTGGCAATGTGACCAATGCCGTCGGGTCAATCAGGGACGCGAGTCCAACCCCTTCAAACCAGATCAGACTTTCGAGGTTTCCATACAGCGCATGCTGCACATCGATATGCACACCACTGGCCTGGCTCACTTCCAGTAACAGTACACCGAGTGCGAACAGGCTGGTGAAGGTGACCCCCATCGCCGCACTGATTTCCACCCGCCCCAACCGGCGAATGGCTTCGATCATGACCACCGTCACCAACGCCGACACACCGGCACCCAGCATCATGGCGGCGGAGGCAATGGTCCCGGTCAACAGAAAGCTGGCCACAATACCGGGCAGGGCCACGTGACTGATCGCATCACTGATCAGACTCTGGCGACGGAGCACCAGGAAATTCCCCAACAGGGCACAGGTCAGACTGATCAGGATTGCCACGGTCATTGGAACCAGGCTGAACATCATAAAGTCGTTCATGCCGGTTCTCCCTTGGGTGGCAGGCGTTGCTCCAGGTCATTAATGGCATCCGGCGGAAGTACCCTGGCAATCGGCTCCAGCCCCGCATGTTCGCGATGCAATGCATCACCGGGATAAAGTCGCCGGTACAACGCCCACAAGCGTTCCTCGTGTTCCGCATCGCGCGCGGCGGCCCGTCCCTGGGGCGTGGCCGCACCGTCGCGCCGGATATACCCTGCGCGGCGCAATAGCTTCAGCGTCAGACCATCGAAAATCGGTTCATTGTGCGACATGGACAACAGCCCCTGGCGCAGATGCACGCGGTGGCGGAACCGTTGATGGGCCAACAGGCTGGCAAAGACACCCCGCCTGGGCGCGGCCAGAAACGACACCAGGAAAATCGCGAAAGCGGAAAGAACAATCAGCGAACCCGTTGGGAGACTCTCACGAGCGCTCGACAGAGTGACCCCCAAATACGCCGACAGAGCGCCCAGCAAGGCAGCCAGGGCCACCATTCTCGACGGGCGATGGGTCCAGAAGCGGGCCGTCACTGGCGGCGTGATGGTAAGCGCCACGATCAGAATCAGCCCCGTGACCTTGAGACCAATGACCACCACCGCCATCAGCAACAACAACAGCAACAGGTCAACGCGCCAGGTATTAATGCCCTGGGTCTGCGCAAAGTCTGCGTCAAAACAAACCAGCAGAAACTCCCGGCGCAACACAAAAATGGCCGCCAGTAACACCAATGCACAGACCGCAATCAACTTCGCTTCCACGGCCAACATGCCCGCGGTTGACCCGACCAGGTATCCGGTCAGGCCCGACTGACCGGTGACGTTCATGGACTGGATGACAGTGACCAAGACCACACCAAACGCAAAAAACGTGGACAGGACCGCGCCAATCGCGGCGTCTTCGCCCAATCGTGTGCGTGTTCCTATCCACTGCACCAGCCACAATCCCAGTGCGGCGCTCAATGCGGCTCCCAACAACAATCCGGGCAGCCAGCGCCCGTCTCCCTGAACGACACCAATCAGGACAAACGCCAATGCCAACCCCGGCAGGGTGGCATGGGTAATGGCATCGCTGACCAGGGAGCGTTTGCGCAGCAGAACGAACGCACCGATCATGCCCGCTCCCGCTCCCAACAGCATGGCCCCCAACGTCACCAGGGTGGTGTTGTAGCCAGCCGAGAAGGCCAGCGCCAACCACCAGTCTTCGATCATTATTTTTCCTCCGGGGCAGCTTGAGGCGCCGGCACCAAGCGTTCCAGTTGGACCGGATTGAGGCGGCCACCGTAGGTCGCCTGCAAATTATCGGCGGTGAATACCTGATCGACCGGACCCGCCGCCACCCGCCTCACATTGAGCAACAACACCTCATCGAAATAGTCGCGCACGGTGGACAGGTCGTGGTGGACGCACAAGAGGGTTTTACCCTCTTCGCGCAATTGTTTGAGCACCTCGACAATGGCGCGCTCAGTGGCCGCATCGACACCGGCGAAAGGTTCATCGAGAATGGTCAGGGTCGCCTGCTGGACCAAGGCCCGCGCCAGAAACACCCGCTGCTGTTGGCCGCCGGAAAGTTCGCCGATCTGTCGATCCGCAAAAGCTTCCATCCCCACCCGGGTAAGACTTTCCAAAGCCTGTTCGGTATGCCGACGACGGGTCAGTTGCCACCAGCGCAGCTGGCGGAACAGCCCCATGGTGACCACGTCGAGGACCGTGGCGGGGAAGTCCCAGTCGACGCTGTTGCGTTGTGGCACATAGGCAATATGTTCGGTCATCTGCTCCAGCGGGCGGCCGAGCACCCGCACATCACCCGTCAGACGACGAGTGATGCCCAGCGCGGCCTTGAGCAGGGTCGACTTGCCGGCACCGTTGGGTCCCACAATCGCGGTCATACGACCGGGCTTGACCACCAGGTCCACAGAGTAGACCACGGGGCGGTGATCGTAACTGACCGTCAGCCCCTGAATGGACAGTGGGCTGGCGGCGACCACTTCGCTGATCTTACCCTTGGCGTTCATTCAGTGGCCTCGGCATGTTGCAGTTTTCCCAGACGGCCACCCGGCGGAACCTCTCCTCCCAGAGCCTGGGCAATGACACTGACGTTGTGGTCGATCATTCCCAGCCAGGTGCCCTCATAGGTGCCGGAGGGCCCCATGGCATCGGAGTAAAGCTCACCGCCGATGCGCACCGAGTGGCCGCGCGCCGCAGCGCCCTCGATCAGCGCCCGGACATTGCGATCCGACACCGACGACTCGACAAAAATCGCCTCAATCTTTCGCTCCACCAACAGATCGACCAATGCTTCTATCCTGGACAATCCGGCCTCACTTTCCGTCGAGAACCCCTGAATTCCCAGTACCTCGAATCCGAACGCGTCTCCGAAATAGCCGAACGCATCATGGGCGGTCACCAGTACCCGTTTACTCTCCGGCACGCTGTTCAGCACCCGACGCGCGTAGGCATCCAGCTTGTCCAGCTCGACCAGGTAGGAGTCCGCGCGCCGCTCAAAATGGGCCTTCTGCTCCGGGTGAAGCTCGACCAGTGCGTCTCGCACCGCCTCAACCACATAGCGCCAGCGGCCCGGATCCATCCAGACATGGGGATCGGACTGATTTTGATAAGCTTCATCCGCCAGGCGCCGATGCTCGGGCACGCTTTCGGCCACGGCATAGACCGGCCGACGCTTGGCCAGACGCTCCAGAAACTCCTCCAACTGGGCCTCCAGGTAGAGCCCATTCCAGAAGACCGCATCGGCCCGACTGAGCGCGGTAATATCCCGGCGGGTCTGGCGGTACAGATGAGGGTCCACTCCGGGGCCCATCAGGCCCTTCACCACAACCTCATCGCCTCCGATTTCACGCACCACATCGGTCACCATGCCGGTGGTGGCCACCAGTTGCAGTCGGGACTCCGACGCAACGGAAAGCGTTCCGCCAAGCAGGCCGGTGCACAAGAGCACCGCAGAGAGGGCAACACGTTTGATCAGCCCCACAAAAACTCCTCTGATCGTCCAATTTGAGTCATACCGTAGTAACAGGCTATTACGTTCACGGCTATTTGTTAATTTATCATACTTTATAGACACCATAGTTCAGGCGCAGACAAAGCGCTCAATAATGTCCACCAGAGCACGCCGCTCCACCTCCGGGCGAAACAGGGGCGCGCGCGCCGTGACCTGCTCCCTGAGCCGGCGCCACCAAACCTCGTCTCGCTCAATGCGCAACAGGCACTCACGCAGGGCAGCCGAACTGCCCACCGGGTAGTAGCCAGCGTAGTCCTCGCCGAGCAGACCGCGGTTGCCCGCAATATCCGAGGCAACGATCGGCAGCCCGGCCACACAGGCCTCACTGACCACATTCGCACCCCCTTCCATGCGGGAACTGATCACCATGGCCCGAGCTCGGCCCATCCACTGCCTGACCCGCCAACGGGGCTGATCCCCCAGCCAGCGGTAACGCGGGTTCCGGTGCATTTCCTCCCGAGCCGCTTCGGCCCATTCCTCCGAGTGCGCGCCTCCCAACTGGATCACCCGCAACCGGGAGTCCAGCGGCAGATCCCGCACCGCTATCGCCGCCCGCAGGGAATCCTTTTCTTCCCGCAAATGACCTGCGACAAGAATATCGACGTTGCGACGCTTCGGCTGGACGCGCTGTGGCGGGAGTGGCTCAGCGGACTGATGCACCACATGCAGCTTCGGTCCATAGCGCTCGGGCAGATCCTCCTCCAGGCAGTCGTGCAGTCCAATCAGCGCGTCGGCCAGATCCATACTGGCGTACACCTTTTCGGGCTCACTGAACTGAAAGCGGTAAACGTCCGTACCGGTCAATACCAAAATCAGCGGGCAGTCCGGGTACACCTGCTTCCAGGCACGAATGGCGTCGTGACTGCGCCAGGCGTGCAGGGCCAGGACCAGGTCCGGCGCCCGATCGGTCGGCACATCCTCGGGCACATGGATCGTTACCCGGTAGCCCAGGGGTCTCAACAACGCGGCCCAACGGCTTGCCGTCGTACGGTTACCAGCTCGTGACCCCGGCGCGGCGGGGGTAATCAGCGCAATGTCTAGCCGTTGTTTCACCATTACCACCTCTTAAGAACGGTATTCTCACCGCAGATTACCACGCCCGTCCCGACCTACCGAGCTTCATACGAAACCACCGGTCGCCCGGACACGTCTGTTTCCGGGGTATTGTCGTATCGGGTTGTACATCGTTTTGGACGCTATACTGGTCGGCGTGGGCCCGGACAGATTGCCGGGATTCCGGTAACATAGCGGTTGAGCGCTTATTCAGCTTTATTCACGCCAGAGGATTTGATCATGTTAGGACGCCGTTTTCTTCGCTCTGTCTTCAATGTCGTGGCGCTGAGCCTGGTGTCGCTGAGTGCCAGTGCCCAGACTTTTGTCTTTACCGCCATTCCCGATGAGGACGAAACCCGACTGCAAGAGCGCTTTCAGGCCGTGGCGGATTATCTGGCGGAGGAGCTTGGGGTCGAGGTGCGCTTCGTCCCGGTAAAGTCCTACGCGGCGGCGGTGAGCGCCTTCCGCAACGACCAGGTGCAACTGGCCTGGTTCGGCGCACTCTCCGGTGTACAGGCCCGCGAGCGAGTGCCCGGCTCCCAGGCGTTGGCGCAGGGCGCCGAGGACCAGGCGTTTTACACCTATATTGTCGCCCACAAAAGCACCGGGCTTGAACCCAACGCCGGGCTGACCGAGGCGATGCGGGGCATGACCTTCACCTTTGGTTCCAAAGGCTCCACCTCCGGCCGTCTGGTGCCCGAGTACTACCTCCGCGAGGCCTTTGGTGAGGCGCCGGACGAGGTGTTTTCACGGGTAGGCTACAGCGGCAACCACAGCCGCACGGCGTCCATGGTAGCCTCGGGCGCCTATCAATTGGGTGCGGTGAACTACACCGTGTGGGAAACCGAAATTGAAGCGGGCAACGTCAACCCGGAAGACGCCTATGTCGTGTACAAGACTCCCAGTTACCCCAATTATCAGTGGAGCATTCGCGGCGACGTGGATGAGCGTTTCGGCGAAGGTTTTACTGACAGGGTGCGGTCGGCGCTGCTCGGCATGGACGACCCGGCGATGCTGGAAAGCTTTCCCCGCTCGAAATTCGTTCCAGCCAGCAACGACAACTATGCCGTCATTCGTGACGTTGCCAAAGAAATCGGCCTGCTGGATTGATGACCGCACTGTCGCTTAACGACGTGGTCGCCGACTACGGCGAGCTGCGTGTGCTCGGCCCCCTCAGTCTGGATGTGGTACGCGGTCAGACCGTGGCCCTGGTCGGCAAGAGCGGGGCCGGCAAGTCCACTCTGCTCAGTCTGATGTACCAGCAGTGGCGCCCATTGGGCGCTGCGTTGATGCCTCAGGACCTCGGACTGGTCCCGACCCTGAGCGTGTTTCACAACGTGTATATGGGGGGACTGCACCGGCACTCCACGATGCACAACCTGCTGTCGTTGCTGCGCCCGTTCAGGCAGGATGTCGAGCAGATTCGTCCCATCCTGCAGACCCTCGATATCGACCACAAATGCTGGACCGCCACCGGAGAGCTTTCCGGCGGTCAACGTCAGCGTGTGGCGGCGGCGCGGGTCATTCACCAGCAAGGCGACGTACTGCTGGCGGATGAGCCGGCCTCAGCCCTTGATGGTCCCATGGCCGAGCGGGTGCTGGCGGCGCTGACCCATGCCTACCCCACTGCGGTGCTTGCCATGCACGATGTCGACCTGGCCCTGCATTTCGCCGATCGGGTGGTGGGCATCGCCAACGGCGGCATCGCCCTGGACGAACCCCGCGAACGACTGCAGGCGAGTGACCTGCTGACGCTGTACTGAGTCGGGTAACGGGCTGTTTATGTGGCAATCCGCAAGTGTAAAAACCAGCCTGGCGTTTGTCGCGTTGGCCATTACCTGCCTGTTTCTCGCCGACCTGAGCATCAGCGCCCATGACCCTTGGGGCGAACTGGGCCGATTGTTTTCAGGCCTGGTCCGCCCCGACGTTACCCAGATTGATTATCTTGGCGAAGCGCTGGTGCGCACCCTGGCCTTTGCCTTTGTCGGCGTGGGTCTGGGCGCGACCGCGGGGCTTCTCTTGGCGCTTGTGTTCGGCTCGAAAGTGGTGCGCACCTTTTGTGCGTTCATTCGGGCCATTCACGAACTTTTCTGGGCCCTGATCTTTCTTCAGTTTTTTGGCCTGCACCCACTGACGGGTGTGCTCGCGATTGCCATCCCCTATGCCGGGGTGTTCGGTAAGGTTTACGCCGAGATACTCGAGGAAACCGACCCCTTGCCGGAGACCACTCTGCCCTTCGGTACGAAATCGGTGGCGGCGCAGGTCTACACCCGATTCAGTCAGGCCTGGCCCCATCTGGTCACCTACACCGCCTACCGGCTGGAGTGCGGCATCCGGTCCAGCGCCGTGCTGGGCTTTGTAGGCATGCCTACGCTGGGCTTCTACCTGGAATCGGCGTTTGCCCAGGGGCATTACGCGGTGGTGGGCGCCCTACTGCTACTTTTCTATGTGCTGATCAGTACCCTGCGCCTGTGGGCGCGCCCGAAACTGATCCCGCTGTATCTGATCGCGGCACCGTTTCTGCTCGGCAGCGGCCTGCCGATCCGCTGGCAGAACGTCACCCGCTTTTTTACCGAAGACATAGTGCCGGCGCCCCTGCGCAACGGAGAAGGACTGGACGGCCTGTGGTTCTGGCTGGCCGACCTGTTCAGCACCCAGGCGTTGCCGGGCATCTGGAATACTCTCGTGCTCACCCAGATCGCCCTGGTACTGACCGGCGTCCTGACACTGATGTTGTATCCGCTCGCCTCGCGACACTTCACCAACCGCTTGACCGGCCCCATCGGCCATACGGTGCTGGTGGTATTGCGCTCGACCCCGGAGTATCTGCTGGCATTCATCTTGTTGCAGCTGTGGGGCCCTTCCATGCTGCCGGCGGTGATTGCTCTGGCCGTCCATAACAGCGGCATCATTGGCCATCTGATCGGCCGTCGTACCAACGAAATCACCTTGCGTCCGGACGCGCCCCGGGGCGTCGAGCGCTATGGCTATGAATTGACGCCACGCATCTACGGCCCCTTTCTGGCATTTCTGTTCTATCGCTGGGAAATCATCATGCGCGAGACCGCGATTCTCGGCATTCTCGGCATTGCGACCCTGGGGTTTTACGTGGACAGCGCGATTCAGGAAATCCGGTTTGACCGGGCGATGGTATTGATTTTGATTACCGCGCTATTGAATATAGGGGTGGACATTCTGGCCCGCTGGTTGCGGGCGCGGTTGCGGTTAAGGCATACCGCACAGAGTGAGCCTTGAGGTTTTTCAACCGGTGGTAACGGCGGATGCGCGCTACGCACTTATCCGCCCTACTGCATCAACGGCGAACCATCCACCTGAAAATCGTAACCTTCAATGTCCGCCTCCGCAATCAACACCTGAATGTACTGGGCAATCGCCTTGCGCCGTACTTTTTCATTCAGATACTCGGCGATCGTTTCCCGGGCCTGCTCGAAGGTCAACGGCTTTCCCGGAATCTTGCGCTCAATGTACACCAGGTGAAACCCGTAACGGGATTCCACCGGGCGGGGCATCAGGCCCGGCTCGGCGACGAACACCTGACGTTCGAACTCCGGAACGGTCTGCCCTTTGCTGAGCTGACCGAGGCTGCCACCGGTTTCTTTGGAGGGGCAGGATGATTCCCGCTTGGCCAGTTTGCCAAAATCGGCACCGCCTTTGAGAATGTCCAACAGGGCATCGGCGCGCATTTTGGCTTCGGCCCGTCCGGCGTCGTCTTCTTTCGGCACCGCCAGCAGAATGTGTTTTACTTCCAGCAATGGCGACGTTTCAAACTTGCCCGGATTGGCTTCGAAGTATTGCCGGCAATCCTCCTCCGTGGCATCGGGTATGGCCACTTCCTGTTCGATCAGGGCTTCGATGAAATCTTCATCGGAGCTTTCCACGGTGTCATCACTGACCGGAATGCCAAGAGTTTTGGCGCGCTGTCGGAACAGCTCACCGATGATCAGGGATTCGGCCGCTTTGAACATGGCTTCCCGCCGGGATTCCGCCGGGTGGTATTGCATTTCCGCGAGGACTTTGTCTTCGGGGATTTGGGTTTGGTTGACGGTGATCATGGTGTAAGTCATCCAGATGGGTAAGTACAGTTCGGGGTATCCTTGGTGGATGACGGGGCTTCGCCCCTTATCCACCCTACGTCAGTCTCGGCACCTCATGTAGGGTGGATAAGCGCGAAGCGCGTCATCCACCATTGACTGTTACATCGACGCTCTGGCCCGGCGGCGAACTACCTGATAGTTTCTGCCCAAGTACTTCACCGGCACACTCAGCAGATGCACCAGACGGGTAAAGGGGAACAACAGGAAGATGGTCAGCCCCAATACCAGGTGCGCCTTGAAGATCCAGTGCACACCAACAATGTATTCCGCACCACTCAACCCGCGCAGCAGGAAGATGCTCTGAGCCCAGTGCATCAGTTGCAGCATTACCGCGCCGTCCAGATGACCAACGGAGATAAAGATGGAGGCCAGGCCGAGCAGCAACTGCGCCAGCAGCAGGAACAACACCACGATATCCATGGGCTTGCTGTTGGGGCGGATACGCGGGTGAAACAGGCGGCGCAGCGTCAGTACCACCAGACCGAACAGGCACAGCACCCCGAACAGACCGCCGGCCACCACGGCCAGAATCTGCTTGGCGCTGGCGCTTACGCCCAACAGGTGCCACACCTCAACCGGGGTCAAGAGCCCCACCAGGTGGCCGAAGAAGATACCGATGATCCCGATGTGAAATGGAATGCTACCGATGCGCAGCCACTTCTTCTCCAGCAACTGACTCGAGCTGGCCTTCCAGGTGTACTGCTCCCGGTCGTACCGGATCCAGGTACCGATAAACATCACCGCCAACGCAATATAGGGGTAGATGCCAAACGCGAATAGATGAAAAGTGGACATCATGCCTCCCGACGATTGTTTACTGGTTGAGGTTCCATCAGGTTCAGTATCTGCTCCTGATCCCGACGCTGGCCGGACTCCGGCCGGTATTGAACATTGCAGCCTTCAGCCTGGGCGTCCGGGCCGAAGGTTACGGCTTCTTCTTCCCACACCTTGTCCAACGCCTCGGGGGTATCGTCCCGGGCTTCACCGGCCACCTGCTCGCGGATCTGCTCGATGTTGACCCGATCGCCACACCAGTGCAGCAGCGCTTCGAACAACGCGGCGTAGTTGGATTCGCGCTCTTTCAGGCGAGCGGCGAGCAGACCGAGGATATGCTCCACCTCCTGCAGTCCCGCCCGAGCGTTGTCCGGCCCCTGGGTGGACAAAAATTCGAGATACAGGGGCAGATAATCCGGCAGCTCGTTGGCATCGATGGCCAGGCCCGCCTGCTGGTACTGGTTCATCAGATCCACCATGGCCTGGCCGCGATCCCGGGATTCGCCATGCACATGCTCAAACAACAGCAGCGACAGGGAGCGGCCGCGCTCGAACAACGCATCGTACTCGGACTGCCAGTCCATCAGGTCACCACTGGTGCGCTGCTCGACAAAGGCCAGCAGCGAATCGCGCTGCTTACCCTTGAGGTTCATGCTGGCAACCAGAGCTTTGAGTTCGTCTCGGGCTTCCATCAACTCTGCCGTGGGATACTCCATCAGCAGAGAAATCACGCGTAAACTTTTCATCGGTCTTTCTCCTAGTCCTGCAGGATGGCAGGAATGATCTGGCGAACCCCGGCGCGATTGCCGCCGAACAGGCTGGTTTCGCTGGTGCCGTCCGCGCAACCGTTACCGAAACTGAAACCGCAGTCGCCTTTCATATCGTAGGCGTCTTCGGCGTAGGCCCGGTGACTGGTGGGAATCACGAAGCGATCTTCATAGTTGGCGATGGCCATGTAGCGGTACATGTCTTCTACCTGGGCCACACTCAGACCGACCTGCTTGAGCACCTCAAGATCTTCCACACCATCCACATGTTGGGAGCGCTTGTAGGCGCGCATGGCGATCATCCGCTCCAGCGCGTCCACCACCGGCTGTTCTTCCCCGGCGGTGAGCAGGTTCGCCAGGTAGCGAATCGGAATCCGCAGGGATTTCAGGTCGGGAATCTCGCCGTTCATGCCCACATGACCGGCTTCGGCCGCGCTCTGAATCGGTGACAGCGGCGGCACGTACCAGACCATGGGCAGAGTGCGGTATTCCGGGTGCAGCGGCAGCGCTACTTTCCACTCAACCGCCATCTTGTAGGTGGGCGAGTTCTGAGCGGCGTCGATCCACCCCTGGGGAATACCTTCGGCCTGAGCCGCGGCAATCACCGCCGGGTCGTTCGGGTCCAAGAAGATATCCAGTTGCGCCTGATACAGGTCCGCCTCGTTGGCCACGCTGGCGGCCTCTTCGATGCGGTCCGCGTCGTACAGCAGCACACCCAGGTAGCGGATACGACCCACACAGGTTTCCGAGCAGACGGTGGGCTGACCCACTTCAATACGCGGATAGCAGAAGGTACATTTTTCGGACTTACCGCTCTTCCAGTTGTAGTAGATCTTCTTGTACGGACAGGCCGAGACGCACATGCGCCAGCCACGGCATTTGTCCTGGTCGATCAGCACAATGCCGTCTTCCTCACGCTTGTAAATCGCTCCGGACGGACAGGAGGACACACAGGCCGGGTTCAGGCAGTGCTCGCACAACCGGGGCAGGTACATCATGAAGGTGTTTTCGAACTGGCCGTAAATATCCGCCTGCACCTGATCGAAGTTCACATCTTTACGACGCTTTTCAAACTCGGTGCCAAGAATTTCTTCCCAGTTCGGACCCCACTCGATTTTCTCCATCCGCTGACCGGACACCAGCGAGCGCGGGCGCGCGGTCGGCTGGTGCTTTTTATCACCGGCGGTGTGCAGGGTCTGGTAGTCAAAATCGAACGGCTCGTAGTAGTCGTCAATTTCCGGCAGATCCGGGTTGGCGAACAGGTTCGCCAGTACCCGCAGCTTGCCGCCGATACGCGGCTTGATCTTGCCTTTCTTGTCGCGCTTCCAGCCACCGTTCCACTTGTTCTGGTTTTCCCATTCTTTGGGATAGCCGACCCCGGGCTTGGTTTCGACGTTGTTAAACCAGGCGTACTCGACACCTTCGCGCGAGGTCCAGACGTTTTTGCAGGTCACTGAACAGGTGTGGCAACCAATGCACTTGTCCAGGTTCAGCACCATGCCAATTTGGGCTCTTACTTTCATTGCACTACCTCACTCAGTGTCCAGCCAGTCGACCTTGTCCATCTTGCGGACAATGACGAATTCGTCGCGGTTGCAGCCTACGGTGCCGTAATAGTTGAAGCCGTAGGCCTGTTGGGCGTAGCCACCGATCATATGGGTGGGTTTCATCACCGCACGGGTCACGGAGTTGTGAATCCCGCCGCGGGTTTTGGTCAGGTTCGATCCGGGCGTGTTGATGATCCGCTCCTGGGCGTGATACATCATGCTCATGCCCTCGGGCACCCGCTGGGAGACGACCGCGCGACAGGCGATGGCGCCGTTGACGTTGAACACGTCGATCCAGTCGTTGTCCTCAATACCCGCTTCCTTCGCGTCCTTCTCGCTCAGCCACACGATCGGGCCACCGCGGGACAGTGTCTGCATCAGCAGGTTGTCCGAGTAGGTGCTGTGGATGCCCCATTTTTGGTGCGGGGTGATCCAGTTGAGCACCAGCTCTTTGTTGCCATTGCTGCGCTGATTGAGAATCGGCTCGACGGTTTTCAGGTTTACCGGCGGCTTGTACAGGCAGTGTTGCTCACCGAAGTCGAGCATCCACTCGTGATCCTGATAGAACTGCTGACGACCGGTGATGGTGCGCCAAGGGATCAGCTCATGCACGTTGGTGTAGCCTGCGTTGTAGGACACGTGCTCGTCTTCCAGACCCGACCAGGTGGGTGAGGAAATGATCTTGCGCGGCTGGGCGACGATGTCGCGGAAGCGGATCTTTTCCTCTTCCTTGGGCAGCGCCAGGTGCTTGTGATCCCGGCCGGTAATTTTGCCCAGGGCGTCCCAGGCTTTTACCGCCACATGGCCGTTGGTTTCCGGCGCGAGGGACAGGATCACCTCACAGGCATCAATGGCGGACTCGATCCGCGGGCGGCCCTGGTTGGCGCCCTCTTCGTGATGCACGCGGTTGAGCTTACCGAGGAACTCGACTTCCTCTTTGGTATCCCAGTTGATGCCCTTACCGCCATTGCCCAGCTTGTCCATCAAGGGGCCGAGGGAGGTGAACCGGTGATAGGTGTTGGGGTAATCCCGCTCCACCACATTGATGTTGGGCATGGTCACACCGGGCACCGCATCGCACTCGCCTTTCCACCAGGCTTTGACGCCGTAGGGCTGAGCCATCTCTCCCGGGGAGTCGTGCATGATCGGTGTGGTCACCACATCCTGCTCCACCCCCAGATGGCCGTTGCTCAGCGCCGAGAATTTTTTGGCGATGCCTTTGAAGATGTCCCAGTCGCTGCGCGATTCCCACACCGGGTCCACCGCTTCGGTAAGCGGGTGGATAAAGGGGTGCATATCCGAGGTGTTCATATCGTCCTTTTCGTACCAGGTCGCGGTCGGCAGAACGATATCGGAATACAGGCAAGTGGTGGACATACGGAAGTCCAGGGTGACCCACAGGTCCACCTTGCCTTCCGGTGCCTCATCGCGCCAGGTGACGTCTTCGGGCTTGGCCTCGCCGGTTTCGCCCAGATCCTTGTTCATCAGACCGTGCGTGGTGCCCAGGAAGTGGCGCAACATATACTCGTGGCCCTTGCCGCTGGAGCCCAGCAGGTTGGAGCGCCAGATGAACATATTGCGCGGGAAGTTCTGGGGGCTGTCCGGATCTTCGCAGGCGAACTTCAGCTCGCCACTGACCAACTGATCGCGCACATAGTCTTTGACGTCTTTACCGGCCGCCTTGGCCGCTTCGGCCAGCTTCAGCGGGTTGGTCGCCAACTGCGGGGCGGACGGCAACCAGCCCATGCGCTCGGCGCGGGTGTTGTAATCCAGAATGCTGGACTGCCATTTGTCCTTGTTCGCCAGGGGCGATACCAGGTCGCTCATGTTCAGTTTTTCGTAGCGCCACTGATCGGAGTGGGCGTAGAAGAATGAGGTACCGTTCATCTGGCGGGGCGGACGCTGCCAGTCCAGGCCAAAGGCCAGGGGCTGCCAACCGGTTTGCGGACGCAGTTTTTCCTGGCCCACATAGTGGGCCCAGCCACCACCGCTCTGACCGATGCAGCCACACATCATCAACATGTTGATCAGCCCGCGGTAGTTCATGTCCATGTTGAACCAGTGGTTCATACCGGCGCCGACAATGATCATGGAGCGGCCGTGAGTTTTATCGGCGGTGCGGGCAAACTCCCGGGCAACCCTGATCACATGTTCGGGTTTGACGCCGGTGATGCGCTCCTGCCACTTGGGCGTGTAGGGCTTGTCGTCATCAAAACTATGGGCGCAGTTGGGATCGTCCAGACCGTTGTCGACACCATAGTTGGCCAGGGTCAGGTCGTACACGGTAGCGACCAGCACCTCGCGGCCATCGGCCAGTTTGACGCGTTTGGCCGGCACCTTGCGCATCTGCACTTCGGCGTGTTCGGTGTGCTGGAAATAACCGTAGTCGTGCTCTTTACAACCGAAGTAGGGGAAAGCAACTTCGGCCACTTCATCGCTGTTGCCTTTCAGGGACAGCTGCAGATCCACTTCTTCTCCGGTTTTGCCATCGCGGTTTTCCAGGTTCCACCGGCCTGTTTGGCCCTCCGGGCGGGCCCAGCGGTAACCGATGGAGCCGTTGGGGCTGACCAGACGCTGGTCGTCGCTGTTGATGGCGATGGTTTTCCAGTCCGGGTTGGCTTCCTCGCCCAGGTTATCCACCAGATCCGCCGCGCGCAGGAAGCGGCCCTGCTGCAGACGACCGCCTTCGTCATCCAGGATGACCAGGTTGGGCATATCGGTGTAGCGCTTCACGTAGTTAGTGAAGTACTCACTCTGGGAATCGACGTAGAACTCTTTCAGAATCACGTGACCGAAGGCCATGGCCAGGGCCGCATCGGTACCCTGACGGGGCGCCAGCCATTGGTCGGTCAGTTTGGCGACTTCGGAGTAGTCCGGCGTGATGCTGATGACCTTGGTGCCCTTGTAGCGTACTTCGGTCAGGAAGTGGGCATCCGGGGTGCGGGTCTGGGGCACGTTGGAACCCCAGCAGATGATGTAAGAGGAGTTGTACCAGTCGGCGGATTCCGGCACGTCGGTCTGCTCGCCCCAGACCTGTGGTGAGGCGGGAGGCAGATCGCAGTACCAGTCGTAAAAGCTCAGGCAGTTGCCGCCGATCAACGACAGGTAACGGGCGCCGGAGGCGTAGGACACCATCGACATCGCGGGAATCGGCGAGAAGCCGGAGATCCGATCCGGACCATAGGTTTTTGCGGTGTAAACGTTCGAGGCGGCAATGATTTCATTCACTTCATCCCAGTGCGCCCGCACAAAGCCACCGAGGCCGCGACGGGATTTGTAGCTTTTCGCCTTGGCCGGGTCTTCGACAATGGACGCCCAGGCGGCCACCGGATCGGTATGCTCCTGACGGGCTTCGCGCCAGAGCTTCATCAGGGACTGGCGCACCTTGGGGTATTTCAGGCGGTTGGCGCTGTAGATGTACCAGGAGTAACTGGCACCGCGCGGGCAGCCACGAGGTTCGTGGTTGGGCAGGTCCGGCCGGGTACGCGGGTAGTCGGTCTGCTGGGTTTCCCAGGTGACCAGACCGTTCTTCACGTAAATTTTCCAGCTGCAGGAACCGGTGCAGTTCACGCCATGGGTGGAGCGCACAATTTTGTCGTGCTGCCAGCGCTGGCGATAGCCGCGCTCCCATTGGCGATCTTCGTCGGTGGTAACGCCGTGGCCTTCGGCAAAAGGTTCTCGCTGCGCCTGAAAGTAGCGCAGCTTGTCGAGAAGGTGACTCATTCGCGGACTCCTGAACAGAGGCTATGACAATGCCCGGATCAGGGCATCGCTCGGTATCAATTTCACCCGTTCATAGTGCGCAATAATCCGCAAACCCGCCACCGCCCCCAAAGCCCTCCAAATGCCCCCTTATACCCCCTTGGAGGTATCGCGCCGAACCCCTAACCCATTGATTTCGTTGACCTCATGGATTCCAACTTACAACAAAACCACGACTTGGGCGCCCTTCAATTCATCGGTGGTATCCCGTAATAGACGTGGGGTTTTTGCGAGTCATTTTCATTCGTGGATGTGGTACAGTCTCCGCTCATTTAAAACAACAATCCCGCGCCACCGGCGCCCTGTTTGGAGAACCGACCATGAAGCTGGAATCACTGGCCCTACACTGCGGGTACGAGCCCGAACCAACCACCCATGCGGCCACCACCCCCATCTATCAGACCACCTCCTACACCTTTGATGACACCCAACACGGGGCCGACCTGTTCGATCTGAAGGTGCAGGGCAACATCTACACGCGCATCATGAACCCCACCAACGCGGTACTGGAAACGCGGGTCGCGGCAATGGAAGGGGGTATCGGTGCCCTGGCGTTGGCCTCGGGTATGGCCGCGATCACCTACTCCATTCAATGTATCGCCGATGCCGGCGACAATATCGTCAGCACCAGTCAGTTGTACGGCGGCACCTACAACCTGTTTGCCCACAGCTTCCCCCGTCAGGGCATCGATGTGCGCATGGCGTCCTTTGATGATCTGGAAAAAATGGAAAGCCTGATCGACGACAAAACCAAGGCGCTGTTCTGCGAGTCGATTGGCAATCCCGCCGGTAATATTGTGGACCTGCAGGCGCTTGCGGATATCGCCCACCGTCACGGCATTCCGCTGATTGTGGACAACACCGTCGCCACTCCCTTCCTGTGCAAGCCGTTCGAGTTCGGCGCGGACATCGTGGTCCACTCGCTTACCAAATACATTGGCGGCCACGGCACCACCGTGGGCGGCGTTATTGTGGACTCGGGCAAATTCGATTGGGTCGCCAACAAAAAGCGCTTCCCGATGCTCAATGAGCCGGACCCCTCCTACCACAATGTGATTTACACCGAAGCCCTGGGCGAGGCCGCTTACATTGGCCGCTGCCGCGTAGTGCCGCTGCGCAACACCGGTTCAGCTCTGGCACCGCACAGCGCCTTCCTGATCATGCAGGGCTTGGAGACGTTGGGCATTCGCATGGAGCGTCACTGCGAGAACGCATTGAAGGTCGCCCAACACCTGAAGCAGCATCCCAAAGTCAGCTGGGTGAATTACGCCGCCCTGCCGGACAGCCCCTACAACGGTCTGTGCCAAAAAATCAGCGGCGGACGCGCCTCGGGCATTCTGAGCTTCGGCATCAAGGGTGGTAAGGAAGCGGGCGCGCAGTTTATCGATGCCCTGCAGATGATTCTGCGCCTGGTGAACATCGGCGATGCCAAGTCCCTGGCCTGCCATCCGGCCACCACCACCCACCGTCAGTTGAACGAGGAAGAGCTGAAATCCGCAGGTGTGTCGGCGGACTTGGTGCGACTGTCCATTGGTATTGAGCATATCGATGATATTATTGCCGATATCGATCAGGCGCTGGAGAAAGTCAGCGGCTGATCCCATCGGTTCAAACGCCGGTCGGGGCTTACCACCCCGGCCGGCCCGTTCAATGGCACCGCTATGCGCACCCAATCCCTGGTTCTCAGTATCAAGCTCGCCCTCGCGGGCATCGTCGCTCTGGCCGCCCTGACCATGGCCGCGTCCTACTGGTTGTCCGACCGGGCCGACAGTGACGCCCACGCCATCAACCTGGCCGGCTCCCTGCGCATGCAAACCTACCACTTACTGGCGTTGGAAGAGAGCCCCGCCGCCAGTGCCGAGCGCCGCGAACAGGTCCTCGACCAACTGGAGAGCACCTGGAACCACCCCCTCTTTGAGCTGTTGCGTCACCGCAGCCCGGCGCTCGAACAGCGGCTGGAAACCACCGAAGCCCAGTGGCGACAGCTGCGCACGCAACTCAACAACCTGAACGCCGACGAGCGCATTGCCGCCACCGAGGCCCTGGTCGAGCAGATCGACGCCACGGTCGGTGAACTGCAACGTCACGCCGAAACCAATGCCTCGCTGCTGCGCCTGGTTCAGGTGATTGCCCTGTTTACCATTCTGGCGCTGGCCGCCGTGGTGGTGTACTGGCTTCACCTGCGGGTGGAGCAGCCCCTGGCCGAGCTGCTGGGGGTCACCCGCCGGGTCAGCCAGGGCGACTACGAGCACCGACTGGCGCCGCGTTATATGGATGAGCTGGGCGAAGTGGCCGAGTCGTTCAACCAGATGAGCCGCGCCATCGCCTACGCCCATGGGGAAATGGAAGCCCAGATTGCCCAACAGACCCGGGAGCTGCAGCGAAGCAATACGACGCTGGAGTTTCTGTACCAGACCGCTCAGGCGATCATCGAGCAGGAACCGGAGGGCATCGACTTTCAGCCGATCATCACCCGTGCCGCCGAGATCTCACAAGTGGACGATCTGGAGCTGTGCCTGATCACGCCCTCCGGCGACCATCCCTATCGACAGGTCAAGCCTGAAGACAGCGACTACGACCTGTGTATGACCCGCAACTGCGGCCACTGTCTGAGCGGCGAGCTGCTGAGCAATGCCCAGGGCACCGGGTTGCCGGACCCGGTCTATCGCTACAGTTTCCCCATGAACCGCGACCAGCAACACTACGGTGTGCTCGTCTGTCGTATGGGCGAAAGCGGCAGCCTCACACCCTGGCAGCAGCAATTACTGCAGTCGGTGGCGGATCAGATCGCCATGGCCCTGAGCCTGCAAGCGGACGAAGACAATGCGCGGCGTTTGTCCCTGGCCCACGAGCGCACGGTAATCGCCCGGGAACTGCACGACTCTCTGGCCCAGGCGCTGTCGTATCTGAAAATTCAGGTCACCCGCCTGAACCGCGCCCTGACCAAGGACGACAAGCAGACTCTGGAAGATGTCTCCAAAGAATTGCAGGAAGGGCTGAGCTCCGCCTACCGGCAACTGCGCGAACTGCTTACCACCTTCCGCCTGAAAGTGGACGGCCCCGGGCTGCTCGGAGCCCTGCAAACCAGTGTAAAACAGCTCAGCGCCCAGACCGAGATGACCATCGAGCTGGATTACCAACTGGAAAGCCTGCCGCTGACGCCAAACGAAGAAATCCACCTGCTGCAGATTGTGCGCGAGGCGACCCAGAATGCCTTGCATCATAGCCAAGGCCAGCGCGTCGATATCCAGATCGAGCGCCGGCAAAACAAAGTGTCGGTCGTGATTGACGACGACGGGGTGGGTATTCCGGAGAATCCGGAAAAGTTGAACCATTACGGGATGGCAATCATGCAAGAGCGCAGTAAGAATCTCGGCGGCGAGGTGACCATCGGCAACCGCACCAAGGGCGGCACCCGGGTCCAATTCCTGTTCACACCGGATTGCCTGCGCCAGGCGAGTGTGTTTGCCCGCGAAGCCTAAACCCAACCACGGAGGATCGCTGTGCCCCAGGCGGACACCCCCACCACACGCCCGCGAGGCTCTGCTCGTGAAGTCTTTCTGGCGTTCCTCAAGCTCGGGCTGACTTCCTTCGGAGGCCCCGTCGCCCACCTGGGTTACTTCCGCGAAGAACTCATCAAACGCCGGCACTGGCTGAGCGAACAGGGCTATGCCGACCTGATCGCGCTGTGCCAGTTCCTCCCTGGCCCGGCCAGCAGCCAAGTGGGTTTTGCCCTGGGCATGATACGCGGGGGGTTTATCGGCGCCCTGCTCGCCTGGGTCGCCTTTACCCTGCCCTCCGCCGCTCTGCTGTTCGGCTTCGCCTACCTGGCCGATGCCTTTGGCGGCCCCCTGGGGCAGAGCGCCATTGACGGTCTCAAGCTGGTGGCTGTCGCGGTGGTGGCCCACGCGGTCTGGGGCATGGCGCGCAACCTTTGCCCGGACCGGACTCGAGCGCTGATTGCTTTGGGCGGCATTGCGGCGGTGGTTTTTATCCCAACCGCATTTGGACAGATTGGCGCCATCACCCTCGGGGCGCTCGCCGGTTTGGTGTGGTGCCGAGGCCTCCAACGCCCAGAGGCTGGACATATAGCGCTGCCGTTGTCGCGCCGGGCCGGCAGCGCTTTTCTGGTGGCCTTCTTCGCCCTACTGGGTGGCCTACCGCTGGCGGTAGCGCTCTGGCCCACCCACGCGCTGGACCTGTTCGAAGCCTTCTATCGCTCCGGCGCTCTGGTCTTTGGCGGCGGCCATGTGGTGCTGCCCTTGCTCGAATCCCGGGTAGTGGAGACCGGCTGGGTCAGCACCGACGCCTTTCTTTCGGGGTACGGCGCCGCCCAGGCGATTCCGGGCCCATTGTTCACCTTCTCGGCCTACCTGGGTGCGGTGGATGCCAACCTAGGCGGCCTGCTCGGGGCCAGCATTGCGCTGCTGGGCATTTTCCTTCCCGGTATGCTTCTGCTACTGGGCGTACTGCCCTTCTGGGATCAACTGCGCCAAAAGCGCTTCGCCTTCCCCCTGATGGCTGGCGCCAATGCCGCCGTGGTGGGCATCCTGGCCGCCGCCCTCTACCAGCCGGTGTGGACCAGCGCCGTGCGCACGCCCACCGACTTTCTGATCGCCGCCGCAGGCTTTGTGTTGCTCTCGGTCTGGAAACTCTCGCCGCTGAAAGTGGTGGCGGGCACAGTGCTAGCAAGCTTTACCCTCGGACTAATCCATTGAACTCATCTATATCCTGATCGTTCGCCCGAACAAAGCTGAACAGTTCGTTCTAGAAGGTATTGCCCAGTTGCGCCATCGTGGCGCCCCAACGACCATGCCAGAGTGCGCTATTGTTTTTCACGAGTGTCAGCAGGGAAGGCGTTTTATTCGTCGAAAATGATTTGGACGTTGAGAGGTGATAAGTTCCGACTAGCAGCGCCATTGTGATGGCAGCGCAGTGAGCACATAGTCCATAAACGCCCTGACCTTGGGCGTCAGTTCGTAGCGGTCGCGCACGCAAATGTAAAAATCGAGCGGATCGATCAGTGCCGACTGCTCTTCTCCCTCCTGGGGGACAAATAGCTCCTCCAACTCTCCGCGAGCCAGATACGGTTCAGCAACAAACGCGGCCAGCCTTGTGATCCCACCGCCGGCGACCGCCAGGCGGGCAAGCACATCAATATCATCGCTAATGAGGGTGGCGTGAACCTCAGCGTCGAACCGCTCGCCATTTCGAATGAAGCCCCAGCGCAGGAATCTGCCATCGACGGGGTACCGGAAAACCAGGCAATCATGATCTCGCAACTGCTCCGGTTCGGTAGGTCGACCGGATCTTTCCAGATAGGCCGGCGAGGCGCAGAACTTTGACGGAACTACGGCGAGCTTCCGAGCCACCAGCCCCTCCTCGAGTTGTTGTTGTATGCGAATACTGATGTCGATGGATTCACTCACGTGATCAACGCTGCGGTCGGTGGCTACCAGCTCCACGGCAATTCGCGGATAGCGCTTCGTGAACCCCGGAATGAGCGGAGCCAGCACATGCCGAGCGAGGGCCGCTGAGGAGGCTATGCACAGTCGCCCCTGAGGCTGTGCGTTTAGCGCAGAAACGGCTTGCCCCGCCAACTCAACGTCTCGCACCACCGTTCTGACTTTTTCGTAGTAAGTGGTGCCGCTGTCCGTCAATGCCAGGCGGCGAGTGGTGCGGGTCAGTAGTCTTGTATTCAATTGTGTTTCCAGTCGCGCTATGTTCTGGCTCGCAGCGGCCGGGCTAATGCCCAGGGCACGCCCGGCGGCCGCAATGCTCCCAGCCTCCACCGCTTTCACAAAAGTTTCTATTCCGCGCAGGGTATCCATAAGCACATCCGATAGATCGACTTGATTATTGGTAAGCTTAGCTTATGAGTGTCGCGAGTGTAAGAGGTCTACCGGTGGGCCCATTCGGTGCGTACAGTGCCTCCATCATGAAATACGAGTACGAACCAGCGAAGGTGAACATGAAATCCGACGATAGCGGTATCGGCCAAAGGTTAAAGCTGCACCCCCGGTTTACTGTCGTGGCATTCAGCTTTTATATGGCCAGCATCATGGCTTTTCTGATGTGTCTCATCATTACAGCAGCAAACCGGGGAGTCGGCCCGGACTTCTTCGTGCAGGTTTTTCAGGCCTACAAGCTCGCGATGCCGAGCGCTTTTTTATGCGTGCCGCTGGTGCGGCCAGTGGTGGCTTTTCTCGTGAAGCTGACGGTGCAGCAGGTTAGGCTATAGCAGAGCAAAGGCTTGAGGGGAGTGGGTGAGGTAATCACCTAAGGCACGTCGGCCAACTCCGTCCGCACAAACTCCCTGAAGACGCGTACGCGCGCCGGGGCTCCGCGTCCCCCGAGGCTGATCGCGTAGAGGGTGCCTTTGGAGACACTCCACTCAGGGAGTACTGGTAACAGCGCGCCCGACGCAACGGAGGTCTTTGCGACCAGGCTTGGAATCGGCCCGATGCCTCCGCCGGCGAGCACCAGCCGGAGCACACTGGCGTAATCGCTGGTACGGATGGCGGGACGAGCGACGACCTGGGCCGACCGCCCCCGTTTGTCGGTCAGTGGTAGGTGTGCTGCCCCTGGGAATTCCCGCGATACCACCAAAGCGTGCTCGGCAAGTGTTGAAGGCGCCTCCGGGCCGCCTCCATGGGCCGCGAGGTAGTCCGGCGCGGCATACAGGCCAATGTGAAAATCCGCTATTTTCGACGCCCGATAGCCCATATCCGGCAGGCCCTCGACGCTGGCCCTCAGTGCGAGGTCCACTCGATTGGCGGCCAGATCGAGGGAAGAGTCGGTAATCAACAGTTCGACGCTAATCTGTGGGTGCAATTGGCGAAATTTCACCACCAGCCTGGGCAGGACATCCATGCCCAGATCGATGGGGGCGGTCACGCGCAAGTGCCCGCTGAGCACCTCCTGCGACTGTCGCGCCCCCTCTACGGCATCGTCCATCCACCGCAACGCTTCCCGGGCCTTGGTATAGAAAGCGGTTCCCTCCTCGGTCGGCGAGACGGCCCGGGGGGTGCGGGCCAGCAGCGTTGCACCCAGGCGTGTCTCCAGCCGCGAGAGTCGTCGGCTGATGCTTCCTTTGGTTTCCTCCAGCTGCCGAGCCGCCGCCGATACCGTGCCGAACTCGACCACGGCACAAAAGGCTCGCACATCGTCGATGGCGCCCCCTAAGGTTTCCGATTTATCAACCATGAGTCCCAGTCCCGCCGTCTTACGTTAAAGAGGAAACTACCTCATTATGGCCCCTGTTCCAATACAACCCGTTACAACTCACTCATTCAGGAGCTTTATGATGACCGCTACCACCGATAAACGCACTACCGCAACACCCTTTGTCGATAAGGCCAGCGCTCTGGCCTACCCGCTGATACGCATAACGACTGGCCTGTTTCTCATGCCGCACGGCGCGCAGAAGCTCTTTGGTTGGTTCGGTGGCTACGGGCTATCCGGAACCGGCGCGTTTTTTGGTGAGACACTGGGCATGCAGCCGGGCGTCTTGTTCGCCCTCTTGGCCGGACTGGTCGAGTTCTTTGGTGGCCTGGCGCTGGTGCTCGGCCTGTTGACCCGCCCGGCGGCCGCCGCCGTTGCCGGTCTGCTGGCGGTGGCGCTCACTGTGCACTGGTCGAACGGCTTTTTCTGGACCAATGGGGGCGTCGAGTACCCGCTCATGTGGCTCCTGCTCGCGATAGCACTCCTGCTGCGCGGTGGTGGCGAATACTCACTGGACCGTCATTTCGGGTTTCGATTCTAGATCGTCAATCAGTCAACACCGGTGGATTTCGCCCATGGCCACGCAACAATTGCCCACACTCTTTGTACCCCACGGTGCCGGCCCCTGTTTCTTTATGGACTGGGAGCCGGCGGATACCTGGTCGAGGATGGCCAGTTGGCTGCGCAGCATCCCCGAACTGATTGGCGCGCGGCCGAAGGCTCTGCTGGTGATCTCCGGGCATTGGGAAGCGCCGCAGTTCACGGTGAACGCCCAGGCGGCCCCGCCGCTTCTGTACGACTACGCCGGCTTTCCGCTCCACACGTTCGACCTGAAGTATCCGGCGCCGGGCTCCCCCGAGCTCGCGGCCGAGGTGCAGGCATTGCTCAACACCGCCGGTATCGCCAACGGGGCGGAACAGGCTCGGGGGCTGGATCACGGGGTCTTCATTCCCATGAAGGTGGCTTTCCCGGCGGCCGACCTGCCCATCGTCCAGCTGTCGCTGAGACGTGGGCTGGATCCTGCGGAGCATTTAGCCTTGGGACGGGCGCTGGCGCCGTTGCGTCACAGCGGGGTGCTGATCATCGGCAGCGGCATGAGCTACCACAACATGCGCCGCTTCAGCTTTGACGATGCCGCGCTGGATCCGGACTCGGTCCGTTTTGATGAGTGGCTGGCCGAGACGGTCGGGTTGCCGGCCCAGAAACGCGAGCAGCGCCTGACAGAATGGGCCACCGCCCCCGGTGGACGCGCTTCGCATCCGCGCGAGGAACACCTTCTGCCTTTGCATGTGGTGGCCGGTGCCGCCGGCGAAGACGCGGGCCAACGCGTGTTTCAGGATCGTGTGATCGGCAGCAGGCAGTCTGCGTTCATGTTCAGCGGTTGACCTGGTATCAGCCCCGAAAGCCACGAGATTATTAATTGAGGAGAAGATTATGCCAGGACTTTTGAACGGACAATGGGTGAAAGGGGACGTCGCCGACGGGGAAATCAAAGGTGGGGCGTTTGAGCGGGAACCCACAAAATTTCGCCACTGGCTCTCGGTCGATGGCGAGCCCGGCCCCGAGGGGCAGCCGGCCCTACCGGCCGAGGCGGGCCGGTATCAGCTGCTCGTCTCCTACTTTTGCCCCTGGGCCTCTCGGGCCCTGATGTTTCGCAAGCTGAAAGGGCTGGAGGGGCTTATTTCCCTGTCCGTGGCCGAGCCTTTTATCGGCGAAGATGGCTGGATTTATCCCGAGGGTGTGGACGCCGGGCCGAAACTCGGGCGTATCCACTATCACCACCAGCTCTATACGGCCACCGATCCGCACTACACCGGCAAGGTCTCGGTGCCGGTATTGTGGGACCGACAGGAAGGCCGGATCGTCAATAATGAGTCCGCCGATATCATCCGCATTTTCAATGAGTCGTTTGATCACCTCACCGGCAACGCCCTGGATTTTTATCCCTTGGCGCTTCGCGACGAGATCGACCGCTGGAACGCCTTTATCTATGACAAGGTCAACAACGGCGTTTACCGCGCCGGCTTCGCCAAAACCCAGGCCAGCTATGAAACGGCGGTGGAGACACTGTTCGAGGCCTTGGACCGGCTGAACGCGCGGCTGGGTGAAAGTCGCTACATCGCCGGCGAGTACCTCACCGAAGCCGACTGGCGCCTGTTCGTAACCCTGGTGCGGTTCGATGCCGCCTACTATGGCGCCTTCAAGTGCAACCTGCGTCGTTTGGTGGATTATCCGCACCTGTCCAATTATGTGCGTGAACTCTACCAGTGGCCCGGTATTCGGGAGACCGTCAACCTCGAGCACATAAAACGGGGGTACTACGCCATCAAGGCCATCAATCCGGCCCTGATCGTACCTCGAGGGCCGATTCTGGATTTTGAGGCATCTCATGACCGCGATCGCTTGCCAGGCAGGGGAATCTTTCGCCGAGAGTCGCCGGTCACTCGGCAGTGGCCTGGCAGTAATCCAAAAGAGAGAGGCCAGCTCGGCTCGTTGGGAAAATGAGGCGAGCTTGCTCCACAACACACTCGATTCTTTTAGCCCTTTGAGTAAAGAGAGTTTTCAACAATTCCTATTTTTTAAAGGAGAAATTTATGCCCGTTGTCCGTGTTACCTGGTTTGAGGGTAAAGACGCAAACACCAAAAAAGCGGTTGCGAAAGAAATCACTGATAGCATTGTTAAACATACCCAGACAGATCCGAATTACATTTATGTACTCTTCGAGGACGTTGCACCATCCAACTGGGCAGGCGCTGGAAACCTGTTTGGGGAGGAGGGTGAGGTTCTGAAGGAGTAGATACGCCAGGCGGTCGGCTCTGTTGGGTCAGCCGCCAAACACCTCCAGCGCAAAATCCACAAAGCTTCGCAGCTTGGGGGTCATGCGACGGTCCGGTGCGTAGATAAGGTGTAATGGCCGGGTGGGTGGCGCGTAATCTGGAAGGAGCTGGACGAGCCGGCCGGCGTCCAGTTCAGGTTGCACCAGCTCTTTGGGCTGCAGCAACAACCCCAGGCCAGCCCGCGCGGCCCCGAGCAGAGCCTCGCCGCTGTCGACCATCAGGCGACCGGATATGGGCACCGTTATTGGGCCTTCGGGCCCGTTAAAGGTCCACTTTTTACGCAAGGCATTCAAGGAGAACCCAAGGCACTCATGATCAGACAGATCATGAGGGGTGCGGATGGGAGTGTGCTGTTGGAGGTAATCGGGAGAGGCGCACAATACCAATCGGTAGGGGGCCAATGGGCGAGCCACCAACCCACTGTCCTCCAGCTCACCTACCCGGAAAACGGCGTCAAACCCCTCATCAATGACATCCACGTAGCGATTCGACAGGGTCAGATCGAGGGATACCTCGGGATAGGCACGCAGGTAATCCGGGAGTTTGAGAGACAGGGCGTGTATCCCAAAAGTGACCGGCGCATTGATGCGCAGCTTGCCCCGTGGGGTAATCTGGGTTTCGGCAGCCAACCCCTCGGCCTGTGCCACTTCCTCCAGAATCACCTTGGCCCGCTCGTAAAACTGGGCGCCTATCTCGGTGAGACGCTGGCGGCGCGTGGTACGGCTAAGCAGCTTGACCCCCAAGTGCTCTTCCAGCGCCTGAACGTGCTTCCCCACCAGTTGGGGGGACATTTCCATGGCGTCGGCCGTGGCGGAAAACGAGCCCATTTCAACGGCTTTGACGAACACTGCAATGCCTTGAAGCTTATCCATTAGAAACAAACCGTTTAGAGTGAATGAAGAAAGTGCCTATTTATCACGAATGATTTCAAATTGTACATTGGTTCCGATGATGAACAAAACCAACGGAGGTTTTATGACGATCATTCGCAATGTCTGCGCTTCAATGTCCCTTATTTTACTACTGGCTCCTTTTCTGGCCCATGCAGATGCTCGTGACGAGCATCGGTCCATCCAGGAGACCTTGAGTCGGTATCAGTCCGCACTCAATGCGGCGGATGCCAACGAGATCGCCCAGCTGTACACCGTAGATGGCGTTATGATGGCCCCTGATGCGCCCGCCGCTGTGGGCCGTGACGCCATCAAAGCCTCGTATGGCGGGCTTGCAGAGGCGCTATCGTTCAACTTGGCGTTTACGGTCGATGAAATAGAACTCATCAGTGACAAAACAGCACTGTTACGCAGCCACTCCAAAGGAACTGTGAAGGTCAATGGCAGTGGACAAGCTGCCAACGAGGCCGCCTTTAAGGAGTTGTTTGTTCTCGAAAAGCAAAATGACGGAAGATGGAAATTCACTCATTACAGCTTCTCTTCCTCGCCTTTGGAGGAGTGACTGAGGTTTAAAAATCCAGTCGACCGGACCACGCGACTTTACTCTCGCGTGGTCCGGTTAACGTCCATTGCACATCCACATTGTTCTGCTACAGAGTGAGTCAACTTATGAAATACCGTTTGATTGGATTGGTGTTGGGTGTCATCGCCTCCTCGGGAGCGTTGGCAGACACGATTGAGTGGGAAGGCCGGGAGTTTGAGGCCAGAAATGTCAAGGCCAGCGTTGTGGAACTCAAGGGTGAGCAGGTGCTGCGGGTTGAACGTGACCTGGAGGCGCTTCCTTTCGATGTTGAACGCCTTGGAGAGACGGTCGATGAGCCTCATTACATGAGGCTGAAGGGCGTCGAGTTTACTGATGTGATCTTCGAGGTGAAAATGTTGGCTCGTATCTTACAGCCATCACCTTTTGCAAGCTCGCAAGGGTTTATCGGCGTTTATTTCCGCACGACGGAGGACGACTCGGCGTTTGATTCCATTTACCTTCGTCCCAATGCCGGTCGTGCCGATAACCAGCGCGTGCGAAACCACACCGTTCAGTACTTCGCCTACCCCGACTACAAGTTTGATAAACTTCGTGAAATGGCGCCCGGTCTTTATGAAACCTGGGCGGACGTCGGCATGGATGAATGGATTACCATGCGGGTCCACGTCAAAGGCGATACCGCCAGAGCATTCATCAACGATGCGAAATACCCCTCCTTTATCGTCGATGACCTGCTCAGCACCTCCAAATCCGGGAGCATAGGTCTGTACGTTGACATCGGCACCGAAGGATACTTTAAAGACTTCAAAATTATTTCGTCCTCCAGCCCCAAAGCCGGGGGCGTATAACCCACCCCACGCCTCAGCGCCTCGCCGGGGGACCTCCCCGGCAACGCGCTGCCACGACACCGCCCGCCTGTGGTATCGTAAACGCCCACGCACTTTTTGCAGGAGTGGCCGTTTATGCATACCCTCGCCCGTCATTTTATCTTGATACTGTCCCTCCTATGGATCGGCGGCGCCCAGGCCGACGGTCTCGCCGCCATAGCCAAGGCCCATGACTTTTACACACCGAGCGAGAACCTGGTGACCGGGGGTCAACCGTCTCGGGACGAGCTGGCCGCCCTCAAAGCGGCCGGGGTGACCAAAGTGATCAACCTGCGCGGACCGGAAGAAAAAGTCTCCTTTGACCCCAGGGCGGAAGCCGAGGCGCTGGGTATGGAGTATGTCTCACTGCCTATTTCCGGCGCCGGTGATGTGACCGCCGACAATGCGCGTACACTGCACCAACTGCTGCAGCAAGAGGATGAACCGGTCTTCGTGCACTGTGCCTCGGGCAACCGGGTGGGCGCTCTGCTGGCCATTGCCGCGCACCAGATTGAAGGCAAACCGGTGGACGAGTCTCTGGCCCTGGGCCGATCCGCCGGACTGGGTTCACTTGAGGGCAAGGTACGCTCGGTACTCGACGAGTCCGACCGCCAATAAATCAATTCGTTAAACATCAACAAACAGTGGAATTCCCATGAGCTTTAACACAGAACAGTACCCCGGCGTAGCTGACCAGGCCCCGAAGGAAACCGACGGCTTTCGCTTTAACCACACCATGCTGCGGGTGAAAGACCCTGAGCGCTCCCTGGCCTTTTACTCCCACGTCCTCGGCATGCGCGTGCTGCGCCGGCTGGACTTTGATGAGATGGAGTTTTCCCTGTACTTCCTGGCCAAGCCCGATGCGGACGAGTCCCTTCCCGAAGACGTGCAAGAGCGCACGCGCTGGACCTTCAGTGAGCGCGGCATTCTGGAGCTGACCCACAACTGGGGCACCGAGAAGGACCTGGATTTTGAATACCACGACGGCAACAGCCAGCCCCAGGGCTTTGGCCACATCTGTTTTTCCGTGCCCAACCTGGAAAAGGCCGTCGCCTGGTTCGACGCCAATGATGTGAACTATGTAAAGCGCCCGGAAGATGGCAAGATGAAGCACATTGCCTTCATCAAGGACCCGGACGGCTACTGGATCGAGATTGTCCAGGCCGAGCGGATGGCCCCCTTCTGACGCCATCCCAACCCGCTAGCCTTTCTCCAGGGCTTTGATAAACGGCTGGTCATACAGCCTTGTTCCCGTAGCCCGGTACAAGGCGTTAGCCAGCGCTGGGAAGACCGGCGGAAACGGTGGTTCGCCCAGACCGGTGGGGTCTATGTCATTGTCGACAAAGTTCACATGGATCTGGCGAGGGATTTCGTTCATGCGGATTATCCGGTAGCGATCAAAATTACGCTTATCCGGCTTACCGTCAGTGAACGTCATCTCGCCGTACATGGCATTGCCGATGCCATCGATGACTGCACCCTCCACCATGTTGACCGCCGCATCGTGATTTACCACGACGCCACAATCCACCGCGCTGTGCACCTGGTCGACTTTTGGTAAGCTATCCCCCTCTTGGGTAACGGTTACCACCTGAGCCGCGTAGGAGTTATGACAGAAGTAGGCTGCTACGCCTTTCTTGACCTCCGAAGGCATGGAGTTCCAGCCCGACCGGTCGCGCACCAGTTTCAACACGCCCGCATAGCGACTCGGGTCGTAGTCATTGTTCTCGCCGACCGGATTGTTTTTCGCCCGCTCCAGCAAGCTCAAACGAAACGCAATCGGATCTTTTCCTGCCGCCTCGGCCACTTCATCCAGAAACGCCTGCTCGGCCAGCGCCATAAAGTTGGAGCGAGGTGCACGAAACGCCCCGGTGGTGATGTTGGAGGGAATCACCAAGCCCTCCGCCAGGTAGTGATCCACGGCCCCGGCGGGAAAGCGGTTTTCATGGACGCAATGCTCGGTCAACCCAACGCCGCGAACCTGATAAGCCACCAACTGTTTATTTTCATCCAGCGCTGCCTTGAGCTGAACAGTATAAGTGGGGCGATAGATCCCCATGGTCATGTCGTCTTCGCGGCTATAGATCAGTTTGACGGGCGCCTTGACCTGCTTCGAGATAACGGCCGCTTCCACCAGATAGTGGGAGTACGCGCGACGACCAAAGCCGCCTCCCATGCGGGTCATTTCAATGCGAACCTTATCGGTGGGCACATTGAGTCGGCTGGCCACAGTGCCTTCGATAAACGCCGGGGCCTGCAGCGGGCCCGCCACATGAACCTCGTCGTCGGTGACATGGGCAAAAAAGTTCATGGGCTCCAGTGTGTTGTGCGCGAGTAACGGTGCCCGGTATGTCCTCTCGATCACCGTTTCGGCCTGCTCGAACGCCGTTTTAGGGTCTCCGTCCCGGCGCAACACTTCCAGCTCGCCGTCCAGCGCATTGTCCATCGCCTTGCGGTGCCCGTCGGTACTCTCCAGACCGCCGGGCACCTTCACCTCAATGGCAGTGCCAAAGCGATCAATGGTCTCGGTCCGGGCAGGCATGGCCTTCCACTTCGCCGACAGGGCTTTTTTCGCCTTCATCACCTGCCAGGTTTTATGCCCAACTATGGCGATAAGGCTGGGGAAGGCGGTGGTATCAAAATAGTTCTTTTGGTAGTCCGGCCGTATGGACTCAAAGACAAAAGCATCCACAATGCCTTTCATTTTTTTGATCTCATCCAGATCCGCCGAGTCAACCGTCTGCCCAAAAGCCGGAGGGTGCTCGATCATCGCCACCAGCATACCTTCGGCCTGATAGTCGAGGCCAAACATCGGTTGGCCGGTCACAATCTTCAGGCCTTCCAGGTTTTTCCGGGACTGTCCGATCAGCTCAAACGCACTCTTGCTTTTCAAGGGTACCTGCTTGGGCATCGGGATCATGGCTGCCTCGGACGCCATCTCTCCGTAAGTGCTGGTTTTTCCGGAGGCGGCGTGCGACAGAACACTTTTTTGAGTTGATACCTCTTCAACCGGAACATTCCACTTCTTAGCCGCCGCCTGACGCAACATGTGTCGGGCGCTGGCGCCGGCCATGCGTAAACTCTGCCAAGCGAGTCGGATAGACTGACTGCCCCCGGTAAACTGGCGCTGATAGTCCTCGGGTTCAAACTCGGCCTGTTTGGCCGTGACCTTTCCCCAGTCGGCGTCCAGCTCCTCCGCCAGAATCATGGGCATGGAGGTCATCAGGTTCTGACCAAACTCCGGATTAGGAACCATGGCCGTAATATCGCCCGAAGGCGCAATCCGAAGATAGGCATTCAGTTCAAAGGCCTGATCGGTCGCGGCTTCACCCGAGGCAGCCGCCGCGCCGCTCAGCCAGCTGAAGTTGATCAACAACCCGCCGCCAGCCGCCGCACTGGCCTTCAGGAAGGCCCGGCGGCCGATGGAGGTTTTCAACACAGTCGCTTCGCTTTCGGTTTCAGTGCTCATATCCATACCTCCTTACGCCTTTGCGGCCGTTTTAATGGCTGTCTTGATCCGGCTATAGGTTCCACATCGGCACAAGTTACCGGACATGGCCTCCTCAATCGCCTCGTCGTCCGGACTGGCATTACGGGCCAGTAAGGCGGCCGCCGACATGATCTGCCCCGCCTGGCAGTAGCCGCACTGGGCCACGTCGTGTTCCAGCCACGCCTGCTGAACCGGGTGGCTGCCGTCCTCGGAGAGCCCTTCAATGGTGGTAATTTTGGCATCACCGATTGCGGACACCGGGAACGAACAGGATCGAATGGCATTGCCGTTCATGTGCACGGTGCAGGCGCCACATTGGGCGATACCGCAGCCAAACTTGGTGCCCGAAAGGTTCAATTCGTCTCTCAGCACCCACAGCAAAGGCGTGTCCTGATCGGCTTCGACTTCGTACTTCTGGTTGTTCACGGTAACGTTATAGGTAGGCATGGGACCCCCAGTTTGTGGTCTTGCAAAGTTCAATGAACTGTACATCGAGTGGTTTGAATCAGTGATCCCGGTAATGGCCGATATCCTTACTCGGCGCCCTTCCGAACATCCGGCTGTATTCACGACTGAACTGGGACACGCTGGCATAACCTACCCGGTGACAGGCCGTACTGATATCCACCGCCCGGGTCAGCAAGAGTTGTCTGGCCTCTTGTAACCTCATAGTCTTCTGAAACTGCAGGGGCGTCATCTTGGTTACCGACTTAAAGTGATGGTGGAACGATGACGAACTCATGTTGGCAAGCTCAGCCAAGTGGTCGATCTTGATCGGCTCCCGGAAATGTTCCTTGATCCAGGTGATTGCTTCGGCCACCTTGAAGGCGTGCGAGTCGGACAGGCCGATGTGCGCGATGGCCGCCCCGGCCGGACTGCGCAGCAGCCGGATAAGAATTTCGTCGATCATTAACGGAGCCAAAAGATCGGCGTTGTCCTGGCTGAGAATCAGCTCAAGCATGCGAATGGCCGAGCGTACAATGTCGGGATTTGCTTCATCGAGGTAGATGGCTTCGTTATGCCGAGTCATGGGCAAGCCGTTCGGGTATGCCCGGAAGATCAGTTCCGAGAGCTTTTTCCGATCGATATGCACCACCAGGCACAGATAGGGCTCCGCCTTGGACGCCTCAATGAATTTAACGCCAAGCGGCACTTCCGCCGCATAAACCGCCATACGGGACTCGTTGTACTCGTAACGTCTGTCGGCCAGGTACACGCACTTGGTTCCCTGAGCCACCAGACACAGCCCGGGCTTACTCAGCGTATGCTGCAATTCGGAGGACGGCGAGGACTGGCGCAGGACATGAAGCCCCGGAACGGGCAGGTCGAAGCGGCCATCGTGCGGGGCGAATCGTTCGATGAGGCGCGCCAGAACACCCAGTTCCTGCGGGGCAGGCGCTGATTTTTGCTTATCGGCCGACTTGCTCGACTCGACCGACTTGTCCGATTGGAAGGGAACGACATTTTGCTGCTCAGTCATAAACGAGGCCCACTGGCCAAAATGTGTACAGATCCGCTAAGTATATTCCCTGTTAACACCCACCATTTGCCCATAGCCACTAACCTTTTGCCTGATCCTCCAGGCGCCCTGCGCTATGCTTCCGGTACCGGTAAGCCCACCACCATCAGGCGCCCAAGCTCAACGGGACTAATGTTCAATCTCGTGGGTGTCTCTCACGCTACTGAAAGTGAGATCGAGCATTTGCCAATCACCATCCAGCTTTTTATACACTTCAGTCACGGTAAATTCGTTGGAGACCTCGTTTCCACGCACCACCGCTACCAGTGTGATGCGGTTCCACGCGATGGCGGTGTCGCCGATCACCTCCACCGCCACATCATGAACCTCAGCGTCTTTGTACCAGATACTGCCGGACTCAATAATTTCCAGTTCCCGCTCTTTTTTCCAAGAGCCACTCATATGCACGAATTTGGACTGCTCATGGAAAAGCGCTTCCAGCTTTTCAACGTCTTTATCCGCCATCCACTGCCACTTGGCGGCGGAAATTTCCCGGATCTCACGTTCGCTCACGGAGCTATCGGCAAAACTCAGCTGTGACGCCAAAAGCAGTGCCAATAGGCCAAACAAGGATTGTCGTAAGGTCATAAGATCTCTCCTGCCGATTGATTCAGTCATTCGATAGTAGGAGAGCGAGAAGCGCTAAACAAGATCAAAAATCAGGATGCTTTATTGAATTTTATTCATCAATCGGCGGGAGCCGGCTCGCGCAACGCCTCAAGAACGACCGCAAAGGCGCCTGATGCCGGCTTTCGGCTTGGGTAATAAAGGTGGTAGCCGGTGTAGGGCTGACACCACTCATCCAATACTCTGATCAGCCGCCCAGCGGCCAAATGCTCGGTGGCCACGTCTTCCGGCAGGTAGGCCAACCCCTGGCCGGCCAACGCCGCCCGAAGAATGGGGGAGACACTATTGAATATCCAGGTGCCGGTCACCTTGACGGTCAGCTCCCGTTTACCCTTCTCGAACTCCCAGGGCAGCAGCCCTCCATGGGTGGGCAGACGCAGATTGATGCAGTTGTGCTCCGCCAGTTCCTGGGGTGAGCGGGGCTTCGGGTGATGGGCGAAGTAGTCGGGAGACCCCACCACGGCAATGCGGGCATCCGGGCCGATGCGTACGGCGATCATGTCATTGGCCAGCTCTCCCCCAAGACGAACGCCCGCGTCGTAACGCTCAGCAACAATGTCGGTGCGAGCGTAGTTGACCGTGACCTCGACGGTGATATCCGGATATTGGGGGAGTACCTTGGCCAGCTTGGGCCAAATCAGGGTGTTGGCGGCATGCTCGGCGGTGGTAATCCGAACCGTGCCAGCGGGCCGACTGCGCTGATCCCGCACGGCGTCCAGCTCACTATCGATCCCCTCAAAGTGTGGGGCTATACGCTCAAACAGACGCTCCCCCGCCTCGGTGGTGGACACGCTGCGCGTGGTTCGAGTCAGAAGACGAACCTCCAGGCGCGCCTCCAGAGCTCGGATAGCGTGACTGAGCGCAGAGGTCGAAATACCCATCTGCGCCGCCGCCCGGGTAAAGCTGCCTTCCCGAGCCACCTGGATAAAGGCAAGCAGCTCACTGTAATTATTTCGTGCCATTATTGAATCCGGCTCAACAAACCATCGTAACCTTGAAGTCTAGTCAAAAAAATGCCTTTGTGACAGACGTCGTTTTAGAGGAACCTGTAGATTTGTCGCTTCAGAGTATGTAAACCGCCTGGAGAAACAGGCAAACATCGGAGAAGATCTTGTTACCGCCCCAACAGCGCCCATGTTTACACTGAAGCGATGCCCATCGCGGCTGCGCGGCTGCATAGGCATCACACCTGAGGAGCTCTCCTTAAGCCGCGAATCAGGCAAACAAACCCGCAAGATTGCCGAACGGATGAGCAAACAATGAGCAAGCCCCTGATAGCCACAATGATTTTGACGCTTTTGTCGGCCAGCATACTGGCCGATGAGAAAACCCGCCAACAGGTCGTCAAAGCGCCTGAACATGACATCAATCAAGCGCCCGCCAATCGCTTCTCAGGCGACGCCCATTTTTCACGCTTTCCGACCATGTCCTCCCCCGGTGATGTCGTGCCCGCCACGGTGACGTTTGAGGCTGGAACCATCACCCACTGGCATATCCATCCCCACGGTCAGTACCTGATTGTGACTGACGGTGAAGGCCGAACCCAGGAGTGGGGAAAGCCCATACAGACACTGCAAGAGGGCGATGTGGTGATATGCCCTCCGGGCGTCAAGCATTGGCATGGTGCCAGTGAGCACCGTTCGATGACCCATATTGCCATCAGCCCGGTATCCCCGGACGGACAAGGCGTCACCTGGTTGGAGGAAGTGGAGCTGCCCGAGTCCAAATCAACGACACCAGACCAACCCGAAGCGCCCACCCCGGTGACGCTCACGGAAAAGCAACTGAGCCTGATCCCCATTGCGGCTTTCTCTGCGGTCGGAGATACAGAGAAACTCAAGCCAGCTCTCGTTCAAGGCCTGGAAAGTGGCTTGACCGTGAACGAAATCAAAGAGGCCTTTGCGCACCAATACGCCTATGCCGGCTTTCCGAGAGCCTTAACCGGCATGCTGACATTCAGAAGCCTACTGGAGGAGCGCAGGGAGAACGGTATTGAAGACGTTCAAGGTAAAGAGCCGAGCCAATTGCCCGATAGCACGGATTACTACCAGCTTGGTTCAGAAACCTTGGAGTACTTAACGGATCGAACCATGGAAGAAGCGTCACAACCCCTGTTTGGTAATTTCTCCCCCACCATGGACCATGCGTTGAAAGCCCATCTGTTCGGCTATTTGTTCAGCCGGAACAATCTGGGGTACCTTGAGCGGGAACTCGTTGTGGTGGGTACGCTTTCAGCCATCGGGGATGTAAACCCTCAGCTTCACTCCCATTTAACGATTACTCAGAATCTGGTGGTTGATCCTGAGCAGATGGAGAGGATAATGGCAACGTTGGAGAAGAACGTCGGAAAGAATGTGGCCCGCAATGCACGAGGTGTTTTACGGGACATTCAATCGCCATAGCGCTTTAGCCCGGAGGCACACCATGAAACTCACCATCAACGGCCAGGTCACCGAGGTCGACGTCGAGGACGACACCCCGCTGCTGTGGGTGCTGCGCGAGCAGCTCGGCCTGACCGGCACCAAATACGGCTGCGGTATCGCTCTGTGCGGGGCCTGCACCGTTCATATTGACGGCGTGGCGCAGCGCTCCTGTGTGCTGCCGGTCAGCGCGGTTCGGGAGAATCAGAAGATCACCACCATCGAGGGCCTCGGGGTGCAGCAGTTTCACCCGGTACAGGAGGCCTGGGCGGAAATTGATGTGGCCCAGTGTGGTTACTGTCAGCCGGGCATGATCATGGCCGCGGCCTCGCTGCTGGCGCAGAACCCGGAGCCCACCGACGAGGAAATCCGGAGCGAGATCACCAACATCTGCCGCTGCGGGACTTACCCGAGGGTGCTGGAGGGCGTAAAGCGCGCCGCCCAGCGCATGGCGTCCACCCAGAAGGCCGGAGGCTCCAATGAACAAGCCTGAAGCTCAAGCGCCCGCTAGCGGCGGCATCAACCTGTCCCGCCGGGGTTTTCTCAAGGGTAGTGGCGCTGCGGCCGGCGCCTTCGTATTCGGTTTTTCCGTGCCCTTCAGCCAATCTGCACTGGCGCAATCCGAGTCGCCCGAGGTGAACGCTTGGGTGGTGGTTCAGCCCGATGACACGGTGCTGATCCGCATCGCCCGTCAGGAAATGGGCCAGGGCTCGTTGACCGGCCTGGCGCAGTTGGTGGCCGAGGATCTGGAATGTGACTGGGACAAGGTCGATTTCGACCTGGTCAAACCGGGCCAGAACCGCGAGCGCGACAATGTCTGGGGCAGTCAGTTCACCGCCGGCTCGACGGCCATTCGCGGCTCCCACGAGTATCTGCGTCAGGGCGGCGCCGCCGCACGCATGATGCTGACTGAAGCTGCCGCCCGGCAGTGGCAGGTGCCCGCCAGTGAGTGCACCGTTTCCGAGGGGGTGATTACCCACGAGCCCAGCGGGCGCACCACCACCTTCGGCGCCGTGGCCAAGGCGGCCAATGACATCGAACCACCAAAAACCGAGTCGATCCGCCTCAAAGACCCGAAAGACTGGCGCATTGCCGGTAAGGACAAGGCGCGGCTGGACACCCTGGACAAGCTCGACGGCTCCCTGGTGTACGGCGCCGACTTCTCCATGCCCGGTATGCTGGTGGCGGTGCCCAAGGCCTGCCCGGTACACGGCGGTAAGCTGAAAAGTTTTGACGCTGAGAAGGTCAAGAACATGCCCGGCGTCAAGCAGGTGGTGCGCGTCGACGATGAAACCGTCGCGGTGGTGGCCGATACCTTCTGGCGTGCCCAGAAAGCCTTGAAAGCCCTGCCGATCGAATGGGATGAAGGCGAAAACGCCAAAGTATCCAGCGAGAGCATCGCCAAAAAGCTGCGCGAAGGTTTGACCGCAGACACCTCGTTTATCGGCAATCAGGCCGGGGATGCCAAAGACACGCTGGCCAAGGCCGAGCGGGTCATCGAAGCCGATTACAGTTACCCCTACCAGAACCACGCCCAGATGGAGACGCTCGCCGCCACCGTGCGCTGGCGCAAGAACGGCTGTGAGATGTGGGGGCCGACTCAGGTGCCGGGAACGGCCCTGGAAGCCCTGGCCGAAGCGGCGGAGTTGCCCCAGGAGGTCTGCGAAATCCACACCATGCGCATCGGCGGCAGCTTTGGCCGCCGCGCGGCCACGGACTATATACGCCAGGCCACTCTGATCGCCAAACAGATTCCCGACACGCCGATCAAACTGATGTGGACGCGGGAAGAAGACATGCTGCAGGGCCGCTTCCACCCGGTGACCCAGTGTCGTCTGCGCGCGTCCATGGACGATGAGGGCAATGTCCAGGCTCTGCATATGCGCATCTCCGGTCAGTCGATCATGGCCTACGCCATGCCCCAGGCGATGAGTGACAAGGGCGATCCGGTGGTGTACCAGGGGCTGGACCCCGAGGGCGATATGGCCCTCGGGTATTCGGTGCCGAATCTGCTGGTGGACCACGCCATGTACAACCCGCACATCCGCCCGGGCTTCTGGCGCGGGGTCAACCTGAACCAGAACGCCCTGTACCTGGAGAGCTTTATTGACGAGCTAGCCCACGAGGCCGGCCAGGATCCACTGGCGTTTCGTCGCAAGCTGATGGCCAACCACCCGAAACACCTGGCGGTGCTCGAAGCCGCCGCCGAAGGCATCGGCTGGAACACCAAACCGCCGGAAGGCATCTATCGGGGCATCGCCCAGGTGAAGGGGTTTGGCAGTTACGTGGCCGCTGCTGCGGAGGTGTCGGTCACCGACGGCAAGGTCAAGATGCACCGCATCGTGGCCGCCACCGACCCGGGCCATGTCATCAACCCGCAACAGGTGGAGGCGCAGGTCGCCGGTTCATTCGTGTACGGCTTGTCGCCCCTACTCTACAGCGAAGCGACGGTGAAAGACGGGCGCATTGAGCAGGAGAACTTCAACACCTACAAGGTGATGACGCTCAAGGATATGCCCAAGGTGGAAGTGATCACCATGCCCTCCGGCGGTTTCTGGGGCGGCGTGGGCGAGCCCACCATTGCGGTGGCCGCACCGGCGGTACTCAACGCCATCTTCGCCGCAACAGGCAAGCGTATCCGCGATATTCCCCTCAAAAACACGGACCTGACGGTCAGTTGAACCTAGCGCCCCTGGCCGCCAGACGGTCAGGGGCGAATTTGAGTCAGCAGGGATTACCAGATGCTGCGCACATGCTTGTAGGCCCGAATTTTCTCATCGGCGGTCACCAGCGGTGCATTCAGATGGCGCGCCAGCGACACAATCATGCGATCGGCCGGATCTTTATGAAAATCCCCCGGTAGCCGGGTGGCCTGCACGCCCACCGCGACGTCCAACGGCACAAACCGTACGCTCTCTATCTCGGCTACCACATCCAGCCAGTCATCAACGCTCATACTCAGCGCCAAGCGGCCTTTCTCAATCAGCATGGCAACTTCCCAGGCAGAAATGGCCGAGATCAATATCAGGCCGTTTTCCGCTTTCTGCTCATGCTCAATGGCCGCGCGAGCATTCTCGGACAGTTGCGAGTCACCATTGACCCACCAGACCAGCACATGGGTATCCAGAACAATCATGTCAGAGCATCCCAGTCATCATCAGCGACCGGCTCAGTGGGGCCTTTGAACTCCATCACCGAACCCCGCAAGCGCTCCAGCGGCGAACGCTGCTCCGCCCGGTAACGGCGAACCTCGATGGCAGGCAGCCCCTTATCGGTGACGATAATGGTCTCCCCAGACGCCTCAACCCGTCGAAAAAACTCCAGCGCCTTGGCCTTGAACTGGGACTTGGAAACCGGCTCTTGATGCATAAATCACCCCTGGTCATCGCACATGGTCATCAGCTTACTACCACCTGGTGGCTGGGGCAAGCCGTCACCACACGACATTAAAGCACCAAATAAATTGCTATTTATAACTTAGGACACATAAATGCAATTCATTAAATGCTTATTGACTTTCAAGTACAATAAAGCAAACTATTAGTTGCAATATGAAGCCATGAAACACTGGAGGCTCTTCGTGCCACTCTCGCTAATGGAGCAAATCAAACGTCGCCGTCTCGCCCTCGGGCTTAAGCAGAAGGATATGGCTCCCCGACTGGGCATGGTACGCCAGCAGTATCAACACCTGGAGTCCCGGGGCAATCCGCGACTTGAGACACTAGAGCTGGTCGCCGCCGGTCTTAATAGCGAACTGATGTTGATTCCGCAGGAGAAGCTGAACGAGGTGAAGGCGGTGCTTGAGAATAATGAGCATGCCGGTGGGCCCGCCCCGGATGAGAGCGCCCAGCGTGTGCTCAATGATCCGTGGAAAGGGTTTCTGGGAGATGAATCATGAGTGCCCAAGGCAACGAAGTCCGGGTGCTCCAACTGACGCTTCATCGGCGCTTGGTAGGCTACCTCGCCGGTTATCAGAGTGGGCGCAACCGGCTTACCTTCGCCGAGGCGTTCCGCACCGACCCCGAGCGCCCCACGCTCAGCCTGATTACTCACCCGGCGTTCCCCCAGGCGCAGACGATCATGTCCACCCCGTGGATTCGCACCCAAAAGCTCCCCCCTCTGCTGTCCAATTTATTGCCCGAAGGTGCACTTCGAGAACTATTGGCCCAACGTCTGAAAGTTCACACGGATAACGAGTTTCAATTACTGGCTCATTTGGGCAATGACCTGCCCGGCGCCTTGGTGGCCACCCCGATAGCGCCGGAGCAGGTACCTCAAGAGTTGCTCAACCACTACCCGAAAAGCAGGCCTGTGGCGTTTGCTGAAAAACCCTCGGCAAACCGGTTTTCGTTGGCAGGCGTACAGATCAAGTTCTCCGCCAAAGTCACAGACGAACGCTACAATTTAACGACAGAAGGAGAACTCGGAGACTGGATCGTAAAAACACCCTCCACCACCCACCCGGACGTTCCTCTAAACGAGTACACCGCCATGCGCCTGGCACAGCTGGCCGGAGTGACTATCCCGGAAATCAAGTTGGTGGACATTCGTCAACTGGACAACCTACCGCCCATCAATCTACCCGACGAACAGCAGGCCTTCGCGATCAAACGCTTTGATCGCGATAACGGATCGCGAGTTCACATGGAAGACTTTGCACAGGTGTTCGCCAAAGATGCGCTGGAAAAATACGACGCCGCCAACTATGAACAGATCGGTCGCATAGTCCGCCAATACTCCGGCGACGGCCTGGCAGATGTACAGCAGCTCGCGCGCCGTTTGCTGGCGAACATTCTGCTGGGTAACGGCGATGCCCACCTGAAAAACTGGAGCCTGCTCTATGCGGACCAGAAGACGCCGAGACTTTCACCCGCCTACGACATCGTCACCACCTTGGCCTACATGGAAGGAGAGCAGGAGTTCTCGCTAAACCTTGCCGGCAACAAAAACTGGTATCGTGTGACCTTCAACCACTTTGAGCGCTGGGCAGAGGCATTGAACCTTCCCTGGCGCCCCATAAAAGCCCATTTGACGGATACCCTGGAAAAAGCCCGTGCACTTTGGCCGACGGCATTACACGAGCTTCCCATGGCGCCAGCGCACAAGGTTCTTCTAAAACAACACTGGCGCACGCTGGCAAAAGACTTCCAGATCATCCCTTAGCAGGACACTTCCGCCCCACGCCGGGCGTAGTACCACCAGGTTACGAACAGGCAGGTTACGTAGAACACCACAAAGCCGGTCAGGGCCGCGGCGACACCGCCGGTCATATCGAATGACGTACCGTAGGCTTTGGGGATAAAGAAACCGCCGTAGGCCGCGATGGCGGAGATAAAGCCGAGCACCGCCGCCGCTTCCCGGTTGCCTTCCACCTGTGCCTGTTCAGTGTCGCCCAGCGCACGCTGGCGCAGGGTCATGAACATCACCGGCACCATGCGGAATGTGGAGCCATTGAGAATACCCGAGGCGACAAACAGCACCAGGAACATCCCGAAGAAACCCCAGAAGTTACCGGCACTGTCTTCACCTGGCAAAAACTGCAGTACACCGACGACACCGGCAATCATCACCGCGAAGGTCCAGAGGGTCACGCGTGCGCCGCCCAGTTTGTCGGCAATCACCCCACCGGCCGGACGTGCCAGGGCGCCGAGCAAGGGGCCAATAAACGCGTATTTGGTCGGGTCCACATCCTTGAACAGCATGCCGGACAGCAGCGGGAAACCCGCGGCAAAGCCGATGAAGCTGCCGAAGGCGCCCAGGTACAACCAGCACATCAGCCAGGTGTGCTTGCGTTTGAAAATCACCGCCTGATCACTGAACGAGGATTTCGCCGAAGCAATATCGTTCATGCCAAACCAGGCCGCTATCGCCGCCACAATAATGAACGGTACCCAGAGCAGAGCGGCATTCTGAATCCACAGGTTCTCGCCCGCCAAGGCGCCGGACTGAATCACCATGGGGTCACCCCCGAACGGGCCCAGCACACTGGCGGCGATCGCCAGCGGCGCAATCAGCTGCATGGCGGATACCCCGAGGTTACCCAGGCCGGCATTCAACCCCATGGCGCCGCCCTTCTCCGCTTTCGGGAAGAAGAAGCTGATGTTGGCCATGCTGGAAGCGAAGTTGCCACCACCGAAACCGCACAGTAAGGCCAGAATCAGCATCACCAGATAAGACGTATCGGTATTCTGCAGGGCAAAACCCAACCACAGACAGGGCAGCAGCAGCGACGCGGTGGAGATCGCGGTCCAGCGGCGGCCGCCAAATATCGGCACCATAAAGCTGTAGAAAATACGCAGCGTCGCCCCGGACAGCGCCGGCAAAGCCGCCAACCAGAACAGCTGATTGGAGGTATAGGGGAAACCGAGCTGGGGCATTTTCACCACCAGAATGGACCAGATGGACCAGACCGCAAAGGCGAGAAACAGGTTGGGAATGGAGATCCACAAATTGCGCCGAGCGATTTTTTTGCCTTTCTCTTCCCAGAAGGTTTTATCTTCCGGACGCCAGTCCTCCAGCACAAAAGCATCGGGCGTGGAGAATTCCGGCAGGTCGGTGACTTCCTGTCCGGAACGCCACTCGTGCCGCTCCGCCAGGCGAATGGCGTAGTGCATCCAGGCCAGCGCCGCACCAGAAATCACAAACAGCAACATGAAGGCGCTCTGCCAGACACCGATCACGTCGTTGAGCATGCCGAAGGTCAGCGGCAGAAAGAAACCACCCAGGCCACCGATCATGCCGACGATACCGCCCACAACCCCAACGTGGGTCGGGTAGTACACGGGAATGTGTTTGAATACCGCTGCCTTACCGAGCGACATGAAGAAACCGAGAATGAAGGTCAGCACCACAAAGGCGGGCAGAGTCAGTTCAAAGCTGAACTCCAGGGTGCGATCCACCCCCAGCACCCGGTATTCGGTGGGCGGATAGCTGAGCAGAAAGCAGCAGATGACCGAGGCGGTCAGGGTCCAGTACATGACCCGACGGGCGCCGTAACGATCGGACATCCAACCACCGAGAATCCGGAACAGCGAAGCGGGAATGGTGTAGAGCGCGGTGAGAATACCGGCGGCGGCGATACCCAGCCCGTAGACTTCCATCAGATAGTGGGGTAACCACAGTGCCAGGGCGACAAAGGCGCCGAATACAAAAAAGTAATAGAGCGCAAAGCGCCAGACCCGAAGGTCTCCCAGGGGCGCCAACTGCTGACTCAGCGAGGTGATGTTGGCACGACGTTTCGCCAGTCCGGGGTCGGCCTTGGCGAACAGGATAAAGCCCACCCCCATCAGGGCGATCACCACCGCATACACCTGAGCCGTCACCTGCCATCCGAGCGCGAGCAACAGGAAGGGGGCACCGAAGTTGGTGATCGCCGAGCCCACATTACCGGCACCGAAAATTCCCAGCGCCGTGCCCTGCTTGCCCGCGGGATACCAGGCCGAGGTGTAGGCCACCCCGACAATAAACGAGCCGCCGGCCAACCCCACACCGAGCGCAGCCAGCAACAGCAGATAATAATTCTGCGCCATGCTCACCAGCAGCACGGCCACACCGGTGGTAATCATCAACAGGCCAAACACCCAGCGGCCGTCGAACCGATCGGTGAGCACACCGAGGAACAGCCGACTGATCGACCCGGACAAGATCGGCGTTGCCATGAGCAGACCAAGCTGGGTATCGCTCAGCCCCAACTCCTGCTTGATTTGGATCCCGAGGATGGAAAAAATCGTCCAGACCGCAAAGCACAGGGTGAACGCAAAGGTGGAAAGAAAAAGCGCACGCCGCTGGTCGCGGGGGGCAATGGCGCTGGCATCAAGCATGAGGCGTCTCCAGAGAACCGGGCCGATAAAAACCCGACAATGTTTAGGGGTACTGCCTCATAGTAGAAACGATTGGCACCCTTGCCTATTGAGCCGTTTAGGCACCACCTGCTACCTCTGAATGGGTATGTTGGTGGTCCATGCGGCTTAGGGGTTATAGATGAACGCGTGGCGCCGCAGGTACAGGGCCCAAGCCGCCAACGCGCAGAGACCATAGAACAGCGCAAAGCCCAGAAACGCCTGATAGACGCCTTCCACTCCGCCGGCTCGATTCAGCGCCAGGGGGATATACACCATCCCCAGGGTCGCTACCGATACCAGCCACATTTGCGCCGGCTGGCGCCGGGTCGGGGGGAACACCTGAGGCAGTGCCCGCAACAAAGCCGCGTAACCAATGCCCGAGGCCGCAAAAAGCAGCGCCATGGCGAGTAAGTACGGCATAAGGTAGTCCAGAGGGAACTCGGACAAGGTCAGGGCACGCAAGCTCCAGAATACGGCCATCGCACCCAGCGCCAGGCCGAGCATACTGACTGCCGCCACCCGCGCACCGCCCCAGCGCCCGGCCGCCCAACCGCCCAAGGGGCGAACCAGAATGGCCAACAGGGGAAACATCCAGGCATAAAGAAATACTCCGGAATACCCCTGCGTCTCACCGAACAGCTGACAGGTCACGATCGGGAACACCAGGGTCAGCCCCAGGAATGTACCCACACTGGCAAGCCACAACAGGCTCATCAACCAGAGGTGCCGGTGGGACAACAAAGCGATCAACCGCTGACGCTGAGGCGCGGTGGAGAGCCCCGCAACCAGCAACACGCACAGGGCCAGCACACACATCAGCGTGAGCTCCACCGGCATCCAGACCGAGACGCCACCGAGCGAACGAGGTAAGGTCAACCAGCCGGCCAACGCAGCCAGAAGTCCGCCGGCGAACAGCGCGGATACACCGCGACGCCAATCGCTCACCGCGAGGGACTGTCGCCAGGGCGCACGCAGGGACCAGAGCAGGAGAATGATCAGGGCAAAAATAGCCCAGAACAGACCGCTCCAGCCCAGCCAGATCGAAGTGTTTTCAGGCAGGCGCCCCAGAAAGTGACTGACGCTCAGATTGAGCCACTGGGGCTCACCCACCGGCAGCGGCACCGTAATAACCAGCGGTACCACCAACAAGCTGAGCACCACCCCCAGATGCCCCGCCAGCGAGGCCGCTTCCAGGCCGTAGCGCTGTGCCTCGTCTGAGGTTTCCGCCGGTCCGCCCAGGGCTGCCAGACCGCCACCGCCGAGCCCCACCAACAGAAACAGTGCCGGCAGCCAGGTCCGGCTCAGGGGCGCGCCACTGAGCATGAAGGTCAGCACCACCGCCACCAGCAGCAGAATCAACAATGTGCTGAGCACCAGGCCGCGGCCGTAGCTCAACAGCCAGAAGCCGAGCGTCAAGCGCAGGCAACTGGCCGACAAACCCGTCAACGCCAGCAGGGACAGTAAATCGGAATAGCTCAGATCGGTGCGGGTGCCCGCCAACAACACCACCCAGACCGATGGCAACAACCACAGTCCGAAGCCGCAGACCAATACCGCGCCCACCCAACCGGGCCCCGGACCGGTGGTGTCGGTCGATACCTTGGTCGGGGTAGACAAGTCACGCATAGGGGACGCACTGCTCGCAGGGTTGATCGTAATCCTCATCGCGCTACTATGGGCGCTGGGCAAAAGGCGCTCAATGCCCCCTTGGACATAGGGGCACTCGGGCGTCACCCTCCAAAGGGCTACCCACACTGGACAGCTTGCGCCTTTTTCATCCTTACGCTAAGGCCGCCCGCGACTTGCCAAAAAGAGGTAAGCCACTGACAATGCGGCGATATTGATTGATTTGGGAGACATCTTTATGAGCCACGACGCGGCCAGCATCATGCTGGTGGATGACCACCCCTTATTGCGCAAAGGGTTGCAGCAACTGATTGAACTGTCCGACGACCTGGAGCTGGTCGCGCAGGCCGGCAGCGGCGCCGAAGCCATCAAGCTCGGGGAAGAACTGGACCCGGACCTGATTCTGCTCGACCTGAACATGCAGGGCATGGACGGACTGGAAACCCTGGAAAAATTGCGCGGGGTGGGAGTGACTTCCCGCATCGTGATGCTCACCGTCTCCGACGCCGACGAAGATGTGATTGCCGCCATCTCCCGGGGCGCCGACGGTTATCTGCTCAAGGATATGGAACCGGACGAACTGCTCACCCAGATCGAGCGCGCCCTGCAGGGCAAGATGGTGATGAGCGAAGCCGTGACCCAGGCCCTGGCCACCGCCATCCGCAAGCCCCAGCCCAACAACGAAGCCAAGCTCGACAGCCTGACCGGGCGCGAGCTGGAAATTCTCAAACTGATCGCCAAGGGGCTGAGCAATAAACTCATCGCCCGGGAGCTGGACATTTCCGATGGCACGGTCAAAGTGCACGTCAAACATCTGCTGAAAAAGCTCGGCCTGCGCTCACGGGTGGAAGCCGCCGTGTGGATGATCAACCAGGAAAAGAGTGACTGATGGCCTGCTGCGACGAACCCCAACTGATTCCGGTTCAGGACGCCATCGCCCGCATGCAAGTGGCGGTACAGGCGGTGACCGACACGGAGACCGTTTCCCTGCCCGAGCTGCTCGACCGGGTCACCGCCGAGCCGGTACACGCCGGCTTTAATGTCCCCGGCTACGACAACTCGGCGATGGATGGCTACGCTCTGCGCGCCCAAGATGCCGGACAAGTGTTGACGCTGGTCGGACAATCACTGGCCGGGCATCACTTCGACGGTGAACTGAACGCTGGGCAATGCGTACGCATTACCACCGGCGCCACGATTCCCGCCGGTGCCAATGCGGTGGTCATGCAAGAGAATACCGAAGTCGACGGCGATAGCGTTCGCGTGATGAAAGCGCCTGCTACGGGCGAGAATATTCGTCGTGCCGGCGAGGACATCACACAAGGCCAGGAAGTGTTTCCCTCCGGTTATCGTTTCGGTCCCGTGGATATTGCCCTGCTCGCTTCCCTGGGCTTGGCCGAGGCCTCGGTCAAGCGACGCCTCAAAGTCGCGGTGCTGTCCACCGGCGATGAACTTACTCCGCCGGGACAACCACTGAAAGATGGCCACATTTACGACAGCAACCGCTACGGCCTCATCGCCATTCTTCAACGCCTGAACGTCGAGGTGCTGGACCTGGGCCTGATTCCCGACCAGCCGAATCAGATCCGCGCCGCTTTCGAACGCGCCGGAGCAGAAGCCGACGCCATCATTTCCAGCGGCGGTGTGTCGGTAGGCGATGCGGATTATGTCAAAGACATTCTCGGCGAGCTGGGGGAAATCGGCTTCTGGAAAGTGGCCATCAAACCCGGAAAACCTTTCGCCTTTGGGCACCTGGGTAAGGCGGTATTTTTCGGCCTGCCCGGCAACCCGGTGTCCTCCATGGTCACCCTGCACCAGTTGGCGCTACCCATCCTGCGCACCATGGCCGGCGAAGCACCGGAACCGCCCTTGCAGCTGACCGCCCAAGCCGCCAGCGGCTACAAAAAACGCCCGGGCCGGCAGGACTTCCAACGCGCAACCCTGCGCTGCGTGGATGGCGCAAACCAGATCGACAGCAACGGCGCCCAGGGCTCGGGTGTGCTCACCTCCTTCCTCGGCGCCAACGCCTATGCCGTGCTCGAAGCAGAGCGGGGCAAAGTTGAGGCCGGCGAGCCCGTCACCGTCATTCCGTTTGATCGGTTTATTACCTGATTAAAGCGGCACCACATGGGTGCCCTACGTCAGCGGCAATGCCACCTCATGACGGCGGATGCGGCCTCCGGCCTTATCCGTATATGGTCTCCTCCCCGTTTGCAAGGTCTCAGTGCTCGATGTCAGGGACAGGTTGGCTCCCGTATATCCGGCCTGTTGAACGAGGCGGCTTTGTCGCCTCTGGCCTTGATGGAAGATGCGCGCCTGCCGTCCTCATCGCCCTAACGGCCTTTGGGGCCCTCGGATAAGTCAGGTTTTCGGCAGGCCGGTCTGACCTGTTATGCCATCGATCGCTGTGACCCTCGCAACCTGAGGGAAGGTTTACCTCCGTAACTATCTACGTCGCCTCGTTTGTCTATTCCACTCGCTCCCTGATTAACTTATCCGGCCATTCGCTCCTCGATCGGCCGGTACCGCTCGCCTCGGGCGATGATCACCCAGGCCATGCGGACTAACTTGTTGGCCAGCGCTACGGTGGCTTTGTTGAACCCCCGCTCGGCCTTGATGCGCTGGATCCAGCGGCTGAGCGGGTCGCTTTTCTGGTCCGCTCGTGACACCACCGCCCGAGCTCCGTGGATCACCTGCGCCCGCACATAGGGATCACCCCGTTTGCTGATCCCCAGAAGGACCTCCTTGCCACCGGTGCTGTTCTGTCTCGGTATTACCCCCAGTGCCGCCGAGGCATCCCGCCCCCGGCCGAACTGCTGGCCATCGCCCATCCAGCCTTTGAGCTGGCTGGCTACCACCGGGCCAACACCCGGCAGCGCATCCAGGCGTTGGCAGACCTCATCGGCTTTGGCCTGTCGCTTCACCTCCTGGTCATACCAGGCCAACTCCTCTTCTACCTCCAGGAAGCGCTGATACTGACGGTGCAGCAACTGCCGAGCCCGTGGGCTCAACTCGTTCTCGGCATCCTCCAGCGCCAGGGGCAGTTCCCGGCGCAGGGCCGCTATCCCCTCAGGGATGATGACACCGTACTCGGCGAGCAAGCCTCGCAGCCGGTTGCCCATCCGGGTGCGCTCAGCGATCACGCTGCGGCGCAGCTTGTGCAGCATCTGCTCATCCTGCTGCTCGATACTCTTGATCGCCACCGGGCGGATTCGTCCGTGCTCACAGGCCTCGGCGATCGCCTGGGCATCGTTGTAGTCGTTCTTCTGGCCCCGCAGATACGCCTTCACATGCTGGGCCGGCAGCAGCTTCACTTCGTGCCCCAGTGCCTGTAGCTTGCGCCCCCAGTAATGGGCGCTGGCGCAGGCTTCCATGGCTACCTTGCAAGGGGCCAGCTTTGCCATCTGATTAAGCAGTTGCTTGCGGCGCAATTTGCGCCTCCACCCGCACTGGCCATTCGGGCCCAGTCCGTACACTGCAAACTCATTCTTTGCGAGGTCAATGCCAATCGTTGTAAGCTTTGCCATGGTCTCCTCCCACTCATCTCAGATAGGAACTTATTCCTCCCCTATCTTGGCGCATCGCGACGCCGATTAGGAGGGGAGGAGACCATCTCATCGCCCTACAGTTAGCTTGTAGGTCGCGTAGGGCGGATAAGTGCGAAGCACGCATCCGCCGTAACAAGACAATACGCATTACCCGAGCGTCACGTTTGGCAACGGCGGATGCGCTACGCTCCGAAGCGTCGGACCGATCCGCCCTACGGATACTTCCGGGTCGATAAAACATCCCTTCGATTATTAGGCTGTAACAAAAAAGCCCGGAACAAGCCCGGGCAAAGCGCTAGGGTTAGCCTATCAATTATCGCGCAGCGAGATCGACATGGTTATCCACCAATTGTTCAAACACTCCCTGCCATTGCTCACAATGCGTTTCATAGCCGTACAATGACACCGACTGGGTGACCAATTCGTATCCCTCAGGGCGCTCAATACCCTCACACACCTCGGCGACCTGGGCTACGGCTTCCGTAATCGTCTTATCTTCAATGATCACGTCAAAGAGTGCGTCGGGCTCCTTGTTGCCAGGATAAATATTTACCCAGTTGACACCATCGGCCCAGACCGATATGGAATGGTGAGCCATCTCCAACGCATCACGCTCCGGGTCCTGTACCGCCTCCAGCAGAAATTCAGCTCGTGTTTTCTGAAAGAGTGCGCTGAATGTTGTTTTTTGTCGGTCGGTCATATCGACGCCCGACTGTAACGTCCAGGCCCGAAAATGGCGCTCCAGATGCTTCTCCTGATAGAGATAAGGATGCAGGTCGCTAGGCAACTCGGAAAGCAGGCCCTCGAGCTCCCGCTCAAGCTCTTTCGTAAAGGGCAACTTTTTGCTGTCCATAAAGCTCATCAACCTATTGGACAGATATTTTTCCGGATCCGGGTCAAATGCTATTTCCAACACACTCTCGCGGTTTACTCGATAGCCAGATAATGCGGTGAATCCATAAACCTTCTCTCTGGCCAGTACCGACTCGACCGCCTGCTTACCCAACCATACCTGATAAAAGTCAGAGGTAGCCGCGAACGATCGAATATGCCCCTGCTTAGGGTCATCATTAAATGAAAAGTGTTTGATCTTTCCTGCCAAGGCTCCGTCACCGGAAAAGTCTTCCCGAACTACATTGCGCCTGGTGACGAAATCCGGCATCCGCTCCCCCCGCCGAAGGGTCATTAGCAGACTGCCATCGTCCAAAGCGCGCAGAGAGAAAGGGCCTGCCTCCACTGCCTGGCCCGGCTGCTTCTGCAAAGCTCGAATTGAACCGACGGGAATTTCCGACTCCATTCGCCCCTGTTCATAGAGTGCAAAATGAATCTCACCGGATTGATCAGCCACCCCAGCATCGTACTCTTTCACTCGGATCAGTTTACCCTCTAACGCCCGAATGAAGTGCGCATAATCTTTCTCAAACAACACCTGCCGCGCCTCCAACCACTCGTCCTCATTGAGATGACTGTAGAACGGAGGACGCTCTTTGTCGCGATAGCGATCCTTCCACAGCGCCGCCTTGAAGTGTCGAACGAACGCCGCCCGCTCCTGTTCCGACAGGGCCTGATAATCCGAGGTTGGCACCAGCGTGGTCACAAAATGAGGCTCATCATCGGCGTCTATCAACTGCGAGCGGAAGGTGTCGATCAGGCTTTCCACCGAGGCATCGTCCAGGGTTTCAATGTCGGGGTATTGGTCCTCGGCTTGGGAGTGCATACTCAAGAACAACCCCAGAGCCACCAGCAGCAAGCTGGACACTAGCCCTTCAAACGGACGTGCGGTAGACGTCGCGGGCTCAAACAGCCGACGAATACGGGCAAGTAGGTGCGGGTGCTTTCCATTTATAGCCATGGTGAGTTCTCCATCATTGGAAGCCGAGCCGCCCATTTTCAGCGAGGAAAATCGGGCCAGGGTCTCGGCGTAAAAAATCCGGCTTTTACAACCGTCAGCCGCAATATCGTCGCAGGCATTTTCCCGCTCACGATCAATCTGCGCACTGATCCAAAGCACGGGCCAGTTAAAGAAGTACAGGGTTTTGATCAGGCTCTGGATCAGGCCGACCAGATAGTCGTTGCGACGGATATGCGCCAACTCGTGTCGCAGGATCGCCTCCAGCTCATCGCGACTCATCTGGGTCAGGAGCGCGGCGGGCAACAGAATTACTGGCTTCAGGTGGCCGACCACGCAGGGGCCCGTCAGGCGCTCGCTGAGCTTCAACGCCACCGCCGCGCGGATTCCAATGGTGCTCGCCAGGACGTCTAATCGTGTTTGCCACCGCGACGATGCCGGCTGACTCAACCGGTTTTTCAGGCGATAGCAGTAGAACAGCCCGCCGCAATATCGAGCCATAAAGAGGGCGAAACCCAACATCCAGAGCAGTACGATGGCCGACATGTGGCGGTTGATCCAGTCGGCCCACACCGCCGGCGAGAACATCGATCGAGAGTCGGTCAACACCGGCTCGGGGACGGCCGCGGCTTCGACCAGCGCCACTTCCACCAAGGCGTAGTAGCGACTGTAAGTCAGTGCGCTCAGCACCATGACGATCCCCAGGGCCACCACGCCACTCAGGTAACGGGCATTGGCCGACCAGCGAGGTGTCACCGCCAACACCAGCGCCAAGCTGACCGCCACCAGGGCGCCCTGCCAAAGAGAGTGGAGTAGCGTCCACCCCAGGGCGTAAACAAACGCCTCTCCCAGCCATTGGGTCAACCAGTTCACGACTTGTCCTCCTCAATCCGGTCGAGGTAATCCCGTATTTCGTCCAGTTCCTGACGGGACACGGCTTTATTGCCCAGCAGGTGCACCATCAGTTTGCTGGCGGAACCTGAAAAGGTGGTATCGATAAATGAGCTTAGCAGCGAGGCTCTGGTGTCCTGCTCTTCCACCAGGGGGTAGTACACGTGGCTACGCCCCTCGCGACGCCGCCCCAGCAGCCCTTTCTGGTGCATCAGCTGCATCAGTTTGAGCGTGCCGGTGTAACCGGCCGAGCGCGTGTGCTGAAAGGACTCGTGGACCGTCTGGGCGGTAGCTTCCTCCCGGGACCAGAGAATGTCCAGAATCGCCATCTCCGAGCGGGTGGGCGTTTTGGATGATGCGGGCATTGTCGACAGCCTTCTACGAAACAGTTCGTAACTATTATACGAAACACTTCGTAGTTTAGAAGAACCGATTGCTAATATGGGGCTGCACCTTTTATTCAAATAAACCATATCCCTGTTATGGACACTCTGAGCAATTCCCGGCGGTCTCTGCGCCAGTCCAAAATGCTCGCTCCTTTGTCGGAAAATGCTCCTGCATCCAGGCAATCCACGGCCCTCGACGCCCTGCTATTGGATTGACAGTTATCCCCCGCACCGATAAGCTAACGCTCTTCCTCCACAAAAGACCCTTTCCGGACAACTTCCTCCTACAAGGACACGCTGTTATGGGACTCGCGATACTCGCGATTTTTGTTTTGTGCGCCGTCTATGTGCAGACCCGCGGGCAGGTCCAGCACGATAAATGGCGGCGTAAGCTTACCGATCACGCCAACTTTCTCGCACCGGTCAACTGCCTTTTCTACGCATTTTCCAAGGTCGGCAATGACCCCTACGTGTCTGTTGAGCGCTTCCCCGAACTCAAACTCGTGCAAGATAACTGGGAGGTCATTCGGGAGGAGGCACTGCTGCTCAACGACGAGTCACACATCAAGGCCTCGCAGGAATACGATGACCTGGGCTTCAATTCTTTTTTCCGACGGGGCTGGAAGCGCTTCTACCTCAAATGGTACGGGAACAACCTGAAGTCGGCGGAAAAGCTCTGCCCGAAAACAGTGGAGCTGCTGCGTCAGATTCCGTCCATCAAGGGAGCCATGTTTACCATGCTGCCGCCCGGCAGTGATCTGACCCGACATCGTGACCCTTACGCCGGTTCTCTGCGCTACCATCTGGGGCTGGTGACACCAAATTCGGATGACTGTTTTATCAACGTGGATGGCCAGAGCTACGCCTGGCGGGACGGTGAAGCGGTCATGTTCGACGAAACTTATCTGCACTACGCCCGAAACAACACCGACCGCAACCGGATTATTCTGTTCCTGGATGTGAAACGACCCGTGACTTTTTTCCTCGTGGACTGGTTCAACCGGTTGTTTTCCCGAGTGGTGATCGCCGGCTCGGCCACCAAGAACACCGAGGGCGACAAAGTCGGCTTTTTGAACCGGATTTTCGGTTATGCCTACCAGCTGCGCGTGCTGGGCAAGAAACTCAAGCAGTGGAATCGGCCGGTATACTACACCTTGCAGTATAGTCTTTACGCGCTCTTGGTTTACGCCTTATTTTTCTGAGAGTTGCCCCCTCATAGCTGCTTGACGAGCAAAGCGGTGCTTGGCTCACATTCCACAGGCAGCTGCAAGCGGACACGGTGGCCGGAGCCGGGGGCGCGGTCGATGGGGTTACCGCTTTTGTCCCGCAGCGCACTTAGCTCGAAAGCGTGATTCCCAGCCGGCGTCAGCAGGAAAAGTTGATCGCCTACAGAAAAACCGTTCTTGGCCTCTACCTCGTACCAGTTTTCCACTTTCTCCAGAGACTCGGCGACCCACTGCTGAGCACCGTTATGGTGCGCGTGCTCCAGGTTCTGCAGGGTTTCGGGGCGTGCGTGGCGGTCCAGCAGGCCAGCGGTGTAGCCCCGGTTGGCCAGGCCCTCCAGCTCAAACAGCAGGCTCGGGTCAAAGGCCTTACCGGCAACGGCATCGTCGATGGCCCGGCGGTAGACCTGGGCGGTGCGGGCGACATAGTAGGGCGACTTGGTGCGCCCCTCGATTTTGAGCGAGTGCACGCCCATGCGGGTCAGCTGCTCCACATACTCCACGGCGCGCAGGTCTTTGGAGTTGAGGATGTAGCTGCCGTGTTCGTCTTCATCCATCGGCATCAGCTCACCGGGGCGGGTCTTGTCCTCGATCACCACGGGCTCCCACTGCCCTACCTCATCTTCCCGGGCGGGTTTGGCCTCGTACTTCCAGCGGCAGGCATTGGTGCAGGCGCCCTGATTGGGGTCGCGGTGGTTGAAGTAGCCCGAGAGCATGCAGCGCCCGGAATAGGCCATGCACAGGGCTCCGTGAACAAAGACCTCCAGCTCCATGTCCGGCACCTGCTCGCGGATTTCGCCGATCTCCTCGATGCCCAGTTCCCGGGACAGGATGATCCGCTCGATGCCCTGCTCCTGCCAGAATTTGACCGCCGCCCAGTTGACCGTATTGGCCTGGACCGATAAGTGCATGGGCATGCCGGGAAACTGCTGGCGGACCAGCCAGATGACGCCAGGGTCGGAGACGATCAGGGCGTCCGGCCCCATGTCCACTACCGGCGCCAGATGCTTGACCAGGGTGCGGACCTTGTTGTTGTGCGGCGCCACGTTGGTCACCGCATAAAAGCGTTTGCCCAGGGCATGCGCCTCGCTGATGCCCTGGGCCATGGCCTCGTGATCAAAGCTGTTATTGCGCACCCGCAGGCTCATGCGTGGCAGGCCGGCGTAGATCGCATCGGCACCGTAGGCAAAGGCCAGACGCATGGCGCGCAGGCTGCCGGCGGGGGACAGAAGTTCGGGGGCGAACAGGGGCATTGGGCAAAGATCCTCAGGAATTGGGCATCACAGCGGGCAAAAACCCGCGCATACTAACGGCACGCCCATGCTAAGTGGTTGATTTGACTCAAAACTGCCACCGAAAAGTGCCAACTACCCATGAGGAGGTAGACGGGGTTATACCTCGGAGCCATAAACCTTTGGCTAAAATTGGACTACAATGAACGTACATTCACACCGAGCCCATTGACCTAAGGCGACGCTAAGGTCCCTGGGCCGTTACCCTCTCATCCAACCGGGTGAGCCGAGGTAACCGGGGTCGTTCGGGAAACCGGGCCGCCTCCCGCGCTTGGAAAGGTGTTTCTATGCTGACTGACTCTTTTGATCGGCGCTTCAGTTACTTGCGTCTGTCCGTTACCGAAGTGTGCAACTTCCGGTGCGACTACTGCCTGCCGGACGGGACCGATTGTGGCCCCGATGCCCGCGCTCAGGATCTGACCCTCGACGAAATCCGCCGTCTGGTGAATGCCTTTGCCCGCCTGGGCATGCGCAAAGTGCGCATTACCGGCGGCGAGCCCTCCCTGCGTAAAGATCTGACCGAGATCATCCGACTGTGCAAGCAGACCCCCGGTATTGAAACCGTGGCCATGACCACCAATGGCTACCGTTTGACCAAGGACATCGACGCCTGGCACGCGGCGGGACTGGATGCGCTCAACGTGAGCATCGACAGCCTGGATCACGCCAAGTTTGAGATGATCACCGGTCACAACAAGCTGCAGGAAATTCTCAAGGGGCTGGAGCGTGCGGCCGAGTTGGGCATTCCCAACATCAAGGTCAACAGCGTGTTGATGAAGCACTACAACGACGATGCGCTGGATGACTTTATCGACTTCGTCAAAACACGGCCCATCACCCTGCGCATGATCGAACTGATGCAGACCGGGGACAACGCCGAGTTTTTTGATCGCCACCACTTGAGCGGCGACCGGGTGATCGAGCGGATGCGCGCTCAGGGTTGGCAGGAGCGACTGCGCGGCCGGGACTCCGGCCCCGCCCGGGAATTCTGGCACCCGGATTACGCCGGCGGCATCGGCATGATCATGCCCTATAGCAAAGACTTCTGCGCCACCTGCAACCGTCTGCGCGTCTCCAGTCAGGGGCAGCTGTTCCTGTGCCTGTTTGTCGATGAGCACCAGAGCCTGCGCCACCTGTTGCAGTCCGATGATCCGGAGCCGGTGATGGCGTTTTTGCGGGAAGCCATCAAGGGCAAAGATTTCAGCCATCACCTGCACGAGCAGAACCCCGGCTCGACCCGGCAGCTGGCGATGATCGGCGGTTAAACTTTTACCTGATTCAATAGATTGTTACGGAGTAGCTGTTAATGGCACACGCCTTACCATCGGAAATGAAACCCCTGAGCATTGCGGTTCTGACCGTTTCCGATACCCGCACTTTTGAGAACGACACCTCAGGGCAGTATCTAGTGGACGCTTTGCAGGAAGAGGGCCATACCCTCGCCGACCGCGCCTTATTGAAAGACGATATTTATCAGATTCGCGCCCAGGTGTCCGCCTGGATCGCCGATGCCAACGTGCATGTGGTCCTGATCACCGGTGGCACCGGCTTTACCGACCGGGACTCAACCCCCGAGGCGATGAAACCGCTGTTTGATAAAGAGGTGGAAGGGTTTGGAGAAATGTTCCGGCAGATATCCTGGGGGGAAATCGGGACCTCGACCATTCAGTCCCGGGCGCTGGCGGGATTGGCGAATCATACGTTGATTGCCTGTCTGCCCGGGTCGACCGGGGCCTGCCGGACCGGATGGACGAAGTTGTTGCAACCTCAGTTGGATGCCCGGCAGGGGCCCTGCAATTTTGTGGGGCATTTGGTGCGGTAGGAGGATACGCTACTCCTCAGTCGCGATAATCCCCAGCTCGTTGTACACGCTGCGCAGCACCTCGTAGTGCTCCTGAATGGAACACCCTTCGTGATTCCGCTTTTTGATGCCTTTTCTCGTCAGCTCAATATGCCACTTGGGGGTTACCCCGTGGCGGGCCAGGGAGTGCTTGACACAGGCCAAGGCGCAGCCATCAATGGCGCAGATATCACGGCCGGATTTGGCGACCTTGACCAGACTCGGCACATCGCCACCCACACCTGCAATACAGGACATTTCAGCGTGGCCTTCCCGGTCCATCACCACGGCAATATCGTTCGCCAACTGGGCCACATTGGAGCGGCCCGAGCAGGCGTAGACCAGCGGTTTCTGTGTGTCGTCCATAGTGCGTTCCAAAGCTGACTACCTGTGAAGTTACTTTACGCTGACTGCACACATCCGCCTTGACGTAAATCAACTGAGCCTCAGTCGAGGCTCAGCCGCACTTGGACGCACCGCAATTGAGGCAGGTTTTGCAACCATCCATGATGATCACCGCTTTGGTATGGCACTTCAGACACAAGGTTGCGGTCGGCGGAAACTCATCACTGCCGTGCTCGATGTGATGCTTCTGCTCGTACTCCACCTGCTTCTCCTTGAGCACCTCCCGCTGCGCTTCGGATAGCGCTTCATCCTGGATCAGGCCGATGCGCTTCATATGGGTTTCTATGGCGTCGCCAATTTCCGCCACCAGCGAGGGCATAAAGCGGCCGCCGGATTTGAAGTAGCCGCCCTGCGGGTCAAACACCGCTTTCAGCTCTTCCACCAGAAAGGTCACATCCCCACCCTTGCGGAATACCGCGGAGATGACGCGGGTCAGCGCCACCACCCACTGAAAGTGCTCCAGGTTCTTCGAGTTGATGAAAATCTCGAAGGGCCGGCGCACCTCGTGATCGGTGCCCGGGTTCAGCACCACATCGTTGATTGTGATGTACAGGGCGTGGTCAGACAGCGGCGTCTTGATCTTGTAGGTGCTGCCCTCCAGGGTTTCCGGCCGCTCGAACTTTTCGTGCATGCGCTCGATGTCCGGCTCTTTCTCGGGTTCCGGCTTTTTGATGGAGAAGCCGGTGATTTTTTTGTCAATGACTTTGGCGTTCATACAGACTGCTCCAATTAAAACTTGCCGTAATAACCTTCTTTCAAGGCCTCGTACAGATTGGCGGCGGTGTGCATTTCACCGTCATACTCCACCTCTTCGTTGCCCTTCAGTTCAAGCTTTTGACCGTCCTCCAGCTCAAACACGTAGGTGGTATTTTCCAGATCCTGTTCTTTCACCAACACGCCCTGGAAGGCTTCCGGGTTGAAGCGGAACGTCGTGCAGCCTTTCAGCCCTTTCTCGTAGGCATACAGGTAAATATCCTTGAACCGGTCGTAGGCGATCTCCGTGGGCACGTTGATGGTTTTGGAGATGGAAGAATCGATCCATTTCTGCGCCGCCGCCTGAACATCCACATGCTGCTCCGGGGTGATCTGGTCGGACACCACAAAGTAGTCCGGCAAACCGGTCTCTCCCGGTTGCGGGTAGGGTTTGGCCTTGGGCTCGACCAGTTGGCGATAACGCAGCAGTTCGTAGGAGAACACATCCACTTTTTCCTTGGTTTTCTTACCGCTGCGAATCACATTACGCGCATAGTGGTGCGCAAAACTGGGCTCGATGCCGTTACTGGCGTTGTTCGCCAGGGACAGGGAAATGGTGCCGGTAGGCGCGATGGAGGAGTGGTGGGTAAAGCGGCTACCGGTGTCCGCCAGCGCCTCCACCAGGGCCGGGTCTTCCTCGGCCACCTGTTGCATATAACGGCTGTATTTTGCCCAGAGTACTTTACCGGGTACCTGATCGCCCACCTTATACTCGTTGGCCAGCTCGGGTTGCTTGGCCAACATGATGGGCGTGACCTCAAAGGTTTCCGCCATGATGGGCGCCGGCCCTTTTTCTTTGGCCAGGTTCAACGATTCACGCCAGCCGGCCAGCGCCAGCTCTTTGCTCACCTGTTCGGTAAAGGCGATGGACGCGGGACTGCCATAGGGAATGGTGAGCATGGTCAGGGCCGAACCCAGCCCCAGAAAGCCCATGCCGTGGCGGCGCTTGCGCTCAATCTCCCGGCGCTGCTCTGCCAGCGCCAGCCCATTGATCTCCACCACGTTATCCAGCATACGGGTAAAAATGGAGACCAACTTGCGGAATTTCTCCCAATCAAATTCCGCCTGCTCGGTAAAGGGATGCTTCACGCATTGGGTCAGATTCACGGAGCCGAGCAGACAACTGCCATAGGGGGGCAGGGGTTGCTCACCGCAGTTGTGTACGTAGAGCCCATTAGCATCGAAGGCGTTGATGCCGGGAACCTGCACGTCGTAAACGGTTTCAGTGCCCACCGGGGTCAACCCTTCCACCGTCACCATAAACCGCTCGCGGTTCAGGGTGCGCTTGTAGCTACCCAGAGCATTTTTCAGGCGGGTCATTTTGTCGACATCAGTAAAGCCGACCCGCTCCATAAAGACCGGCAGATTATCGCCACTGATGATCAGTTCATGTTGGGCGACGGTGGCGTATTCCTGCTGGCCACCCCGACCATCCGGCAGTGTTCGTTGCTGAGCCGGGCGACGATTCTGATAAAGACGGGCGGCAATACCCAACCGCAACAGCATGCGCTGAACCGCCTTCAGTCGCGACAGATCGGACTGGGCCAGACGCACGCTGACGCCCTTCTGCTGAGAACCCTGCACCGAACCATCGGCATCGAAAAACCCGCGCAGGAAGCCGCGATAGAATTCACTGGAGCGTGCTTCCAGCGCGGGGGTAATCATTTTGTTGCCGGGCGCCATGCCCAGGTCTTCGGCCAGCCGTTTGATGGCGCCCGTGGCCAGACGGTATTCCCCCCGGCCGGGCACTTCCATCCAACCTCTGAAGTCCGCCCGGTGCGGCAGAGTGCGGGCGCAGCGCAGCGCCTCGGCCATGACCGGGTGCGCCTGAGGGGAATCACCCACCGCCTGTTGTCCCGGCCAGACCGAGAGCACCGCCTTGTCGCTTTTCAGCGTACCATCGCCCACCAGCAAGCCCATCAGGTAACCCTCTTCGCGATTACCCTCGCCAGACCAATCCGGCACTGCCCGGTGGTTGTGCAGGGCGATCTGATCGCCCGGCTCCAGCTGTTCAGCGGGCACCCAGTCGAGCGTTTCCGACCAGCGGCTTTTGGAAGCGACCTTCCGCACTTTATGGTCACCGGTCAGCTTCACGCTATAACCTTCTCGCGTGGACAGTTCGAACACCGGTTTATCGCCGGTGACGAAAAAACCTTCCTCGCCGGACGCGTAGTGGGTGCCGTCCACCCGGGCGGTAAACGGGCGCCCCACCAGTTCACTGACCTGGCGCGGCCCCTCCGAGGTGTGAACCCAGGTATCGGCGGTGACGCAGGGGTTGGTCGCGCGGATGTCTTCACAGAACCAGTTGTTGTTCCACTGGTTGACCCGATCGATCAGGATAAAACCGGGCTCGGCAAAGTCGTACGTGGAACGCATGATCTGGTTCCATAATTGCCGTGCCGGCACTTTTTTGTAGACCTTGCAGGCCACTTCGCCCTCTTCATTGCGCTGGTATTTGTCCGCCACATGGTCGAGGCGCCGCCAGACCACCTGCTCGGGATTGTCACCGTCCAGCCCTTCGCGCTTGAGATCATCTTCGGTGATGGGGAAGCTCAAGGGCCAAGCGGCATCGGCCTTTACTGCCTGTATAAAGTCGTCGGTGATCAACAGGGAGAGATTGAATTGGCGCAAGCGACCGGCTTCGCGTTTGGCCCGGATGTATTCACTGACATCCGGGTGATGCACATCAAAGGTGGCCATCTGGGCGCCGCGCCGCCCGCCGGCGGAGGAAATGGTGAAGCACATCTTGTCGTAGATATCCATAAACGACAACGGGCCGGAGGTGTTGGCACCGGCACCAGCCACGTAGGCGCCTTTGGGTCGCAGGGTGGAGAACTCGTAGCCGATGCCGCAGCCGGCTTTCAGGGTCAGGCCGGCCTCGAGGTTTTTGTGCAGAATATCTTCCATGGAGTCGCCGATGGTGCCGGAGACGGTACAGTTGATGGTGGAGGTGGCGGGCTTATAGGCCTGGGCCCCGGCATTGGAAATGATCCGCCCGGCGGGGATGGCGCCGTTGCGCAACGCCCAGAGAAATTCCTGGCGCCAGTGGGCCTTGCGCCTGGGTTCGATCTCCGCGAGCGCCTGGGCCACCCGCTCCCAGGTGGCGTCGATGGTCTGATCCACCGGCTGGTCCTGGTGGTCTTTCAGGCGGTATTTCTGGTCCCAGATGTCCTGGGAGGCGGGCTGAAGTTCGACCGCCGACTCGGTGATGTCCCTGGATTGCTCTGTCATTCGTCAGCCTCTATCAAGTCGTTGGAATTCGGGAGTAAAAGGCAGCCGCCATCAGGCTACCTGTACGATGCCAGCCATTTTGTGCCAATAGCCGTTGACGTCCTGCTCGGCGCGCGCCTGGGCTTCGCCTCGGCTGGCGGCCCGGAACCGGGCGAGCCATTCCAGGGTGCCCTCGGGCTCGGGGCTGAGGCGTACCGCGTCCACCAGGCCGGCCATTTGCGGCACCTCTGACACCAGATTGTACCGGTCTCCGGACTGGGTCTGAATACCATTGAGCACAAACAGCCGCTCGCCTTCCTGATTGTAGACGGGACGGCCCGACGGGTATTTGATGCAGCACAAGTCACATTGATCTTTGGGACGATTTTCCGAGCGGGCGGTAAAGCAGCGCGCCGACCAAGCCAGGGGCAGATGGCCGAAGCCGAACACCTCGACCTCAAAGGTGCTGCGGATATCCTCAATATCCGGGTAACTCAGTATCTCCGACAGCCACTCTCGGGACAGTTCCACCGGCATCAACCAGCGTTGCATGCCGAACTGCACCAACTGGCGCAGGGTCTGGGGGTTGTAACAGTTGATCGCGGCTCCGGCGACGAAGGGTAGCCCCGCCTCCCGAAGCAGACCCACCGCGCCGATGTCATTGGCCTCCAGCGCGAATTCACCGTTGTCGCAGTAGCGGCGCAGCTCGCGCAGGTCGGCGGGGGATTCCAGCAGGGTCATGGTGGATAACACTACCTCCTTGCCGGCCTCACGCAGCTGATGCGCCTGGGCCATATAGTCGTCCAACTTCAGCTCCCGCCGCTTGGGGCACACGGTTTCGCCCAGGTAGACGCAATCAGCATCCGACTCGGCCACTGCGGTGTAAAAACGTTGCACCTGCTCCCTGGGCCAGAAGTACAGAATGGGTCCGATATTCAGCTTTAACATTAGCGCCAACTCCTGTGATAGGCCCCGATGGTGGTCTGGTGTCCTTCCGAGAGTCCCGCCAGAGTGCGGTCCCAATCCTGATGCACCTGGTAGCGGGCCGGGTCTGCCAGCAGCCGGTCGATAGCCTGGCGCCACACCCGGGTGACCTGGCCAACGTAGGCGGGGCTGCGCTGGCGGCCCTCGATCTTGACCGCCTTGATGCCATCCCGATAAAGCTCCGGCAGCAGGCTCAGGGTGTTCAGACTGGTGGGTTCCTCCAGGGCGTGATAGCGTTCGCCGTCCACTTCAAAGCGGCCCTTGCACAAGGTGGGATAACCGGCGTTCTCGCCGCCGGCGAAGCGGTCAATCAGGTAACCATTCAGGCGAGATTCCAGAACGCCGCGCTTCTCCTCCCAGCGGACGAACTTGGCGGGTGAGCAGGCGCCGGAGTTGTTGGGGGATTCGCCGGTCATGTAGGAGCTGAGATAACAGCGCCCCTCGGCCATAATGCACAGACTTCCAAAAGCGAACACCTCCAGCTCGGTACTCACGGTGTGCGCCAGTGCCGACACCTGTTTCATGGACAGCACTCGCGGCAACACCACGCGACTGACGCCATAGGCCTGCTGGTAAAAATCAATGGCCGCCGCATTGGTGGCCGAGGCCTGCACCGACAGGTGCCGCTCCACCTCGGGATAGCGTTCCGCCGCGTAGGCCAGCACCGCCATATCGGCGATGATCAACACGTCCGCTCCGGCCTTGACGGCCTCATCCACCGCCTGCTGCCAACTGTCCCACTGGGCCGGGTGAGCGAAGGTATTGATCGCCACGTGCAATCGCCGCCCCTGCCGATGGGTTTCACGGGCGGCATCGCGCAGCCCCAGGGTGTCGAGATTGAGACCGGCAAAGTGCCGGGCATTGGTATCACCGCGCAAGCCCACGTAGACGGCATCCGCCCCCTCTTTCAAGGCGGTTTTCAGCGCGGGCAGGCTTCCTGCGGGACAAAGTAATTCCATCGACGCTTACCTCTGTTTAAAAACTGTACCTATTTTGGGCGAGTGGCGACACCACCCGGGTTTGCTAGCATGCCCGCTCAGGAGGTGCCCCACTATGACTAGCATGCAATCCCATTCAGCATCATTTCGCCCAACACTCCCCCGGCTCATTCAATGCGCCAAAGTGGCCCAGCCGCTCATCCCCCAGACCATTCGCCGACACACGCTGGGCATCGGTTTGAACCACACTTTTTCAGAGGCTCTGCGCCGGGGTGAACTGGATTTTCTGCGCGGCCGACAGGCGCGGATCACCGTGCCCGATATCAATCTGGACTTCTCGGTGACGCTGCTCGGCCAACGGCTGCACGTTTCACTCAAGCCTGTGGCGCCCGACGTAACCTTTCGGGCCGATACCCGATCACTGCTGCAAATCATGGCCGGCCAGGTTGATCCCGACACTCTGTTCTTTCGCCGCAAACTGGCCATTGAGGGTGATACCGAACTGGGGCTGGCACTGAAAAATTTCCTCGACAGTCAGGATCCCGAACAACTGATCCCCGCACCCGTCTACCGCTTTATCAGCCGGATGGTGGCGTGATCGCTCCAACGGGCTCAAAAAAGGGTGCACTCCCTGCACCAGAGGCCTTTGAGTCCCGGCGGCACAGCTGTTAGGGGAATACCGACCGGGACCCCTAGCCTACTGCGCTGACCCGTTGTGCGATATTCCCCCATGGGTCTACCCCTTTAGAGGAATCACAGTTCACCCCGAAAGTGTGCACAATGGGCAGACATACCTCTTCCACCCGTTGATAACAGTGATCCGTTTACTATGAGCACCTTTGAACTAAACCACTTCGATGACTTTCTCTCCATTGCGCGGTCCCAACCCGAACCGCAAAAACTGATACTGGTGCTCGCCCGACGAGAGTTGCCTCACGGCCACACCGAGCAACAGGCCAGAGATTTCGAAAATGGGCACGGAGGCCACTTGGCACCACTGGCGGGCATCGACAAACGCCCCGACGAGTTGGCCAACTTCTCAGCATTGGTCGAGGAGGCTAAACAGGCGAGTGATGAATGGGATGCGGTGTTTGTTGCGGCGCTTCCCGGAACAGATGGAAAACTCCCAACCCCCAAGGCAATAGACGACGCTATTGAGAAAGTCATTCATGCCATTCGCAATGGGATGATCAACAACTTTCTGGCTTTCGACCGCAAAGGTACGCCGCTGCAGATCAGCCACGGCTAAAACACACCCAATCAAAAAGAGGGGCCCGGACAGTCCATGTCGCGGGTGCCTGCCATTAGACAAGCCAATAAAAGGAACAATACCTGGTCTCAGTGTTGTCCTGAACCCTAACAATACCTCACCGCCCTCAGGCTAGACCATTCCCCATCGTCGGCAACCCGACCATTCCTTATGCCGTAAGCGTCACTGCCTCCTCAAGGGTAACTTCACTGCGACAGTGGCTACCCAACCAGACTAATAGACTTAACGACTATATGAGTTCATTTTGGAGTCTCTGTCTGGAGGCGTCCCAAGGCCTCCTGCAGATAGATGCAATGAAGGACACTGTTCTCAATACGAGCACTATAAGCAATAACACTCGATATAAAAATTGGAGGATCCAATGAACACAAACCGCAGTTTGGTTAAAAAACGGTTACTGTCGGCCAGTATTGCCGCCCTGGTCGGCACCACCTTCGGTACTCCCGCCTTGGCGCAGGAGGCCGGTCAGCTAGAGGAGATCGTAGTTACCGGTTTACGCGCCTCACTCGATCGCGCCATGGACATCAAGCGGGATTCCTCGGGCGTCGTCGACGCCATTTCCGCCGAAGATATTGGTAAGTTTCCAGACGCCAACCTGGCCGAATCCCTGCAGCGGATCACCGGCGTCTCCATTGACCGCGTCAACGGCGAAGGCTCCCAGATTACCGTGCGTGGCTTTGGTGCCGCCAACAATATGGTGACACTCAATGGCCGCACCCTGCCCGCCGGCTACACCTACGGCGGCGGCAGCGGCGCCGGCGGTACCTCCGGCGGTGCCACCCGCGCGTTTGACTTTGCCAACCTGGCATCCGAGAGCGTCGCCGGTGTCAGCGTGTACAAAACCGGTCGCGCTTCGGTACCCACCGGCGGCATTGGCGCCACTGTGGACATCACCACTACCAAACCTCTGGAGAACGACCCCCTGGAGGTTTCTCTGAGCGCCAAGGGCATGCACGACACCACCGTCGGGGACAGCGGCGAAGACTTCACGCCCGAAGTCTCTGGCTTGTTCAGCTGGAAAAACAGCGACAACACTGTGGGCCTGGCCGTTACCGCCAGCTACTCCAAACGGGATTCCGCCGCAGCCAATGCCGCTGAAAATAACTGGAACATGGCTTATTGGGATGCCGAAGCACACGCCGCAGGCGAGAACCAGGGGTTCAGCTGGATTCGCGATGGCGACGGTAATATCGCCGCAGAGATCAACGGAGAACCGAAAGATGGCCAACTCTTCGCACGCCCCAATGATTTCCGCTGGGCTTATTCCGAACGCAGCCGGGACCGTGCTAACGCGCAGGTGACCGCCCAGTTTGCCCCTCGCGATGATGTGACCGTTACCGTCGATTACACCTACGCCGATATGCAGATTGCCGAGCACCGCGGCGAATGGGCGCTGTGGATCGGGAACGGTTCGAGCGTGGAACAGGTTGATTTCGACAACTCGGGCGAGATCGCCGTGCCTCTGTATATTCAGGAAAAGCTGAACAACAAAGACATGGGTTACGAACAGCAGTGGCGCGAGCAGAACAACACTCTGCATTCGTTTGGCTTCAACACTGAATGGTTGGTCAATGACTCCCTGACCCTGAACTTTGATGCCCACGACTCCAGCATGGACAACATGCCCGACGGTCCAGGACAGGCTGGCGAAATCGCCATGAGTGTGGGTGCGCCGGTTGGTGAGCGCCAGTACTTCTGGTTCGGCGGAGACCTGCCTCAGGGCGCCTACGACTGGGACGATGACAACACCAACGATAACGGGCGCTTTGACGAACCCGATTTCGGCACCCAGCAGGGTCGCGTGTTCTACGCCTCACAGGAAATGGATATCGCTCAGGTTCAGTTCGGTGGTAGTCAGGCATTTAATGAAGCTACGGTGGACTTCGGCCTGGAATACCGCGAAATGGAGATGCGCCAACAGAACTCCAACCGCCAGGTCCAACTGGGCAACTGGAACGTCAGCAACCCCGGAGAGCTGTACAACATTCTCAAACCATTCAACTTCGCCGCTCAATACGACGACTACGACACCTCCAGGATGAGCACCATCGGCATGCGGGCCATTGACGTGTACGGCCTGTGCCAGCAATCGTTGGGCATCTACGGCGATTACGATGGCAACTGGGATTGCTCCGCGCTCAGCCAACACCCCAACGACAATCAGGTGACCGAAGAGATTACCGCCGCATTCGTTCAGTATGACAATACCTTTGACCTGGGTGGCTTTGAGACCGACGTTCTGCTCGGCCTGCGCTACGAGGAAACGGAAGTGACCTCATCCGCACTTATGGAAGTTCCGCTGTATCGGCCCTGGGAGAGTGATAACGACTTCCAGACCACCGTATACGCCGATGACCAGGCGTTTGTGGCAGAGGATCACAGCTATGATAACCTCCTACCCAGCCTGGACGTAGGTGTTTCGGTTACCGACGATGTGCTCGCCCGCTTCTCCGCCAGCCAGACCATTGCCCGGCCGAACTACGGCAACCTTTTCGTATCGGTGGGCAATTTCTGGCAGGACAACCCCACCCACCTGGGCGGTATCACCTCGGCCAGCAAAAACGATCCCAAGCTGGATCCGTTGGAGTCCACCAATATCGACCTCTCGGTAGAGTGGTACTTTGATGACAGCAGCTATGCGTCCATCGGCTACTTCCGCAAAGACGTAGAGAACTTCATTGGCTCCGGGGTACGCAACGAGCCGCACTTTGGCATCCGTGACCCAAGTGCCGGGCCATTGGTAGAGCAGGCCGAGCAGGCCTTGGAGGCACGGGGTATCTCGGTCAACGCCGAAAGCCTGTTTACCATGACCGCCATTCTGGACAACCCGAACGACTTCCCGACCGGGCCCGACGCCATTCAAGTGGACAGCGGCAACGCCTCGCAGCTGGACCCGGACTTTGTCGCCGACATGATTCAGACGTACGACATTGCGCCAAATGAGGACAGCCCGTTGATTCAATGGCGCACCACCTTCCCGATCAACCAGAAGGAAGCCACCATTGATGGTGCCGAGCTGGCCTTCCAGCACTTCTTCGGTGACACCGGGTTTGGCGTGCAGGCCAACTACACCATCGTCGACGGCGACATCGGCTTTGACGATACCGCTGATCCAACCGAGGAGCAGTTTGCCCTGCTCGGCTTGAGCGACACCGCCAACCTGGTAATGATGTACGAAAAGCATGGCGTTCAGGCTCGTCTGGCCTGGAACTGGCGCGATGAGTTCCTGCGTCAGACCAACCAGGGTGGATCCAATAACCCGGTTTATGTCGATGAGTACTATCAATGGGACATGAGCGTCTCGTATGAGATCAACGACCAGTTCAGCGTTTTTGTGGAAGGTTTGAACCTGACTGAAGAAAATGTTCGCTGGCGGACCCGTGATGCCCGTTTGACGCAGTACCTTGAAGACCTGGGCGCACGCTATCAAATCGGCGTTCGTTACAACTTCTAAGGAGAAACAAGCAGGGGCGGCTCAGCCGCCCCTTTTTCCCCGTACGTCCCGTTCAGGATTACCGAACCAGAGCCGCACTCCCCTCTTTACCTCGACGATGGTAGTGACGTAACCGATGTTCGTTACGGCGTCCGGCGCTGAACGCCGACACCCGTTTCAAATAGCCGATCACTCTCGTACCATAATCAATATCCTCCGAATGGCATTCCGGACAGGCCTCAAGCGTTCGCTTGTCGATGTGTTCGCAACGATTGCAAATGGTGATCCGAACATTGATACAGAAGTAATTGCAGCCGGTGCGCGCCGCGGTTTCCATTAGGGCGAGATAGCCATCAACGGTCAGCGACTCCTCCAGGTTCAGGTGCAACGCCGAACCGCCGTCAAGATAGTCGATTAGCTCTCGTCCGTGCAAAATCAATTTATCCAATGAGTTGGTAGACTCATCTTCAACCTGATAGAAGTAGGAGTTGTAGCAATCTCTGCGAACCTGGTAGCCATCCGCCCGATCCCATTTGGCATTCTTTACGCCCAGGTTTTCGGCGGGAACGAATTCGGTATTGAACATATAGCCCCACTCTTTCTTGGCCCGCTTGTTGGCATCGTAGATGACTTTCAGCTGTCCCTGCACAAACGCTTTGTATTCAGAGTTATTGCCGGGCACCAAGCCCTGCGACTCGGCCGCCTCCACCATGCCATTGATGCCGATGGTCAGAAACTGTTTGTCGAGCGAGATTAACCCCGCATCATAGACGCTTAGCAAGCCAGCCTGCTGATACTCTTCCATCAACGCCCGGTAGGCCACTTGATAGCGATGTACTTTGTCCACCTCGACTTCCAGGTCGCGGCCATCCTGAACCAGACGATTCATGTTCAGGGTAATTACGTTGATGGAGCCGGTGGCCACCCCGCCCGCACCCAATGTGTAGGAGAAGGTGTTGTCACTAATTTCGCTGCGCAACCGGCAACAGGAGGCCAACGAGTCGGCATTGTCCGACATGTACATGAAAAATGAGTTTCCCTCACTTAGCTCACCGGCCAGCTTTTTGGCAAACAGTTGGTCCCGACAGCGCCCATCTTTGGTCAACAAAGCGGCCGTAACCACCGGAAAGGTGAGAATCGCCTTTGTACGCTCCCGGTTGAACCAGTTCATGAAAAAATCCTGCAACTGTGACACCGAGTTCCAATCGGGTTTGGTGAAATCCGGAAACACGAAATCACCAAACATTGACTCAAAATAGTACTGATCGTATACCGAAATATTCCAGAACACACTCTGATAACCGCGCGCGGCGGCCGGCTGGTTGATAGCATAGACCACGTGTTGAAGATGGTTGGCAATCGCTTTCGGGTGGTCTCGCAAGTAGTTGTCGCCATAGTCTTTTCGGGCGAAATAGTCAAAATAGGTTAAAAATTCGACCGTGGCCACGGCACCGGCAAACTGAGCACTGACAGCGAACACCAGGTTGACGAAGCTGCCACAGAAGGATTCCAGGTGCTGCGGTGCGCGAGACTCACCACCGAGTTTGGTCAGCCCGTCGCGTAGGAAGGGATACAGCGTCATGGAGATGCAGTAGGGCTTGAGGCTGGTTTCATCGTGCACATAAATTTCGTGCGCCTCAACCTGACGAACGTATTCCTCCGCCAGCTCATCACCAAACAGTTCGGCAATTTTGCGGCTGACTTTCGCCCGGTTGATCTGGATGAACACATCTTTCATCAGCTCGGACTCCAGTGTGGCGATATTTTTGTGCGTGACGTTGGCATTGGAATCCACGCGGGAGCCGTCGGCGGCATTATCCGCGTGCAAGTATTCCTGAATGAAGCTCAGTTTCTGATCGATCTGGTGTGGTGTGAGTTGAAGCATGGGAGTGACCTCCTTGGAAGTGATGGTTGAGCATTGCGCCGGTGCGCAAATCGATAAGGCGTTGATTGGTGGTGGGGCTGTCGAGGCCGCCCAACTCCCGAACCCAAGGGCCGGTTTTAAGAAACGTCAGTTGACGACGTAAGCGGGGCTCGACCGTATCAAGACCGGTGTACAGGCAACGATGTACTCCCTGACGTTGGGCGGCAGCCAATAACGCCAGCAAGGCGCTCGGCTGCCATTCACCACCGAAAAAGAGCACACAGGTCACCAGCCCCCGATAGTCTTTCAATCGCTGAATCAGAAAGTCAGGCGTCAGAGGGCGACCACCTTGAGGGTCCCAGCTGTCCGCACTGTGACAACCCGGGCAGCGCAGTGGACATCCGGTAACCGTGTAGGCCAGAGACACTTCTCCAGGAACCTCCTGAAAGACCACATCTTCGGTGAGATAACGCAACATGATGAGTTCGCCTGAGCTGCATGACCTGAAAGCACAACATATAGTGTTTTTATAGCAAGCAAGACACAATACCCAGTAAGCGGTAATACTCGCGCCAACCCTGATCTCCTCATTTTTTTGCCGACAGAAAACGGCCAAGAGACTCGCATCCAGATCAACCTGCACACTGAGACCGGGGCCTGAATGTGGGAAACAGGCCGCATAAGTTAATCACAGAGGGGCATTTACAGGTTCACACGGATTGATCAACATTACACCGACGACAACTCATCAGGCATAGCTTTATGGTAGAACGAAAATTTGTCACGCTAGACCGGCTTTTTATCGGACGTGCTATACCCTACGGCCCGAACGGTGAACTCAGCGCCATTCACAAAGCCCCCCTGGAGGGCCCAGTCACGGTCACTTCTTTAGGTCTGACCGGTGATCAACAAGGTGATCCGCGTCATCATGGCGGCCCCGACAAAGCCATCCACCATTATCCCGCCGACCACTACCCCCACTGGCAACAGCAACTGCCCGACACGCACGGCAAGCGCTGGCACTGTGGCGCGTTTGGTGAGAACATCAGCACCGTTGGTTTGACTGAGAGCGATGTCTGTTTCGGCGACATCTTTGCCCTCGGTTCTGTCCGTCTTCAGGTGAGCCAGGCCCGCCAACCCTGCTGGAAACTGAACCACCGGTTTCACGAGAAAGACATGGCGCAACGAGTGCAAGATAGCGGTCGGACGGGCTGGTACTATCGGGTATTGACCCCGGGCACACTTCAGGCGGGTGATCGGTTCAAATTGATTGATCGGCCTCATCCGGATTGGCCATTGACGCGCATACTGCACTTTCTGTTTCTCGATCCTCTGAACACAGAGGCATTGCGCGCCATGCATGAGCTTCCCCGCTTACCGGCGTCTTGGCAAAAGTTGCTAGAACATCGATTGAACACCGGTGAAGTGGAGAGTTGGGACCGACGATTACGGACGCCGACAAAAACCGTATAAACACCACCTGCACGAAAAGCCTCCAGGGCGAACCGATTTTGTTTGAAGAGACCAGGACCATGCCGATAAATAAGCCCCAGGCACTACGGACACGTTTAATTCACAACCACCCCGACAACGACCCCTACGGCAGCCCCTACTGCCCGGTGTACAACACCACCACCTACCGCCAGGCCAATACCCGGGCTCTACTTGATACCATTGAGGGGCGCGCCGATGGACCGCTGTATACCCGCTGGGGCGGCAACCCCACCATTGAGGCGCTTGAACAGAGTCTGGCAATGCTCGAACAGGCGCCGGCGGCACTGGCCTTCGCCTCGGGCATGGCCGCCATCTCGGCGACGTTGCTGTGTCACGGGCGCGAGGGCATCGTCGGCGTGGGCGACCTGTACGGCGGTACCCTGGAGTTTCTCGAGCATAACGCTCGCCCTCTGGGCTACCCGGTTGAGTACCGGCGCTACGATCAACTCGACGAACTGGGCGACACACTCAGGCCCGGGATGCTCGTGTACTGCGAAACGCCCGCCAACCCCACGCTCCGGCTGATCGACATCGCCGCCCTGGCCGAGCAGGTACACCGCAAAGGCGCCCTGCTCATGGTGGACAACACCTTTGCCACCCCCATTAACCAGCAGCCTCTGACCCTCGGGGCGGACCTGGTGGTGCACAGCGCCAGTAAATACCTCGGCGGCCACAGTGACATTACCGCCGGCGCGCTTATGGGCGACCGGGAACGAGTGCGTAGGGTCGCCTCATGGCGTACCAACCTGGGACAGATTCTGTCCCCGGAAACCGCCGCTCTGCTGGCCCGCAGCCTGCGTACCCTGCCTCTACGTGTACGCACCCATAACGACAACGCTTTGGCTTTGGCCCAGGCGCTTGAAACCATGTCGCCTATCCGCCGGGTGCTCTACCCGGGCCTCGCTTCGTTTGCCCAACACGAGCTGGCCAAACGACAAATGTGCGGCTTCGGAGGGATGCTCAGCATTGAACTCGAGGGCGATTTTGAACAGGCCGCCGCGGTGGCCGATCGTCTCAAGGTTTTTGTATTGGCGCCCAGTCTCGGTGGATTGGAGAGCCTGGTCAGCCAACCTTGCGCTACCAGTCACCATGGCATCAGCCGAGAACAGCGAATGGCGCAGGGCATCAGCGACAGTCTGTTGCGCCTGTCGGTAGGGGTAGAGTCCGTGGAAGATTTGATCAGCGACATCCAGCAGGCCCTTGACGCCGCTTACGACTCCGCCCGGTGACCGGAATAGCACCCATCGCGCGGCGTGGTCGACATTTGGCGGGCGTAAACCGCTCGACACTGGCACCAGGAGTCCCAGAACTAACTCACCGTTTTGAGTGGCTCAGAATTCTCCGATTATTTGGGGCTCTTAACGGGACGCCCAGGCCCGAACGGTAAAAGTATTGTAAGTCCGGTGCCAGCCCCTAAAGCATCACGTAATCACTATCATGGTGCTCTTGCCCCGACTGATTTTGCACCAATCTGGAACACAGCTTGGGCCTCGACGACATCACTGCAATTGTTTGGTGCATAAGCCAAAGGTTGTCGAAGCGCCATGCCTCCCCTGACGGCAGTCCGACGAAAGATAAAGTGCGTATAATCTCTTATTATCTGTGCATTATCCTTTAAGAGCCGGTCTGTTATGTGCGAACTTCTGGCCATGAGCGCCAACACCCCCACCGATCTGTGCTTCAGCTTTACCGGCCTGACCCGCCGCGGCGGCGAAACCGGGCCTCACAAAGATGGGTGGGGCGTGGCGTTTTACGAAGGCAAAGGCGTGCGCAACTTCCACGACGCCAATGCCAGCGCCTCCTCCCGCATCGCCGAGGTAGTGCAGACCCATCCGATCAAAAGCGAAGTGGCCATCTGCCATATCCGTCAGGCCAATGTTGGGGACATTTGCCTGGCCAACACCCATCCGTTCACCCGCGAGCTCTGGGGCCGATACTGGGTGTTCGCCCACAACGGCCAGTTGTCGGATTTTGCGCCCGAACCCGGTTTCTACGAACCGGTGGGCACAACGGACAGCGAGGCGCTGTTCTGCGATATGCTCAACCACCTGCGCCAGCATTGCGACCGGCACACGCCGACCGCCGAGGTGGTACAGCGGCTGGTGAGTCTGTCCGAAGGCTACGCCCGTCAGGGGGTATTCAACCTGCTGTTGAGCAATGGCGACTGGCTGCTCACCTACTGCTCCACCAAGATGGCCTGCATTACCCGCCGCGCACCCTTCGGTCCGGCCCGCCTGAAGGACGCCGACATGATGGTGGATTTCAAATCGGAAACCACGCCCGACGACATTGTTAGCGTGATCGTCACCGAACCGCTCACCAGCGATGAGACCTGGAATATCTACCAGCCCGGCGAGTGGCGCCTGTGGCGCAAGGGTGAAGTGGTCATGGCAAGTTCAGCCATCGACCAAACTCGCCAGAGATAACAGGGATTGCACTGTCCTACTCGTACCGCCCGTTAGTCGACTCTCGTTCTCTTCGAAATATGTCAGTACATTTCAAGTCGACCGATATCCCGCGCCTGCAGTCTGGCTTCAGCCTCCTGATTGTCGGCAAGTTCTTCAAACAACGCCTGCTCACTGGGTATCTGGGCCAACTCGGCACGCAAGCGATACATATCGCGCAGCGTCTGGTGGGCCGTGAGCACGTTGGCGAGAATATCGGACACATCCTGGCACCCCACGCAATGAATCACCCGTTCAAGCATTTTGGGATGCACAAAGTCCTGCGAGTCTATCAACCAGGTTTTCAATAACGCCGGGTCGGCATCTTCCACATAGCGCTTCATACTGTCGTGCATGCGTCGCTCGCGGTTTGCAAGAAACTTCAGCGCCATGGTCATCCGTTCATCGCGTTGTTCACCCGCCCGGCGCGTGTACATGGCACCCAATTGCTGATGAAAATCGACGATCCAGTCCAGCAGCTCACTGACTTGTCGAAAGGCCATAACGGTTTCCTCCATTGCCAGGTTTGTAGACCCAAACACTGCTACCTCTTTGTGGCCCATCGAGCCCTTCCCCGAGTAGGGCGTCATTCCTTCAAGGTAACGCTTGTCAGAGCCTATCATAAGATGTATTGTTAATGCATCTTATTTTGATTTGTGCGCCCCTTGAAGCTCTCAATAACCGGAGGTCTTACTATGCAGCTCGGCATAATTGGCTTGGGAAAAATGGGCGCTGGCATCGCGCGACGCCTCTTACACAGAAACCACAATGTCGTCGTTTTCGACCGAAATGCGAAAGTTACCGACAAGATGGCCGCGCCGCACGCGGTTACATACACGCGGGCCCCGTGGGCGCCGGGCATTTTGTCAAAATGGTCCACAACGGCATTGAGTACGGCTTGATGCAAGCCTATGCGGATAAATTGCTGTCCGCAATGCGGTTCAGTTTTGGCGGACATACCGAAAAACCACAGTAACTCACAAAAAGGAGATATGACTCATGTCGAATCGATATTCCGCGCTCAGCGCCCTACTGGTTCTTTTTCTGGCCCTTATGTCACCGACACTGGCCGTGGCCGATGAGACCGAAGGCAAGACTAACGGAAAACAACCTTTGAGCCTGATAACCGCGTCCCCGGATGACGGGTTTGCTCTGGCCGTCACCCTGGCGCGCCGATCCGTGACCACCATGCAACAGAACAAGGACATACTGCACAGCGAGCGCCCCGAGTATGCCGAAAGTGCGGACGGTCTGATCGCTGCGTCCCACGTGATCGCCGTATGGTTCGATACCATCGCCAGAGCCAATGATTATTGGCGGGAATAACCCGGTAACTTTCTGATGCTGTCTTTTCTCAAAAACGGAGAACCGGTCAACTTTGATCGACCGAACTGCCCCCGTCTGCAAGGTGACCCTCGTGTCTTGGAGGCATTAGAGTTCGAGCGGTTGGCCGGAATATTTCGTCAGCGTCGGGTTGAAATACGCTCCACAAGCTGTCCAGAGTGCGAAGAGCGTTGGGCCGACGAGGGCGGTCGAGTATTTTAAGAATCATATCACTACGAGCAGGCCATTCCCGCCCTTGAGGCCATGTTTCTGGCTCACGTGGGCTTTGTGGTCCGGCACCCAGGCATCCCGCGCGTGATGCTCGGCGAATTACAAAAACCCGGCCAGGGCGCCGCCAAAAAAGTCATGCAAGCCACTCTGAACCACTACCGCCAGACCGTCGTGGGCCTGCTCAAGCGGGGCATAGCGCAGGGGCAAATTGCCCCGGACACCGATACTGAGGCGGCGGCGGTACTCTACCTGGGAGCCATTCAGGGGTTGGTGGTCCAGGGAGTCATCAGTGGCGATATTCGCGCGCTGGAACCCACCGCACCGCGCATTTTCAGACTGTTCCGTGCCGGCCTGCAGGAGACTCGCCATGATTCGACATCCTAAACGCCTGCTGGCCTTGACGGTCCTTTTGGGGCTGACCTTTGTGGTGGTCATGGTCAAATTGAAGCAGCCACCGGAACGGGCCGATCACCCCTCGGAGGGTACGGCGGTGCAGATTCTGGAAATCACGCCACGAGTGTTCCACACCGAGGTGCGAAGCTACGGGCAGATTCTGCCCGCCCAGAGCTGGAATGCGGTGGCCAATGTCGGCGGCCGGGTGACCTGGAAACACCCGGAGCTGGAGAGCGGCAACCTGATTGCTGCGGGTACCCGGTTACTGGAAATCGACCCCACCCGGTATGAGCTGGCCCAAACCTCCGCCCAGGCCGATCTGGCCGGTATCGAGGCCGAGCTGCGTCAGTTGGCCCAAGAGGCTCGCAATACCCAGGCGCTGCTGGCGCTGGAGGAACGCCGACTGGCGCTGGCCCAACGGGAACTGGAGCGGGCCGAGACCCTGGCCGAGCGGGGCGCCCTGTCACAGACCCGCTACGACGAGCAACAGCGGGCGACCCTTCAGCAGGAGCAAGCCGTCCAGAGCCTGAGCAACCAGCTCAACCTGATTCCGGTAAAGCGCGAGACGTTGGAAGCACGCCGGGCTCGGGCCGAGTCAGCGCTGGCCAGTGCCCGGCAGGACCTGAATGACACCCGCTTCGAGGCGCCGTGGGACTTACGGGTGCACCGGGCCGACATCGACACCGGACAGCACATCAGCCCGGGCCAGAGTCTGTTCATTGCCGATGACATCACCCGTTCCGAGGCCACGGTGCAATTGCAAGTCCCGCAGTTGCGGCGGGTACTGGCGCAGTTGCCGGATTATCCCACCTTAGAGGCGACGCCCGCCAACGGCCTCTCGTTCACCGACTTTCACAAACAGCTACCCCTGAGCGAGCTGAACGTCCGGGTTACCCCGACCAACGTCCCCGATGCCCACTGGACCGGAACACTCCATCGGATCACCAGCAGTCTCGACCCGGCCACGCGCACGGTTCAGGCGGTCATTTCGGTCGAGGAACCCTATCGCAACGCTCATCCACCGGCGCGCCCACCACTGGTGCGTAACATGTTCGTGCAGGCGACTCTCAGCGCACCCACTCCGGAGCCAGTAATTGTGGTGCCCGCCAGCGCCGTGCATCAGGGCGAGGTCTACCTCGCCAGTGACGATAATCGCCTACGGCGCCAGCCGGTCAGTGTTGCCTGGGAACAAGGGGATCAGGCGGTGATTGATCAGGGACTTGAACCGGGAGACCGATTAATTCTGGATGATCTGGTGCCCGCCATCGAAGGTACGCGATTGACCCCACAGACCGGTCAGGCTCCGCTGGATGATCCGACCCGGACAAACCCCGGAGCTCAGCCATGATCCGCTGGTTCACCGCCCACCCCACCGCGAGCAACCTGTTGCTGATTCTGATGCTGGCAATGGGCCTGTTTGCCGCCCCCAGTCTCACCCGGGAAACCTTTCCGGACTACCGGCCGCCAGAAGTCAGCATCACCATGGAGTACCGCGGCGCTACGGCCGCCGATGTGGAAGAGGCGATCTGCCAACGCCTGGGGGAAGCCCTTCAGCGGGTAGATAACCTGCAGGAGATGGCCTGCACCGCACGGGACAACCAGGCTCAGACCATTGCCAGCATGGCCGCCAGCGGTGACATGGGGCGGTTTCTGGACGACATCCGTACCGAAATCGAGGCCCTGACAGACTTACCGGAAGAGGCCGAAGCGCCGATCATCCGCGAGCTCTATCGCACCGACCTGGTGGCCGCCATCGCCGTGACAGGTCCCATGAGCTTTGCCCATCTGGAAAGTTACAGCAGCGAACTGGAAGACCGGCTGTTCAGTATTGACGGAGTGGCCGATGTGGTACCGGTGGGGCTGTCCCAACGCCAGTGGCAGGTGGAAGTGTCGCAGCATCAGCTCCGCCAGTACGATCTGGGGGTACAGGATATTGCCCGCGCCATCGGAAGCCAGAATGTCGATATGCCTCTGGGCACCCTGGAAACCGACGCACAGGATATACAGCTGCGCTTTGTGGATGAGCGACGCTCGCTAAAGAGCCTCACCAATCTGCCCGTGCTCGGCACCGAAAGCGGCGCCCTGCTAACGCTTGGCGATATTGCCACCCTGTCCGAGACCTACGAGCGGCAGGAGGAGCGGGTCGAATTCAACGGTCGGCGGGCGATCATTCTGGAAGTTCACAAAAACCAGAATCAAGATGCGCTGCAGGTCATGGACGCACTGCAAAACTTTGTCGCCAAGGAAACCGCCCGACGTGACGGCACGGTCAACCTGGAAATCACCCAGGACATGACCTCCATCGTGAAGGACCGGCTGCAGATGCTGGTCGGCAACGGTATCGTGGGGCTGTTGTTGGTGGGTGCCGTCATGGCCCTGTTCTTCCGACCCCGGTTAGCACTCTGGGCCCTGTTCGGCTTGCCCACCGCCTTTGCAGGCGCCTTTTTGGTGATGGCCCTGACCGGGCTGTCCCTGAACATGATCACGCTGGTGGCCCTGTTGATGGCCATTGGCATCGTGATGGACGACTCGGTGGTCATCAGCGAGAACATCGCCCGCCGGGCCAGCGAGGGCGACACACCACTGGAAGCGGCCGCCGGCGGCACCCTGGAAATGCTACCCGGCGTTCTGTCTTCCTTTCTGACCACGGTGTCGGTATTTGTGCCTCTGGCCTTTCTTGCCGGCGAACTGGGCTCAGTCCTGGAAGTCCTGCCCGTGGTGCTGATAGCCGCCTTGGCGGCCTCACTGATTGAGGCCTTCTGGATTCTGCCCCACCATCTGAAAGGCGGCTTGGGTGCTGGTAAGGACAAACGAGCCTCCCATATTCGCGACCGCTTTGATCGGGGATTTGAAGCGCTCCGGGAAAAGGTCGGCCAGCTGGCCGACGGTGCCATCCGTTTTCGCTACGCGGTATTGGCCGGTGTGCTGATTGTTCTATTGGGCTCGGTTGGCCTGATGGTCGGTGGCAAGGTGCACATGGAAGCCATGCCGGAAATCGACGGCGACGTGCTGGAGGCACGGGTGTTGATGCCTCAGGGGACACCGCTGCACCAGACCCGGGATATCACCGCGCGCATTACGGCGGCCATGCAACGCCTTAACGACGAATTCCGTCCCGAACAACCCGGCGGCCAGACATTGGTGCGCAACCTACAGACGCGCTTCAACCAACACGCCGGCGCCGGCGAAAAAGGCGCCCATGTCGCTACCGTGATGGCCGACCTGCTCACGGCGGAACACCGCACGGTCGATCTGGCCACGCTGACCGAGCGCTGGTACTCGGAAATCGGGACCATTCCCGGGCTGATCGCCCTGAACATTCAGGAGCCCGGTTTTGGCCCGGCGGGCATTCCCATTGAAATTCGCCTGCAGGGCCGTGACCTGGACCGCCTGAAAGAAGCCGCCAACCACCTGAGCAACGAGATGGCCCAATACACCGGCACCTTCAATGTCCTGGACGATCTTCGCCCCGGTAAACCCCAGCGTACCCTGACCCTCAAAGACAGCGCGTTGGCCCTGGGGTTGACCGCCGGCAATGTTGCCGGTCAACTGCGCACCGGACTGCTGGGCGATATTGTGGATACCGTGCAGATTGGCGATCAGCACATTGAAGTGCTGGTACGCCAGAGCAATGCCGAACGCACTACTCGAGCGTTTTTGGATGATGCCGTGATCACCGGCAAAAACGGGCAGATGATTCCCTTGCGGGAGGTAGCTCAGATTACCGATGAGCGCCAGTGGGCCCAGGTCACGCGCATTGACGGTCGACGCACCGTGACCGTATCGGCTGATGTCGACGGCCGGAAAACCAACGCCGATGCGATTGTCACCGACCTTCAAAAACGGGTGTTCCCGACCCTACGCGCAAAGTGGCCCGACATTGAACTACACATTGAAGGCCAGACGGCCCGCTCCCGAGAGACCGGTCAATCCATTGCCCGGGGCCTGCTGATCGGTCTGCTGGGGATCTTTCTGATTCTTTCCTTCCAGTTTCGCAGCTACCTGGAACCGATCATTGTCATGTTGTCGATTCCGGTGGCCTTGATGGGGGCCGTCTGGGGCCACTTGTTGATGGGCTACAACCTGTCCATGCCCTCACTGATCGGTGCGGCCTCTCTGGCCGGCATTGTGGTAAACAACGCCATCCTGTTGGTGCAGTTCATCAAACGCTATCGGGAACAGGGGATGAGCGCCGGCCATGCCGTCGGCGCCGCCAGTCGCGCCCGTTTTCGTGCCATTCTCATTACCACCAGCACCACCGTGGCCGGTCTGCTGCCCCTGCTGGCGGAAACCAGCACTCAGGCCATGGCGGTGATTCCGCTGGTGATTTCGGTGGTGTTTGGTCTATTGGTCTCGACGTTATTGATACTGCTGGTCCTGCCAGCGCTTTATACAATATTGGAGGACCTGGGCTGGGCCCGGTAAGAGAGCTGTCGCAAAGCGGCTCCATTGGGATACAACCGTAGTCGTGGCACCCATCCCATGCACTGACCGTTTTACACCGCCAATACCTGCTCCTATTGAGGTACAGCCAGGATTACAAAGCATTGCTTACAATGTGCCCTTTTTTCACCCGTGCGAGATGCACCTCAATGGCAATATAAATCCATGACGTTTGATCTAACCGACACGCCACCGGCTCGTTTGACGCAGTACAGTCACGGCGCCGGTTGTGGCTGCAAAATTGCCCCAGATGCGCTCGCGCGCATCCTTCGATCCTCCATTCCCGGCGAACCCGATCCGAATCTACTGATCGGGCATGACCATAACGACGATGCCGCTGCCTACGACTGGGGGGATGGCAACGCCCTGCTGAGCACTACCGACTTTTTCACCCCCATTGTCGATGATCCGCGGGATTTTGGGCGCATTGCGGCAACCAACGCACTGAGCGACATTTATGCCATGGGCGGCACGCCGCTGACCGCTTTGGGGCTGCTCGGTTTTCCGATCAACACCCTGCCCGAGGCCTGGGCAAGGCAGATCATCGAGGGCGCACGAGAGATCTGTCGCGAAGCGGGTATCATGCTCGCCGGCGGCCACAGTATTGACACCCCGGAACCGCTGTTCGGTTTGGCCGTGACCGGCCGAGCCCCGATCGGGCAACTCAAGCGCAACAGCGGCGCCACCGCACAGTGCCTGCTCTACTTGACCAAGCCCCTGGGTATTGGTGTGCTGACCACAGCGGAGAAACGCGGTGTCCTGGTGCCGGAACATCAGGGTATCGCACTGAGTGTGATGAGTCAGTTGAACCGGGTTGGAACCGAACTGGCCTCACTGGCCGAGGTAAAAGCCATGACCGATGTCACCGGTTTTGGGCTTCTCGGGCACCTGCTGGAGTTGTGTGAAAGCAGCAACCTGGACGCCCGATTATGGACCGATCGAATTCCGGCCTTGCCACACGTAATGGGCTACTTGCGCCAAGGTTGCATCCCCGGTGGCACCAAGCGCAACGCAAGAAGCTATGCCGACCAGGTTGAACCTCTGGATGCCAACCAAAGCGCACTGCTGTTCGACCCACAGACCAGCGGCGGACTGCTGATCGCCGCCGAACCGGATGATGCGGTACCGGCATTACTCAGACGACACGGACTACCGTGCACGCCCATTGGACAGTTCGAGGTCAAAAGAACGGCTTCCCCTAAAATTCGTTTTAATCGTTCCAGTGTTTGACTTGTGCCGTCGTATTCAGCACGAATACCCTTACCCTGTAAGGGTATTCGTACACCCACAAAGAGGCAGGCACCCACCCCCGAAACCATCAAAGAATAAGTAGTGCCACTTTTACCGGGACGCAGAGGTTGGTCCGGCTCAACATGAGTTGTAGACTGCAATTGACAACCGCCAACCGATGGGTCTTGTGATGACTGAACTTCCGAGGCCACCACGCCCGGACAAAAACGACTCCGTGCTCACCCTTCATTTGCCGGTGGGGCGTCTCACTTACCGCCTGATCCACCTGATCCGGGATGGTGCCGCCAATTTATTCCCCGGCTATTTTGCGGTGGTGATGGCCACCGGTGCCACCGCTATCAGCAGTCAACTTCTTGGCTTTGTCTTTCTGGCCCGAGCACTGCTCGGCGCCGGCTTAATCGCGCTAGCAACGCTGTGGCTGTTAACGCTGATTCGAGTGATCCGTTTCCCACACCGGGTGGCTCAGGACATGAACAGTCACAGCCGGGGGCCGGGCTTTTTTACCCTGGTTGCCGGCAATGCCATTACCGGTTCAGCTTGTTGGATCATCCTCCATTCAGCCACGATGGCGACGATTTTATGGGGCTTGGCGTTATTCCTGTGGTTAACTGTCATGTACAGTTTTTTTCTGGCCGTCACGGTTCGCGATCGCAAGCCCACTTTGGCCGACGGCATCAATGGCGCCTGGTTACTCGCAGCGGTGGCCACGCATTCCGTCTCCATATTGACGGTGCTTATGCCCTGGTCGCGTTTGCATCCCGAACTGCTATTGTTGGCACTGTGTTTCTTTCTGCTCGGATGCATGCTGTATCTGGCAATCATCACGCTGATTTTCTACCGCCTGACATTTCTACAAGTAACCGTGGAATCGCTGACACCACCTTACTGGATCAATATGGGGGCGGTCGCGATAACCACGCTGGCGGGCTCCACATTGATTTTGGCAGCGCCGCAAAACGAGCTCATCCAATCTGTACTGCCGTTTCTGCGCGGTTTCACGCTCTTGTTCTGGATCACCGCCACCTGGTGGATTCCGTTGTTGGTCGGGCTCACCATCTGGCGCCACGGCATACGACGCTTTCCGTTACGCTACGAACCCCAACTGTGGAGCATCGTGTTTCCCCTGGCCATGTACACCACGGGCACCTGGCGCCTGGCTGAAGCGCTGGAGCAACCCATTCTGCTCTGGATTCCTCGAGTGACATTCTGGTTGGCATTGCTGGCCTGGACGCTGACCAGTATTGGATTTTGGCGACATCTGCATCGCCAAATTCAGGCCTCACATAACTTTATGTCGAAATAGATGCTTATGCTTCTCAGTACTTTGCTTAATACCAATCCGTCTATTAGATGCATTTTTAATACACCTTAATGCTGGTAAGCTTCCCGCTCAACCTGACAGGAGGCTGACCCATGACCCAACCCCGGCACCACGATATTGTGATCATCGGCGGCGGTGCCGCCGGCACCAGCGTCGCCGCCTCGCTGCTGCGTCAGCGCCCGACGTTGGATGTGGCAGTGATCGAGCCCAGCGACACGCATTATTATCAACCGGCCTTTACGTTGGTCGGTGGAGGCACCTACGCGTTGGAAGACACCGCTCGGCCGCAAGCCCGCACATTGCCCCACAACGCGACCTGGATTCGCCAGCCGGTCACCGCATTGAAGCCTGAACAACAACGCGTGGTGCTGAATAATGGCAACGAAATCCACTACCGTGCACTGGTGGTTGCGCCCGGTATTGAGCTGAACTGGTCGGCCATCGAAGGCCTGCCTGAGGCGCTGGGTCAGGGTGGTGTCTGCAGCAATTACGATCCCTCACTCGCCCGTTACACCTGGCAATGTATCGACAGCCTGAAAGCCGGTCGCGCTCTGTTTACCCAGCCGTCCACGCCCATCAAATGTGCGGGCGCGCCGCAAAAAATCGCTTATCTGGCGGCCCATCAATGGCAGAAACGCCAGCAGAGTCACCAGATACAGGCACAATTCTACAGCGGCATGGGCGCCCTGTTCAGCGTGCCGGACTTTGTTCCTCACCTGCAGAACGTGGCCATTGATTACGGGATAGGCATCAACCTTAAACACGATCTAATCCGGGTGGATGGCGAAAGGCACATCGCCACTTTCAAGGTGACAGATCAGAACGGCAAGAGCCACGACGTCGAAGAGACCTATGATGTTCTGCACGTCACACCGCCACAACGCGCGCCGCAGTTTGTGCGCGACAGTACGCTGGCCAATGAAGCTGGCTGGTTGAATGTGGATGCGCACACGCTGCAGAACCCCGAGTACCCCGAGGTGTTTTCACTGGGTGACGCCAGTTCGTTACCCACCTCCAAAACGGCGGCAGCCGTACGCAAACAGGCACCCGTTGTGGTCAAAAACCTGCTCGCTTTTCTGGATAAGGAACCGCTGACCGCCCGCTACGACGGCTATACTTCCTGCCCGGTGGTCACCGGTTATGGCGAGGTGATGCTCGCGGAATTCACCTACGGTGGAACCGTAACGCCCACATTGCCCCTAAACCCGTTCAAGCGGTCGCGCTTTTACTGGGTGGTCAAAAAACATCTGCTGCCACCTTTCTATTGGCGTTACATGCTGCGGGGTAAAGAAGGCGACATCGCGCACAAAGAGCGCCACTGACATCCCCCTGTTACTACCGCCGGTTCTTTGCTTAGGACGCATCCGTCTAAGCAAAACGGCGGCGTTGCCTTGAGTTTTTGTTAGCCTGACTCACTATCAAAGTCAAAGGATCACGGAACCCATTGGAGCCCGACTTCGCATGAACGCACCCTTGCCCCCTTCACCGTTGAACGACGCTCAGCGCCAGCAGATCGACGTCCTACTACGGGAATTGAACGAGCAGCAACTGGACTGGGTCCAAGGCTATCTAGCCGGCTACCGGGCCGCACTGCAAACCGGCAGCACGCCAGCAGCCACAAGCGGTCCCGACAGCACCAAGCTGACGGTCCTTTATGGCTCTCAGACCGGCAACGCGCAAACCCTGGCCGAGCAACTGGCCGAACAGGCTCGCGCCAAGGGGCTGAACGTCGAGTGCCTGGATATGGACGAATTCCCCATCCGGCAACTGAAAAAGACCGAGCGGCTCGCCCTCATCACCTCCACCCACGGCGAGGGCGACCCGCCGGATAATGCCCTTGGGTTGCACGAATACCTGCACGGGCGCAAGGCACCGAAGCTCGGTCAGTTGCATTACGCCGTGCTGTCGCTGGGGGATTCCAGTTACGAATACTTTTGCCAGACCGGGGTGGATTTTGATCAACGTCTGGCGGCGTTGGGTGCCGAGCGGATGGTGGATCGCGTGGACTGTGACGTGGACTATGAGGAGGCCGCCGATCAGTGGATGACGCAACTGTTATCGGTACTCAAATCCGAGACAAAAAGCACGGCTGCGGTTGCCCCGACACCCACAGCATCTACCTCCACCGCTGCGGGCCATGATCGCAAGCATCCGTTTTCCGCCCCTCTGTTGGACCGGGTAACGCTGAACGGTCGTGGCTCCAGCAAGGCGGTACACCACCTGGAGTTTTCCCTGGAAGATTCCGGGCTGCGCTACCAACCCGGCGATTCCCTGGGCGTTTATGTGCAGAACGATCCGGAGCTGGTGGCCCGGATTCTCGAGCAGACCCGGCTGGACGGCGAGCAAGCCGTGACGCTCAAGGACGACTCCCTGACACTGCACCAGGCGTTGCAGCATCATCTTGAGCTGACGCGACTGACACCACCGACGGTGCAACAGTGGGCCAAACTGAGTGAGGCCAGCGAGCTTCAACAGCTGACCAACGATAAACGGGGGCTGATTGACTGGCTGCACGGACGCGATCTGCTGGATCTGCTCCAGGAATACCCCATTGGCGGACTTAGTGCCCAGACGCTGGTCGACCACATCCGTCGCCTGCCGCCCCGGCTCTACTCCATCGCTTCCAGCCAGGCGGCTGTGGACGAGGAAGTGCATCTGACCGTGGCGGCGGTGCGCTACCAACAACGCGAGCGCCTGCGTGAAGGGGTGGGCTCCACCTGGCTGGCGGATCGCCTGGTGCTGGATGATACTGCACCGGTATTTATCGACACCAACAAGAACTTCCGCCTCCCCAGTGACCCCAACACGGCCATTGTGATGATCGGCCCGGGCACCGGGGTAGCGCCGTTTCGAGCCTTCATGCAGGAGCGCGAGGCCGAAGCGCATGCGGGCAAAAACTGGCTGTTTTTTGGCGACCGGAACTTTCGCACCGATTTTCTCTACCAGCGCGAATGGCTCCAGTGGCGCAAGCAGGGACTGCTCAGCCGACTGGATGTGGCCTTTTCCCGGGACGGGCCAGACAAGGTGTACGTGCAACACCGGATTCGAGAAGCGGGGTCGGAGCTCTGGCGCTGGATTGAGGACGGCGCGCACCTGTACGTGTGCGGCGATGCCAATGCCATGGCGCCGGACGTGCATGAGGCCCTGATCGACGTGATCAGCACCCACGGACACAAAAGCCGCGACAGCGCCGAGCAATACCTGCGCGAGCTGACCCGAAGCAAACGCTACCAGAGAGATGTGTACTGATGAGCCATGACGATTTGCCTTTAGCCGAACAGATCAAGCGCGAAAGCCGGTATTTACGCGGCACCTTGCGCGACTCCCTGGCGGATCACGCCACCGGCGCACTGCGCGACGAAGACACGCACCTGAGCAAGTTTCACGGCCTCTACCAGCAGGACGACCGGGAGCTGCGCGAAGAGCGCCGTCAGCAGAAACTTGAACCGCACTTCCAGTTTATGCTGCGCTTGCGGTTGCCCGGCGGAGTACTGACCCCGGACCAGTGGCTCGGACTTGATGAAGTCGCCGACCGCTTTGCCGACGGAAGCCTGCGCCTGACCACCCGACAGACGTTTCAGTTTCATCGGGTGTTCAAGGAAAACCTGCAGCCGCTGATTCAACATCTGGATTCGCTGGGGCTGGACAGCCGGGGCGCCTGCGGGGATGTCAACCGCAACGTGGTGGCGAACGTCAACCCGCACCTTTCTGCCAATCACGCACGGGTCTATGACCATGCGGTGCAGATCAGCGAACGACTGATGTGGCGGTCGCGGGCTTATGAAGAAACCTGGCTGAACGAGGCGCCAAAAACCCGCGAAGGCGAAGAGGAAGAACCCTTCTACACCTACCGCTACCTGCCCCGCAAATTCAAGGTTGCCATCGCTCTGCCACCCCACAACGATTGCGATGTATTGGCCAACGACATCGGCCTGATCGCTATTGAAGAAGATGGCGATATCGTCGGTTACAACATCGCGGTCGGCGGCGGCATGGGTATGACTTACGGAGAGACCGGCACCTACCCGCGCCTTGCCAGCCCGGTCGGCTTTGTTCCGGCCAATCAGGTGGTGGATGCCTGTGAGGCCATTGCCGCCATTCAGCGCGATCACGGTTGCCGCACCGACCGGGCTCACGCCCGGTTCAAATACACGCTCGATGATTACGGGCTGGAATGGTTCAAGGAACGGTTTGCCGAGGTGCACGGCACGCCGCTGGAACCACTACGGGACTACAGCCTCAAGGACAGCGGTGATCAATTCGGCTGGACCGAGGATGATCGGGGTCGGCACCACCTGACGCTGTTTATCCCCAGCGGCCGCATTCGCGATTTCGAGCAACTGAAATTGCGTACCGCGTTGCGCAGCATCGCCAAAGTGCATTCAGGCGAGTTTCGCATCACCTGCAATCAGAACCTAATCATCGCTGGCGTCAGCGAACAGGAAAAGTCCGCCATCCAGAAGCTGGTGGAACACTACGGTCTAGATGATGGAGGTAAAAGCTCACCCTTGGCACGCAACGCCATCTCTTGCGTGGCCTTCCCCACCTGTGGATTGGCCATGGCGGAATCCGAACGCTACCTGCCTGAGTTAAGTCAGAAAATTCACCAACTGATGAGTGAGGTGGGCATCGGTGACCAGGTGATTCAATTGCGTGTATCCGGCTGCCCCAACGGCTGCGCCCGCCCCTACCTGGGGGAGATTGCACTTACCGGAAAGGCCCCCGGAAAATACAACCTGTATCTGGGCGCCGATACCGGGGGCAACCGGTTGAACCGTCTCTACCGGGAAAATATCGACGAAGCGCAAATACTCGCCGATCTGAAACCGCTGTTCGAGCGTTTTGCCCAGGAACGCAATGCCGATGAAGGCTTTGGGGATTTTCTCTACCGCAGCGGCGTTATCCGCCCCTACAGCGGCCCCGAGGATTTTCACCAGCCATTGATCGCCCGCGGCTGATCCGTCCCGCCAAATTGCCCCCGTCACGCCCTCGCGAAGGGCTGACGAGGGTCAATCCACCGGCCGACCAAGCTGTTTGAGCGCCACTAAGCGCGTGATGTAACTGATTTTGAGCAGGGTTACGAAGGGGATCAGACTGACATGTGCGGCCACCTGCCACGCCAGGGTCAGGCCATGATAAAACCAATAACCCATGGCCACCGCCCCCAACGAGAGGGCGATGCTCAGCACCATCCCCATGTGCGCCAGATTGAGAAGTTTGATCGGTTGCATGGCATACCTCCTGAGGTATAGACGGTTTTTCACGCCATAAGGATTGGCTCACCCTAAAGATTCATTTAATATACTACTTATAGTTTTACCACCCTCGGAGACCTTATGCAACCGCTTTCCGGTATCGCCAGCCACGGCCAGCGCCAGAACGGTGCTATCCTAAAAATCGGACCATAACGACAAAACAGCCATTATCGTTCGCTCAGAATCCTAAGGAGACCCCATGATCTTTAATCGCACAGGACTTCACGTCACCGCGCTTGCCGCGACACTCATTTTGACACCCTTGACCGCAACGTTGGCGGCCGAACCCGTCGGGCCAGAGTTGACCCCTAAGCTGCGCGGTCTGTTGATCAAGGAAATGCGCCAGATAGACCAGGCCATGCAAGAAATTTTCAGTGCCATTGTTAAAGGAGAGCACGAGAGGGTGGCCGAGAAGGGGCAGGCCATTCACGACAGCTTCATTCTGAAACAGTCCCTGACACAGGAAGACCGTCAGGACCTGAAGGCCGCTGTGCCTTCGGCGTTTCTTCAGATGGATGCTCATCTGCATGAGCTGGCCGCATCCCTGGCCGAGGCAGGTCGCTCAGAGGACACGCCTCTGCAACTGGATACGTTCACGAAAATGACGGAGGCCTGTATCGCCTGCCACAGCACCTACACCATCGACCGTTTCCCGGGACTGAAAGCTCCGGCCGTTCCCGCGGATTGGGTTGATGCTATCGACTCTGCCGGAGACACGTCACATCACGACCATTGATCGATGGTGCTGTTCGGTTTTTGGAGTCTTAGTTGTCTACCAAGCGTTGAGTATGATCCGTCGGCTCTCGGCGATCACACTTGACGCAATTGAGTCGGGTGCCAAGCATGGAAGCTCGCCCCATTTCAGTGGTAACCCAGGGGCGCTCCACCCAAGGTGGGTTGTGACGAACATGCTGATTGTGGCCGCAGGCCAGGCGCGCCACCCAGTGGTCTTCCTCATCTTTGTGGTAGCCGATGATCGGTTGCTCCATGAATGCTCCCGGGTTACACGCCGTTTTTCAGCAACAGCCGCTTGATATCGCTGATGGCTTTCATGGGGTTCAGGCCCTTGGGGCAGACATGGGTGCAGTTTCCGATGCTGTGACAGCGAAACACGCTGAACGGATCCTCCAGTTCTTCCAGTCGCTGTTTCAACCCTTTATCACGGGAATCGGACAGGAATCGATAAGCCTGCAGCAGTCCGGCAGGGCCAACGTACTTCTCGGGATTCCACCAATAGGAGGGGCAACCCGAAGAGCAACAGCCGCACAGAATGCATTCATACAGTCCATCAAGTTTGGCGCGATCTTCTGGGCTCTGTAACCGCTCTATGGCCGGAGGCGGGTCGTCGTTGATCAGATACGGATGGATGCGTTTGTACTGGTTAAAGAATTGTGTCTGATCCACCACCAGATCGCGAATGACCGGCATGCCCGGTAACGGGCGTAACACCAGCGTATCGCGCCGGTCGAGCACCTCCTCCACCGGCGTAATGCACGCCAGACGGTTAACGCCATTGATGCTCATGCCGTCAGAGCCGCACACGCCCTCCCGACAGGAGCGCCGGTAAGCCAGCGTCTGATCCTCCGCCTTCAGGTGTTCAAGCACATCGAGCACCATACGCGACCGGAATGGATCATCAATCGAATACGTTTGCATGTGCGGCGCTTCATCGTACTCGGGATGATAGCGGTAGATGGATACTTGAAGCATGGCGTCTACCTCTCTGATCGCGTGATTTTTCGGTCAATGTTCCGGCTTTTCGGGTTCATTACGGAATGGCGCTTCGAACCAATACAGGCGTGGCTGATCGGCGCTGGCGTCAACATCGCCGTGCCTATCCTGCGAGGTTCCGGTCATCACTCGACGCAACAGGTCCATGCGGAAGGCACCGGCGAGCACATCAGGGCGACCATTGCGGTTCAGGTCGGTGACAACCATCGGGACCAACCCGTGACGGTTACCGGCCAGCGGCCGTGAACGGAACGTCTCATCACCGTTATTCTCAAACCATACCATGGATTGTCGCCGAGGATCGTCCCAGTGGTTCACCCAGCTACTGACCAGGACATCCTGATGACCATCGTTGTTCATATCGGCAACCGTCGCCTTGGCCGCACCGTAGTACCTGCCAATGTTGCGGTACTGAAATTGCAAATCGCCACGATTTTCCAACCATTGAACGCCATGATACGGCTTGGGGTCGTTCTGGGTATCGAAGGCGTCGCCATTGGTCATCAACAGATCGGGCCGACCATCGCTGTTGAGGTCGGCCACCTGCAATTGGGTGAACCCGTACATCGGATGGGGGGCTCTTGCGAGCTCCATGGTGCGGTACTGCCCCGAACCTTCGTTGATAAAAGCGATCACGACTTCATGTTCCTGAGCCACCAGAGTGACCAGATCCTGCAGGCCATCGTCATTCAAGTCGGCCTGGACGATATTTAGGGCGCCACTGAGGCTCAGCAAATCGTGCCGCGCGAAGCGCCCGTTGCCCCGGTTCTCCAGCCAGAGCACACCGCCGATATCATTGCCGCCAAACACCGCCACAACCAGATCCAGGAGTCCGTCTTCATTGATATCCAGCACCTGCACATCCGAGATCCGGCCTAAACCGTCATAGAGCAGCCGGCGCTCAAACCGCCCCTTGTCATCTTGCGCCAGCAGAAACAGTTTACCCGCCAGGGCACCGCTCGGGGGTAACTCACCAAGATCGGCGACCACAATATCCTGCTGACCATTGCCCGTGTAATCCAGCACCCGAGTCTGAATGGGAAGGGTAAATTGTCCAAGCGTCGTTTCTCGCCATGGGTCCGACGCCGGGTGATTTGATGGAACCTCCAACAAGCGAACTTCGCCCGCATCGCCGTCGCTGACCAGAAAAGCCGCTGCCGCGTCACTGCCAAAGCGCTCTGGTGATACCGGCTGTAGGTTCAGTATTTGCGGCAGCCGCGATCGCTCTCCCACCACCTTTGCCGACCAGGCAGACGAGGCTGAGGATTCCGTATAAGGGAGGCGTGGCAACTGTTCGGGGCTTGAGCCGTAGTAAAGGGCTTTAATGTGTGGCACAACGTCAGCGGGAATCACCTCCTGACCGGTGCGCCGACGCCCCAAATCGACCATGGTGTCAATCACGGCCGGCCAGCTCCGCTTGGGTAACAAATCCGGCGAAGGCAGTGCATGGCAGCTACCGCAATAGCGCTCGGTTAACGCGACAATTTCTTCGACAGACTTTGGCTCCACCTGGCCTTCGGCCAACGCGTGCAGCGGCGCTAGCAAAGCCAACAGCAAAGTACAGACCGTCACTTGGCGCCTAGAGCGCACCGACCATGTCGTTTTGGTTGTGACGTATTTCGAATGAAAGCGTGTGGGTTGCATCGGGCCCTCCTGGCCAACAGCTAACCATAACCGCCGGTCCGACACACTACCCAGAATGGAGTACCGCGGTCGTCAGTCTTCTTTCACCGGGTCTTGGGTGTCGCCCGAACGGAATTCCTGAGCCCGGCGATCCGTGTCATCCAGCAACCGCTGAATGCGTTCTCGCATCAATGCTTCGTGCAACTCCATCTGCCGCTGTTCATTGCGCAGGGACTTGAGCAGTGACGCGGCCATAAACACCATCAGTACCATAAACGGGAAGGCCGCCACAATCGAGATGGTCTGCAGTGCGGTCAGGCCACCGCTCAGCAGCAGTACGCCAGCCACCAATACCTGAATAACACCCCAGGTCAGTCGCATGGGCCGGCTTGGCGAGAGCACTCCCCGGCTGGTGAACATGCCCAGCACAAAGGTGGCCGAGTTGGCCGAGGTGATGACAAACAACACTATCAGAACCAACACCAGTGCACTAACCCAACCCACCGCGGGAAGGAACTCAAGCATCTGAAACAGCGCCGAGCTCATCTCCCGGGTCACCGCGTCGCCCAATGCTGCACCTTCAAACAGCTCGAAGTACAGCGACGAGCCACCAAAAGTGGCAAACCAGAGCGTGCTCAGCAACACCGGCATCCCAATGACGCCAACCACGAACTCCCGAATCGTCCGACCTCTGGAAATACGGGCGATGAAGCTTCCCACGAAGGGCGCCCAGGACAGGCCCCAGGCCCAGTAAAAAATCGTCCAACGGGCCACCCAGTCCTCCCCCGTGTAGGGCGACATCACCAGGCTCATACCGATCATGTTGGAAAAGTAATCACCAATGGCATTGGTCATGGCGGCGGTGATGAAATCAGTGGGCCCGGCAAAGAAAACAAACACCAGAACGGCGGCGGCCAGCAGCATGTTGGCGTCACTGACATAGCGCACGCCACTTTCCAGAGGCGCCAGTGAGCAGAGTAAGAACACAATGGCCACCCCGGCCAATATGGCAAGCTGGGGCGTAGTGCCGAATGCCATACCAAACACCGAGCCCATGCCACTGTTGATCTGAATAACACCCAAGCCCAAGGTGGTGGCCACCCCGAACACCGTAGACACTACGGCTAACACATTGATGGCGTGCCCCCAGCCACCATCCACCCGGTCGCCCAGACTGGCCCGGAAGGTCTCGCTGATCAAGCCCGGGCGCTGCTGACGGAAGCGGACGTAGGCAATCGCGAGCCCCACGACGGCAAAGTTGGCCCACTGATGAAACCCCCAGTGAAACAGCGAGTACTGCATGGCCAACTCGGCGGACTCGGCGCTGCGCCCCTCGGCCATGCCCAGAGGCGGATTGACGTAGTGGGTCATGGGTTCGGCGACACCCCAGAACACCAGGCCAACCCCCATCCCGGCCGAAAAAATCATCCCCAACCAGGTAGGGTAGGAAAATTCCGGCGCTTCACCGTCGGACCCCAACCGGATGTTGCCACTACGGCCGGCCCCCAGAGCAATGCAGAACACCAGAAAACCGGTGGTGACAAACAGGTACAGCCAGCCGAAATGGCTGGTGGTGAAGGCCAGCGCCTGCTCTGAACCACTCGCCAACTGCTCTGGCCAGAAGATGCCGAGTACAACAAATGCACTCAACAGTGCCACCGATCCGTAAAAAACCCAGCCGGGTCTGTTCATAAGACGCTCTGCTTCAAAATTTCTGGGGGAACCAAGTGCTTGATCTGTAGCGAAAAAGCCTAACATGAGCCACTCAAATGACAAACGTAATGATAAATACGTTGACAGTCACCCTAAAGCCTGTAGGATGGCTCGGGTTAGGAAGTTCTGATTTATATTGTAAAAACCTGTTCGATCCCTGCCCGTAGCTAGCAACTCTGTCGCACGTCATCGTCCTGTCTTTTTAAGTAATAGAACCTTTTTAGCACCACCGGTCCATCAGGGCCACCATCAAATGATTTATAGGTACGATTATGTCAGTAGTTACTGGAACCGTTAAGTGGTTCAACGAAGCAAAAGGTTTTGGTTTTCTGGAGCAGGAATCCGGTCCGGACGTTTTTGCACACTTCAGTGCCATTGTCGGTTCAGGATTCAAAACCCTGGCTGAAGGCCAAGCGGTCAGCTTTAATGTGACCCAGGGTCAAAAAGGCCCGCAAGCCGAGAACATTCAGGCGATCTAAATCGTCTGCTGACACAGCCCGTCGCCGACAACCGAAGGCCAACGGATTGTGTTCTTTCAGGGGTTACCCCTGAATCAAAAACGGCGCCCTGTGAGGGGCGCCGTTTTTTTGTGTTCAATTTTCAATGGCACGGTTACGAATCAATAACAATCGATCGCTGGGTGCACGCTGATCCGCTTTCATCTTGTCGGTATCCATGGAGGGAATACCGTCTTCCACCCGCAAGAAATCCTTGAGGATATCCATACGGAACGCACCGGTGATGATATCCAGGCGACCATTGCCGGTGATATCGACCAACTCCAGTGGCACCACACCGCGGTATTCATCGCTGATGGGCCGAGGCTGGAATGTCAGGTCGCCGGTATTTTCATACCAGATCAGGGACTGCCGTTTTTCATCGTCCCAGTAATTGGTCCAGCTACTGACCACGATATCCGGATCGCCGTCGCCATCCATGTCCGCCACCGCCGCATTCGCAGCGCCATAGAAACGGCCGATGTCGTGGGCGGCAAACTGCATATTGCCTTTGTTTTCGAGCCACTGAACGCCGTGGTAAGGCTTGGGATCGGTTTGGGTATCGAAAGCATCACCATTGGTGAAGATGATATCCGGCTTCCCGTCACGGTTCAGATCCTCAACGGCCATACTGGTGGCACCAAACAACGGATGCCCGGCGCTGACCAGGTCGACGCGCTCAAACTCGCCTTTCCCCTGGCTGACGAACGCCACCAGGGTTTCATATTCTTGAGCGAGAAGTGATACCAGATCCATCCGACCATCGCCGTTCAAATCCACCGGTGTGATGTTGAGCGCACCGCTCAACCCGAGCAGCGGGCGCTTCTGATAATCCCCGCTTCCCTGATTTTCCAGCCAAAACACTTCGCCCATGCCATTCCCGCCGAAAACCGATACGGCGATGTCCAGATCATCGTCACCGTCCAGGTCTATTGCCTGCACATCAGTCACACGGCCAATGCGGTGAACCAACAAACGCTTTTCATAATGCCCATCTGGGCGCTGCGCCAGTAGAAAGATTTTCCCGGCCAATACCCCACTGGGGGCAAATTCACCGAGATCGGCCACCAGAATATCGTCTCGGCCATTTCCGTTGAAATCCACCACGCGAGCGGTGATGGGCAACTCAATCTCGGCAATGGTGGACTCACGCCACTGAGGTTTTTCACCTCCATCGGTTTGCAGCAGGCGCAACTCGCCGCGCTCGCCGTCGCTGACCAGAAAGTTGAACTTGGCATCATTGTCCAATGCCACCCGCTGGATATTGAGAATTTGCGGAATGCCAACCCCATCACCCACTCGCTCGGAGGACCAGCTCATGGCCGGATGGGGGTCATCAATATAGGGGAGGCTGGCCAACTGCTCGGGGCTGGACCCGTAATAGAGCGCCTTGATATGGGGCACGGCGTCCGCCGGGATCACGTCCTGACCGGTGCGGTTTTTGGCCAGCTCCACCATGGAGTCGATCACCCGCGGCCAACTGTGCCGGGGCAGCAGCGAGGGCGAGGGCACCTGATGGCAGCCACCGCAATAGCGCTGCGTCAGCGCCACCACTTGTTCGCGGGATAGCCGCTCTTCGGGCTGGGACGGGCCGGGTTGGGTCTGGGGTTGGGGTTGGACCTGGGCCAGCACCGGCGTTGACATTACCGCGCCAAGCACCAGCAGGCCGACCCGTAAGCGTCGGAGGATGCCGTGCCATTCGGCGGTGAAAACCAGTGGGTTCCTGAGGAGGGTTCGATGCATAACCGTAGTGCCGCTGTGTTTGTTGGGTCCCACAATGATAAACGGCTCCGACGACCTCTCCGGCGCCGTTTATCATTGTGAGGCCCAGTGTACACCAGGCCGGGGCACGACTGAACGCGCCCCGACGCTCAACGCAGACTGTTTACGGCTTCGGTGATCGGTTGGTTCAGCCCCTCCCGACGGTGGATCACCTCCCCGTCGGCATTGAGCAGCGCAATCACGTTGCTGTGGTCGTAACCGCCACTGGGGTTTTTCCGGTAGCGGATGCCCAGCAGCGCCGCCAGGGTGCGCACGTCTGCCGCCGAGCCGGTGGCAAAGTGCCAGGGCGCCTCCGTGGCCCGGAAGTTGTGGGCGTACTCATTGAGCACCTCGACGGTGTCATTTTCCGTATCGAAACTCACCAATAATAAAGTCACGCTGTCGCGCTGCTCGGCGGACAACCCCTGGTGGATGCGACGCACATCTTCCACCAGCACCGGACAAGCCGTCGTGCAACTGGCGTACATCATGGTAACAATCACCGGCTGTCCCACCAGATCGCTCAGGCGCAGCGTCTCGCCCCGGTGGGTCTGCCACGGGGCATTGAACTGATGCAGCGAGCCCTCCGGGATGACACTGGCCATTCCCAAAGGTGTATGGTGATTATGATGGCCGTGATGGTCGTGATGGTCGTGACCGCCGTGGTTCGCGTGGTCGCTGGCAAACGCCAGGCCAGCCAGCGCCGAGAGGCCCAGAGCGGCCAGCCAATGCGAGACCCTTGTGAAGCGGTTCATGTTCATTCAGGTATCCTCAATCAGGGGTAAACGCAGCGGAAGCCAAGGTTACTGGCGGTGGTTTCCGGGGCGTGGTTGCTGCGCATCTGGTAGCGCAGCAGGGTGGCGTAGTGAGCGCTGTCGTAGCGCAGTATGAGCCGGCCGGTATCACCGCAGGAACCACCGCCAAAATCCACCCGGTCGCCGTTGGCGAGCAGCAGCTGGTAGTCCTCCAGCCACTCGTTGACCGGGCCGATAAAGCCCGAGAGCCCCAACGCCCGATCCTCGAAGGCGGCCGGACGCTGCTCGCCGTACCACGCAAATACGGCATTGGCGTAGTCGTCATCCGACAGGCCATTCAGGCGCCGTATCAGGTCCACCAGATACTCCCACTGCACCAAACTGGGCAGGGTGCCGCCCTGGGCCTCACAGTAGGCCCGGGCCGCGTACCAGGACACCTGAACCACCGGCGCCTCTGGCGCTCCATCCGGGGTGACATCCGAGGACCAGCCGCGCAGGTAGCCGCCATCGTGAAACAGCCCCGCGACCGCCGAGCGACGCCAGTGGGGATGCGCCTCCACAAACGCCGCATAGTCCTCGCGGCTGACCGGGCGGGCATCCACCCGGAAGCTTGCCACCCACTCGGTGCGGCGCTCGCGATCGAGCAGCACCGGGTGTTCAAAATTGCCCTCCGGTACCACCACCGACTCGGCCGCCAGGGCGGTGACGGTGCCAGCCAACAGGAGCCCGCCCCACAACCATTGTTTACACCACCCTGACATCTCGCTCTCCTCTTACGGTGCCGGTGCGGCAATCAAGGCGCCGGCGGCGCCGCGCTCGGCGTCGTGGAACTCGTGATCCACCAGTTTGTACAGCCCGTCTTCCGGAACGATGAACTCCATCACCGCACCGTTACTGGCTCCCAGAAGTACGGTCTGCATACCGCGCCACTCGTTCTCCAGATTGCCCTCGTACCAGACCCGGTCAAAGATGGCGCCGATCACGTGGAAGCTGGAAGTGCCGTTGGGCCCGGCGTTCAGCACGTAGAGGCGCACCCGGTCACCTTTTTTGGCGCGTAGGGGCTGATCCATCAGTGCGGACACATGACCGTTAAAGGTCACGTGGCTGGGGTTGTTGGCCATGGCAGCCTGATGATCATAGATATAGGACTCGCCCACCTGCTGCAGATAGAACTCGGACTGGGTAATCACGTATTCGTGATCGGCTTCCGTGGGGTAGCCTTCTTTGGGGGAAACCACCACTGCGCCGTACTGCCCCATGGCGGTGTGCATCAACACACTGGAGGTCCCGCAGTGGTACATGTAAACCCCAGGATAGTTGGCCACCCATTCGAACTGGATGGTTTCCCCCGGCGAGATGCTGCGCCATTTATCATCGGCCGCCACGGTGCCACTGTGAAAGTCCATGGAGTGAGGCATGGGGGAAATGGCCGCCTCCGGCTTCTGGTAGGGGTTGTCCGCCATCTGCCGGTAGAAAGGCGCGGCGCCCTTGCCGGGCTCTGACACCAACACGGCCTCGTCAGAGCGGTTTTTCATGGTAAACACCACCCGGTCGCCCTCGCGCACGTGCAACACCGGACCGGGCACGCTGCCGCCAAAGGTCCAGGCGGTGTAACTCACGCCCGGGGCCACCTCCACTTTCTGGGACAGGGTGTCCAGCCGGACCTGATGGGTTTTGTTGCCGGCGTAGTCGAGCTTGGCCAAATGGGGGGAAGCGGTCATGGTATCGCCCACCACCGCATCGCCCCGGTAATCCTCACGGAACACTTCGGCCTTGGGCATGCCGTAAACCTTGCCCTCGACTTCAAACTCACCGGCGGTGGCCATGGGCCCGGCCTGAGAACAGCCTACCAACGCCGCCAAGGCACTCACGCTCGCCCCCAGGGCCATCATTTTCATCATCTGTTTCATCGTTAAGTTCTCTCTATCAATTAATAAAATGGGTACCGTTAACGCAATGCACTAATGTTGGCTTCAGATAGGGTCAAATCACTGCCGTTGAGATCCGACAGGATGTAGGCCACCAGGTCGGCAATATCCGAATCACTGATGTGGGCCATGGACGGCATCACACCGTTGTAGGATTTGCCATTCACGGTCAGCGGACCGGAGACACCCTTGACGATGGCTTGCGCGATGTAGTCGGGGTTGCCGGCCAGATTGGCGTTATCGGCCAGGGGAGGGAAGGCGCCAGGAATACCAGCACCGGCAGGCTGGTGACAGGCCTGACAATTCATCTGATAAACGGTTTTGCCATTGGCGGGGTCAGCGGCCTGGAGGTTGAGGCTGAGGCTCGCCAACGCGATCCCTCCCAACAACCAGCGACCAAAGAAACCACGGCGGGACAAGGAAAAGGCGGGACGATTCATGTAAACACCTCGATCTGTTACCGGGAAAATCGCACCTGTTACGATTTCCCACACAGCTTCATCAGACCAGAAATTCAGGTGCCACACTATTGCGCCGATGGGTTATTCGGCGCCCCTCTGAAATGCCCTATTGGGGGTAGACGATGGGGATTGGGGAGTATTCCCGTAGGCTCAAGCGGGTAAGCGCCGTAACATGGAGGTAACAACCCATGAGAGCAGCAATCCTGAACCAACACTTCCCCGGGAGGAGTTTCATGACCGATCACCGCCCGACCTACGATTGGGACCCTCGCAGCGACACGGTTCTGGATAACCCCGTCGCCAGCTTCGATGACATGCGCCAACGCTGCCCGGTGGCCCGCAGCGAGTACATGGGGTGGTCCGTGTTTCGCCACGAGGATGTGCTGGCAGTGGTGACCGATCATGAAACCTTCAGTAATCAGGTCTCGCAGCACCGCTCCGTGCCCAATGGACTGGATCAGCCCGAACACACGCCTTACCGCACACTGATAGAGCCCTTTTTTACCGATCAGCGCATGGCGTTGTTTGAGCCGGAGTGCCGCGACATTGCCGCCGAGCTGGCTCGAGCGATCGCCGGACGAAAGCAGGTCGATATTGTGACCGAGTTGGCGGAGCCCTTCGCCTTGCAGATCCAGTGCGCCTTTCTCGGTTGGCCCGACAGCCTGCAGGAGCCGCTGCGCGAATGGGCCCACGAAAACCACGAGGCCACGCTGGCCGGCGATCGGGAGGCCATGGCGGAAATTGCCCAGCGTTTCAGTCGCTATATTCACCAACTGCTCGAAACCCGACGTGAGCAGGGCGATTGGGCGCCGGAAGATCCCACCACGGACATCATGCGCAGTACCATCGATGGTCAGCCCATTCCCGAGGAAGACATCGTCAGTATTCTGCGCAACTGGACCGTGGGCGAAATCGGCACCATTGCCGCCTCGGTTGGCCTGTTGCTGAAATTTCTGGCCGAACATCCCGAACTACAGGCGGAGCTTCGCGATGATGTGGACAAAATCCCCGAAGCCGTGGACGAAATTTTGCGTATTCACGGCCCGCTGGTCACCAATCGGCGCAAAGCCACCTGCCCCGCCACGCTGCAAGGCCGCCAAATCGAAACCGGAGACCGGGTAACGGTCAACTGGGTATCAGCCAATCGGGATGAACGCGTGTTTCCGCAGCCCGACCAGTTCCGCTGGGGGCGCGACCAGAGCCAGAACCTGCTCTACGGTGCCGGCCTGCACGTCTGCCCCGGCGCACCGCTGGCCCGGCTGGAACTTCGGGTACTGATGGAGGAGTTATTACAGATCAGCGGCGCCTTTGCGCCGACGCCCGGCAAGGCACCGGTCAATGCGTACTATCCGGCCAGCGGTTACCAGCACCTGTGGTTGGATTTCGACGCAAGCTGACGCTGCGTACTTCGTTATAACCGAACGCTATGGATTAGACGGAAAGGTCATTTTACGACCGCCGGTGCGGCCTTTATCATCCCTTCTACTGATCGGCCGGTCAGGGCTTGTATTTGCCCGGTCCGGCCCCACTATCAATGGTTCCATTCCATCATTTGTGTTTGATCCCGAAAGGAGGTCTCATGGCCCTGCGTATTGGTAGCACAGCACCCGACTTTACCGCCCAAACCACCGAGGGCGAAATCAACTTCCACGAGTGGATTGGCGACTCCTGGGCGATCCTGTTCTCTCACCCGAAAGACTTCACCCCGGTGTGCACCACCGAGCTGGGCTACATGGCGAAACTCAAGCCGGAGTTCGACAAGCGCAACACCAAGATCATCGGTCTGTCGGTCGATCCGGTGGACAACCACGCCGCCTGGGCCAAGGACATTGAAGAAACCCAGGGTACCGCGCCCAACTACCCGATGATCGGCGACACGGATCTGAACGTGGCCAAGCTGTACGACATGCTGCCCGAAGATGAAAGCGGCTCTTCCGATGGCCGTACGGCTGCCGACAACGCCACCGTGCGCGCGGTATTCATCATCGGCCCGGACAAAAAGATCAAAGCCCAGTTGATCTACCCGATGACCAGCGGTCGAAACTTTGACGAGATTCTGCGCCTGTTGGAGTCCGTGCAGCTGACCAGCAAGCACACCGTTGCCACACCGGTGAACTGGAAAAATGGTGAAGACATCATCATTCCGCCGTCGGTCAGTGACGAAGACGCCAAGAAGAAATTCCCCGAAGGTTTCAAAACCCTCAAGCCCTACCTGAGAACGGCCAAGCAGCCGCAGTAAGGACTGACCGATGCGACCGGGGCCTTCGCGCCTCGGTCGTCCCTTCTCTAATTACCTTTACTTGCCTTTCAAAATCACGCCCAAAAACGTGAAACTGTTCTCAGTTTGCGCCCATCTTCTGTCAAAATCCGAGAAAGCGGCCCCTTCCCTTGCCAAATAAAACCTTTAGTGGATACACTTAGGTCGCCAGCGTCAGGATGCAATCCAAGGCCGATTCAGTTACAGGGTTAGAGGGAACCTACTATGAACATGAAACAACTCGCCACCCAAGCCGGTTTCAAGCAGGTGATGGGGTCAGAAACCACCGGTTACGTTTTTCTGTCCGAGATGACCGACGGCCGCGCCGGTCGCCGCATTTACATTCGCCCCGAACTCGCGCCCAAGTTCGCCGCCCTGGTCAGCGAATCGCGCGAGAACTTTGTCCTACACCAACTGCTGCAGCTGAGGGCCTTGGCCGGCGGCCTGACCTCCTACTCCAACCAGTCGGACGCCTCAGAACACAAAACGCAAATCGGCGATGTCACCGTGACCTATAGAATCTCTCAGGAATTGCGCGACGGCATGCAGCCCGGGGTGTTTATCAGTGATGTGAATGGGCCGTTGTTTGGGAGGGGGAATTTGCCGGGGTTGTATAAGGTGATTCGTCGGGGCAAAAACTGGCAAATAGAAGATCAGGGGAACGCACCCTCGTCAATTGACACAACAAACGCCAGTATCAACGGTCTGGCCGACAACCTACGTCAGGCCGCAGCGGAAACTATGCCTCCCATGGTAGAGAATGCCTACGGACAAGCCGGCGCCAATCAGACTCAACTGTACAACGAAGGCTTTACTCACTTCTACTACCCCCAATCCATCAAAATCAACGATGGGGAATGGAAAACGCCGGAGCAAAAGCAGTCCAATCACCAGCACTGTGCCAGTAAACTGGCTCGCGCACTGGTCGACGCCCAGAACCGGAGCCGAAAAGTTCAGTGGACCATTCACGGCGCCGGCAGCAATCTGCTTAAGTCTGCCCTCCAGCAGCTTCAAGACAAAAAACTGGACCAGCACGAAGTCATGCTGATGGCCCCCGGCCCCATAGTTGACCTATTACCTCTGATGCAGCGCACCGGCATGAACCTGCACTCCGACATAATGAAGTACTCCGAAGCCGAAATCAGCGTCAGCAAAAGCCGAAACACCCTTTGGGACGCCTCAAAAATCGCAAGCCAACTGCGTCGCTTTGGCCGGCAGCACGAGCAGAAAGCCGACCTTATTCAGCACCAGGTCTGGAAGAATGGCTTCATTTTCGTAGGGAAAACCTTGGTTAACCTGGCAACCTTGGGCGGTAGCACAATCGCCCAACAAGCGTTAACCCTTCCCAATCACGGCTTCAGAAATAGCCTAGCGTCCATAGGAAAAGTCGCAGATAACCGAGTAAACCCCCACCTCAACCCTCACCTATCAAGGGATGAAATGAACGTACAAGCGGCGAAACAAGCCGGCGGGTTAGCGAACTCCTACAAGGTCACGTTTAAAGAGCTGATCAAAAAGGTAAGGAGCGCGTAAATGTTAGCCAAGCTTTTTACCAAGGATCCTATGAACCTGCGCGGCCCGAATGTCCAGAAAGCGCCAGCGACGACCTTTTCCTTATCCGGATCAAAGCTAACCTTCAAGTGCCCGCCGCAAACCGCTAGCATCCCGGGCATTTTTAAGGGGGGTGATTTTGACTTTGAGCGGGATACCGACGAGGAAATAGGAGACCCCCACAACCGCTATGAAGTGTTGTTTAAAACCGGCTGGGACTTTGAAGATGGCTGGTGGAAGGGCATGACCTATGGCGGCCTCTGTACCGGTGTTTTTATTATTCATAACAACAGGCGTCTTTCGGCAGAGGAATCCCTTTTCAGACCTGACAATTTGGTACAGCACAGTCTCGATCTGGCGCGCGCGGCGTATATCCGATCTAGCGCCAGCTCAGCCCAAGTCGATGACAGCCAGATCACTGAAGATGATATCAAGACCAAACGATATTGGCGCGAGCAGTTTCCGGAGTCGGCGGCGGATATAGAGCTTCTCACGATCAACGGCGTTCAATGGGCCACGTTTGAGGCCTATTTCCCGGAACGACCGGCCGAGGTCTACTTTCATGCGGCCGTTGGGAACAACAACCTATTGAGGTTCATTTTCTCTCAAGACGCCTATGGCGGCATTGACTTCTTCGGCTCAGACCACAACCTCAAAGAAGCCTGCCATAACCTGATTCAGGAAATCATGGGCACGGTTACTCTGGAGCTATCGCCCAAGGCTCAGCAGCAAAAGGATGAGGTCATCGCACGTTTTGGGAATGACGACGTCGTTTAATTTCGGGACCAGTGACAAGGAAGCGCTATGAACCCATTACGGTGGCTAGCCTCGCGACGAGCGGTGTCGGTGCCTCAGACTTTGGCGGACGCCTGCGGGTTCCCCTGCCTTGAGGGCGCGGCTCGGTTTGAGATTGATTTGCGCAACGGCTGGCTCGGCATTGCCGACCCCACCAGCAACCTGACGCCAGCAGACTATTGGAAAGGCTGCGCACGGGACCGCCGGCCCTTTGTTAACGCCCGCTCCGGGGCGGAGTTTTCCGAGAGTCCCCTTACCGGTCGCTACAGCTGCATCCTGTATGAGACAGGCTGGGCGCTCCCGCTCGACGCCGAGCCCACAAGGCGCAAGGCCGTGCTGAAATTCACCCTTCTGCTGGAGCGGCCCGCCCGCGTAGAGCGCGACACATTCCCGGATTTGACCCAGGAGGGGCAATTGTCATCCTGGCTGACGCGCTGTTATCGGGACCGAAAACAGTCGTTTGATCAGATGGCGGTGGACGTGCTGCCCGACGGTACCCTCGCGATTGACGAGCACCCACACGAGCAGAGAAATTACCATGAGGATGAGCTGCCGCTGCAGAGGCTATACCAGCCGGTGTACGGTCACACGGCGTATCGGATCTTTATGCACCCAGGCGTTATTGAGTACTCACTATCTCGCAATCCCAAAGAAATCGTGCAGCTTCGCTTTCAGCTCTCCCCTCAGGGGATAGAGCCACTGTCGGAAGCGATAAAGCAGAACACACAAGCCTTTTCACTCAGCGTGCTGCAATCGCTCACGCTGAGTGAAAAGCCCAGGACTAAAGCTCAGCTGGATGCCAGTTAAAATGCCCAGTTGATTTGCGCGGCCAGGATATTGACCGAGCTGTCGAAGCTGCCTTCCAGAGTGTAGCTTCCGCCCAGAGGGGTGGGCTCAGTGCGCTCCAGTTGAGCGTCATCCACCAGCAGGTGAGCGTAACTCACATCCATGGTGACCGAATCGAATACCTGGAAGTTGGCGCCGACGGCCAACCAGGTACGATCTTCATCCGGAATTCTCGGACTGACAAACTCCGGATCGGTTTGCGGCGCCTCGTCCTGCGCCACACCAAAACGCAAGGTGAAGGTATCCGTTAACGCCGCGCTGGCGCCCAACGCCAGGCGAAGCGTGTCATCGTAACGCAGGTCCAGTGTGGCCACGTTCTCGCCGTTATCAACATTATCAACCGCAATGGTCTGAATGCTGCTCCAGCGGGTCTGCGCAATGTCCGCGTGCAGGGTCCACACATCATTCAACTGTTGCGAACCACTCAGGGTGATGGTATCCGGCAGCTCCGCCCCTGCGGTGACCGGACCTTCCAGCCCGGTCAGAGCGCCGGCACATAAAGTACCGGTGGTCGGTGCCGGTGGCGCGCCGGTAGGCGAACCCGCGCCGGGTGCACAGGCGGCGTTGAGTTCAAAGGCGGCACTGCCATCGAGGGTAAAATCCCCACCCTGACGCCAGATCAAACCCAACTGTGTTCCCGGGGCCGGCGTCCACAACACGCTGGCATCGAACACGATATCGTCATCGTCCCCTTCAATGCTCGCACTACTGTCGGTGGCGGGATCCGGGCTGGCACCCAAGGTGGAGTCAAACTGGCTTTGCAGGGTGACATCGATCATCTGATAGTTGATCCCCAAACCAAAGGCGATCTGATCGTTCGGTGCCCAGGCACTGGTGAGGTTCAGGTTGGTGACTTCCAGCTCACTGAAGGTGGCATCGTAGCGCCCCGGCCACTCGGTCCCAAAGTCACTGGAAAGGCCAAAGGGGCCGCCCGCGCCCAGGCCCAGGGTGAACTGCTCGGATACCGGAACGACCCAATAGGCATTGGGAATAAATCCGGTTTCGTCGGTGGTCCCACTGCCTTGCACGGGCACGGTGTTACCCTGAATGACGTAATTGCTGCCGTCGTTGACGAAATCCGCTTCGGTGAGCACGACGTTTCCACCCAGGGTCAGGTGCTGACCGTCCAGACGTGCCATGCCCGCCGGATTGAAGTAAACCGTAGAGGCATCGGTAATATCCGACGCAGTGCCGGCAAATGCCTTGCCCATATGGGCCGGACTCTGCTCAAGCAACTGGAATGAAGACGCCAGGGTTACCGACGGCAAACTCAACAAGGACAGCGCAAAACAGGCGCGGAGCGCTTTTTGATCCATGGTATTCTCCTCCTGCGTACAGTGGTTATGTGTGTCAACGTTATCGAACTGTAGTGTAGCAGTTTCAAAACGCAAGCAACCGATCGTAAATGGAGGAATAATGAGCGAGCACTCGTACACCCCACCCAAAGTCTGGACGCCAGACACATCGGCCGGCGGTAAATTCAGTGGCATCAACCGCCCCACAGCAGGGGCCCGTTTCGAGCGAGCGCTACCGGTTGGTAAGCACCCACTGCAGCTCTATTCACTCGCAACACCCAACGGCGTGAAAGTGACCATCATGCTCGAAGAGCTGCTCGCTCGCGGAATTTCGGGAGCGGAATACGACGCACACTACATCGACATCATGGAGCAGGATCAATTCTCCAGTGGTTTTGTGGCGGTTAATCCCAATTCGAAGATACCGGCCATGGTCGACCACAGTACCGATCCGGTCACACGGGTATTTGAGTCCGGTTCGATTCTGCTTTACCTGGCTGACAAGTTTCGCGCATTTATTCCCGACAGCATCGCGGGCCGCACCGAGTGTCTCAACTGGCTGTTTTGGCAGATGGGCAGCGCACCCTTGTTGGGCGGCGGGTTTGGTCATTTTTACGCCTACGCGCCGGAGCCTTACGAGTACCCCATCAATCGTTTTACCATGGAAGTTAAACGTCAGCTGGATGTGCTCGATCGCGAACTGGCGGACAAAACCTATTTGGCGGGAGAGCAGTACAGCATTGCGGACATGGCCATTTGGCCGTGGTATGGCGAACTGGTGTTGGGGCGCCTGTACGATGCCGGCGAGTTTTTATCGGTGGATGAGTATCGACACCTGAAGCGGTGGGCGCAGGCCATCGATCAGAGGCCAGCCGTGCAGCGCGGGCGCAAAGTCAATCGCACCTGGGGCGAACCGCACGAGCAATTGCGCGAGCGCCACGACGCCGCGGATTTTGATGGGTAGGGATACCCGACCCTAGAAAAACATGCCCGTTTCCAACTGAGCTTCTTCACTCATCATCTCGCGCGTCCAGGGTGGATCAAACACCAACTGGACGTCGCTGGATTGGACATGGGGCACTTCCGCCAGGCGCCGCTTGATATCATCCACCAGCACATCGCCCATGCCGCAACCCGGTGCCGTCAGGGTCATCTCCACAAACACATGGCCGCGTGACTGATCCACATCCATTTTATACACCAGGCCCAGGCTGACGATATTCACCGGAATTTCCGGGTCGTACACCATGGACAGCGCCTTCCAGACCTGATCTTCATCGATACGGCCGTCCTCACGCGCTTCGAATTCAAGCGCATTGGAGGTCAGGCCGATGGCGTCGGCATCTTTACCGTCGATACGAATCAAATTGCCGTGGTACAGCAACGTGTAGCTGGCCCCTAATGCCTGGGTAATCGCCGCCTCGGCGCCTTTGGGAATCATCATATCGTCGCCGGAAGGCACCAGCTTGGCCGGGCATTCCCGTTCGAATTCGACCTCCCGCCCCTGAGCACTCTGGGGCTTCTTGGCGTTGGGGGCCCGGATGGTGATCTGCTTCTGCTCGCCTTTTTCCTGCAGGCCGATTTCCAACCCCTTCAGGTAGGGCAGGCTACGCTTGTCGAGAAACAGCTTCAGATCACCCTCGTACACTTCCAGGTCGGTTTCCGACTCCTCGCCCGGCCGGCAGTACGCCAGGCAGGTTTCGGCGCGAGGGGTGCCGGCTTCCACCACAAAAATCCTGGCCGCATCCACACCCTGGCTGCTGAGCAGCTCAATCAGGTAATCGCGGGCCGGCTCGGAGATATGAAAACTGGGCTGCATAAGATGCTCTCTGGATACACATTATCAACAACCGTTATGCTACCATCAAAGTCAATAAAGCTAAATACCTGAGTAAAAAACTCAACTATTAACCGCCGTCACCGTCCGTCGTTGAGGTTCTCCCATGCGGTTTTACCATCCACTGGCATTCTGGTTTGGGTGTGCTGGCATCACCCTCGGTGTGCTGTCGCACATTCCCATGTTTCTGCATGCTGCCCCCATGGGCTATCAGATGGCGGGCATGCCCATGAGCACCACAATGCTGGTGGGCATGGCGCTGATCCCCCTCGGACTGCTGTGTTCCGCCTACGGCGTGGTGCCCCGGGTGAGCGAGCTGCGCCAACAGAGCGACCCGCACCTGCAATTCCATGTGGCCGACCAGGTACCGCTAAACGCGGAGCACTGGAAGTTGGTCATGGTTCTGATGATTGCCGTCACGGTGGACGTCATGAAGCCGGCCACGCTCGGCTTTGTCATGCCCGGCATGTCCATAGAATACGACCTGAACAGCCAGTCCGCTGGCGTCCTGGCAGTCGTCGCCCTGACCGGCACTACACTGGGGTCGATCTTCTGGGGTATGGCGGCAGACCGCTTTGGCCGACGGGCCGCGATTTTGCTCTCCGCGCTCATGTTCATCGGAACCGCAATTTGCGGCGCCATGCCCAGCTACAGCTGGAACCTCGCCATGTGCTTCCTCATGGGGCTATCGGCCGGGGGCTTGCTGCCCATTACTTTTGCCCTGATGGCGGAATCCGTGCCGGCCAGGCACCGAGGCTGGTTGCTGGTCGCACTGGGCGGACTGGGCACCACGGCGGGCTATCTGGCCGCCGCAGGATCCGCCACCCTTCTGGAGCCGCTGTTCAGCTGGCGCATTCTGTGGCTGCTCGGGTTACCTACCGGGATGATCGTCATACTGTTGAACCGGTATATTCCGGAATCCCCTCGCTACCTGGCCAGTCGGGGCATGACCCGCGAGGCCCGTCAGGTACTGACGCGGTTTAGTGGCGCCCAACACTCGGAGCAGAATGTGGTGGTCGAACCCGAGCCCGATACCGGCCACGCCACCCTCAAAGACCTGTTTCGCGCGCCCTACACCGGCATTACCTGGGGCTTGACCACCGCCGGCATAGCCTGGGGGCTCGTCAATTTCGGATTTCTTCTCTGGCTGCCCACCAACCTGTACAGCCTGGGGCTTGCCGAGCACGCCAATTCCCTGGTCGCCAAGTCTGCGTTTTTTGCGCTGCCAGGCGTAGCACTGGTGATCTGGCTTTACCACCACTGGAGCTCCATCGGCACACTCACGCTGTTTACTTCCCTGACCGCTGCCGCCCTGGGGGTCTTCGCCCTGAGCGCCGCCATGGGCTGGCTGACGGTGGAGATACTGACGGCCTGCACCGCACTGCTGCTCATGAGTGCCAGTGGCATCATCGCCATGCTGATTCCATACGCCTCGGAGATTTATCCAGTGCATCTACGCGGCACCGGCTCAGGGCTGGTCGCCGCCAGTTCCAAGCTGGGCGGCATCGCCGGTACCCTTCTGGGGGTCGCGGGCCTGCTGGATTTTCTCTCCTGGTCCGCACTGGTCATCGCGGCACCGCTACTGCTGGCCGCCGCACTGCTGTTTATCGGTGGCATTGATACCCGCGGCCTGCGTCTGGAAGACGTGCAACACGCGTTGACCGCGAAACGCCGAAGATCCCAAACATACCGTTGACTTTTATTTTCGTTGGGGTAACCTCAAAGCAACGTCATTTTGAAAAACACAGGATTTTCGTGAACAACGTACTGGCGCAATTTCTGATGTGGAGGCTTGCCCCCATCTTCCCCTCTTAACCGAGTGCTAACGCTCAGCACTCGGGCATACCCTATGTTACTCACAACCGATTCATCCATCGCATTGTAGGCCAGGAGTCTGCCATGTGTAATACTTCACGCCAGGAGCTGCTGGGCTCCTTGAGACGGCGTGCGCAAGATTTTTACATCACCCGCCCCTGGGGCATGGATATTGAGCCGGTCACGTTATCGTACTTATTTGATCTGGCTGGCAAACCAAACAACCTTGAAGCCGTTGATGTCGAAACCGTTTCGATCAACAGCGAGGTAGAACTGATTGACCTGCAGGAAAATCAGCCTTGCACCCTCGTAGTGGTGGCGCCCCAAGAGAGTGTTCCGGTCGAAGGCAGAGTGTCTTTTCTCTCTCCTCTCGGCGCCGCGCTCATGGGCCGCAAGCCGGGCGATACCGTTACCGTCAAGGTGTTTGGGGCAGTCCTGAGATACCAGATCGCAGCGATCAGGTGACACACTGATTTTCCGAGCCCCCACGACGGAGAACCGCGGGGCGCAGAAAGACACATTTAAGGGGGTGATTCAATTGCATGCTGGTTCGTGGCACTGCCACGTTTTCTACGCCGATGTGTGGCCAACCACACAAACAACCATCAGCTAGAGGACTACTCGCATGTCTCGAAACGAAAAGAAACAGGCCAAGCGTACACTGAAAGAAAAACGTGCGGCAAAACGCGACAAACGTCAAAACAACAGCAAGGAGTAGTGTTGCCGCCAGGGATGGCGCACTCTTTACCTAACATTACCATGAGGAATTTGTATGGCATCGAAACCGAAAATTACGCTGACCAAAGAAGTCTATGAGAGCTTGTGGAAACTGTTGGAATCGGTTCCCGAGGACACCATCACCAATCAGCTGGAAGAAGAGCTAGAGCGGGCGAAAATTGTGACACCGTCCAAGCTTCCGGACGATGTGGTGACCATGCACTCGCAGGTGACGTTTACGGTTCAGTCGACCGGAAAGACGTTCACCTATACGCTGGTGTATCCCACCGAGCTGGACAGCACGGAGCACAAGTTGTCCATTTTGAGCCCCATTGGCAGCGCCATTATTGGCCTGAAACAAGGGCAGGAAATTGACTGGCCGATCAGTAAAACCCAGCGCACCACCGTGAAAGTTGAAGCGGTCAGCCGAGCAGACTGACGACCGGTGCCGAGCACCGATCGCCAGCCCGTTTGGCGTACGTCAAATAACGCCAAATGCCAACATGGCATCCGCCACATGGCGGAAGCTCGCGATATTCGCGCCGGCTACATAGTTACCTTCCATATCGAACTCACGAGCGGTGTCGTAGCAATCTTTATGGATATTGGTCATGATCTGCCGCAGTCGGCTTTCAGTGTGCTCGAAACTCCAGGCATCGCGGCTGGCATTCTGTTGCATTTCCAGCGCTGAGGTGGCTACGCCACCGGCGTTGGCGGCCTTGCCTGGACCATAAGCAATGTGATTCTTCAGGAAGCAATCAACCGCCTCGGGTGTGCTGGGCATGTTGGCGCCCTCTGCCACCGCAATACAGCCGTTTTCAATCAGTGTCTGTGCTGCTTGCTCGTCCAGCTCATTCTGGGTGGCGCAGGGGAAGGCCAACTCGCAGGGAATATCCCAAATGTTGCCTTTTTCACGATATTCGGCGTCTTTGTGTTGGTCGGTATACGCCTGAATGCGGGCACGCTGCACCTCTTTGACCGCCTTCAAGGTTTCCAGATCAATACCGCGCTCATCGTAAATAACGCCCGAGGAGTCTGAACAGGCCACGACCTTGGCGCCAAGCTGCTGGAGCTTCTCAATCGCGTAGATCGCCACATTGCCCGAACCGGATACGACACAGGTTTTACCGTCCAGGGACTTGTTGCGAACTTTGAGCATTTCCTCAGCAAAATACACCACGCCATAACCCGTGGCCTCTTTGCGTACCAGCGCCCCACCCCAGGTGGGGTTTTTGCCTGTCAGCACGCCGGATTCATAGCGGTTGGTAATACGCTTGTACTGGCCGAAAAGGAAGCCAATTTCCCGAGCACCGACACCAATGTCTCCCGCAGGCACATCGGTCATTTCCCCGATATGACGATACAGCTCGGTCATGAAACTCTGGCAAAAGCGCATGATTTCGTTATCGGACTTGCCCTTGGGATTAAAGTCCGAGCCACCCTTACCGCTACCGATAGGCAAGCCGGTCAGGGCATTTTTGAAGGTTTGTTCAAAGGCGAGAAACTTGATGGTGCCCAGCAGCACGCTGGGGTGGAAGCGCAGCCCCCCTTTATAGGGGCCCAGCGCGCTATTGAAGCCAACCCGGAACCCCCGGTTGATATGCACTTCGCCCTTATCGTCCTGCCAGGGCACACGAAAAATGATCTGCCGTTCGGGTTCGCAAATGCGTTCAATGATTTTCTGCTCAGCGTAGTAAGGGCGCTTCTCGAGCACCGGCGTCAAGGTTTCGATCACCTCCCACACCGCCTGGTGAAATTCGGTTTCTCCAGGATTACGGTTTTTGACTTCTTCGTAAATTTTTTCTATTCGTTGTTGGGCATTTACCATGCGCGTCTCCAAAACTGATATAGGCCGGGGGCGAGCGAAACGCCCCCGGCCTATCGTTACTTATCTCCGCCGCAATGTCCGCAGCACACACTGTCGCCCTGATGGGCCTCAGCCATCGCCGAGTCGGACTCAGCATAAGCCGGTGACCAGGATTTTTCCACCGGTTTAGTGGTGACGGAGTCCGGCGCATCCGGAAAAAGTACGCCCTTGACCACCTGCCAGGTCACTGCCAGGGCGCCGACAATGAAAATCACATCGCCAATGGTGCGGACCCAACGCAGGGTTTCCAGCAGCGGCGTCTGCATGAACGCTTCGCTGCGGGCATACCACAGGCCCTCAGAGGCACTGGCAACGAACTGGATGACGCCCACCGGCAACAGGCTGGTAAACAACATCAGCACCAGACCACCGTTCATCCACCAGAAGGCGGTTTTCATCACGCGCTCGTTGAACGCCATGTTCGGGCGAATGTAGCGGAGAATCAGCAGGCAGAAGCCCAGCGCCAGGAAGCCGTACACCCCGAACAAGGCGGCGTGTGCATGAGTGGGCGTGGTATTGAGCCCCTGCACGTAGTAGAGCGAGATGGGCGGGTTGATCATAAAGCCCAGCACACCGGCGCCCAGCATGTTCCAGAACGCCACGGCGACAAAAAACAGCAGCGGCCACTTGATGTTCTGCATCCAGGGAGCGCGGAACTTGAGACGCCAGTTTTCCCAGGCTTCATAACCGAGCACCACCAGGGGCACAACTTCCAGCGCACTGAACGAGGCTCCTACCGCCATGACCGGTGTGGTGGTACCGGAGAAGTACAGGTGGTGGAAGGTACCGGGCACGCCGCCGAGCATGAACAGTGACGCCGATGCCAGGGAGGCGGCGGTTGCCATGGGGCGGGATACCAGACCCATGCTGCAGAAAATGAAGGCCAGTGCGGCGGTAGCGAACACTTCAAAGAAGCCCTCTACCCACAGGTGCACGACCCACCAGCGCCAGTACTCCATGATGGAAATGTGGGTGCGCTCGCCGTAAGCCAGCCCGGCACCGTAAAACAGGCCGATGGCCACCACGGAGGCGGTCAACAACACCAACAGGTTTTTGTCGCCACCCTGCTTGAGGGCCGGCACGATGCCGCGCATCATCAGGAACAACCAGAAGGCGATACCGGCAACTTTGAGAATCTGCCAGAAGCGGCCCAGGTCAACGTATTCATACCCCTGATGGCCCAGCATGAAGCTCCACTCGGCAGGCATCAGCTGGTTGATCGCCAGGAAATTACCGGCAAAGGAACCCACCACCACGGCAATCAGCGCCCAGAACAGAATGTCCACGCCGAGCTTCTGATACTTCGGATCTTTGCCGCCGTTGATGACCGGCGCGAGGAACAGGCCCGCCGCCAGGAAGCCGGTGGCAATCCAGAACATGGCCGACTGAATGTGCCAGGTGCGCATCAGGGAGTAAGGAAGCCAGTCCGAAGTCTGGATACCGTAAAAGCCCTGCCCTTCAATGGTGTAGTGAGCGACGAACCCACCCAGGAACACCTGCAGAGTGAACAGCCCCACCACCGCCAACAGGTATTTACCCAGGGCTTTCTGGGAAGGCGTCAGCGCAAAAGTGGTGATCGGGTCCTGCTTGGGCGCCTCTGGCTCCTCTTCGTCCTCTTTGCGCAGGAACGCCCAGCCCCAGACCAGGCCACCGACACCGGCGATCAGCAGCACCACACTGGCGATGGACCAGACGATGTTCTCGGCGGTGGGCTTATTGTCGATCAGCGGCTCGTGGGGCCAGTTGTTGGTGTAGGTCGCTTCACCGGGGTAGCGCTCGGTGGCGGCGGCCCAGGCGGTCCAGAAGAAGAAATTGGTCATCTGATCCCGGCGCTCTTCGCTCGGCAGCGTGACCTCCTTCATGGCGTAGCTTTCCCGAGTGGGCTGCAGCTCCGGCGCACCGCCGAACAGACGGCTGTAGTAATCCGCTGTCTGCGCCATCGCCTGAGCGCGTCGATCGGACACCACCAGGGTGTCGGTCTCCGCATCCCAGGTGTTGGTGCGATAGGCTTCCTTCAGCTCGTACTGAAGGGCATTCTGGTCGCGCCCATCGAGCTCGTCATAACTGACACCGAAATTGTCCTGAGCGGCCAACTCCAGCCAGGCCAACAGCTCCCGGTGCAGCCAGTCCGCGGTCCAGTCCGGCGCCTGGTAAGCGCCGTGCCCCCAGATGGAGCCGAGCTGCATACCACCCACGGATTGCCAGGCGGTCTGACCGTCGAGAATGCTGGTTTCGGTCATCAATGTCTGACCACTCTCGGTGACCACCTGGTCCGGAATCGGCGGCGCCTTGCGGTACACCTCGACCCCAAAGTACCCCAACAACCCGAAGGTGACCGCCAATGTGCCAATCAGCGTCCACCATAATCTTTTGTACTTACCCATGTGCCGCGGCCCCCTGTCCGTCAATGCGATCAAAAAGAATGTTGTTTTCCAGATGGATGTGGTCCATCAAGTCCACCTCGAAGGTGGCCAGCCCCAGGTACAGGGCGCGCCAGGTATTGCAGGCGCCCACCGGCAGATTGATGCCCCGGGTCAGCTCGTGAATGCGCGCCAGCCCCTGGGCGTGCTCGTCGTGCTCATGGCGCATCATGCCGACCGGTCCGCCGGCCATCCCGAGCATGCCCCGGCTGATCATGGGGAACAGGATCTGCTCCTCCTTGGCCATGTGGTTTTCCAGCTCGGCCAGCAACCCCTCGAGGTGACTCGCCAATCCGGACGGACACTCCGGGTGTCCGCCATGTACCAGCTCAACGCGCTGGCTTAACCGGATCAGCTCGGGCAGCTGCTCCCGATGAACGTCGTGATAGCGGGTCAGAATGTGCTCGATCAGCTCGGCATTGTCAGCGTCCGCCCAGTCGCCCCGGGCACCATCGGCCTGGGCGTGCAGCCGATCGAGCTCCGCGGTCAGTGCCTCGGCATCAATGCCCTTGCGCTCGACGGCCCGCGCGAGTGCTTGCTTACCCCCGCAGCAGAAATCCAGACCATAACCGTGAAATACCCCGGTGGCCCCGGGTACTTCCCGGGCAATATCTCCCACCGATTGTGTCAGCCAATTCATAGGCAGCTCCCCTTGTGCGATGACCAGACAGGAATGAACCGGTTAAAAGGTTCATTTAAAATACTTCTTTAACAAAGAATAACGATCCAAGATAAAGATGTAAAATAAATTCATCTTTTTGGGCGCCATCTACCCCTTCAGGGATAGTCGGCCTCCCCTGAATGGCAGAGCGCGTATCATTCACTCCTACTCAGGGGTGGGCGGGTTGATTGAATACCCCCGCAAAAAGATATATTGTTAATACATGTTTTGTTGGCGTGAGTATCCGAGGGTTTCCATGAGTCCCACCTCGATTTGGCGACACCCGCAGCGACTACCCTGGCTGCTGGTGACCTGGAGCGGCGTTGCATTGGGCGCGCTGGGCGCTCTATTACCCCTGCTACCCACCACACCGTTTCTGATTCTGGCGGCCTGGGCCGCCCCCAAGGGCTCACCCCGGCTGCACCGCTGGCTTTGCCAGCACCCGCATTTCGGGCCTGTGCTGGAAGCCTGGCACACCCGGCGAGCCATTCCCCGCCGGGGAAAGTGGTTGGCCTGCACGATGCTGACCGCCAGCCTGGTCTGGCTCATCATTTCCGGCGCAGCACCGACCGTGCTACTGGCGTTGACAGTGCTGTTCTGCGCCATTGCCACCTTTTTATGGAGCCGGCCCGACGCCTGATCCGTCGGCTCAGCGAACGAGGAAATCTGATCATGTCGCAACCATCGGCCCTGTTTTCTTACGCGTTCCGGCCATTTTTCATTTTGGCGGGGGTGTACGCCATCGCCATCATCCTGGCGTGGATTGGTTTTCTCTTTGGCGGCTGGCCCCTGCCTTTGGGCTGGTCCCCGCTACAGTGGCACAGCCACGAAATGATCTACGGGTTCGTCAGCGCCCCCATTGCCGGGTTTCTGCTCACCGCCATGTGCAACTGGACCGGTGCCCCACCCCTGCGCGGCGCTGGTCTGGTAGCGCTGGTGTTACTCTGGCTCGCCGGGCGGGCGGTGTTCTGGTTCGCGGGCTGGTTGCCGGGCTGGCTGGTCGCGGTGGTCGATCTCGCCTTTTTGCCCGTGGTGGCGCTCTATGCCGGGCGAGTCCTGCTGCGCTACGGCAACAAGCGCAACCTGATTCTGGTGGCCGTGTTGGCGGCGCTGACGGCGGGCAACCTGCTGATGCACCTGGGCTTTATGAACGGTGGCGTGGGCCTACTCAAACTGGGCCAAGGCCTGGGACTGGACGTGATTACTCTGATGATTGTGGTTATCGCCGGGCGCATCACCCCGGCCTTCACCGCCAATTGGCTGAAAATGCATGGCGGACGCCCGGAGCGGGTCACGCAGTCGGCGCGTGTCACTCAGTGGGCGCTGGCCAGTGTGTTGGCACTCACTCTGGTAACCTTGCTGCCACTACCGCTCTGGGTAGAAGGCGCCGTGGCCCTGCTGGCCGCCATCGTCAACGGCGTACGTCTTTACCAGTGGTCCGGCTGGCAGACCCGACGCGAACCCCTGCTGTGGATTCTGCACCTGGCCTATGGCTGGATTGTGGTTGCTCTGGCGCTGCGCGGCCTGGGCGCCTTCCTGCCCGCGCTGTCGGACTCCCTGTGGCAACACGCCCTCGCCGTGGGCGGCGTTGCCACACTGATTCTCGGGGTAATGAGCCGGGTGGCCATGGGCCACACCGGGCGGCCTCTCACCCTGCGTCCCTTCGGCCGGCTGATGTACGCCGCGATCATTGCCGCCACGGTGTTTCGGCTGCTGGCCGCCAACCAGTGGCTGGACTACCGGATCGGGGTCACTCTGTCCGCTCTGGCCTGGATTCTGGCGTTTGCCTTGTTTGTGGTACTTTATGCGCCGATACTGTGGCAGCCCCGGGCCGACGGCCGCCCCGGCTAACGAGGTCAACCATGCATATTACCCGCTATACCGATTACTCCCTGCGCGTACTGATGTACGTTGCGCTCAAGGGCGACGAGCTGTCGACCATCCGGGAAATTGCCGAGAGTTACGACATTTCCAAGAACCACCTGATGAAGGTGGTGCAGGAGTTGAACAGCAAGGGCTACCTGCACGCCATTCGCGGTAAAAACGGCGGCCTCCGCCTGCGGGGCGATCCCAAAGACATCAATCTCGGTGAGCTGGTCCGCAGTACCGAGCAGGATCTGTCGCTGGTGGAGTGCTTCAGCGCCGGAAACCACTGCGTACTGACCCCGGCCTGTCGCCTGAAGGGCATCTTCGCCGAATCCCTGAATGCCTTTTTCAGCGTACTCGATGGCTACACCCTGGCCGATCTGGTCGATCCGGCCCAGACGCCGACCATGAAGCAGGTGTTACAGATCGCCTGACTCCCAAGGGTCCGGTGGGAAGTGCTAAACTGCGCTCCATGAGCTACGACATCGTCTTCAAACGCGTTTACGAACCCGTCGAGCGCACCGATGGTGCCCGCGTACTGGTGGATCGCCTCTGGCCGCGAGGGAAGCGCCGGGACGACCTGCAACTGACCGAGTGGTACCGCAACGCCTCCCCCTCTCCCGCCCTGCGGCGCGCCTGGCATCAGGGCGATATCGACCAGCAGCGCTTTGCCAAAGACTACCAGAGCGAGCTGGACGATGACCCGGACGCACTCACGCCACTGATGCGCCACGCCCGTCGGGGCCGCCTGAGCCTGTTGACCGCCACCCGCAACCCCGAGCAGTCTCACCTGCCCATCCTGCGCAAGGCCCTGCTGGACCAGTTGGCGCGGGAAGACGAACAGGCCGATGGCCGCGAGCCCAGCTCACCCACTTGCTATGAACGCTAGCAAGCACTTACCCACAAAGGCTGAATGATTTGATGACCGACGCCCCCGGCCGCGCCTACCACGACGGTTCACAGCACGCTCTGGTCCAACCCGCCCTGGCCGACGCCTTTCAGTTCCGGTGGTTTAATCCCGCCGCCTGGGGCGCTTCGGCCGAGCCGGTCGGCAGCGGTGGCCGGGGCGCCGCCTGGTTTCTCGACGGTGACCGGGGCCGGTGGGTCCTGCGGCATTATCGCCGCGGCGGCCTTCCCGGCAAACTGCTGGATGACCGCTACGTCTACCTCGGCTCGCCCCGGGTCCGCGCCCTCAGGGAGTTTTCCCTGCTTCAGTCGCTCAGTGCCCAGGGGTTGCCCGTTCCCACCCCCATCGCCGCCTGGTACGAACGTAAAGGACTCACCTACCGGGCAGCCTTGATCATCGAGCGGCTGGAGAATACCCAATCGCTGCTTAGTCTCGACCAAACCGGGCACCTTCGTCTCTGGGAGGCGGCGGGACGCTGCATTCGGCGCTTTCATGACGCCGGGGTTTATCACGCCGACCTCAATGCCACCAATATTCTGGTCCGCCCGAGCTCGGGCGAGGTCTTTCTGATCGATTTCGACCGGGGGGTTCAACACGCCAGCCATACCGCTGACGCGCCCTGGAAGGCCGCCAACCTGGCCCGCCTCGAGCGCGGCGTCCACAAGCATTGGAGTGCCGGGACCGACAACACGCCGGAACCCTTTCTCAAAGCGCTGAAGCAGGGCTATGCCTGACGGGCAGCGGTCATCTACACCATGATTCTGGCGGGCAGCGCCGCCTGTGCCGTGATAGAATGCCGCGGTTTTTTGATCCGAATGGCGCACCTTATGTTTGACGCACTCCGCCTCGCTTTTTATCGTCTGGCCGCCAAAGGCTGGGTCCCGGCCCGCTGGTTCGAGCCGGACCTGCCACCGGTGGCCGCGCGGACGGCAAAGACCGGGCCGCTGGACCTGGAGATCGTCAGCCACTGCTGGAATTACTCGCACTTTCTGGCCTATCAATTGAGCTCTCTGGTGCTGTTCCCGCCCACCAGACTGAACGTCACCATGACCGTGTTTTACGCCCCCGAGGACACCCGGACCGCGCAACTGCTGGAGTTCTTTTCCACCCAGTCGGTACCCGGTGTCACCTGGAACTGGCGGGCACTGCCACGGCAGGAGCTGTTCCGCCGGGGCATAGGCCGCAACCGGGCGGCCCTGGAAACCCGGGCCGACTGGGTGTGGTTCACTGACTGCGATCTGATGTTCCGCGACGACTGCCTGGATACCCTGGCCGAATTGCTTCAGGGGCGCCAAGACGCGCTGATCTTCCCCGAAGAGGAGCGCACCACGGATCTGCTCGCCGAGGATAACCCCATGCTCACCGCCGCCCATGAGCCCGCGGTGCTGGATATCGACACCGGCTCATTTACGGTCAAGCGCCCCTCCAAGGCGACCGGACCGCTGCAGATCGCCCACGGGGATGTCTGCCGGGCGGTCGGTTACTGTCGCCACATTGCCCTGTATCAGCAGCCCAGTGAGCAGTTCGCCAAGTGCCACGAAGACCGCGCCTTTCGTTGGCTGGTACAGAGTCAGGGCGAGCCGCTGCCTATTCCCGGTGTGTACCGTATTCGGCACATCAGCAAAGGGCGCTACACGGGCAGCAAGGCCAACACCGGGGTACGCACTGCGCTGCGTCGCCTGCAGTCGCGCCTGAGGGACCACAGCGGATGACGGCCGCCATCCCGTCCAACCCCATTCTGTTGACCCCGACCTGGGCTGGAGACCTGGAGCACTTCCGTCTGCTCCGGGCCTCTCTGGCGCGCTCTCCGCTCGCCGGGCTGAAACACCACGTCGTGGTACAGACCGAAGATCGGTACCTCTTCGAAGCCTACGCCGAGGAGCCGAATGTCGTGCTGCGAACCACCGCCGAGGTACTGCCGGCGGAGGTAGAGCGCGAGCGCATCAAGGCGCGTCACATCAGTGCCCGCACCGGCCGCCACCTGACCCGCATCAGCGGCAGCCTGCGCCGGACTCTGGGCTGGCCGCGCTGGCCCGCCTATACCGGCTGGCACACGCAGCAGCTGTGCAAACTCGCGGTGGCCAGTGAAGCGGGCCACGACACCACCATCGTTCTGGACTCCGATGTGGTGGTCACTCCCTCGGCCCAGGTGGATGACTTTCACACCACCGAAGCGGTGGTGTGCTTCGCCCAGTGGCAGCCACTGGGCGAGCTGAGCGGGAAAGTGCGCAAGTGGGTGAACAACGCCGCCAAACTGACGGGGCCGGGAAAACTGACCGAGGCTCAGCCGGTCAATACCTATTTCGACACTCCTTTCGTATTCGACGGGACGGCCGTGAACGGCATGCTCCAACATCTGGAGCAACACAGCGGCCGCCCCTGGTGGCAACACCTGCTGAACCAACCGCCCAGACGCTGGTCGGAATTCGGGTTATACAAACAGTATCTCACTCAGCACGAGACGCGCCCCGTGCAGTGGCGGGCACCGGATGTGATGCACTATATCTTTGACACCCGCGATGCCACGGCGGTGGTGCAGCAAGTCAAGGCGCTGTTCGAGCGCCCTGACATTCACTATATTACCCTTCACTCCCAGAGCAGCGGCAAGCACGACTGGAATGCCCGCGACTTCACGGACCTGTTGCTAGAATGGATCACCACGCAATGACACCCAGTGCTCACGAGCAAACGACGTCCGGCTATCAGCGCCGCCTGCCGACCCTGTTTCTGATCTGGATTGCCCTGTCGGCCATCTCCCCTCACCCGGACCTTTTTAAAGCCTGGTTTCACCTGGCGCTGGGGTTGCCAGTACTGATTTTCTGGAGCATGGGACGGCTAAGCATTGATACTGGTGACCAACTGCTGCGCCTGTGCGCCGGCTTTCTGCTCTATGTGACTGCCAGCTCTTTGATTGTCAGCCAGGCCGACGGCGGGCAACACCTTCAAGCGGTGCGCTGGAGTTTTGAAACCTCCCTGCTGGTCATGGTACTTTTTGCCGCTTTGCCCAGTTTATTGCTCAAACCCTTGTTCCTGGGGCGCTTTATCCTGGGCAGCGTGGCGCTCGGCGGGCTTTCCGCGCTAATCATTTTTGGCGTATTCAACGGCTTTTCCGGGCGCCTCTATGGTATCGGCGCCCTCTACCAGCCCATCGAAGGCGTGTCGGTACTGATTATGTACCTGTGTATTGGCGCTTTTCTGTTTTGGCATCAACGCCGCGCATTGGACCGCAAAGATATCGCCCTGCTGCTGTTCGCACTGCTGATCACCTGTGCCTGCACACTCTTGTCCGGCAGTCGGGGGCCCACCCTGGCGCTGGCGTTAGCGGTTGCCTACTGCTTTGTAGTCAGTGCCATCGCCTACCGACACTGGAAAATCCTGTCGCTGGCGATTGCCTGTTTGGTACTCGCGCTCGCCGGTGTGCTCTGGCTCTATGGTATTGAGGAGTTCATCCAGTTTATGGCCGAGCGCGGTACCTCCTACCGCCTGTTACTCTGGACGGCTCACCTGGAGCATCCTCCCGAGTCGTTCCTGTTCGGCCACGGTGCCGCCACGGATCTGGAGCAAACCGCCGCAGGGCTGAAAATCTACTCCGAATCCGGCCTGGGCACCGCCCAACCGCACAACCTGTTTCTTGGCACCTTTGTCCAGACCGGGCTGATTGGCCTGGGCACTCTGATGGCCTTGTTGGGGCTGGTACTGAGCGGCATTTATCGGGCCAACACCAGCCGGATCGCCAAGCTGTATTTGCTGGGGATTTTCGGCACTGTGATCATGCTGGTCACCACCAACACCTACACCCTGATCATCTCGGTCAAAACCATGTGGCTCTATACCTGGTTGCCACTGATACTGGTGTGGTTGTGGTGCTGGCAAACCCACCAACGGGACGAGTCGTGAACTCATGATTTTCTGTATCTTTTCCTTCAACCGGGGCCCGTTTCTGCGCAACTGCGTACGCTCCATTGAGCAGTGCCGGCCCGACGCCCGGATTCTGGTGTTTGACGACGATAGCTCAGATGCGGAAACCCTGGCCGTGTTGAAGGAGATAGAGAAAGCGCACCGGGTGGTCACACCCGACAAGGCCGGCTCGACCAAGCACGGTGGCCTGTACCACAACATGCAGAGCGCCATTGAGATCTTGCGAGATGAACCGCTGGTGTGCTTTTTACAGGACGACACCCAGGTGGTGCGCCCGATTCTGGATCGGGAAATCGATTCACTACGACGGCTGTTTGCCGAAACTCCCACGCTGGGTTTCGTCCAGCCCTGCTTTCTGCGCGCCTCGGCAAAGAATCGTCGACCCTTCAAATCTACCGACGATCAATCGACCGAGCTGCTATATCGGGAGAATCGAGGGCAAAGCGCGGGCGTACATTACTCGGACCTGCTCATCACTTCGCCGGCACGCCTGCTCAAGTCGGGCTGGCAGTTCCAGTCCTCCGAGCCGGATAACGATCGACAGGCCAGCCGCCTGTTCGGGCCCATGCCCTACCTGTATTCACCCTTCGCGATGTGGCTGCCCAATGTGCCCGCTTATCGAGGCAAGCGGAAGACCTGGGCACTCAAGCGCGCCGAGGCGAAAATTCAGTGTGGGTTTTATCCGTATCGGATCTGGTCCGAGCAACAGAGCGAAGCGTTCCTGAACCGACCGGCGGGCGAACTGCCCATTGCGGAGGATTATCTGGCGTGTGACGCAGAGGCGCCACCCACTCCCTGGCGGTATACCCCGCTATCAGGGCAGCGGTGGCTGAAACACCTCAACAGCATCGAGCTGTTTTTCTTCCGGCACTTCGGAAAAAAGTAGACGGATCAGCAATCACGCCTCGTCAGTGACAAGCGGCTTCAATCGGTTTGAGACAACTGCTCAATGCCATGCTCGGTGCGCGTCAGCTTCTCTTTTTCACTGCGGACTCGCAACGCTTTGTTGGCCGCCACTTTGTCCGGGTCCTTGTAACCGCGAGGGTGGTCCAGGTGGATCACAATCGCGTTGTAGCGAACGTGTTTGGGACGAATCCCGGAATTGATCAGGCGCACCCCGAACTCACGATCCAGCCCGCCCCAGGGCATACGCTCATCAAAGCCATTGACGGCCAGCGCATCGCGCTTCCAGACCGAGCCATTGGAGCCCTTGAAATTACAGGCGGTGGGGGTAATCCGGTTGAGCAGTTTCGCCTGCCCGGGAGTCGCGGTCAGCTTCAGGTTCTTGTGACTGCGTTTTAGTCCGTGTGCTTTTAGCCACCCCAGATCAAAACAGCGCCCGCTGATGATGTCGTCTTTGGTGATCTGCTCGCTGGTGGCCATGGGCAGCTTGTGGTAGCCCCCCGACAGGTAGGTTCCGGGGCGGGCTTCCGCCACATGTACGGCCAGAAAGTCGCGCCGGGGGATGCAATCCCCATCGGTGAATACCAGATAGTCTGAATCCGCCTCGAGAATACATTTATTCAGGATCCGGCATTTGCGAAAGCCCTTGTCTTCCTGCCAGATGTGCCGAATCCCCAGCCCGGTCTGGGCTTTTACCCGCTCGATCACCTCGCGGGTTTCATCCGTTGAACCGTCGTCGCCAATCACGATCTCGAAATCCTTATGGGTCTGTACGCTGTACCCCCACAGGACCTTTTCCAACCACACCGGCGAGTTGTAGGTGGTCATGATGACAGAGACTTTCAAACGCTGTTCTCCAAACCTGACAAATGAGGAGGCCATATTATCATTTCGGGCCATTCCGGGGGAGGCGAGGCCGGGACACTATTGATCGATGCGCCCGAGACAGACCCGGTTGCGCCCGGAGTGTTTGGCTTCGTACATGGCCCGGTCCGCGCGCACCAGCAGGGATTTTATGGTATCGCCCTTGCCCCACTCGGCCACGCCGATACTGATGGTGACCGGCTCGTCCAGACCGAATTCGGTGGCGAGCACCAGCCCACGCAGCCGCTCGGCGAAAATCGCCGCATCGTCCAACACGGTATTGGCGGCGAGCACCAGAAACTCCTCGCCGCCCCAGCGACCCAACTGGTCGCCCTCGCGCAGTCCGTCGGTCAACGAATTGACCAGGGTTTTCAGGATCCGGTCACCGACATCGTGGCCATAGGTGTCGTTAATCTGCTTGAAGTGATCAAGGTCGAACAGTAGCAGGGAAAACGGCTGAGCGTAACGCTCAGCGTTGGCCATACTCATCTGTACCAGATGCTCAATCCGATAACGGTTCAGGGTGCCGGTCAGGGAGTCGGTATTGGCCACTTTCTCCAGGTGCTGATTCGCCTCCGCGAGCGCTTTACGTTCCCGCCGCAAATACTCATTCAGGCGGGTAATTTCGTGAGCGGCGGCGATCACCGCCAGGTCATCCCCCAGATCTCGGGCGGCATTGATTTCCGCCGGGTGCCAGGGCGAGCTCTTGCCGCTGACCTCTTCAACCCAGGCGGCAAAGGACGTTCTCGGCGACAGAACCGTGCGCCCATCGCGCACTTCGGCGAACTTCTCGGGTTTGCCCGCCCAGGGAATCATTTCAAACTGCTCGGGACGAAACATCAGTAGCCAGCCCCGGGCATCCATATCAATCAGCAAGGGCATGGCCAGCAGTCCGCAGCAACAGCTCTCTATCGCTTCTGCCCCGGGGTAGCCCGAGGCACTGAGCGAAGTGGTGGTCCAGGGCTCCGGCTCTTTGAGCTCAGCGTCCAGCCAATTGGTCAGCTCGCGCACCTGATCTTCGTCAGGGGTTTTGCCGGAACGGGTGATCTCGCCAAGGTACACCAGCGCAATTCCTTCCACCCGAAACAGTTGCCGCCAGTGCTCGGCGTGCTGTTGCACCAAATCTCGCGGGGCGTGGCGCTCCTGCACCCCGTGGGCGAGCTGAACCCGATTATCATGAATCTGCTGACGGTAGTGGGCGTTAGCCTCGGCTTTGAGCAGAAACAGGCGCTGACTGGCCACTTCAACCAAAGTGGCCACACTGTCACGCGCCGACGGAGACAGGACAAGGGGCTCTTTACTGTGGCAACTGACCAACCCCCAGAGCCGGGAGTCGGAATAGATCGAGACCGACAGGGACGATCGGACCCCCATGTTGTGCATGTAATCGCAGTGAATCGGTGATACCGCTCGCAAATAGCCCTGGCTCAGATCCAGCGGGCTGCCGTTGGCCGGATTCATCGCCGGCACGAGCGGGGCGGCCTCAGCCTGAGCATCGGCAATGACGCGAATGCGATTGTTGCCGTACATGGCGCGAACCTGGGGCGGGATATCGGACGCAGGGAAGTGTTGCCCCATCAGGGAAGACAGCACCTCATCGCGGCTCTCGGCAAGCACCTTGCCATTCCAGTCGTCATCAAACGCGTAAATCAGCGAGCGGTTGTAGCCGGTAATGGACCGGACGGCATCGCACAACCGATTGAGGACCTCATCCTCGGTGCGGGTTTCCACCAGCTTGGCAATCCAGTCGTTGACCAGGGACAACCAGCGATAGCGCGCCGAACCTTCCAGTTGTTCAAGCTCCACGATCACCGCATCGCCGCTGCGGTAGGCGACCACGTGCAGCTTACGGCTGATGCCAGCCAACTTGCGGGTGACGGTCATCGCTCCCGGGAGACGATCGGAATTGGCCAGCCCGCGCCGGATCCTGCCCAGCAGGCTGCTGCCCAGAATGCCCGCGGCACTGGCCCCGAGGCACTCGTCCACCGTCAACCCCAGGTGCTGGCGAACATTGGCGCTAACCTGCCAGACCCGCCGAATTGACGAATCAAAGCTCAGCAGCACTCCGAAGCTCTGCACGGCGCCGGGAATATGGATGGGCTCGCGCGCGCACTCTTCCTGCGCTGCCTGAAGCTCGTCCGCAAAACACTTCGGGGTTTCAGCGGTCACTCAGTTGCCTCTGCCAATGATCAAAATGGGCCTTCAGCCCGTTAAAGGTTGCCTTGGCGCCGGTCAGCGCGCAATGCCATGTCGCATCCAGAGGAATGGATTCCAGCCAGGGGCAAAGGCGGGCCCACCCGTCCTGGGTAACATGGCAATGAAAAAAGTCGGCGCCATTACCGCTCTCCAGACCCAGGGAACGGTTCAATGCCCTGGCGATGACCCGCCCCCCTTGGCTGGCACCTTCCAGCACATACAGCACGCCGAGCGCCTCCTCCGTAGAGTCTAGCGGAGGCCGCCAACTCGCGCCCGTGCGGATATCGTGATCATCCGGCAATTGCAGCACGCGGCAGTCCTGATCCAGTGACGCCAGGCGAGACTGGTAACGATAGCCCACCTCGGGAAAACGCGCTCGAAGTTGCTGCTCGAGGGGCATTAGCGCCGGTTCCAGGGCACGGTAGTATGCCCGCTGAGCCCGCAGGATCTGACCGTATTCGATGAGGGTGAGTTCCGGGGAGAGCAGTCGCTGCATGAGCGGTTGGGCCTCGAGTGCCTTATGCTCCGCACGAGTGGCCGCGCGCAGCGCCTCTCGCAATGACTGATGATGGGACAAGGGCCGTCCTCTTACTCCCGGTAAAACTTCAAATGTGGCGTCTATATTAACATAGTTCACAGGCACCCCCCGCGCCATCATACACGGTAGAATAGCGCCTTTTCTGTGTGTCTGAGGATTTATCGAAATGCCGCGTGTCTCCCGCCAACTGTTTCACCCTCGCTACTGGCTGACCTGGGTCGGCTTTGGCCTGTGGTGGCTGATTGCCCAGTTGCCCTACCGGGTGCAGATGGCCATGGGAAGAGGGCTAGGGAAACTCGTCTGGCGCTTGGCCAAAGGTCGGCGGCGTACCGCGTTGCGCAACCTTTCACTGTGTTTTCCGGACATGGCTGAGCCGGAACGGACCAACTTGGCCCGACGCAACATTGAGTCCACAGCGATAGCACTGCTCGAAACCGGTATCGCCTGGTTCTGGCCACGTCGACGTTTGATGTCTTTATGCCACAGCGTGGAAGGGCTGGAACACTTGCAAGCTGCCCAGGCCTCGGGCCAGGGGGTAGTGTTTATGGCGATGCACTTCACCCACCTGGACCTGGGAGCCAAACTGGTGTGTTTGAACCATTCCATTGACGGTCTGTACCGGCCCCACAATAACCCGGTGTACGATCTGATCCAGCGCCACGGTCGGGAGCGCTTCAGCCAAGGCGGAATTGCCATTGCGCGGGAAGATATGCGGCATATGGTACGCCGACTGCGCCAGGGCCGGGCGGTATGGTACGCCCCCGATCAGGATTACGGCGACCGTCGCCCGCACGTGTTTGTACCATTTTTTGGTGTACCGGCGGCAACAATTACCGCCACCTCGCAGTTGCTACGCATGGGCCGGGCGCAACTGATTCCTTTCACCCATCACCGCCGGGCGGACGGTTCGGGGTATGACGTGAAGGTGTACCCGCCGCTGACGGAGTTACCCTCAGGCGATGAGACGGCGGATGCCCGGCGGATCAATCAGTTTATCGAGGAAAGAGTACGCGCCTGCCCGGAGCAATACATGTGGGTACACCGGCGCTTCAAAACCCGCCCCGAGGGTGAACCTTCTCTGTACTAAACCGCGATATCCGCCAGGTTGCCTTTGCTTTCAAGCCAGACGCGGCGATCCGAAGCGCGTTTTTTGCCGAGCAGCATGTCCATGATCTGCATCGTGCCTTCGATATCGTCGATACCCAACTGAACCAGCCGCCGGGTATCGCGGGCCATGGTGGTTTCGCGTAGCTGCAGGGGGTTCATTTCACCGAGGCCCTTGAAGCGCTGCACGTTCACCTTGCCCTTCTTTTTTTCCGCCTCAATGCGGTCGAGCACGCCGTTCTTTTCACTCTCATCCAGCGCGTAGTACACCTCCTTGCCCACATCGATACGGTACAGCGGCGGCATGGCGACAAACACATGGCCGTTTTCCACCAGCGGGCGGAAGTGCTGGACAAACAGCGCACACAGCAGCGTCGCAATGTGCAGGCCGTCGGAGTCGGCGTCGGCGAGAATGCAGATTTTGTGGTAGCGCAACTGGCTCAGATCCGCCGCGCCGGGGTCGACCCCCAGAGCCACGGAAATATCGTGTACTTCCTGGTTGGAGAAAATATCCCCGGCATCGACCTCCCAGGTGTTCAGAATTTTCCCGCGCAGCGGCATGATCGCCTGAAACTCACGATCACGCGCCTGTTTCGCGGAGCCGCCCGCGGAGTCCCCCTCCACCAGAAACAGCTCACTGCGCGACGGGTCAGAGCTGGAGCAATCCGCCAGTTTTCCCGGCAGTGCCGGCCCCTGAGTGACTTTTTTACGGGCGACTTTCTTGCTCGAACGCACCCGGCGCTGGGCATTGTTAATGCACAGCTCAGCGAGTTTGTCGCCGTCTTCGGTGTGCTGATTCAGCCACAGGGCAAAGGCGTCTTTGGCAATACCGGAGACAAACGCCGCCGCCTCGCGGGACGACAACCGCTCTTTGGTCTGACCGGAGAACTGCGGGTCGGCCAATTTGGAGGAGAGCACATAGCTGCAGTTGGCCCAGACATCCTCCGGGGCCAACTTGACGCCGCGGGGAAGCAGGTTGCGAAACTCGCAGTAATCGCGCAACGCATCGAGCAGACCGGTGCGCAGACCGTTCACATGGGTGCCGCCCTGGGCGGTGGGAATCAGGTTCACGTAACTTTCCTGAACCAGTTCGCCCCCTTCCGGCAGCCACTGGACCGCCCAGCTGACGCCCTCGGTTTTACCGGAGAACTCGCCGACAAAGGGCTGCTCAGGCAGGGTTTCCCAGCCCTGGGTAGCGCCCTGCAGGTAGTCCCGCAGACCGTCTTCGTAGAACCACTCATCGGTTTCGCCGGACTGCTCGTCTTTGAAGGTGACCGTCAGCCCCGGGCAGAGTACGGCCTTGGCGCGCAGATTGTGGCGCAGGCGGCTGACCGAAAATTTGTGCGAGTCGAAATACTTCGGGTTGGGCAGAAAGCGGATGCTGGTGCCGGTATTGCGTTTGCCGCAGGTATCGATTACTTCCAGATCGGTGGCTTTGTCACCATCCTTGAACCCCATGCGATGCACCTGACCATCACGCTTGATGGTGATTTCCAGCATCTGGGATAGCGCGTTCACCACCGACACGCCCACCCCGTGCAAACCGCCGGAGAACTGGTAATTCTTGTTAGAGAACTTGCCCCCTGCGTGCAGGGTGCAAAGAATGACTTCGACCCCGGGCTTACCCTGCTCCGGGTGCATATCCACCGGCATCCCTCGACCGTCGTCCGAGATGGAGATTGAATGATCTTTGTGCAGCACCACCTGAATGCTTTTCGCATACCCTGCCAGGGCTTCGTCGACACTGTTGTCGATCACTTCCTGGGCCAGGTGGTTGGGCCGGGTGGTGTCGGTGTACATGCCCGGGCGCTTTTTGACGGGGTCTAGCCCGGTGAGTACTTCAATATCTTCCGAGGAGTAGTTCGCCATATCGGGGTATTAACTCTGTCGTCGGTCTTGTTGTTGGATTCGGTTGTGCTGCCTTGGGTCACGGCTTTGAAGACGTCGCATCCGCCGTTACCGCCCTTCGAGAAACGCCATCGCTTCGGGGATATACCGCTCGAAGCCCTGAAAACCGTGGTCGCCGCCGGGCTCGATCGTCTGTCTCGCACCCTGGTATTTGGCCACCGCCTGTCGGTAATCCAGGGTTTCATCCCCGGTCTGAACCAACAGCCACAGATTCTCGGGGTGGTTCAGCGGCTCGACCTCATAGGCCCGGATTTCATCCACATGATGGGCGCTCAGGCGGTAGGTATCATCGGTGTGATAGCCCTTGAGGTCAACCTCCAGATAATCCGGCATGAATTGCCAGGGGCTGACCGCCGGGTTAATCAGTACCGCACGGGCAGCGTATCGCTCGACCAGCCAGGTGGCCCAGAAGCCGCCCAGGGAGCTGCCCATCAGGTACAGGGGGCCATCGGTATCAGCCAGGTTCGCCAGTTGCTCGGCCGCCAGGCGGGGGTAAGGAGGAAGGTGCGGACAACGGTAGTCGATGTCGGGGCGATGCTCGGCCAGCCAGGCCTGCATCTGCCGCGCCTTGAAGGAGGCCGGCGAGCTGAGAAAACCGTGGATATAAATCAGACGAGGCGCGGACAAGCCCAAACCGCCACCATCAATAGCCGGCCGACTGATAGTCGATCTGGTACTTTTGGTCCTCTACCCGGGATACCCCAGTGTCCAGGCGGCCATCGTCGTGCAGGTCAAACCAGCGGTAACCGGGCATGGCCCGATCCACGGCAAACGACTCACTGCCCGGCTTGAACTGGATACAGGTGGCCGGCGTGGCAAACAGTTGCACCCCGTTGCGCTCGCCGTGATAGAACTGGTGCACATGCCCCCAGGAGACACCCTTCACCTGCGGGTGCGCATCAATGATGGCGAAGAAATCATCGGCATTTTTGAGGATGTATTCATCAATCCAGCGACTGCCTACCGGCACGGGCTGGTGGTGCAGCATGACGAGGGTTGGGCGGGGGCTGTTACTGGCGAGAGTCTGGGACAGGAAATCGAGCTCGCTGTCCGCCAGGTGGCCGTATACCTGTCCCGGCACGGCGGAATCGAGCAGAACCACCAACCACTCCCCGACACTCATGACCCGGGACTCGGGCACAAACTCGCTTTCCAACTGGGCCATGATGGCCGCTGAATCGTGGTTGCCGGGCAACCATCCAAGGGGAACAGAAAAGTGATTGCGAACCGTGGTCACAAAGCGCCCGTAGCATTCTTCGTGGGCATCACTGGCAATATCGCCGGTACACACCATGGCATCCACGGACGTCTGCTCCCGGGCTACCAGGCGCAACACATCGTCCAGGCTCTGGTCGGTGTTCAACCCCAATAGCGAGGGGTCAGACAGCGGGCCCAAATGGCAGTCGGTAATTTGAATCAGGCGCACGAACGTCTCGATAATCCGGTTGATTCTGCTTCTGGCCACTAGACGGGAGTAGATTCAAGCGCCGCCGAATGGCTGAAGTTTTTTCGAGAATAACCACAAGTGGGAGGCGGTGCAAGACGCATGCGACCGGTGTCGGAACATTTATCAGAAAAATGTGATCTTCTACCAGACCGTTTCCAGAGAGTGGCCCTTCTCCAGGCATAAGCCCAGCCATTCCCCCAGAAACCGGTTCAACTGGGCTTTTTCGTCCTGGTGATACATGGCCTGGTTGGGGTACTCGTAGCGCGGCTGCAAACGGCGATGCCGCTCCCAGGCCAGAACCTCCGCCAGCTCGGCATCCTGGTAGAGGCGGACCGTCAATTGCGGCGCGCGCAACCACTCCGCTCCCGGCTCATCCGCCTGGACCTGATTCAACTGGACGGTCGTGGTGTAGCGGGAGCACTCAATGACCGTCACGCGTGTCTGCCAGTGCCGCTCGCCGCTGACCACCGCGAACTGCCACTGCGCACCCGGCGTGAGCGAGTCCTCGGGCAACAGCTTGCGCAGACGCCAGTAGTTGGCCTCGCACTCCGCCAGCTGGCGCGACAGGTTCACTTTGTAACGGCTTTTGACCATGCCCGGTCGGTCTCCGAGTGAGTTTGAGTTTTCTGCTACCTTGACGGTCCTCTACTACCTTGACGGCTCTGCCGACACCCACAATAAAAGCCCCTGAAGCGCATCGCTGAGAGGCGATGCACCCTGACACAATCATGGGTGGGGCGGCGGATCGACAAGCCCGCCGCAAAGGATCTAACGCCCAGTCTACCAGAGTTTATCGATTCAGCCTTGCTTCAGCCGGGCGTGGTTGAGCTGCAACCACTGCAGACACAGCAATACCGCGGCGCTGTTAAAGCGTCCCTCATACAGGTGGGCGAACACCTCCGAAGCGGCCAGTACGTGGACCTTGATGTCTTCGTGCTCTTCGTCCAGCCCGTGAATACCACCAGCCTGACTGAGATCCGCCAGGCCGCAGAGGATGTGCATTTTTTCATCGCTGCCGCCGGGGCTGGGCAGGTAGTTGGCGATATATTCCATATGGTAGGGCTCGACACCGGCTTCCTCGATGGACTCCCTGCGGGCAACATCTTCGCAGGTTTCGCCGTCTTCGATCATGCCGGCAACGATTTCCATGCACCAGGGGCCACCGGGTTCGGCCAGGGCGCCCGCGCGAAACTGTTCGATGAGGCCGACGGTGTCGTGGTTGGGGTCGTAGAGCAGGACCCCGACGGCGGGGCCACGCAGGAACAGTTCCCGGGAGAGCTCTCCCGTCCAGCCGCCCTGAAAAAGTCGGTGTTTGAGGGTGACTTTGTCGACCCGGAAGAAGTCTTTGTAGAGGGTTTCCCGCTGGGTGATCTGGACGTCGTCACGGGTGAAAGGGGGTTTTTGCCAGTGGGTCATGGTGGGCCTTTTGGTCACGAGTGGTAAGAGCTTCGTAGAGCCAACGGGCCCGGCATGCGGTGCTTTATTTCGGAAACGCGATGAATCCATCCCTGGAGCTCCCTCGCTTCATCCCTGAAGCAAGGGTTCCGAAATAAAGCACCGCACACCGTGCCCTTTGCAGTGAATTCAGGCTTCTATACTACGTAGCCCGATACCATTCGGCCACCTTTTGATGGGGTAGAGAGGTTCGGAACGGCGGATGACGCCACCCCGGAGGGCGCGATGCCGGGTACCCTGCTCTCAAACCTTCTGATACAACTCCGCGCCCTGCTCGCGGAACTCCCGGGCTTTGGCCTGCATCTCGGCCTCCACATCCACCAGCCGGACGGCCTCCTCGGTGACCTCATTGCCCTGTGCCGCCGCGTAATCCCGCACCTCCTGGGAGATTTTCATGGAACAGAACTTGGGGCCGCACATCGAGCAGAAGTGAGCCACCTTGGCCGACTCCTTGGGCAGGGTTTCATCGTGAAAGGCGCGGGCGGTGTCCGGATCCAGCCCCAGGTTGAACTGGTCCTCCCAGCGGAACTCAAAACGCGCTTTGGACAGGGCGTTGTCGCGCAGTTGGGCGCCCGGATGGCCCTTGGCCAGGTCCGCCGCGTGGGCGGCGATTTTGTAGGTGATGATGCCGGTTTTGACATCGTCCTTGTTGGGCAGCCCGAGGTGCTCTTTTGGGGTGACGTAGCAGAGCATGGCGCAGCCATACCAGCCGATCATGGCGGCGCCGATACCCGAGGTGATGTGATCGTAGCCCGGTGCGATGTCGGTGGTCAGGGGCCCCAGGGTGTAGAACGGAGCTTCGCCGCAGACCTCGAGCTGCTTGTCCATGTTTTCCTTGATCATCTGCATGGGCACATGGCCGGGGCCCTCCACCATTACCTGGACGTCGTGCTCCCAGGCGCGATGGGTCAACTCTCCCAGGGTTTCCAGCTCACCGAACTGGGCCTCGTCATTGGCATCGGCCACCGAACCCGGACGCAGGCCGTCGCCCAGCGAGAAGGCGACGTCATAGGCCTTCATGATCTCGCAGATATCATCGAAATGGGAGTACAGGAAGTTTTCCTGATGATGGGCCAGGCACCACTTGGCCATGATCGAGCCACCGCGCGAGACAATGCCGGTCACCCGTTTGGCGGTCAGCGGCACATAGCGCAGCAGCACGCCGGCGTGAATGGTGAAGTAATCCACGCCCTGCTCGGCCTGCTCGATCAGGGTATCCCGGAACACCTCCCAGGTCAGGTCCTCGGCCACGCCATCCACCTTCTCGAGCGCCTGATAAATCGGCACGGTGCCAATGGGCACGGGGGAGTTGCGCAGGATCCACTCGCGGGTTTCGTGAATGTGCTTGCCGGTCGACAGGTCCATCACGGTATCCGCGCCCCAGCGGGTGCCCCAGGTGAGTTTGGCCACCTCTTCCTCGATGGAGGACCCCAGCGCGGAATTACCGATATTGCCGTTGATCTTCACCAGAAAATTGCGGCCGATGATCATCGGCTCGGACTCGGGGTGGTTGATATTGCACGGGATGATGGCCCGCCCCCGAGCCACTTCCGAGCGGACAAATTCCGGGGTAATTTCATCGGGAATATCGGCGCCAAAGGACTGCCCGGGGTGCTGTACCTCCCCTCGTTCACGCGCCTGGGCCAGCGCCATGTTTTCCCGGATGGCGATGTATTCCATCTCCGGCGTGATGATGCCGCGTCGGGCGTAGTGCATCTGGGTAACATTGGCCCCGGCCTTGGCGCGACGCGGCGGCCGATGCAGATCAAAGCGCAGCGCTTCCAGCCCGGGATCCGTCAGGCGTGCCTGGGTATAACGGGCACTGGCCTGCGGCAACACCTCGGTATCGCCTCGCTCTTCAATCCACAGGCTGCGCAAGCCGGGCAGACCGCGGCGCAGATCAATGCGCGCTTCCGGGTCCGAGTAGGGGCCGGAGGTGTCGTATACCCGCACACTGGGGTTGGCTTCTCCGCCAAATTCCGTGGCGGTTTGACTCAGGTGAATCTCCCGCATGGGCACCCGCAGGTCAGGGCGAGAGCCCTGAACATACACTTTACTGGAGCCAGGCAGGGGCGCAACGGAGTGAGGATCCACCTGGGCCGAGTGGCTCAACGGTGAACGATTGGACGAATGGCTCATAGCTGGGATTCTCCTTGATGCGGGTTGAAAGGGGTGGAGCGGGTGGCGCGAGACACCGACCCGGAGGAGCTCTGGTGAAAGCGGTCTGGAGACGGAATCCCGTGATCCAGCGGTCCCGCCCCCTGGCCGAGCCGCCAGTCAGCGGCGCTGACGAGGGCCCGGTGGACGTAATCTTTGGCGGCGCCGACCGAGTCGGTCAGGTTGAACCCCATCGCAAGGTGGGCAGCAATGGCGGCCGAGAGGGTGCAACCGGAACCATGGGTATTGCGCGTATCGAGCCGTGGCCGGCTGAACACCTCGGAAAAATCCGCTCCCAGCAGCAAGTCCTGGGCGAGCGGGCCGCCGCCGTGGCCGCCTTTGAGCAGCACGGCCTTGGGACCAAGCGCCAGTAAGCGCTCGGCCTGGCGCCATTGGCTGGCCGGATCAGACGCTGGTGCCTCGCCCAGCAAGGCGGCCGCTTCCGGGAGATTGGGAGTGAGCAGGTCCGCGCGAGGCAGCAGTTGCTCCCGCAGCAGGGCTTCGGCCTCGAGACTCAGCAGACGATCACCGCTGGTCGCCACCATCACCGGATCAACCACCACCGGCGCGTTGCAACCGCGCGCCAACCCCGCCACCACCGCACGTAAAGTCGCAGCGTCGGCGAGCATGCCGGTTTTTATGGCACGCACGGAAAAATCCGTCAGCACTGAATCCAACTGTTGGCTGACGAACGTCGAAGGTATTACCTGGATGGCCTGCACGCCCCGGGTATTCTGGGCGGTCAGCGCAGTCAGCGCACTGCAACCGTAAACGCCAAGGGCGGCAAACGTTTTCAGGTCGGCCTGTATGCCCGCACCGCCGCCGCTGTCGCTTCCGGCAATGGTAAGAGCCACTGGCGGACCAGCGGGCCTGGATGAGGTCAAGAAATCGTTCACGCGTTCCACTCCCGAAGACAGTGGCGCGGGAAACGTCAGCTATAAGCCAAGAGGAGATAAAACAATGGTGGCAGGCACCAGAGAGGCTGTTGCGCTTTCGTTCCCTACGCCGGTATTAACCGGATCAGGTTCTACGGGTAAGATCTCAGCCGGCCTTTCAAGGCGGGCACCCCGACGAATGCGTGACAGTCTAGGCGAGTCATCCACGACTGTAAAGCGAGCGTACCCAGAGCGCTCACAGATGAACCCGGTTTACACGTTTTACCCTTTTTTACAACTTCATTCATGCACAGGCTCGACCTGCCGCAGCCGAGTGAGTAAACTCGCAGACTGCCTACCATTCGACGGTGCCCCAACTCTGGATTGCAACGGACAGGAACTCACATGAAAACAACCCGATCCCTCTGGTTTCTCGGTCTGATGGCCCTGGTGCCCTTTACGGCCAGCGCCAACTCGCTGTTGGACATTTATGAACTGGCGCTGGAAAACGACGCGCAGTTGAAAGCCGACGAAGCCGCCTACGAGGCGGGACTGGAAAACCGAACCCTCGGCCGCGCCGGCCTGTTGCCGCAGATTGATGCCCGGGTGTACTACTCCGACAGCAATCAGGACACCACCGACAACATGGAAGACGTGACCCAGGAGACGGAGCGGGAAAACTCCGGCTGGGAAATTTCCCTGAATCAGCCGCTGTTCAACATGGCCGCCTGGTACAACTACCAGCGCGGTGGCACCCTGAGCGAGCTGGCGGAAGTGCAGTTTGGCGCTGACCAGCAGGCGCTGATCGTCCGTGTTGCTGAAGCCTACTTCAACGTGTTGCGTGCAGCAGAAAACCTGGAAACGGCTCTTGCCGAAGAAAAGGCCCTGGAGCAACAGCTTGAACAAACCCGCCAGCGCTACGAAGTGGGGCTGACCGCCATTACCGAAGTCCATGAAGCCCAATCCGTTTACGACAGTGCCGCCGCCGCGGCTTTGCAGGCGCAGGGCAACCTGGGCATTGCCTATGAAGCGCTGGAGGTGCTGACCGGTCAGCCACACGATGCTATCGCTCCTTTGGAGGAGGACTTCCCGGTGGTGAGCCCTACGCCCGCTGATCGTCACGCGTGGGTTGAATTCGCGCTGAAAAACAACTACGTCCTCAAGGCTGCCCAACTCAACACCCGAGCCTCCGAGCAGACCGCCAAGGCCGCCAAGTCACAACACTTGCCCACCCTGGGCGCCTCGGCGACCTACAGCGATACCGCCACCGAGGGGTCCCAGTACTTTGGTGGCCAGATCGGCAGCATCCAGAGTGACACCGAAACGGAAGGCAGCAGCATCATGCTCAGCCTGAACGTACCGCTGTTTTCCGGTGGACGCACCTCTGCCGAGCGCCGCCAGGCGAACGCCCAGTACCTGCAGGCCCGCGCCGAGCAGAATCGGACCGAACGCACCGTGATCCAGTCGGCCCGCGCCCTGCACCTGTCGGTGGAAACCGGCGTAGCCCAGGTCAAGGCACGGCAACAGGCCATTGTCTCCGCCCAGAGCGCTCTGGAAGCCACCCAGTCCGGCTACGAAGTGGGTACCCGGAACCTGGTGGAAGTACTGCTCGCCCAGCGCGCGGTGTACCAGGCCGAGCGGGATTACCAGAACGCGCTGTACGACTACATCATCAACAGCTTTGAGCTGCGTCAGGTCGCCGGTATGTTGACCCCCGCCGATGTACAGCAGATCGACCGCTCTCTGAGCCACGCGGAAATGCTGCGGCGCAGCGATTTCGACATCAACTGATTCGTGGTTGAGCAACACCCCCAACGCCCCACGCGGGTCCGGCTGATCGAAGTCGGCCCGCGTGACGGGCTGCAGAACGAACCCCACCCCGTCCCGCTCACCGCTAAACACCAACTGCTGGAGGATCTGGCGGACGCCGGGCTCGACTATCTGGAAGCCGGCAGCTTCGTCCACCCCCAGCGGGTACCGCAGATGGCGGACAGCGATGCGCTGCTCCAGGCCATGAACCGCCGTCCGGGCGTCACCTACGCCGCCCTCACCCCCAACATGAAAGGGCTGGAGCGGGCACTGGCCGTCGGCGCCGATGAAGTGGCCCTGTTTGCCGCCGCCTCGGAAACCTTCAGCCAGAAGAACATCAACTGCTCCATCGCCGAGAGCCTGGGGCGGTTCGCGCCGGTAATTGCCGCCGCCACCGACGTGGGCCTACCGGTGCGCGGCTACATTTCCTGTGTGCTGGGCTGCCCCTATGAGGGCGCCGTTACCCCGGGTGCCGTACTGACACTGACGCGTGAGCTGCTGGCCATGGGCTGCCGGGAAGTCTCTCTGGGCGACACCATCGGTGTGGGCACTGCGGGCGATACCGAGCGGCTCCTGGCGCACCTGCTCCCGGAAGTTGGCCCGCAACGACTGGCCGTGCACTTTCACGACACCTATGGCCAGGCGCTGGCCAATATTCTGGTGGCGCTGAATGCCGGTATCGCCACCATCGACAGCGCTGTCGCCGGGCTGGGAGGCTGCCCCTTCGCACCGGGTGCCGCTGGCAATGTGGCCACCGAGGATGTGGTCTACCTGCTCAACGGCCTGGGCATCGAGCACGGCGTGGACCTGGACAAGCTCATCCTTGCCGGGGAGCGCATCTGCACCGCGCTTGAGCGGGAAAATGCCTCCCGCGTGGCCCGAGCCTTTCGCAACCGTCGTATCTGACGGTTTTGTCTGAACCGACTCACCAAGCCAATGCATTTTATGACTGACGATTCTCTACCTCTGGAAGCGACCCTGAATCTGGAAACGGCCACCATTCCCTGGCGGGAGCTGCAGCGTTTTTTCGCCGCCGGCCGGGCCATTGCGGTGGCCCCGGAGCTGGATCTGGTAAAAGTCGGCGCTGAGCTGTCCCGGGATAATGCCGATCAGTTCAAAGCCTGGATGGAGGAGGGCAAGGTGGATGCGGTCAGCGACGCCCAGGCGCAGGCGTGGTTTGAGGCCGATGCCGAGGTTTGGGCTCTGGTAATCAAGCCTTATGTTTTGGTGCAGGGACACCAGTAGTCTTCACCTCCGGGCCGGGGAGGGAATACCCTTTCAAGACACGCCGTAAACCCATCCCTGGGGGCTCGACGCGCGGAGTCCCTCCGCTTACGGTCTTGAAAGGGCATTCCCTCCCCGTCCCTCAGTGCCACACTCAGACATTAGCGCGGTAGCTAGTTCCCGAAACGTTACGTTGGCACCGCGGAGGCTGGGTAACCCCTTGTGAGACCGTCGCCTGCCTGGACGGCAGGCGATCGAGCCTACATGGATGTATTTACGGCGTGTCTCACAAGGGGTTACCCAGGCGGAGCATTCCAATACGAAGTCCTTTCACTACCCGCGGCGCTTATGTTGGCGTTCCCAATTTTCCTGGCGTTTTCGTTCACTCTTGCGCAGGAGGATATACGTTGCGCCGCTACCGCCGTGTTGGGGCTGAGCTGAGTGCATTGCCAATACCTCGTGCATCTGGGGCAACCAGTGTGCCACGCAGCTTTTCAGCAGTGCCGGGGTTTCGCGCCCCACGCCCTTGCCGTGGGTGATCAGGCCGCAACGGATATCCTGTGCCATGCAATCCTGCACAAACTGAAACACCGCCCGGCGCGCCTCCTCCACCGTCATCCGGTGCAGATCCAGACGGGCATCCACGGTATATTTGCCCAAGCGTAAATTGCGATACACCCCGTTCTGAACGCCGTCGCGCTTGAACGCCAGGTGGTCGTGCGGGTCGACCGGTGGCACGTAATCCCCGGACAGAAAGTTACTCTCCGCCCCCACCACCTCGCGCACCGCCATCTCCCGGCGTTGCGCCAGGGTTTGCGCTGGCGCATCCGACTTGTTCAGGGGCACTCTGGGCTCACTATTGATCGGGCGCACATCGCGCATTTCCCGTTCAAACAGCGCCCATTCATCGCGCTCATCACTGCTCATAACCATTTCTCACTCTGTTGCACCGCGAGGTAACCCTCAGCGCCGCACTGTGGCGCCTGCTACACTGACGATAAACGACCCCGGACTCAGACTCGATCATGCTCAGTCGCTTCTCGCTGGCTTTTTCCACCTTGTTGTTGACCGCATTGCTGGCGTTCGCGTGGGCCTTGTTGCTGTTCTATACTAATCCTCCGCTGCGCCCGGAGAATGTGGACTGGCCTCGCACTCTGCGGGATCTGAGCCTCTGCCTGGCCGCGTTTCTGCTGTTTGCCACGGCGGCCTACCTGCCGGTGCGCCGACCGATCGCCAGTAAACTCACCATCGGGTTCGGACTCAACTTTGTCGGCGTCTGGCAGGCACTGATCAACGACCTGGTTGAACCGCACGGATGGCTCACCGAGGCCATCAGCTTCCTGTGCATTCCGGTCGGTCTGCTGATCGCGGCCCTCGGGCTGTATCAGCTGGGGCGCGCCTACCGGATGAACCGCCTGATTCTCGGCAGCTACCAGCAGATCGAGCGGGACCTGGCGACCGTCGACCAACTCACTCAACTCTACAACCGCCGCTATTTCTTTGCCACCTGCGCCCCCCTGCTTGAGCAGGCGCTTGCCGCTGGCCAGCAGCCCGTCGTGATCGGCCTCCGGGTACTGAACCTGACAGAGCTGAACCAGAAGCTCGGACTCGAGGCCGGAGACGACATTCTGCGACGGGTCGGCAAGGCCGTGCGCCGCTACCTGCGCCCCGGCCAGATCGCTGCGCGAATGGGAGGGCGCCGGTTCGCGCTGTTTTTACCCGATGGCACGGAGCATGAGGCCGAGGATCTGGTCAAGCAGATTGCGACACGACTGGAGAACCTGCTGATGACCGATGAGCGGGGCGATGAGACGTTGATACACGTTCAGATCGACCATCAGATCGCGGTCGCCGGGGAGGATGACACGCTGGAGACGCTCGTCCGGCGAACCAGCGCGTCCGAATCCGATACCGGAAAAAACCGGCACCCCGAGTGAGTGACAGCACACTCGACCCGGGGGCATAGGGCACAGCCACACGATCAGCCGGTGTTGCGCATTCCTGCGGCGATACCTGCCATGGTCACCTTGAGCGCCTTTTCCAGCTCCGGACTGATCTCCTTGCCGCTGCGATAGCGCTTGAGCAATTCGACCTGCAGGTAGCTCAGCGGGTCCATGTAGGGCTTGCGCACCCGCAACGCCCGCTGGAGCATGGGCTCCTCACTCAGCAGCTCGTCCTGATGCTTGATCCGGTTGATCAGCACTTCCAGTGCACTCAAGTCCGCGCGCAACTGCTGCCCCAGGCCATGCAACTCCGCCGGCACCAGTTCCTTCTCATAATAGCTGCAGATCGGCAGATCCGCTTTGCCCACCACCATTTCCAGCAGGTCCAGGAAACTGGAGAAGAAAGACCAGTTTTCCAGCATATCCACCAGCGTGGATGGCGCATTCTCCAACGCGTATTCCAGCGCCTGACGGGTGCCGAGCCAGGAGGGCAGGTTCAGCCGTACCTGCATCCAGGCAAACACCCAGGGAATCGCCCGCAGGCTGTCCACCCCGCCGGTGGCCTTGCGCTTGGCCGGGCGACTGCCCAGAGCCAACAGATTCAGCTCCTGCTCCGGCGTCAGGCTGCGGAAATAGGGCACGAATTTCGGATGGCCCCGCACTACATTGCGGTACGCTTCCAGGCTGCTCTGGGCCATGCGCTCAATCAGGTCACGCCACTCCTGGGACGGCCCTTTGTGCGGCATCAGGGTGGCCCGGAGGGTGGCCGATACGTAGGTGGAAAAGCTGCTGAACGCCACGCGGGACTGACCAAACTTGTACCGGATCATTTCGCCCTGCTCGGTCACCCGGATCTGGCCCTTCACCGATCCCGGCGGCTGGGAGGCCATGGCCTTTTCCACCGGACCGCCACCGCGGCCGACGGTGCCGCCCCGGCCGTGGAACAGCACCAACTTGATGTTCTGTTGCTCGGCAATGTCCACCAGCTTTTCCTGAGCCTTGTACTGGGCCCAGGTGGCAGCGAACTTTCCGGCGTCCTTGGCGGAGTCGGAGTAACCGATCATGACCGTCTGGCGCCCGGCGGTGTATTCCTGATACCAGGGAATCTGCCACAACCGGCCCATCACTTTGGGGGCGCGGTCCAGATCGTCCAGAGTTTCAAACAGCGGCACGATGGGCATATTCCAGGTCATGCCGCACTCGCGCAGCAGCAGGGCCACCACCATGACGTCCGAGGGCTGTTGGGCCATGGAGATCACGTAGTGGGAGAGGGTTTCCCGGGGTTCCTGAGCGATGACCTTGCAGGTGGCCAACACCTCTTCGGTCTCTTCGCTCATGGGCCAGCGTGCCGGCAACAGCGGTCGCTTGCTGTTGAGTTGTTCCAGCAGAAACTCCTGCCGCTGTTCTTCATTCCATTCCAGGTAACTGCCCAACTCCAGGTATTGGGTCAACTCATCCATTGCTTTCACATGCCGCTCGCCATCCTGACGGATATCCAGCGGCACCAGGTTGATACCAAAGCTCTGCACCCGACGGATGTTGTCCAGTACCGGGCCGTTGGCGATGTGCGGGAAACCCACCTCGCGCAGCGACTCGAAGCACATCATCAGCGGCTCGAGCAGATCTTTACGCTCGGTGATGACCGCATCGTTCCACTCGGGAGTGCGGCCTTCCAGGCGCGCCTCGGTCCACTCCAGGGTGGTCTGCAGGCGCAGACGCAATTCGTCCAGCAGGTCGCGATAGGGCGTGGGGCTGCCCGGGAAGCGGGCACTGAGCTCGGCGCCGGCCTCGTGCATGCTCAGATCGTTGCTCAGGCTCTGAATATCCTTCAGGTACAGGTCGGCTGCCATCCAGCGGCCCAGCAGCAACACCTCACGGGTCACGCTGTGGGTAACATTGGGGTTGCCGTCCCGGTCGCCACCCATCCAGGAATAAAAACTGAACGGTTGCAGGTCCACTGGCAGACAGTGGTCCAGATGGCGGCAGCAGAGCCGGTCCAGGTGACGGATGAAGTCCGGCACCGCCTGCCACAGGCTGTTCTCAATGACTGCAAATCCCCACTTGGCCTCATCGACCGCTGTGGGGCGCTCTGAGCGGATTTCATCGGTGCTCCAGATCTCTTCCACCAGCCGATGCAGCCGGCCGCGGTGCTTGTCCTGCTCGTAGGTCAGCAGGTTGCCGCGCTGGCGATCACTCAGGGTGTGGACGATCTGATCGTACTTGCGAATCAGGGTGCGCCGGGTCACCTCCGTGGGGTGTGCAGTGAGCACCAACTGGATATTCAGGTCGCCGATGACTTCGCTCAGGCGCTCCTGTCCGTAGGTGTCTTTCAGCTCCAGCAACAGGTTTTTCAGACCATCATCCGGCTCCGCCTCCGCGCTGGAGGAATACTCCTGCTCGGCGATATTGGCCAGGTTCAGGAACTGGTTGAAGGCGCGCACAATCGGCAGGATGTCCCGATCATTCAGCTCGCCGAGCCGCTCGACCAGCGGGGTGGAGTCTTCCTCTTCAGATTGCTGGATGGCCTTGCCCAACTGGCGGATATCCTCGATTTTCTGGAACAGGTCCTCGCCCTCGTGGTCGCGAACCGTATCCCCCAACAGCTCGCCCAACAGCCGGACGTTTTCCCGTAATGTCTCGGGTAGGGTTTCCATAAAGCCACCTCCAAATCATCAGTTAGCCGGGCATTCTAACGCAAACTCGGGCATTCAGCACCGCAACCCGGGTTATCCACAGGCAGGCTGCTATCCACAGAATCTGTGCAAAAGGGTGTGAATGGTTGCTGGGTAACTGACGCAGACCACGACCACAGCGGGGTTCAGCGATGGCGTTCAGTTTCTGCACAGGACTCGTAACCCTTGCTATTTTGCCGCAAGACATGAAAAATGCGCCACACGGACGGTGAGCCCCCAATCGCTCAACCTGCCGATTACGATGCGGATTCGATTTGCCAGCGCACCGTTTCTGGCCGATGCTTGTCACAGTGGCTCTCACCGCCACCCACCCGAGCCACCCAAACTCACGAGGGCGCCTGCTTGCTGAGAGTGTCATTTGTCGTCGGGCTTTGCCTCAGCCTGCTCACGCTGTGGGCCCTACCGCTGACCGCCGCCGAGCCCGGCCGCCACCTGCATCAGTCCGGCCGCTGGATCGCAATGCCCCCTGACGGCGCCGTGACACCGGTTGCCCCGCCCCGCGATCAATTGACTACCGTTGCTGTGCAGCCGGCCGGCGGCGGAGTGCTATGGTACGAACTGGATGTGACTTTGGAGGAACCCGCCGAGCTGGTTCTGGATTTTGCCAGTTCCTCTACCCTGAACGGGTTTATTCATCGCGTTTATGATGACGATGACCGCCTGATCACCGAGATCAGTGGCGGTCTGCAACACCATCAGGATTACGAGTACTTCCTGCGCCACGGCCGCTCGCTGGACCTGCCCGCCGGTCAGTTCCGGATACTCACCCGTATGGAGAGCCCGTTCTACCTGGCCCTGCCCGAGCCCTACCTGTTTGAGCGCCAGGACTACGAACGCCGCATCCCGCTCACCCAGAGCCTGACTCTGGTCGGTCTGGGCATATTTTTCGCGCTGATGTTCTATTACGCCGTCATGGCGGTGTGGCGCCGCTCCCACACGGACCTGCTGTACGCGCTGTTCATACTCGGCAATCTGCTCTACAACGGCGCCGCCCTCCTGGTCTACAGCCAGCTGTTTGGCTGGACCTGGTTCTACCTGATCAGCACCCCCATTCTGTTTTCGAACGTCGTATACATCGGCTTTGTCATTCGGCTGCTGCGCATCACCCGGGACACCCACCCCGCTCTGTTCTGGCTTGGCATGGGCGCGATAGGTGTACTGGTCAGCTTCTGGCCAATGGCGCTGTTGGCTCCCAACTGGTCGCTCGAGTTCTGTCGGGTGGGTGTCGCCATCTTTGCGTTGTACGGGCTGACCTGCGGTATCGCCCGCAGCCTGCAGGGCAGCAAAGTGGCGCGGCTGTATCTGTTCGCCAACGCCGCCTTTGCCGTGCCGGCGTTACTGGCCATCTCCATGAAAAGCACCAGCAACCCGATCTTTCTGGTCGAGCACCTCGGCATGGTGGCGGTGTTGATTGAGGTGCTATTGCTCGCCCAGGTGGTCAGTTACCAGATCGGCCAAGTGTATAAAGCCCGGGCCGAAGGCGAGGCGACCCTGGAGCGGGTTCAGTTGCTGGACAACCTGACGGCTCAGGCCCCAGGAGTCATCTACCAGTTTGAAATGGCCCCGGATGGCCGCTTCCGCATGCCGTTTTCCAGTCGACGCATCGAAGAGTACCTGGAAATCACGCCGACCGAGGCGAGTGAAGATATCCAGGCCGTTTTCGACCGGGTACATCCGGAAGACTACAACGACCTGTTCGCGTCGATTATTCAGTCCGCCCGCCATCTCACCACCTGGCATACGGAATTCCGGGTGGTCCTGCCGATCCAGGGAATGCACTGGCTCGAAGGCAACGCCCAGCCGGAACGGCTGGAGGACGGCACCACACGCTGGTACGGGTTTATCAGCGATGTGACTGAGCGCAAACAGATTGAAGAGCATATGCGCCATATGGCGCAGCACGACCCACTCACCAACCTGCCCAACCGGGCGCTGTTCGCCGACCGCCTGGAGCAGGCGCTGCGCAGCGCCCAGCGCCACCGCACGCAACTGGCGCTGATGTTCATCGATCTGGATGACTTCAAGGTGGTAAATGACCACTATGGGCATGAGCTGGGCGATGAGTTGCTCAAGCAGGTCTCCCAGGCAATGACTGTCAACCTGCGCGCGGCGGATACCGTCGCCCGAATGGGTGGCGATGAGTTCGTGGTCCTGCTCGACGACATAACCGGTGCCGACGAGGCCCGCACCGTCGCGGAGAAAATTCGACACGCCTGCGCCCAACCGTTTCAGGTCCGGCAAATTCCGATGCACATTTCCACCAGCATCGGCCTGGCGCTCTACCCGCACGATGCCATCACCGACGCCGACCTGATTCGCGCCGCGGACCAGGCGATGTATCGGGCCAAGGAAGCCGGCGGCAATCAGATCCACACGGCCGCCGACCTATCCCCCGGGGCATGAGACGCTCCCCGGAGCGCTCTCCCTGTCGGCGCCGCGGTGGGCAGCCGATCCTCCCCCTGTTATCATCCAGAGCACCCCGTCTCCACCAACCTGAGCCACACCATGACGCTGCTGATTGTCTATGTTCTGATCGCCCTGGGTGTATCGTTTTTATGCTCGGTGGCCGAGGCTGTGTTGCTGAGTACAACCACCGCCTACACCAGTCTGAAGCAACAGGAAGGCAAACGTTCCGGCCTGCTTCTGGCGGAACTCAAGACCACCATTGATCGTCCCCTGGCCGCCATTCTGACCCTGAATACCATCGCCCATACGGCCGGCGCCGCCGGCGCCGGCGCCCAGGCTACCGTGGTGTTTGGCAGCGCCTATCTCGGTGTTTTCTCAGCCGTGTTGACCCTGTTGATCCTGGTGTTGTCGGAAATTGTGCCCAAGACGCTGGGAGCCTACTATTGGCGTGCGCTCGCGCCGATGACCGCGTACGGTCTGCACTACCTGATTATTGTGCTCTACCCGTTCATCAAGATGTCCGAGTTCATTACCCGGCTGATCACCCGGGGCGATAATCAGTCGTCCGGACTGGACCGGCACGAACTGACGGTAATGGCCGACCTGAGCTCCGAGGAAGGCCACCTGGATGAGCGTGAATCCGGCATTCTCAAAAACCTCCTCCTGCTGCGCCACACTCCCATCAAGGACGCCATGACACCGCGTACCGTTCTGTTCTCCGCAGACGAGGATCAGACCATTCACGACTTTCTGGCCAGCCGCCACTCGGTGCCCTTTTCCCGCATTCCGGTGTATGCCGGGGACCCGGACAATATCAACGGGATTGTGTTACTGGATGATCTGCTGTTGGCGGAGGCCCGGGGTGAAGGCGATCAGCGCTTGCGGCGTCATCGCCGCGCCATTCCCGCGCTGCTCGACAGCATGCCTCTGACACAAGCACTGGAAGAGTTTCTGCGGGAGCAGACGCATATTATTCTGGTGGTCACCGAGTACGGCTCCGTGGTGGGCATTATTACGCTGGAGGACGTTCTGGAGGCACTGCTGGGACTGGAAATCGTGGACGAAAAAGACAAGACCCGGGACATGCAGGAACTGGCTCGACGCCGCTGGCGCCGTCAGGCCGCCCGCCTGGGCGTGTCGACCACGTCAGAGGACGACAGCGAGCAGTAGTTCCGCCCTCACCAGTCCAGGTACACATCCTTGGGGTCAAATTTGTAGCTGACCGGGAACTGCTGGTGCGCCTCCCGCAGGGCATTGATACACCGCTGGGCCTCCAGGCACCACACGGGGTGAACGTCGTCACTCACCCGGTACCCCTGAGTTCGCAAGGCGGCGGCGATTGCCCGCCGAGCGCCATTGGCCTGCTCCAGGCAGTGATAAGGGCCCTGCTGCTGGGTTCTTGCCGGTCGGCGATGATCGCCGGCAAACGCAAACAGCGTGAAATGTCGCTGCTCATCCTGACGCAAATGCATCTCCACCCGTTCTTGATCGCCTCGGGTCATGACCAGGGGCTGGTCGTTGGCGGGAATCGACGCGTCGTAAATGATCTTCATGACGGCCTACCTCACTGAGTTGTCATTGTGAGGGTGTCGTCCCGTCTGCACGCACACCTGACCGTAATATGCAGCCCACAGGGAACTACCGGCACCTGGTGGGCAGCGCGGTAAATTCCTTGTGTTACGGAATTTACCGCGCTGCCCACTATTAAGCGTATCAGGTGCCCGGCGGTTCACAAGCTAATGTCGTCATAGTATGACGCTATGATGAAGGCTCGCACCGGTCAGGGGCTTTAAAGATGATCGACGTCAAAGGCCAGGACATCGGCAATCTGTTTCGCACCACTCAAACACATCAGCAACCGGTCTACCCCCAACGCCACACCGGCACTGTCGGGCAGTCCGGCGGTCATGGCGGCCAGAAGCTTGTCGTCCGAGGGGTACACCGGCAAGTCCAGAGCGCGGCGCTTTTGCTGATCGGCGAGGAACCGCCGGCGCAGTTCTTCAGCATCGGTCAACTCCCAGTAACCGTTCGCCAGCTCCATTCCCCCGATAAACGCTTCAAAGCGCCGGGCCACGGTCTGCCCCCGATCGTCGGTGGCCAGGCGGGCCAGCGCGGCCTGACTGGCGGGATAGTCGTACACAAAGGTCAGCCCCTGCCCCAGAGAGGCTTCCAGCTCATGGGTGACCAGCAGATCGAGCCAAAAGTCCCGGTCCTCATCCTCCGCCTCGATCGTGATACGCTCCTTTGCCAGCGTGGCCAATTCGGCGGCGGTGGCGGTGTGGGGATCAATGTGCAGGTGCCGCTCAAACCACTGCCGATAGCTCAGGTAGGTCACCTCAAGTCCAGGCAGCAGCAACTCGATAAGCGTTTCGACCTCCCGCATCAGGTCCCGATCGTCCCAGCCCGGGCGATACCACTCCAGCAGGGTGAACTCCGGATTGTGTTTGCGCCCCCGCTCACCGTTGCGGAACACTTTGCCCAGGGCGTAGATCGGCCCCGCCCCCGCCGCCAGCAGGCGCTTCATCGCAAATTCCGGCGAGGTCTGCAGATAATAGGTACGTCCCCCGCATTGAGCGGTGACCGAGTCGATAAACGGGTCGGTCACCGCCGCGGCGCCCATCACCGGCGCCTCGATCTCCAGCACTTCACGCTCCGCAAAAAACTGTCGGATACGCTGGTACACGCGGGCGCGCAGACGTACAAGCTCCAGTGACGCGGAGGGCTGCCAATCAATCATGGGCGGAACATCGGGAATATAAGGGAGGGGGGCACCACCCGACGGGTCGTCGGATGGTGTGGCCAGGCATCAGTCCTTGGACGCACGGCCCAGGTATTCGCCGGTGCGGGTATCCACACGGACCACATCGCCCACATTCATGAACAGCGGTACCTTCACCACCGCACCGGTGCTCAAGGTCGCGGGCTTGGTGCCGCCCTGGGCGGTGTCACCTTTGAGGCCCGGATCGGTTTCAGTCACTTCCAGTTCCACGTGGTTGGGCGGCGTCACCGCCAACGGGGCGCCATTGAACAGGGTGATCACGCATTTGTCCTGCTCCTTGAGCCACTTGGCCGCATCGCCCACAGCACTTTTGTCCGCCTGGTGCTGCTCAAAGGTGGTAGGCTCCATAAAGTGCCAGAACTCGCCATCGTTATAGAGGTATTCCATATCCAGGTCAGTCACGTCGGCCCCTTCCAGGCTCTCGCTGCCGCGGAAGGTACGCTCCCACACACGCCCGGTTTTCAGGTTGCGCAGCTTGACCCGGTTGAAGGCCTGGCCCTTGCCCGGCTTGACCAGCTCGTTCTCGACAATATTACAGGGGTCGCCATCGAGCATGACTTTCAGACCGACGCGGAAATCGTTGATAGAATAGGTGGCCATTACGCCCTCTCGCTTCTCTGGATTAAAAGGCGCACATGATACATCGAACTGCTGCCACTTGGCAGGCCCCCGCCGGCAAAAGTGCCCCCCGCTGGCAAAACGAGCTGGCGGATCTCATTCGCTCACCCGGGGAACTGATCGCCCTGCTGGAGCTGGACCCGACCCAACTGCCAGCGGCCCTCGCCGCCAGCCAGGACTTCGCCCTGCGGGTGCCCCGCGCCTTTGTCGAGCGGATGCGCAAGGGCGACCCGGATGACCCACTGCTGCGCCAGGTGCTGCCCCTGGGCGAGGAGCTTCAAGCGGCCCCGGGCTACAGTCGGGACCCCCTGGGCGAAGCCGACGCCAACCCTCACCCCGGATTGATTCACAAATACCAGGGGCGGGTGCTGTTGATTGTGTCCGGCGGCTGCGCGATCAACTGCCGCTACTGTTTTCGTCGCCACTTCCCCTATGCCGACAACAACCCGGGCCGGGCCCGCTGGCAGGAGGCACTGGATTACATTGCCGCCGACCAGAGTATCACCGAAGTGATCTACAGCGGCGGCGACCCGCTGAACGCCCCGGACCGGCAACTGGCCTGGCTGACCGAGCGGGTGGCGGCCATCCCCCACATCAAACGCCTGCGGGTCCATACCCGCCTGCCGATCGTGCTGCCCAACCGGATTGACGATGACTGCCTGAACTGGCTCACCGGCCATCACCTGCACACCACCCTGGTGATCCACAGCAACCACCCCCGTGAGATTGATGACAGTGTGGGAGCCGCGCTGAGCCGTCTGCGCCAGGCGGGCATTACGCTGCTCAATCAGGCGGTATTGCTGCGGGGCATCAATGACCAGGCGGCCACCCTGGCTGCGCTGAGTGAGCGTTTATTTGAGTGGGGCGTACTGCCCTATTACCTGCACCTGCTTGACCCGGTCGCCGGCGCCCACCATTTTGACGTGCCGGAGCATGAGGCGCTCGTCCTGATGGACCGCCTGCGCGCCCGACTGCCCGGCTACCTGGTACCCCGGCTGGTGCGGGAAATCGCCGGGGAGCCCAACAAGACCCCCATCGCCTGAGCCGTGTCCACCAGCCTGCTCTGCTACCGGCGGAGCGATCTGCTATAGTCAGGACAATTCAAGCCGGACCGCCACCTCCCCATGGCACGGCGACCGCCCCAGACAGGATAGTGAATGACCGCCGACATGCCGCCGAACGAGCTGCTGAACCGTTTCAAAGTCCCGCCCCAGGACCTGGACACACTGTCGTTTTGTGCCCCCAAGGCCGGCAAAGTCGCCGACTGGGTACGCGCCCTGCCCATGACCCGCATCAGTTTCGTAAGCAGTCTGCTGTACAAGGCCCTCCCGGAAATCGGCCGGCTCAAAACGACTCCCCAGGTGCGCCTGGACATGCTCGAGGCGCTGCGGCCCGCCGTTCAACAGGCCATTCAGGGGCTGACGCCACAGTTTCTCAACCAGCCCCTGATCCTGCCCGAGGCCGCCCGCAAAACCGCTACCGTCGCCCAGGCGCTGCAGAAACACATGAGCAACGCCTACCTGGTGACGGTGCGTGAACTCGGGCAGGTGACCAAGGGGGATGCCGAGACCCTGCAGAACCGGCGCGCTCTGGCGCTGCACCGGGCCATGACCGGCCTGGGTCTGCTACTACTGCGCAGTTACCAACTGTACACCCCGGTCCCCAGCCGGTTGTGGCTGGAAATCCATACCCTGTACCAACTGGCCGAGCAGTGGCAGGTTCACCGACAGACGGTGACCGAACCCTTGCCCGGTCACCAGTTGACCAACACCATTGAACGCTGCTACCAGCGCCTGCTGTTACTCGCCAGCGCCCGCCCCAACCAGTTGCGCCAGACCGAAGTCAGTAACACCTACGACGCCCTGGAGCAGTTGGCGCCACTGGCGCACATGGTGGCCTATGACCCGGTCCAGGAGGACAACCTGTTTGCGGTTGTGCTGGACAGCGATAGCGCCCCGTTATACAAATCCCGACTACCGGAGGCACCCGGCGGTGCCATCCGCGAGCTCGATACCGGACCGGTGGTCACCGCGCTGGAAGAGGCCCGGGCATCGCTCGGCGCCCGTCCGGGCGGTGGCCGGGACAGCCTGGGACTGACGCTCTCGCTCAACGAGCACCTGAGCCACTCCTGGCACCTGCTTGCCCAGCGCAGCTTCGAACGACGCGCCAGCGGCGGGCAGATGAATGTCACTATCGGCCTGTCCAACGTGCACTTCCAGATGGCCGGTGGGCAGCCCTTCAAGCTGTTTATGAACCAGGCCACCCATGTGCACCGCGAGGAAGACGGTCTGTTTGGCGGACGCCTGCCCACGGCGGCCACCGCCGAGCCGGACCCCTGGGGTTCCGCGTTCGACGCCGGCGGCGGGAAACTGGCTGGCGATCATCTGGCCACCTTCAACATCGAACACAACATCCGCCAGCGTCAGCAGCAGGACTACCGGGGCGATCACCCGACTTTTCAGGTTCCCATCGTGGACGTCAGCCTGGGGGGCTACTGTCTGGAGTGGCGCGAGCAGGTTCCGGCCCAATTGAAGGCGGGAGAATTACTGGGCCTGCAGGAAGCGGGCCGACTGAAATGGAGCATCGGTGTGGTTCGCTGGGTTCAACAGTCCCGGGAGTCCACCCTGATTGGCGTACAGACGCTCGCCCCTCAGGCATCGCCCCTCGGGGCCGCAGTGATCTACAAAACCGGGGGGTTTTCAGAGTTCCTGCGTGCGCTGGAAATTCCGCCGCTGAAAGCCATCAACCAGCCGGCCACCCTGATTACCAACGCCGTAACCTTTCATGAATACAGCAAAGTGCGCCTGTACCGGCGCAACAGCGGTCAACAGGAAGACAACCACAGAACCCAGACCACCGTACAACTCACCCGGCGACGTTTTTCCACTGGCGCCATCAGCCAGTTTGAGTTCCGCGAGCTGATGCCCGGCCAGGGAGATGCGGGCGATGGCGACGACTTATAGGGCCACAGTCCCGCAAACGGAAAGCTGATTCACAAAATGACCATCAATTCTGGGTTGTTGGCGGATATATCAACATTGGTATTGAGGGTATTTGTCAATCAGTTAATATAGCTGAAACGAACAGGATTAAAGGGATGACAACCCCTGTCCGACGCACGGAAGCATTCATCGACCGAGCGGCCTCACAGACACAGGTCAGGCTTGCAAGAGAGTGCAGTAACCTTTTATGGATTCCAACGAGACAATCCGCCTGCTGATTTTGAATGACTCCCGCTCAGAGGCCGAGCGGTTGACCAGCATGCTCCACAACGCCGGGCGCTCCAGTCGCGCCCAGCACGTCGACAGTGAGGAACGCCTGGGAAAGCTGCTACAGGAGCAGACCTGGGACCTGCTCATTGGTCATGACAAGACCACCAATGTCACCCCCGAATCCGCCATTCGGCAGATCCGCCGTCTGAACCGCGATGTGGCCGTGATCCTGCAAACCGACGATGAAACCAGCGCGGCCGTGGTCGACGGGATGAAACTCGGCGCAGCCGATGTGGTACGCCTGGACGAAGACCAGCACCTGCTGCTGGTCATCCAGCGCGAAATGGACAACCGGGAGCAGCGTCAGCAACGACGCATCGCCGACCGCCGTTTCCGCGAAGCCGAGCGCCGCAGCCAGGCCCTGCTGGACAGCTCCCGGGATGCCATCGCCTACGTGCAGGACGGCCTGTACCTGTACGCCAACGAATCCTTTGCCGAATTGTTCGGCTATGAGGATCGCGATGATATCGACTGCCTGCCCATCATGGACATGGTGGCCGAAAAGGATCACAAACAGCTCAAGCAGTTCCTGAAAAACTTCACCCTTAAAGGCGATGACGCCGAGACCACCAAGGTCGAGTTTGAGGGGGTCAAACACAACGGCGAAACCACCCATATCAGCCTGGAAGTCTCCCGGGCCACCTATGATGAAGAGCCCTGCATCCAGTTTCTGGCCCGTGCCGGCGTCGCCGAGACCAGCGAGGAACTGGAAGCGCAAATCGCCCAGATCAAATGGCAGGACCTGGCCACCGGGCTGTACAACCGCCAGTATCTGGTGGACCGCCTGGAAAAGATGCTCACCGGTGAGGGGGGCAAGCAACCGGCGGAAGCCAGCCTGATTTACATTGACATCGACCACTACGCCGAACAGGTCCAGGCCGCGTTCGGCGTCGCCGGTGCCGACATGGCCCTGAGCGACATCGCCACGTTACTGCGTGAGCACGCCCAGGACAATGATCTGCTGGCCCGTTTCGGCGACAGTGCCTTTATTCTGCTCGCACCCAACATCAAGCCCGACGCCGCGGTCATGCGGGCGGAGAAAATCTGCAAAGCCATCGAAGACCACATCGTCGATGTGGACGGCAAGACCATTCAACTGACCGCCAGCATCGGCGTTTCCCTGATCAACGACACCAGCTCCAGCGCCGAGTCCGTGATTGAACAGGCGGTCAGCGCCATGGAAAAGGTCCGCGCGGAAAGCCAGGGTAACGCCGCGCGCCTGTACGAGCCGGAAATGACCGCTGATGAACGCAAAGAGCGGGATGTGATGGCCGAGGTGCAGCACGCTCTGGACAATGACCGGTTCCGTCTGCTGTTCCAGCCGATCATCAACCTGCGGGGCTCGGACGACGAGTACTACGAGGTGTTGCTGCGCCTGCTGAACGCCGACGATGAAGAGGTTTCCCCCACCGAGTTCCTCGACGCCGCCGCGAAGATGAACGTGATTCACAAAATCGATCGCTGGGTGGTTCTGGAGTCGATCAAGATGCTGTCCCAGCATCGCAGCAAGGGTAACCACACGAAGCTGATCATCAACCTGAGCGGCCAGTCCCTGTGCGACGACAGCCTGCCGCCCTGGCTGCGGGTCGCCTTCAAGGCCGCGAAACTGCCCACCGATGCCATCGTCTTCCAGGCCAGCGAGGTGGATATCACCAATCACCTGACCGCGGCCAAGGCGTTCGCCAAGCATCTGGAGAAATTCAACAGTTGTCTGAGCATCAGTGGTTTTGGTTGCTCACTCAACCCCTACAACGTCTTCAAGCACGTGCCACTGGGCTTTGTGAAAGTGGACGGCTCATTTACCCAGGACATCCAGAACAACAATGAAAGTCCGGATACCCTGGTAGAGCTGATCAAGAAGTTGCACGAGGAAGACGTGACCACGGTGGTGCCCTTTGTGGAAAACGCCAGCGTGTTGGCGACCCTGTGGCAGGCCGGGGTGCATTACATTCAGGGGTATTATCTGCAGGAGCCGAGCAAGTCGATGGATTACGATTTCAATATGGAGAGTTGAGTTCGGCAACGGTAACGGCGGATGCGGGCTTCGCCCTTATCCGCCCTACGCGGATTTTCGGATTGTCGTGCACTCATGGTTGGGTGACGGCGGATGCGGCGCCTAATCGCTGCGCTCGGCCCCTACGCGGATCTATACCGCTGCGCTCGGCCGTAGGGCGGATAATCCAAAGGCGCATCCGCCGTTACCATTGTCCGAACATCCGCCGTCACCACCCTACGACAAATCCCCATGCTCCCGATCGCGAAAACCCAACAAATACAAAATCGCATCCAACCCCAAGGTCGAAATCGCATGCTCCGCCGAGGCCTTCACCAACGGCTTGGCCCGGAACGCGATGCCCAAACCGGCGGCGTTCAACATGGGCAGATCATTGGCGCCATCACCCACGGCAATTACCTGCTCGGGGGTAATGCCCTCGCGCTCCGCCAACTGCTTGAGTAACTGCGCCTTGCGCGCGCCATCCACCACCGTGCCCGATACCTGTCCGGTCACCTTGCCGTCGACAATCTCCAGCTCGTTGGCGTAGACATAATCCACACCCAGGCGCTGCTGCAGAAAGCGGCCAAAGTACTCGAAGCCTCCCGAGAGAATCGCGGTTTTGTAACCCAGCTTTTTCAAGGTGGCGATCAGCTTCTCCGCCCCTTCGGTCAGGCGCAGGTTGCGAGCAATACCCTCAAGCACCGACTCATCCAACCCTTTGAGCAGGCTCAGGCGCTTGGCGAAACTCTGCTGAAAGTCCAGCTCCCCGCGCATGGCCGCTTCGGTAATGGCAATCACCTCATCACCCACGCCGGCGGCTTTGGCGAGCTCATCGATCACCTCCGCCTCAATCAGGGTGGAGTCCATGTCGAAACACACCAGGCGGCGATTGCGCCGGTAGGGAGTGTCCTTCTGAAACGCAATATCCACTTCCAGGCGGGTGGACAACTCCATCAGATCCGCCCGCAGCGCCTGAGTGTCCGCCGGCGCGCCGCGCACCGAAAATTCCACACAGGCACTGCTGTGCGTATCCAGCGCATCCAGCGGTACCCGGCCGGACAGGCGATTGATGTGGTCGATATTGAGCCCGTGGCGCACGGTCACCGCGGTCAGCTCGGCAATCTGCTCGGCCATCACCTGCCGGGACAGCAGGGTCACGATATGCCGCGGTTTGCCCTGCTGGTCCACCCACTCCTGATAGCGTCGATGCTCGATGGACTCAAAACGTACCCGCACACCCAGGGCATCGGCGCGGGTGCGAATGGCGCTCTGCAACGTCTCGGCCGTGGCCCGGCCGGGCTCTAGCGCCACCAGCATGCCGAGCGCCAGATCATCGTGAATCACCGCCTGGCCGATATCCAGAATGCTGGCGCCGAAGCCGGACAGCTCGGCCGCGAGCGAGGAGGTCACTCCGGGTTTGTCATCCCCGAAAACGTTGATCAGTACGATGTCTTTCACACGGACTCACTTGGTTGGCAATAAGGAATGGGACGGGCGGCAATTATACCGGTTCCCCGGGGACAGATGCCATGCGTTGATGTTTCTGTGGCCTTTATCAAATCCCCGGGTCAACGCGCTGGCATCCACGGGAAGAACGCCCGTAAAATAGGCCACTTTGTATCGGGTGCCCCACCGGGTACCCACACTCAAGGATCTGCATGGCCCTCTACGCTCGACTCAAGCCCCACTGGCAACCCATTGCCGGCACCGCCCTGATTGTGCTGCTCGGCCTGTTGGCCGCCGGGTTACACACCCGAGCCAGCCTGCACACCCAAAGTCAGCAACTGGACCGCTTCGGGCAGACTCTGGCCCGCAGCACCGCCCAGCGCGCTGTGGACGCCACTCTGAGCCAGGACATGATCAGCCTGCAGGTCGTACTTCAGGAACTGACCCGCCACCCACAGGTGATGGGCGCCACCATCCACGATGTGGAAAACCGCCTGCTGGTGCAGAGCGGCTTCCCTCCTGGCGAGGCCGAGCCCGGTCAGTTCCGTCGCTACACCGCCACCATCGCGCTGGCCGACAACATCGCCGGGCATCTGCAGGTGGCCATGATTCCACCCGCCCTGAGTCCGGCCGACCGACAATTCCTGCTCCTGTGGAGCCTGCTGACCCTGACGGCCGCCACCCTGCCCTGGCTACCCGCACTGCGCCGGCCACCGGTCATCGTTCAGGGGCAGTCAGCACCCGATGACCCGAGCGCCCGCGCCACCCCGGACGACCCGAGCGATGACGGCGAGCCCGATGCTCCGCCACCCGCCCAACTGCGCCTGCGGTTACGGCTGCTGAATATGGAGACCCTCAGCCGTCAACTGAACGAGGAGAGTTTCACTCAGCAACTGAGCCAGTTCGAGCAACAACTGCGCAACATACTGTCACTGTACAGCGGCAAACAGGTCGCCCTGTCGGGCGATACCCTGTTGATCGACTTCTCCGGCGAAAGCCACAGCGACTGTGCTTTTCGTGCGCTGTGCAGCGCCCAGTTGCTGGGGGAGCTGTCACACCTGAACCCGGGCCCGAAGCTCAAACTGGCCGCGCGTATCCATCCGCTGCCCCACACCAACCTGGCAACCTCCTTCCAGTACCAGCAGAGCGCCGCAACGCCCGGCGTCAATGGTATCGAGATCGCACCGGAACTGATTGACGATGAACTGCACCAGCACCTCGAACTGGACTCGGATACCGGTGTACTGATCGGTGTCAAAGCCCCCTACCGGCAATTGCTCGACAAGCAGCAGGCACAGCTGCAACGGCTGATCGGCGCGGACCCGGACCGTCATTAATCCTTCATCGCTTCGTCACCGGAGCGTCACAGTTCGGCCCTAGCCTCGGCGGAAGAGTCCACCGAGGTCAGCCGTCCATGCTCAATATCGAAGAATCGCTCAACCACAAATTCCCGCGCTTCGCCCGAAGCGCTCCGCTGCTGCGCAAACCCACTCTGGGCCTGTTGCGCAAACTCGTTCACGAGCGGACCATCAACCAGTTTCTCGAGGAGCACCGGGGCGCCCGAGGCCTGGACTTCATCGAGCGTATTTTCGATTACTTCAACTTTACCTACAGCGTGCCCCAGCGCGAGCAGAACAATATTCCCGCCCAGGGGCGGGTAGTGATCATCGCCAATCACCCCATCGGCTCACTGGACGGACTGGCCCTGATTCATCTGGTCAGCCGGGTGCGCCCCGATGTCAAAATCGTTGCCAACGACCTGCTCAGCGCCTTTGAACCGCTGCGCGAGTTGCTGCTGCCACTGGACAACATGACCGGCGGCGCCTATCGCCAAAGTTACAAACGCATTCACCAGGCCCTGGAGCAGGACCAGGCGGTAATCATCTTTCCCGCCGGAGAAGTCTCCCGCGCACGCCCCACCGGCATTCGCGACGGCGCCTGGCGCTCCGGGTTTCTGCACTTCGCCCGCAAGAGCGGTGCGCCCCTGCTGCCGGTCCACATTCAGGCAAAAAATTCCTGGCTGTTTTACAGCGCCTCCGCCGTGTTCAAACCTCTGGCCACCGCCCTGCTGGCCCATGAGATGTTCAACAAACGCTCCGCGGAAATCCGCTTTCGGGTGGGCGAGCCCATTCCCGCCCGCGCTCTGGAAGCCAAAAACCTCGCGGACAAGCCGTTGATTCAACGCCTCAAAAAACACCTGTACAAACTCGGCCGGGGCAAGAAAACCCTGTTCGTCACCGAAAAAACCATCGCCCACCCGGAACACCCGCTGCAACTGCAACAGGAACTGGCTCAGGCCCAAAAACTCGGCCACACCCGGGACGGACAGACCATTGTGCTCTGCCAGTGGGACCAACACCCCACGGTCATGCGTGAACTGGGCCGACTGCGGGAAATTGCCTTTCGCAAAGTGGGCGAAGGCACCGGCCGGCGCCGCGATCTGGACCGCCACGACCAGAGCTATCAACACCTCGTCCTCTGGGACCCGAACCGCCTGGCCATCGCCGGCGCCTACCGCATTGGCGTTACCGGCGAGTTGATCGCGAAAGCCGGACTGGAAGGGCTCTATACCGCCGAGCTGTTCCATCTGCGGCCGGCACTGAGACCCTACCTGGAACAGGCACTGGAACTGGGCCGCAGCTTCGTCAATCCGGACTACTGGGGCAAAGCCAGCCTGGACTACCTCTGGCAGGGCCTGGGCGCCTACCTGCGCCATCACCCGAACATCCGCTACCTGATCGGACCGGTCAGCCTGAGCGCCGACCACCCCAAACCGCTGCGCGACGCTCTGGTGGCCTATCACCAGCGCTACTACGCCATGCCCGCCGCCCTCGCCAGCGCCCGCCACCCGCATCTGATCGACCCGCAAAGCCGAATGGCCCTCAATCGCCTGTTCGTCCCCATGGACCGCGACGCCGCCTACGACCACCTGAACATGACCTTCAAAACCGCTGGCCACCCTCTCCCGGTGCTGTTCAAGCACTACCCCGCCCTGTTCGAAGAGGGCGGTTATCACCTGCTCGCCTTCAGCGTAGATTCGGATTTTGGGGAGTGCCTGGATGGCCTGTTCCTCGCCGACTTGAGCAAGATGAAAGCGAACAAGCGGAAGCGGTACCTCGGAGCCGATTGATCCGGCAAAGCCCCTTCAGGCTCTCAGAACCCTGGGGGCCTAGCAGCATTTCCACGTAACCTCCCACACGCGGAAAGTTTCCGTATTTTATCCTAGCCTCGTTATAGCGATGCGTTCTAAGCGCGGAGTGACGGGGCTTTCCTGGCATGTTATAAAAGCAACCAAATGTGAAAGGCGGAAAATTTCCGGTTTTAAATACGGAAATTTTCCGTCTAATAATGTTGTTACAAGTCGGTCTAATAGGCAATGAGAGCTCCATTTCAGGTTATTGTGCTTCCTTATTATGTTACAGATGGTGAGCTCAAATTCCTCATCGGTAAGCGAAGCGATGGCGGCTACTGGCAAGCAATATCCGGTGGTGGTGAGGATAAGGAAGAGCCGTTGGAGGCTGCTAAACGAGAGCTCTATGAAGAGGCCTCTTTGGAAGGTGATCATTGGATTCAATTGCAAAGCATGTGTATGCTGCCAAAAATATACTACATAGGTCACGAAAACTGGGGGAACGGAACGTTCGTGATCCCAGAATACTCTTTTATGGTTAAGGCCCAGCCTGGAGAGGCGGTCTCTGCTGAGCATACAGAGCTAAAGTGGTGCTCAGCTATTGAGGCGGAATCGCTGTTAGCATACGACTCAAACAAAATTGCCCTTTGGGAAGCTACGCAGCGAATTCACTTGTAACAAACCAAGGCAGTGGGACATATTTTGCTTCGCTGCGCTCAAAACGCAAAATATGCCCCTGCTTGGGGGCGTTAATCGCCAGTTCAAGATGGGAGCATAAATTGAAAGTTTTCTTGAGTCTCGTGGTTGCTCTCTTAGTATCCTCATGCGCCAATGTGACCTCGACATCCGAAGGGGCGGTTTTGGAGGATAGGGTAGTAGAGAACGAAAAAGAAGTGTCAATTTCGCGCAGAATTTATTATTTTCAACACAAGCTAATTCCGAAATGGGTTTTTGAGTCAGACGGAGCATTTTACTTTGATATTTACAATAGAAACGCTGAACGCCTATTGGCGGCAGCAGCTGATATTATCAGTCAAGAATACTCTGATGGAATTAAAATAAATCCGGTTATAAATCGAAACGCGATATCTATCAGTTTTCCAGAGCCTAAGGCTATGGCCAATTGCTATTTTGTTTTGGTCCAAAAGAATGAATCTGGGTTTTCCTATTATACCTACGAAAAATCCATGAAATTCGGAGATGAAGAGTTTGTCGGTGTTGTCGGAGGCTGGGATGGTGAAGGAAATCATAGCAATTTCGGTCCACGAACATATCGAACAGAAATGGAGTTTGTTGAGGATGTTATTGGACAAAAATAGCGTCACGGCTAACAAAGCCGTCAAATTCGCCCACGAAAACGTAAACGGCAAAGGGAATACTGTGAAAAAACTTCATATAGCCATATCAACTGACAAGATCACTGAAACCGTTTCGGATTACAGCCAACGACTGAATGCTGAGCCGAGTTTGGTCGTCCCTGGCGAGTACGCTTTGTGGCGAACAGCCACTCTGAACCTGTCTGTGCGCCAAGACGCTAAAGTAGATCCGGGTTCTTTGCGTCACCTTGGTTGGGAAGACCCATCTGCAGAAGAATTCACTCAGGATGTGGATGTAAATGGCATTGTTTGGGAGCAGTTTAATGCCGACCTTCAAGCGGAGGAAATTAATGAGTTATGGCCTGACGCGGATTATCAGCCATGAGCTTTAACCAGATATAGAATTGCCTTGCCTGCGGTAGCCAGATCCTCGTAAGCTAGCGCCGCTGTGTTTGGCACCAACAGTTCGCTCGCACCTCTACCGAGACGCCAAACAGTACCGCACGCCCAACAGGGAGATACAAAATGGACAAATTTTTCAAAGTGTGTTTTAGAAGCAAAATGGGAATGGGTATCGCCACAGGAATAGCTATTGGAGCCGGATTTGGGGCTGCCACAGGCAACATGGCACAGGCCATAGGTTTTGGTGCTGCGCTCGGTGTTGCACTTGGGGCAATTTGGACTCGCCGTGGTAATAGTCAAGCCTGCTGACAAGAAAGAAAATCGTACCGATGCTTTAGACGTCCGAGCAGAATAGCATGATATTTCGGAAAGCCGAATCAAGAGACGCGGAATCAATTGGACAGGTAAGGGTTGCCGCATGGAGAGCAGCCTATCAGCCGTTTATGCCAAATGAGTTTCTCAAAACACTGAACGCCGCCAACAACTTGTCTGAGCTTAGAGCGCGGCTTGCCAATCAGAATTCTGACTTCACCCTATCCGTAGCAGAAGAGTGCGGACAAGTCGTAGCGTTTTCCATCGTCGGCAAACCTCGCTATGAGGCGGCCCCTAGAACAATAGAACTATGGGCCGTGAACGTTCTACCCGAATACTGGAGAAGGGGCATCGGAACCAGCCTTGTAGAACGGGCAATCGCTTTTTCTTCCCGCTCAGGGTTCAATAGCATTGAGCTCTGGTGTATCAAGGGCAACACACCAGCTCAGGAGACGTATAAGAAACTTGGCTTTATCGAGTCGGGCCAAGAAAGGTCTTCATCCCGGCTGACGGGGATTACATTGCATGAGTTGCATTATGCCAAAGTGCTCTAGAAAACCAGGCTAACATGCTATTAACAACACTAGCGCTACTCGACCTCGCATTGAGGGCGGCGACAATCGGACAGCTGGTTCTGCTGGTTGGCGTCGGGCTGAACCCTAAGTCTTTTCGCGAAGGAACCCTGTTACTACTGGCTGCCGTAGCCTGCGGTATTGCCTATCTGTTGCTTACAGCACCAGTGCCTGATGCAGCCTACGGCATGATCCGCAACATACTGCTGGTCCTCACCGACGCCTGGGCCTATGCGCTCTGGTTGGCCGCCATGTATTTTTTCCAGGAGGGGTTCTCCGTTCGTCATACCCCCATTTGGGCCCGCCCGTTTGTCACGCTGTGGATACTCTGGCACCTTTACTTTTTTGGGTTCAGAGGTGGTGATGGCATCTACCACCAAATCAACCATGGCCTTTCCATTCTGATACTCGCTCACATCATATACACGGCCCTAACGGGACTGTCTGATGACCTGGTGGACAAGCGCCGCCGTCTACGGCTGATGCTCAGCGGTGCTTTGGCGGCGTATGGTGTAATGTTGGCCATCGACCAGCTTTGGCTGGGTCGACTGCTGCAGTCGGCGACACTCAGCTTGGCAAACGCCACCTTGGTCTTTGCCAGTATTACGTGGTTTAGCGTGTACCTGCTTCGTACCAATAAGGGGTCGGTGCTCCCGGAACCAGATAGCGGCTTCGACACACGTTCTCAAACGACGCTCCCTCACGAGTACCTTAACCTGAAGCGCGCCCTGGACGACTTTATTGAGCGAGGCGACTACATGCAGCCTGAATTAGATATAGCGTCCATGGCCTCCCAGCTCGGCGCTAAGGAGCACCAGCTACGCCGCCTGATCAACCGCCAACTCGGCTTTCAGAACTTCAGCAGCTTCCTCAATCAGCTCCGTATTCAGAAGGCGCGCCAATGGCTCGCGTCGCCTGAACACACCTCCACGCCCATTATGAATATCGCCCTTGATCTGGGGTACGGCTCTATCGGACCATTCAATCGCGCGTTCAAGCGCAGCACCGGGCTGACACCGACGCAATACCGGGCCCAATTTCACAATCGGCCATAGGTTTTTGAAATCGGCAAGACTTTTTCCCATGTAAAACAGATAGTTACCCCCGTGCCTGAAAGCACACACATACTGTTTACACATGGAGTTCGACAATGAAATCACTTCTGATAACCGCGTGTTTACTGCTACTGGCATCGCGGTCGACGGCCGAGAGCTTTTACCCTGTACCGGATTATCGCGACTACGGCAGTCCCGACTCGCAAGAGCAGACACAAGAGATTGACGCATTTATCCTCGAATTTCGAAAAGCATGGCGCAATCAAGACGCCGCCACCGTGGCCGGTTTACACACGCAGGATGTGGAGTGGATCAATGCATTTGGTCGCACGTTTCGTGGACGAGACAATCTCAAGGCGTTTCTGGAGACCGTTCTTTTCCCCGGCTTTTCCTCTGCACAGTGGCAAGAGGCCATGGCCTCCTATCGTCCGGTATCCAGACACTACCTGGGGGATGTTGTTGTTATCAACAGTCAACTGCACGGCTCACCCGGCTCTGCAGCCGAAGGAGATCAGCGCCGGGTGTCCCTGAACTTTGTCCTGATCAGGGAAGCCGGGCAATGGCAGATAGCGCAACAGGTCATCTCGGACATCAGGCCACGCCGCACAGCCGGTCAATAAGGAGCAATGACATAATGCGTATACTGATAATCCTGGCATGGCTTGTGGCCCTCCCCACAGCCGCCAACGAGCAACGGATAACCAATGGTTCAGGTCACTACACCTACTCATCTGGCGCTGGCCAGCAGCAAACCCGACTCAAGGTCTACTACCACAAGCCTGACTCTTTTGCGCCCTCCTCACCTGTACTTCTGGTATTGCCCGGTGCCGGACGCAATGCATGGGACTACCGGGATGCCTGGAAGGCCGCATCCGAGAAATACGGCGTGCTGGTCATCTCGCCACACTATGCAGAGGAGCGGTACCCGGAGTTCTGGAACTACAATATAGCGGGGATGCTTACCAATGTGACCATCAATGAAACCAGAACCGGATTTGCGAGCTACGAGATCACCCAGGACCCACAGCAATGGCTATTCAAGGATTTTGACGGAGTATTCCTGGATGCCCGTAAACGGTTCGGGGTCGATGCGGACAACTATGATATGTTCGGGCACTCCGCAGGTGGCCAGATAATCCACCGGTTCGCCCTGTTCGGCACCAGCGGCCATGCGAATCGGTTAGTTGCCGCCAACGCCGGGTGGTATACCCTACCGGACTTCGACGTTATGTTTCCCTTTGGTCTAAAAGAGAGTCCTTTATCGGAAAAGGCGCTCCGTAAAGCGTTCTCGAGAAATCTGGTGGTATTTCTCGGCGAGCTGGACAACGCCGATGAAACCCGGGGCCACCTTGCCCGGAATGATAAGCTCGACGTGCAAGGGTTGCACCGCTTCTCGCGCGGCCGGTATTTTTACCGGGAGTCAAAAGCCATTGCCGAGGGTATAGACGCAGACTTTGCGTGGCAAAAAATCCATGTACCAGGAGTGGGGCACAACTACCGTCGAATGAGCGAGAAAGCCGCTCAATACCTGTACACCCCAAGAAACCAAGAACATTCACGACAGGAACCCGAATGAATCACAGTATCAAGAAGGTGTTTCAACACTATTTGTCCCAACTGGAGGCAATAGTCGCCAAAGTTCCTCCGGAAACGTTCGCATCGTCACTTGCTGACGACATGTTCAATCTGGAGATGAACGCCAAAATCGCGGCCAATTTTATACTTCGAGGGTATTGTCCGTTGATAAAGAGGGAAGTCGTCTCTTTCATCAGGGAGGAATCAGGCAAAGCGGCCGTTCAAGCCCAGATAACGGAAACGATAAGCTACCTGAAGGGTTTACCAGAGGCTCAACAACCCGATGCTACCAGGCGCTTGAGGGATAAAGCCGGTTTCTCTGAAGTCGACCTTTCGGAGCCCGAATTCATATACCACTATATTATTCCAAATTTTCTGTTTCACGTGAGTATGGTCTATGCAATAGCCAGGGCAAATGGTGTCAAGCTGAGCAAGGGAGATTACGACGGTTTTCATTCATACCCTACCGGTTTCACTTTTGTGTAAACTATACGAATAAGCCTGACCCTCACTACAATTGCGCACCTGATGCGGCTACTACGAGTTTCAGCCATGAACGATGAACGCGAAATCCTCAGGATCCATAGTGACTGGATGGAGCTCGAAAGGTCTGGAAAAGAGCAAGACGTTCTCGGTTTTTGCAGTCAGGATGTGGTCTGGCTGGTTCCCGGGCTGGGGGCGTTGCGAGGGATTGAGGAGGTTCGCCGGTTTCTCGGCGATCAGCCGGATACGGTCATTGTCTCAATAGAGACTTTCGATCTTTCGGTGGAGATCGCCAACGAACTGGCGGTCAAAAGTGCAAATTTTCGCACCACTCTTTTGGACAACGGGATGGAAATTAGCGTGACCGGAACGCATGTCTGGACGCTTCGCAAGGACCACCAAAGGGGGCGCTGGTTGGTAACTCATGTTGCGTGGGTGATCGATCCCGGCCATTGATCGTTGATATAGGATGTTATCTATGAAAAGCGTAAAAATCGAAGTGTTTGAAGGTGAAGAAAGGGAAGCCACCATAACCATTCCCGTGGCTGTACTCCGTGTGGCCGCAAAGCTCTTTCCCCGTAAGTACCTGTCGCCTCTTGAGAACAATGATGTTTCTCTGTCTGATATTCTGGACGCGGCAGCCAGCCCCGAAGTCGATGGTCGTCTGATTGAATTTGAAGATCATCGGGACAATGAACGGGTGGTCATATCGGTGTGCTAGCCCGCTCGGGGTCACTACAACCACCGCCGCACCAACTGGCGATAATCCTGGTACTCGACCCCGTAGGTTCGACTCAATGCGGCTTCCTCCCGGCGAGCCTGCAGCAAGATAACGGCAGCGCCAACCAGCAGGCACAGCAGGGTAAACACGCTGGGCAGTGCAAGGAAGAGCCCCAGTTGGCCCAGCATGATCCCGATGAAAAGTGGGTTGCGGCTGCGGCCGTAGGGCCCCTCGGTCAGAAGTGGTTGACGTTTGTCCGGATCGATGCCGGAGCGCCAATCCTGGCGCATGTAGGCGTGGACATAGCTGACGATGCTGTAGGACACCAGCAGCATTGCCATCCCGGCCAGTAGCACCGGCGCCTGATAGAGTGCGGGAAAGACGCCGAGCCACGGGTCGATGGGCCACAGGATACGAGCCAGACACACCCCCAGAATGGCGGCCCGGAACAGATTGAACGTCTGCCGGTACCACCAAGTGGCGGAGCCACGACTCCCGTAGCGGATATGGCTGATGCCGGTGCGCTTCCACAGACCGAGGCTGGTGCTGGTGTAGTGCAGGCCGATAAACAGAAAGTACAGCCCGAGAAAGTGGCGGGAGAGCTGGTCGATATCGGGCATGCGGGTGTTCCTGATCTTATCAATACTTCACTTGATTCGGTTCAGCCCCGATACTAGCGGATGGGGGCGCCCCGATGCCAGCCTGAATGTCATGATTGCGCCCATCTTTACACTTAACCCCTTTGATCTCCCGGGAACTCCTTGATGATATCGATGGTCGATGCCCTGACATTGTGGGTGGTCATGATGGCGCTGGCGGCCACGCCGAGTACCAGTGTGGCACTGGTATTGACCCGGTCGGCCGCCTCCGGGGTCGCGGCCGGTGCTGCCGTCGCGGTGGGCATTGTGCTGGGCGACCTGCTGTTTGTGTGCCTGGCGCTACTGGGGATGAGCGCCCTGGCGGAGTCATTGAGTGGTGCCTTCTACTGGGTGAGACTGGCGTGCGGCAGCTACCTGATCTATCTGGGCTGGCGATGCTGGCGTGCCGCGCCGCAATCCGCAAACCCCAGAGTGACCGCCACACCGGGAGGCCTTTGGCGCGATACGCTGACGGGCCTGTTGATCACGCTCGCGGATGTAAAGGCCATCGTGTTCTACGCCAGCCTGTTTCCGGCGTTTGTCGACCTGTCCCGGATGACCCTTCAAGGGCTGAGTGTGGTGATGGTCATTACCATTGTGGCGGTGGGCGGCACCAAACTGGCGTACGCCTACGGTGCGCACCGCATCGCGCAGGCGACGCTGACTCAGCGCTTCGCGAGCCCGGCGCAGCGAATCGGCGGAACATTGCTTGGCGCCATTGGTCTCTATCTGGTCATTGGAGCTTAAGCATCTTTTGCTACACTGACAGCGTGTTTCCGCAATGGCGGGTTCGCGGATTATTGATTCACCAGAACGGAGCGGTGACATGACCTACAAAGCGGGACTCTTTTGCGTAATCCTGTTGTCCGGTTTGACCGGGTGCGCGCAACTGGTAACGGACCGATACCTGGACCGTCATTGCGACAAATCTCACGTCGACTGCCCGGGCCGGGCGGTGGTTGATCGCAAAGCACAGAAAGCCGACATGGCGGCACTTCGGGCCATTGGCGAGCAGTTTGAAGACAAAGACAACACGCCTGAACCCGACCCACCCTATCGCGACTCCGCCGAGCCCCTCTGCCCTGACGGGCAGAAGAAAGTGTGCTCGGCCAGTACCGGTTGCCGCTGCGAGCCGGACTGACCCGGTTATTCTGCCAGGGTCAGTTCAAACTCGGCGTTTTCCCCGGGGAGCAGCTCAATGGTCTGCTCGGTGGTTTCGCCATTCAGGGTGATGGTCACCCGGTACTCACCAAAAAAGCCACGGCCGCTGAACTCCCCTTCACCATCAGTGGCACCGGTAAAGTCGTTCCACCAGTCATTGAAAATAGCCTCTTTCCAGGCGACGGCGTTGGGTTTTTCCCGCCAGTCTTCGGTATACATTGCACCATCCGGCGTCCAGTGGGCGCCCGCCCAGAAGCCCCACTTCTGCACCCCGACAGTGGCCGGATGGCTGAACACGGCGGTAAGGAAATCCCGGGTGTAGTCCGCCTGCAGCGCTTCATCCGTGGTGTTGATATCGAACTCGGTCACCCGGATGGCCAGTTCGGGAAAGGCCTCGTGAAAGCGGTCCAGGATTTCCAGCACCCGGGGAATGGCCGTGGGCGAGGGACCAAAGTGGCCCTGCATACCGATGCCGTCGATGGGCGCTTCCTGATCAACCAGATACTGGATGGTCTGCTGGTAGTGGTCCTGATGCGCGGCGTCGCGTCCACCGCCGGACAGAATGGAGTAATCGTTGATATAGAGCTTGTGGTGGGCCAGGGTCAGGCGCGCCTGTTCGAACCAGTCGACCATCACCTCATCGCCAAAGGCGTCCATGAGGTAGTGGTTGTCATAGGGCTCGTTCAACACGTCCCACTCGTCCAGCACATCCGCCGTGGCGCTGGCGATATCGTCGATATGATCGAGGACGATCTGCTTTGCTTCCGGGTCGGCATTTTCCGGTTCACCCTCCGGCAGGTACTCCTGAATCAGCTCCGGCAGGTTGCGCTTGGAGGGCCAGACCATGACGTGGCCCCGGGTGTAGAAGTCGTGACTTTTGAGCCACTGAAGGGCATCAATGGTGGTCTGCTGGCTGAAGTCCTCGCCCCACTCGCCCGCCCAGGGCGCCCACTTCAGGTCATTTTCCGGGCCGCTCTGATTGAACAGTTCCAGTACCTTTTCCCGGTAGAGGTCGTTATCGTCGCCCTCGCCCATGAGGATGTGCCCGACGGTCACCGAGCCAAAGTGATAGGCATGGCGGGTCATCTCGACCGCCACCTCGGCACCCTCGACCGGTTGACCGCCGCCGTCCAGTACCCGGACGGTGAAATCCCCTTTGCGGTGCTCATCAATGCGGGCGGCGGCCTCGGCGCGCCAATCGGCATCGGCCTCCCTGCCGCCGTAGCTCAGCTCGGTTCGAGGCAAGTCTTCCACCGCCACGCTCTGTCCGAAATGCAGCACTTCCACGCCGCCGATATCGAAGCTCTGGGGGCGATCACCGCCACCAAAGCCGATCTTCAGAATCAGGTCATTGGCCGCCTCGGCCCCGGACATTTCCAGCGGAATATCATAGGCCTGCCAGTCACCGGTACTGGTGATTTCCCGCTCAGCGTATTTGGTGTAGTCCGGTCCCGGGCCTTCCAGAAAGACGGTAGCGAAAGTCGCGCCGGTTTCATCGGTGGTACTGACCGAGCGCATATAGAGGCGAATCAGCATCACATCGCCTTCGGCCGTGGCCCGGAGAATGGGGTACTGCAACTGCCCGTTGAAGAACGCGCCCGGAGGGTTCTCGGCGTGAATGCGCACCGCCTGGGTGAAACCGGAGTGGTCCGCCGCCACGGTTTCCGCCCGACCGACCGGCTCACCGTCGTTGTCGCCTTCCCAGAAGCTGTAATCGGTGGCGGGCGTTGCGGTGATCACCAACTCACCCTGGTCGAGGGGGTCACCGTCGGGCTCAGGCTCAGGCTCTGGTTCGGGCTCTGGTTCGGGCTCTGGTTCCGGCTCGGGCTGCGGTTCCGGATTCTCGGTAGGTGGCGTCGAACCGCCACTGGACCCTCCACCGCAGGCGGTCAGTTGGACAGTAAGACCGAAAGCCATCAAAAGTATCAACAGAGTGCGGTACATGCGGGGAACTCCAAAAGTCATTCGTTATTGTTTATATGACTTTATGCTACCCCTAACGGTGCCCGCCGTCTACCCGGCCCAAACGGTGCGAACAGCGGGTCAGTCAGCGCACCAGGCATGATCCGTCATCCCCTCCGTAGCGCACAACGCCTGCTGCGCCAGGCGGATGTCCGTGACGTAGTAGAGCGTGCGCAACCCGATATCCTCTCTTCCCACATTGTGATAAATCATGCCGACCTGAATGTCCTCTGCACTGAAGCGGGTATGGTGTTCCGCAAAATACCGAGCCGCGCGGCCCAGTTCATCGTCCGTCAATAACTGAACGGTACGCCCCACGCCAATCTGATACGCCTGGGTCAGCAGCAGGCCGTAAAGCCGCTCCCGTTTTGCATCGGGCAAATCGCCAAAGGTCGCCTCGAAGGGTTCCCTCAGGTTGCGATGATTCTGTTCGACCAGTCGCAGGGCACAGTCCACCTGCGCCATGCGGTGCAGGCGAAACGCCTGGGGGATTTCGCAATCATCCAATACCTCGGGCCGCAATTGCATGATGCCCCGGGCCGCCTTGGATGACAGGGCGTTTTTCTGCGCGCCGCTCTCAATGATGGTTTTGCCCAGAAAGCTGGACATGACACTGTCAGGGAAGGTAAATCGACCCTGCTCCCGGCGGTGCTCGTAAACCACGCGAAACAGCTCCACCAGGGACACCCGATCGTTTTTGGTTCCCACGGAAATGCCGTCCCAGGTCCCCCACACCCGATAATCCTCACCCTTGCCCAACAGTCGGGCCGTAGCCTCTTGTATATCAACAAAAGGTTGATGACAGGCCAGGGCCAAGGGGTAGCCCCGGCGATCATCGGCTCCGGGATGCCAGTAGCTGGCCCGCCCCTTCTCCGCCAACTGTTTCCGGGTTTGATTGAGCCGCTCGATGGTTTCGCTCGGGCTGGCACCGTTGTCGATATAGGAGAGAAACTGGCCGCGATGGTCGAACAGCAGGTGCCGCTGAGGTTCCTGACAATAACTCTGCGACAGCAGTACCCAGGTGCGGATGGTCGCCAGGTTTTCCGCCACGCCCTGACTCTCCCAGAAGGGCGTCTGGCGTACCACCGCCAGCCAGGTCGCATCGTCATCTCCAGACTCAGCCGATGGATCCGCCGCTGCCACTGCAGTGAACGCGATCAGCACTCCAAAGCCCCATTTCCAACGCATGACATATACTCCAGGTGTGCACTACACTCACTCAAGCCTACACCAAACCACTCCCGGTCAAGGGCGGCTGCATCACAGCAACGCATCTTGCGGCGTAAATCGGACGTATACGTTGTCAAACCATAACCCTGCTCGATTGGAGACGCACCATGCGCCGCGTGCTTTTACTGATTTTATTATGTTCCCCTGCCCTCTGGGCCGATGACACCGCCGAGGCGATTTTTGCCGGCGGTTGCTTCTGGTGCATGGAGCCCCCTTACGATGAGGTCGAGGGCGTAAAGGAAACCATTTCCGGCTATATCGGTGGCACGGTCGCCAACCCCAGCTACGAGCAGGTGGTGGCCGGGGGCACGGGGCATACCGAGGCGGTAAAAATCGTCTATGATCCGACGAAGGTGGACTACCAGACGCTGCTGGCTATTTTCTGGCGCAACATTGATCCGCTCGATGCCGGCGGTCAGTTCTGCGACCGGGGGCGCTCCTATCGGGCGGGAATCTTCTATCTGAACGACGCGCAGGAAGCCCTGGCCCGGGCGTCCAAAGCCGAGGTGGAAGCGCGCTTTGACGAACCGGTCGTCACCGAAATCACCAAGGCCACGGCGTTTTACAAAGCGGAGGGCTACCACCAGAATTACTACCAGAAGAATCCGGTGCGCTATAAGTACTACCGTTACCGGTGCGGCCGGGATGCGCGACTGGATGCACTGTGGAAATAGATTCCGAGCGGGCTTGCCCACCAAGCCTACTCCCGGACAGGCCGAACGCGTAAACTGTCGCTTTTGAACCGGACAAGCGACGCACTTATGCACATTCACATTCTCGGGATCTGCGGCACCTTCATGGGCAGCCTGGCGCTGCTGGCGCGGGAGTTGGGGCACACCGTCACCGGCAGTGACGCCAACGTCTACCCGCCCATGAGTACCCAACTGGAAGCGGCGGGCATTGCCCTGCTGGAGGGCTACAGCCCGGAGCACCTGGAGCCCGCGCCGGATCTGGTGGTGATCGGCAACGCCCTGAGCCGGGGCAACCCGGAGGTGGAGGCGGTGCTGGACAAGGGCCTGCCCTATACCTCCGGCCCCGAGTGGCTGCGCGAGCAGGTGCTTCCGGGCAAATGGGTTCTGGCGGTCTCGGGCACCCACGGCAAAACCACCACCGCCAGCATGCTCGCCTGGATTCTGGAGTACGCCAACATGGCCCCGGGTTTTCTGATTGGCGGCGTGACCCAGAACTTTCCCCAATCCGCGCGTTTGGGTAATACACCCTTTTTTGTGGTGGAAGCAGACGAATACGACAGCGCCTTTTTCGACAAACGCTCCAAGTTCGTTCACTACCGCCCCCGCACGCTGATCATCAATAACCTGGAGTACGACCACGCCGATATTTTCCCGGACCTGGCGGCGATTCAACGCCAGTTTCATCACCTGGTGCGCACGGTGCCCGGCTCGGGGCTGATTGTCAGTCCCGCCGGGGTCGAGGCGATCGAGCAGACGCTGGCTCAGGGCTGCTGGACGCCCCGGCAAACCCTGGGCGCCGAGGGTGACTGGCAGGTGAAACTGACCGCCGCCGACGGCAGCGCGTTTGAGGTGTGGCACGAGGGCGCCGCCATTGCGACGGTGAACTGGGAGCATACCGGCCAGCACAATGTGATGAACGGCCTGGCGGCGTTGATCGCGGCCCGGCACGTGGGGGTAACACCCGAAGTCGGCGCTCAGGCGCTGGCGGCGTTCAAGGGCGTCAAGCGCCGTATGGAGTGTCTGGCGGATGTGCACGGTATTCGGGTGTACGATGATTTTGCCCACCATCCGACGGCGATCAAGACCACTCTGGCGGGGCTGCGCGCCAAGGTCGGGGATGAGAAGATCATCGCGCTGATTGAGCCGCGGTCGAATACCATGCGCCTCGGGGTACACCGGGAGGCGCTGAAAAACTGTTTCAGTGATGCGGATGCGGTATTGTGGTACCAGCCCAGCCACAGTGACTGGGATCTCGATGAGTTGGTGAATCACAGTTCGGTGCCGGCGCAGTTGGAGCACACTATCGAGGAGTTGATTCACGGGGCGCTGTCGCTGGCGGAGCGCGGCAGTCATATTGTGATTATGAGTAATGGCGGGTTTGACGGGATTCATCAGAAGTTGGTGAATCAGTTGAATCGGCATGCGTTGTAATCTGTCGCGGAAAGTCCGGTAACGGCGGATGCGCCTTCGGCTTATCCGCCCTACGGCCGAGCGCAGCGGTATAAACTCGCGTAGGGGCCGAGCGCAGCGATTAGACGCCGCATCCGCCGTAACGATCAATGAAACGAGGACCCACTATGGACTACCAACGTACCGTCACCCTGGCCATGACCGGCGCTTCCGGGGCGCAATATGGTTTGCGGTTGTTGCAGTGTCTGCTGGCGGCGGACTGTCGGGTGTATCTGCTGTTGTCGAGTGCGGCGGAGGTGGTGATTCGCACTGAGACCAATGTGGAGTTGCCGAGCGACCTGGAGGAGCAGCAGTTGCTGCTCAGTCAGATGTTTGGCGCTGAGGATGAGCAGTTGCAGTTGTTTTCCCGGGAGGATTGGTTTTCGCCGGTGGCTTCGGGGTCGAGTTCGCCCAGTTCGATGGTGATCTGTCCGGCCAGTGGCGGGTCGCTGTCGGCCATCGCCCACGGGGCCAGCAACAATCTGGTCGAGCGGGCAGCGGATGTGGCGCTGAAGGAGCGCCGGCAGTTGATTCTGGTTCCCCGGGAGGCGCCCTATTCCGAGGTGCACCTGGAGAATATGTTGAAGTTGACCCGGATGGGCGCGGTGGTGGTGCCGGCCAGCCCGGGGTTTTATATGCAGCCGACCCGGATTGAGGAGTTGGTGGATTTTATTGTGGCGCGAGTGTTGGATCAGTTGGGGATTGAGCAGGATTTGATGCCGCGGTGGGGGGAGGATTAGCCCCGCTACAAATACCGCCGAATCAACGTCAGAGTTTTCTCCAACGCCCCCCGGTTGGCTTCCGCCACTTCTCTGGCCGCCTGCCCCCGCACCGTGCGCAGTTCCTCGGTTTCGATCAGGCTGATCACCTGCCCCGCCAGTTCCTCCGCGTTTTCAATAACCTGTAAGGCAGCCGCCTCTTTCAGCAGGTCCGACACTTCCGCAAAGTTGTACAGGCTGGGGCCACTCAGAATCGGCAGGCCCCAGGCGGCGGGTTCGATCAGGTTGTGGCCGCCGTTGTCGATCAGTGAACCGCCCACAAAGGCGATATCGCTGGCGCCGTACAGGGTCAGCAGCTCGCCCATGATATCGCCCACCAACACTTGAACCTCGGCTCCGGGCGCCACTTGTGCGCTGCGCCGGGCGGTGGCGAAGCCGCGCTCGGCACTCAGTTCCGCCACCGAGTCAAAGCGCTCGGGGTGGCGGGGCACCAGCACCAGCAGGGGGTTGCTCGTGGTCTGTGCACGCACCCGGGCAAACGCTTCCAGGAGGAGGTCGTCCTCGCCCTCGTGGGTGCTGGCGGCAATCCAGATGGGACGCGCCGGATTCCCTTGCCACTGAGCCCGCAACGCCGCCGCTCGGTCCCGGACGCTGTCATCCAGCGTCAGGTCAAACTTGATATTGCCGGTGATGTGGGTGGCCTCCGGGCGCACCCCCAGATCCTGAAAGCGCTCGGCATCCGCCCGGTTCTGGATGCCGGCCTCGGTCAGGCCCTGCAGCATGGGTCGGGTCAGGCCGGCAAAGCGCTGATAGCCCCGGGCGGACTTTTCCGAGAGCCGACCGTTGATCAGGACACCGGGAATCTCCCGCGCCCGGCAGGCCGCCAGGGTGTTGGGCCAGAGTTCGGTTTCCATCATCAAATACAGACGAGGCTGTACCCGATCCAGAAACCGGCGCACGCTGCCCGGCAGATCAAAGGGCGCATAGGCGTGCTGAACCTGATCGCCAAACAGGGCCGCGACCCGGTCGGCGCCGGTGGGCGTGGTGGTGGTCATCAGAAGTTGCAACTCAGGCTCCTGAAGCAGCGCGCGGGCCACCGGCGCGGCGGCCAACACCTCACCCACCGAGGCGGTGTGCAGCCATACCAGGGTGCGACCGGTCTCCTGTGGCGGCACTCGGCCAAACCGCTCCCGCCAGCGCCGCCCCCAGGCCGGATTGCGCCGGGCGAGCAGGCGCAGTCGCAGCAGCAACAGGGGCGTGAGCAAATAGAGCAGCAATGTGTACAACCAGCGCATGCGCAGCATCATCCTTTCGGGTAACGGACGCACAGGATACCACTGCGCGCAGGCTAAGCCAGGTCCTGTATCGAGCGGGACAGCAGCTCGGACACCAAGCTGGGCATGAACTCCCGCGGCAGGGTAATGGCAAAGAAGTTCTCGAACAGGTTGGGCAGACGCTCGTAGCGGCGCAGACGCCCCTGCTGCAGCTCGTCTTTAACCACCACCTCAGGCAGTACCGTAACGGCGCCACTGTCCCGGGCGAGCAGACGCAGCATGGCCATGTCGTCCACTTCGGCCAGCACATCCGGCCGATATTGATGCAGGCTGCACAGGGCATCGAATCCCCGGCGAATTTCGTGGTTGGCCCCCGGCAGTACCCAGCGCAACTCCCCGTACCCCTGGGGAAAAGCCGCCTCCGGGTCCAGGTCCACCGGACCGATGATCGACAATGGCTGACGCGCCAGCAACTGGCTCTGCCAGGCCACCGCCGGTGCACCAGAGGGCTGTATCTGGGTATTGGTCAGCACCACGTCCAGCTCGTGTCGGGCCAGGCCGTTGAGCAGATTGGTCATTCCCATCGCGTGCAGACTGAAGCTCACGTCGCGCTCGCTGCGGGACAACAACGGCTCGATAAACGCCTCGATGAAGTTACGGGACATGGTCGAGAGCATGCCGATGCGTATCGTCTGCTGCTCGGGTTCAATACCCCGGCCGATCAGGGACTCCAGCTCTTCGCCCTTGGTAAAAATGACTTCGGCGTAATTGAACACCTGACGCCCGGCCTCAGTGAGCACCAACTTACGGTTGCGCCGCTCGAACAGCGGCTTGCCCATGCGCTCTTCCAACTGGCGAATCTGGGCCGACAGCGCACTCTGGGAGACATGCTGCTGCTCGGCGACCCGAGTCAACTTGCCCTCGCTGGCCACCCGCCAGAAGTAGTACAGATGATGGTAGTTCAACCGGCTCATGGAAGGAGCGCCCCTTAAATGTTCTATTTTTAAGAACTATTAATACATTTATATCTATTTTACTTAATTTACTGCCAAAGGGATACTCCGCTTCAACCGCTTACGGACTCAAAAAATGATGACCACGGAGTCGATGTATGAACTGGAGTGAATCCCTCCCCACCCTGCTGTTGAGCGCCGTTCCCCTACTTCTGGCCCTGGGAGCGGCATTCAGCGCCCGCCAGAAAACCCCCGACCCGGCCTGGCGCCTTGCCACCGCGTCCACTTGCGGCGCACTGCTGCTGGCCCTCGGCCTGTTGGTCTGGGCGCTGGTGCCGGGCGCTGAGGCCGGATTCTGGCAGTCCGCCCCCCTCAACCTGATCATGCTGACGCTGGTGAGTTTCATCGGCTTTGTGGTGGTGCGCTACAGCGCTCGCTACCTCCAGGGTGAGCCTCGCCAGACCCGATTCGCGGCGCTGGTGCAGGCGGTATTCGCCGCCGTCAGTGTCGCGGTGCTGAGTGACCACTTACTCCTGTTTCTGGCGGCCTGGCTGGGTATCAGCCTGGCCATGCACCAATTGCTGATGTTCTACCCTGAGCGCCCGCGCGCCGCACTGGCGGCCCACAAGAAGTTTCTGTTCGCCCGGGCCGCCGAACTGTGTGCCCTGAGCGCCTTTGCCCTGCTGTACCTGCACCACGGTACCGGGCAGATCAGTACCATCGTCGCCGCCTATGCCGGGCCAGTATCCCTGACCCTGACCGAGCAGTTGGCGGCCAGCCTGCTGGCAATGGCCGCGCTGATCAAATGCGCCCAACTGCCCCTGCACGGCTGGCTGATTCAGGTGGTGGAAGCCCCCACCCCGGTGTCCGCCACCCTGCACGGTGGGGTCATCAATCTCGGGGGCTACCTCCTGTTGTTGTTTGCCCCGCTGGTGCTGCAGTCCGCTCCGGCGCAGGCGTTGCTGCTGGTGGTGGCAGGCCTGAGCAGTGTGCTGGCCGCCCTGGTGATGATGACCCGCATCAGCATCAAGGTCCGTCTGGCCTGGTCCACCAGCGCCCAGATGGGGCTGATGCTGGTGGAAATTGCCCTGGGCCTGGTGGAACTGGCGCTGCTGCACTTGTTGGCCCACTCCTGCTACAAGGCTTACGCCTTCCTCAGTTCCGGTGAAGCAGTCGTTCAGGACCGGCAGCGCCGGCTGGCCCCGGCCCGCACGCCCGCGATTGGCCAGTGGCTTGGCGCCGGGCTGTGCAGTGTTCTGCTGGTGGCCGGCCTGTTGTCCGCGGGTCACTACGGTCTTGGTCTGGCCTGGCCGGAAACCTTCAGCCCCTGGGTGCTGCTCGCCCTGGCACTGACCACCCTGATGGCCGAGCGCGACAGCCGGCTCAGCGCCGGCTCCCTGCTGCGCTTCGCCGCCCTGGCGGGCGCGCTGGCCGCCATCTACTTCAGCCTGAAAACCCTGTTCGGCCTGTTTTTCCCCGACTACCCCCGAGCCACCCCGCTGTGGGCGGACCTGTGGATGAGCGCCCTGTTTGCCGCGCTGTTCATCGCCTATGCGCTGCTGCGCCATGGCGCCCACCGACCCGCTGTTCAGCGGCTGGCGGTGGCGCTCTACGCCGGCTTCTATCTGGATGAATGGGTCACCAAAACCACGCTCAAACTCTGGCCGCACCGGCTCCCGACCCGGGCGCGCCCCAAGCAGTTGCACCCCATCTCTGAGGAGGGTTTGCTATGACCGCGTTCGAGAAGACGTCCGCCCCACTGACCGGGGAGCCCGATACCACCGAACAGGCCCAACTGCTGACAACCGCGCAAGAGCAGGCCCTGGATCGCGCCTGCGCCGGCATCGCCCCCAACTGGCCTCTGGACCGCATGATTGCCGTCAACCCGCTGTGGGCCATGCGCGAGGAGCCCGTCGATGAGGTGGCCGCACGCCTGTCGTCTTTGGCCTATATCCATTCCCTGATGCCGCCCAGCCATTACCTGCAGCGCTGGCAGAACGGAGAGATTCAGGCGGAACACCTGACGCGGGCGGCGGCCGAGCTGGGCTACCCCGGCAACTACCAGAACCTGCTGAAAGTGGTGAAAACGCTGAGCGAGCTGCCCCACTGGCACAACATCAGCGACCTGGTGGACGCCGCCCGGGACCGGCAGCACAAAATGGCCTGGCGGGACGAAATTATCCATCAGATCAGTCAGTTCTGTGCCGCGCACTATCAGGAGGACGGTCCCTTCAATACCGAGCGGTTGAATCCGCAGGGCGAGCGCTCGTCCGATCCCACCCTGTATCAGCAATGGCTGCGGATTACCCGAGTGGACCGGGGCATCGCCATTCTGATGGCGGAGCCCGGTCTGGGACGGTTTTTCGGTACGCTGCCCGCGACCGATGAGGGGCTGTTTCAGGCGGCGACCGCCGAGCTCGGCGTCGATGCCACACAGCTTGGCGACTACGCCCAGGCGCTGCTGTTGGACATCAACGGCTGGGCCGCCTGGGTGGCCTATCGGGATTGGCAGCGCGAGCTGGGCGAAAACGACAATGCCTCGGCCACGGAAATGCGCAGCCTGCTGGCCATTCGTATGGCCTGGGAGCTGGTCCTGTGGCGCTACCTGCACCGTCGCCACCCGGAACAGGCAGAGAACCTGAGTTGGCTCTGGCGGCGCGAACTGGACAGTCTGCCCGAATTGTTCGAGCGTCACCGCCAGGCCCAGCGGCCGCTGTGGGTATGGCAGCGGGCGGCCGAACTCGCCTACCAACAACCGCTCCATCGGTCGCTGACGCAAGGGGCGCACGCGCCCCGCAGGGTGGCGGACACACCCTCGCTGCAGGCGGTATTCTGCATCGATGTGCGCTCAGAGCCGTTGCGCCGGGCTCTGGAGCAGCAGGAACCGAACATCCAGACCCTGGGGTTTGCCGGTTTCTTTGGTCTGCCCCTGAGCGTGGTCACCCCCGGCTCGGCGCTGGCCCAGCCGCACCTGCCCGGGCTGCTCGCGCCCCAGGTGGAAGTCCGGCTCGGCACCTCCGGGCAGGCCAATGCCGAGGCACGGCGGCTCAACTGGAGGGCACGCTTCCAGGAGTGGTCGCAAACCGCCGCGGCCACTTTTACCGCGGTCGAGGCCGGTGGCCTGCTGTATGCGGGTAAGCTGCTGGGCCGCTCGCTGTTGCCGGGCAAGGCGCCCGAACGCCTTGAGCTGAGCGCACTGCATTGGCACTGGCGCGATTCGGGAGAACCCTTGACCCAGGCCGACCAGGTCACCCTGTTGCGCAACGTATTGACCGCCATGGGGCTGACCGAGCGTTTTGCCTCCCGGGTGTTGTTGGTGGGCCACGGCAGCCACACCGAGAACAACCCGCACGCGGCGGGGCTGGAATGCGGCGCCTGTGGAGGACAATCCGGTGAAGTGTCGGTACGCGCCCTGGCCCGGCTGCTCAACGACCCGGCACTGCGTGCGCCCCTGGCGGAGGCCGGAATCGCCATCCCGGAGTCATGCCGCTTCGTGCCCGCACTGCACCACACGGTCACCGATCATATCGAGGTGCTCGAAGGCGAGGAGTCACTGGACGCCCCGACCCGCGGGTGGCTGACCCAGGCCAGCGCCGGTGCCCAGCGAGAGCGGGCAGCCAGCCTGGGCCTCAAACCTGATCAGGCGGACCTGGACAAACAGCTCTGCCAGCGCAACGCCGATTGGTCCCAGACCCGCCCGGAATGGGGCCTGGCCAACAACGCCGCGTTTATTGCCGCGCCGCGCTCGGTGACCGCCCCGATCGATCTGCAGGGGCGGAGTTTTCTGCACGATTACGATTGGCGCACCGACCCGGAATACACGCGCCTGGAACTGATCATGACCGCCCCCCTGGTGGTGGCCCACTGGATCAACATGCAGTACAACTGCTCCACCCTGGACAACCGCAAATTCGGCAGCGGCAACAAAGTACTGCACAACGTGGTCGGCGGTCACATCGGCGTGTTTGAAGGCAACGGCGGCGATCTGCGCATTGGCCTGCCCCTGCAATCGTTACACGACGGGGAGCGCTGGCGGCACGAGCCACTGCGCCTGAGCGCCTACCTGGCTGCGCCGACCGGGGCGATTGACGACATCATCGCCCGTCACCCGGTACTGCAGGCGTTGACCGGGAACGGCTGGCTGTACCTGTTCAGGCTCGACGATGAGACCGGAAGGGTGCAGGCCTACCGCAACGGCCACTGGGCAGACACTGCCGACTAATCCCCGCGCCAGGGAAGGCGCGCCCTCTCACAAGCCGGCGGCGAGCCAAAAAGCCGGCGGCGAATCGTGACGACGCTGGCCTCGGGCTGCTACACTCTCGCTCCGACTAACCGCTTGCGAAGCGCCGAACCACCATGAGCACTCCGGATACCCCCGACAATACTCAGGCCACCTGGCTCGATCAGGTCAAATGGAACGACGATGGGCTGGTTCCCGCCATAGCCCAGGACGCCGACAGCGGCCGGATTCTGATGATGGCCTGGATGAACCGCGAGTCCCTGGCGCTGAGCGCCAGGGAGAACCGCGCCGTATACTGGTCCCGTTCCCGGGGTAAACTGTGGCGCAAAGGCGAATCCTCCGGCCATGTGCAGGAGCTGAAAAGCATTGAGCTGGATTGCGATGCCGATGCCATTGTGCTCAAGGTGAAACAGCTGGGCGGTATCGCCTGCCACACCGGCCGGGAATCCTGTTTTTACCGGACCCTGAAAGACGGCCAGTGGCAGACCGTGGAGCCGGTTCTGAAAGACCCCAACGAGATCTACTGAGCATGAGCACACCGAACACCCAGCAGGTACTCGCAGAGCTGACCCGCGTTCTGGAGGCCCGCAAACAGAGCGCGGACCCCGAATCGTCCTATGTGGCCAGCCTGCACGCCAAGGGTCTGAACAAGATTCTTGAAAAAGTCGGCGAGGAGTGCACCGAAACCCTGCTCGCCGCCAAAGATGCCGAGCGCGATGGTGACAACCAGCACCTGATCATGGAAACCGCTGACTTGTGGTTTCACACTCTGGTCATGCTGTCGCATTTAGGCGAAAATGCCGACGCGGTGCTCAACGAGCTGGCGCGGCGCTTTGATTTATCCGGCCACGCCGAAAAAGCGGCGCGCAACAACCAAACATAAGTAGAGGGTAAGGTTATGGGATTTGGTGGAATTGGCATTTGGCAGTTGCTGATCATTCTGGCCATTGTGGTCCTGTTGTTCGGCACCAAGCGTCTGGGCAGCATTGGCAGCGACCTGGGCAAAGCGATCAAGGGCTTCAAGAAGTCTGTCAGCGATGACGACGCCGAAAAAGACAGCGAGAAAGACGACGACAGCGCCAAGCGCAACGTTGAAGACAAAACCGACCCGAACAGTGCTCAGACCCAGCAGGAAAAAACCGCAGCGGACGACAAAAAACGCTCGTAATCCCCGGCAACGCCCTCGGGCGTGCCCTGACTGAGCCGGCGGCGCACTCCCCAGACGGGATGACGCCAATTTAGTATCTGCCTTAAAAGGTGTTTGAGTGTTCGATATCGGTTTCTTTGAGCTGCTGATCATCGCGATTGTGGGCCTGGTGGTCATAGGTCCGGAGCGCCTGCCCGAAGCCGCTCGCGCCGTGGGCCTGTGGATCGGCCGGCTCAAGCGCAGCCTGCGGGAAACCCGCAGCGAGCTGGAAAAACAGCTCGGCGCCGACGACATTCGCCGCCAGTTACACAATGAAGAGGTGATGCGCAGTCTGGAGGCCACCCGCCGTCAGGTACAGGAGGCGGTGGAGGAAGGCTCGTTCCAGACGCCGCTGAAAAAATACAAGGACGAGGACGAGCCCGAACTGCCCGACCACGCGCACACTGAATCCAAGGACGGCGACTCATCCAGCAACACCGGTACCGATACTGGCACCAACGATGCGGACGGCAAGGGCACTGATTCTGAGCCCGGCGACGCCTCCTCCGAGCCGGCCAAGGCACCCCGTGATTCACAGACGCCCTCTTCCTGAGCCCGAGCATGACCGTAACCCCGAACGACAAAGAGCTGCCTCTGGTTCAACATCTGATTGAGCTGCGCAACCGCCTGCTGCGGATCATCGTCATCGTGCTGGTGATCTTTCTGGGGCTGTTTTACTTCGCCAACGACATTTACACACTGACCGCGGCGCCGCTGCAGAAATTCCTGCCGGAATCCACCGGGATGATTGCCACCGACGTGGCCTCCCCCTTCCTGACGCCGTTCAAGCTGACGCTGTTTGTATCCGTGCTGTTGGCCGCGCCGTTTATCCTGCACCAGATCTGGGCCTTCATCGCCCCCGGCCTGTACACCCACGAGAAGCGCCTGGCCCTGCCTCTACTGGCTTCCAGTGTGGTGCTGTTTTACGGCGGGATGGCGTTCGCCTATTTTGTGGTGTTCCCGCTGATATTCGGCTTTTTCACCAGTGTCGGGCCCGAAGGCGTGGCGGTCATGACCGACATCGCCAAGTACCTGGACTTCGTTCTGAAGCTGTTTTTCGCCTTCGGTGTAGCCTTCGAGATTCCCATTGCCACCATCCTGATGATTCACGCGGGCATCATCACCCCGGATGGCATCGCCCAAAAACGACCTTATGTGATCGTCGGCTGCTTCGTGATGGGCATGGTTCTGACCCCGCCCGATGTGATCTCCCAAACGCTACTGGCCCTGCCCATGTGGCTGCTGTTCGAGGTCGGCGTGTTCTTTGGCCGGATGGTCTATCGGCGGGACCGCGCCCGGGAGGCTGAAGAAGAGCAGGAGCTCTGAAAGGCAACCTTTGACGCCATTCTGGCGTGTACATTTTCCCGACCTGTGCTATAAATGGTGAAAACTACTATAAGTAACCATTGCAGCAGGGCCTTTTATGCTTCGCTCACTCTCATTCAAACTCATGGCGGCCATGGCGGCACTGATGCTCACCGTTGCTGCCATCATCCTGGCCGCAAGCTATACCTACCTGGCTCGTCAGCAACAAAGCAATTTCGAGCAGGAAATTGACCGCAACCTTGAGTTGATCAACTCTTCATTGCTTGAGCCCCTGTTTGCCTACGACTTCCAGCAGCTTGAGGCCATCGCCGAATCCCTGGTGAACACCGCCCTCATCGACCAACTGGAAATCACCGACCACCGGGGCAAGGCCATGGCCGATGCCAGCGTCAGTGACGGGGCCGTTCCCGCCAATCAGCACCGCCGCGAGGCGGTGGAAGTCGTCCGCGATGGTGATGTGATCGGACGCTATGACGTGGTGTTCTCCTCGGAGCAGATGGCACAGGTGCTGAGCAATCAGGTCTCGTTGGGCGTGATCATGGTGGTGGTACTGCTGGTGGCGGTCCTGATCACCCTGGCGCTGCTGATTCGACGCATCGTCCTCAAACCGCTGAACCTGATTACCGACAATCTGACCCATATTGCCGAGGGCGGCGGTGACCTGACCCGGCGCCTGCCGACCGACAGTGGGGATGAGATAGCCCACCTCTCGCACAGTTACAACCGGGTGATCGACCAGATAGCCGCCATCATCCGCGGGGTGGTCGAGGTCACCAACACGTTCGACCAGCACGTCCAGCAGATGAGCCAGGCATCCAACGACAGCTCCCACTCGACCGAGGAGCAGCTCAAGCAACTGGAGCAGGCCTCCACCGCCATCAACCAGCTCTCGGCCTCGGCCGAAGAGGTGGCCCGTTCATCGGGGGAGACCGCCGAGCGCACCCGGGACACCCATGACGCCTCCAGTCGTGGGGTCAGTGTGGTGCAGTCGTCCCAGAGCAATATTCTGCGCCTGACGCGCCAGATCGAGCAGACCGCCGACAAGATCACCCTGCTGAAAGACAGCAGTCAGAATATCGGCAAGGTCATCGAAGTGATTCGCGCGATTGCCGAACAGACCAACCTGCTGGCGCTGAACGCCGCCATTGAAGCCGCTCGCGCCGGAGAGCAGGGCCGCGGCTTCGCCGTCGTAGCCGATGAAGTGCGCACGCTGGCTCAGCGCACCCAGAGCTCCACCGAAGAGATTGAGCAGATCGTGCTGCAATTGCAGAGTCACGCCGATGAGGCCCACGATGCCATGGAGCAGAATACCCATTGGGCACAGCAGACCGTAGAGAGCGGCAAAGAAGTGCAGCATGTACTGGAAAGCGTGCAGGCCCACATCAGCACCATCAACGACATGAATCACCAGGTGGCCACCGCCGCGGAAGAACAAAGCTCGGTCGCCAGTGAGGTCAACCGCTTCATCGAGTCCGTCTTCACCCTGTCGGGCAAAGTATCGGACAACGCGCGCAGCATGCGGGCCAGCTCCGAGGAGCTGCTGCAGGAGAACAACGAGCTGCAGCGGCGCATGCACAACTTCAAAGTTTGAGGCTCAACATGTCACACACTTTAGAGCGCCTGTTGGCACGAGCCCGCCGCGGATGCTGGGTTCTGGCCCTGATTGGCGCCACCGCCGCAACCAACACCCAGGCCCAGACGACCCTGCGCGTCAATCAGACCGATCACCCACTGGATGAGTTTGCGGTCGGCGCCCTTCGGGTCGCGCTGGAATTTATGGACGGTGACTACGAACTCGCCATCAGCGATGACCCCATTACCCAGACGCGGGCCATTGAACGACTGGAATCGGACCAGATGGATGTGATGTGGCTATCGTCAAACCAGGAGGTGGAAAGCCGCCTGCGCCCCATCCGGTTCCCGCTCCTGAAAGGCCTGCTGGGCTATCGGGTGTTCATCATCAATCCGGATCGTCAGGCGGACATGAGCCGCGTTACAGACATCACGGACCTGAAAGCGCTGACCTTTGGGCAGGGCGCGGGCTGGCCCGACATTGCCATTCTGGAAGCCAACGGCCTGGAGGTCATCACCACCAGCAAATACGACAACCTGTTTTATATGGTGGAGGGGGGGCGCTTCGACGCCTTTCCGAGAGGCGTTCTGGAGCCCTGGACCGAGCTGGCGGCGCGACCGGATTTACCACTGGCCGTGGAAGAGCGGTTGGTCCTGGTCTATCCTCTACCGTTCTACCTGTTTGTCAGCAAGGAAAACGCCGCGCTTGCGCAAGCCATTCATGCCGGGCTGGATCGAGCGCTGGAAAGCGGACGCTACGATGAATATTTCTTCCAACATCCGATGATTGAAGACGCTCTGACCCGCTCAAACCTCGCCGGGCGACGAGCTTTCCCACTGGAAAACCCCACCCTCACGGAGGCAACGCCTCGGAGCCGCGAGGCGTACTGGCTCGACATGGAGCGCTTGCGGGAGAGGAGCGACTAGTGGACTGCGCGGCGCTCCAGCCGCTTCCAGCCCAACTCGTGAAAGTGGTACGCCACGGTGTTGATCGCCGGCTCAACCAGCGCCACGGCGCCGCCCACCACCCAACTGCCGGTAATCACGTAGGCCACGCTGAAGGCTACCGTAAAGTGCAACATAGCGAACGTCATTGTCTTGGTCATGATCGCCTCCCAACCCGCTGAACATCATAATGGCGAGGGAATCCCCGCCCATTACCACCATAATAATGATTCCCATTGATAAATAAACTTGATTTGCCATATCGCCCTGATAGATTCGTTCTAACATGAGAAAAGAGCCTATGGAATGTAAATTTGGCGCATTTTTACACTTTTTTGCGCCTCTATCTGACGCTATTTGGGGAGAACTTGTCTATACTGGAAACGCTGGCCGTCCGTAGCGGGGGTGGGCCTATACATCACTGATAAGGCATCCAAGAAGTGCCGTTCAAACGCAAAGGGCTGGTTTTCATGTCACAATCCGAACCCCAGATAGCCTCGGGCTGCAGTCGCTGTCGGGATTTACCCTCTCTCCCCTTCGAATTCACCATGGCCTTTCAGCCCATTGTGGATATCCAAAAACGCGAAGTGTTTGCCTACGAAGCTCTGGTGCGAGGCACCCAGGGCGAAGGCGCCTTCCAGATTCTGCAGCAAGTCACCGACGATAACCGCTACCAATTCGATCAGTCCTGCCGGACCAAAGCCATCGAGTTGGCCGCCAAGCTGGAGATAACCACGTTTCTGAGCATCAACTTTCTGCCCAACGCCGTCTACGAACCCAAAAGCTGTATCCGCGCCACACTGGCGGCGGCAGAAAAATTTGATTTTCCGTGCAACCGCATCATTTTCGAGGTCAACGAATCAGAACCGGTGGGCGATCCCGGCCATCTTGAGGGTATTTTCGAAGAGTACAATGCACAGGGCTTCACCACCGCCATTGACGATTTTGGTGCGGGTCACGCCGGGCTCAATCTGTTAGCCGACTTCCAACCCGGCATCATAAAGCTTGATATGGCCCTGATCCGCCATATCGATACCAACCGGATTCGCCAGTCCATCGTCCAGGGCGTGGTGAACACCTGCCGGGAACTCGGCGTGGAAGTCATTGCCGAGGGTGTAGAAACCGCCGGAGAGCTGGCCACACTGCGCTCCATGGGCATCCACCTGATTCAGGGTTACCTACTGGCCAAACCCGCAGTGGAGACCCTTCCGGAGGTGGATTACAGCGCACTGTAATTCAACATTGGGGACGGCCCGAGTGGCCGTCTTCATTGACAATGGCTGAAATTACTTCCAGTTACTGGATAACACGGTTCCCAAACGCTATGTTTTTAAGCTAAAGATCATAGAAACGCGCGGATCCTTGACGTACCGCCTCCCTGTTTTTAAAACTACAGGAGAATGATGGATTATGGCGAACACCACCTCAGCACCAGAAACGCGAACGCAGACCCCACCCAGTACCGACAAACACACCGCTGCCGAGCAGTTTTTCATTGAATTGGCGGCCGAAGCGGACATCCGGATCAACGGTGATCGACCCTGGGATATCCGGGTATACAACCCCTCTTTCCTGTCCCGGGCCCTCTCGTCGGGCGCCCCTCTGGCGTTTGCCGAAGCCTACATGCAAGGCCACTGGGACTGTGATCATATCGACGAGATGATGACTCGTGTTCTGCACGCCCATCTGGAGCGGCGCCTCAAAAAGTTTGGCACCCTCCAGCTTCTGAAAGCCTACCTCAGCGCTGCCGTCATCAATAAGCAGGATCCCAACCGGGCCTTCAAGGTAGGGGAGGTTCATTACGATATCGGTAACGATCTGTATCGACGCATGCTCGACTCCCGCATGATCTACAGCTGCGCTTATTGGGCGAACGCCGACAATCTGGAAGAAGCGCAATATCAGAAACTGGACATGATCTGCCGCAAGCTGGAACTGAAGCCGGGCATGACGCTGCTGGATATCGGTTGCGGCTGGGGCGGTCTCGCCGAGTTCGCTGCACGCCATTACGGCGCCAGGGTAACCGGCATCACCATTTCCAGAGAGCAACAGCGGCTGGCCCAGGAGCACTGCGCCGGACTACCGGTGGAGATCCGCCTGGTGGATTACCGGGCCCTGCAGGGGCAGTTTGATCGAATCGTGTCGGTCGGTATGTTCGAACATGTCGGCCACAAGAATTACCGTACGTACTTTGAGACGGTAGACCGGCTGCTCGCCGATGATGGTCTGTTCTTGTTGCACACCATCGGCACGGATCGGGAGCAGAACGGCGTGGACCCGTTTATCGAGAAATACATTTTCCCCAATGGCGAAATCCCCTGCCGCCGCCTGATCAACGACAGCAGTCTGGGGTTACTCCGCATGGAAGACTGGCACAACTTCGGACCGGATTACGACCGAACCCTGATGGCCTGGTGGCGCAATTTTGATGCGGCCTGGCCTGAGCTGAAAGACCAGTACGATCAGGGGCATTTTTATCGCATGTGGAAATATTATCTGCTGAGCTGCGCGGCCTATTTCCGTTCCCGCGAAGGACAGCTGTGGCAGATTGTGTACAGCAAGCCGGACAGCATGCGGGAGTACCGCAGCTTGCGGTGAGGCTACGCAAGTGCGGCAATATACGCGAGCCACCCCGGCTGGTTATCCATTTTCTTTCGTTCCCGAAAGCTGCCATCGGCCACATCCCAATAGATGTGCAGCTTTTTGAAGCCGGCCTCGGTCAGCAGCTCGCGGATTTCCACCATGGACCACTGGCGCCAGACGTATTTAAACGCGCGCTTCATTTCACTGCCATCCCGAAACCGGAAGTGAATGTAATTGACGGCCACATTGGTCATCGGATCGAAGCTGTGCTGGTCCCAGACATAGGTAAAGCCACCTTCGATTTTGCGTGTCTCTTCCATTACCTCCTGGGACTCCCAGCCACCGTACATGTCCAGAAAAAAGATCCCGTCTTTCACCAGAGACTTTCGCACGGATTTGAAGTAGCGGACCATCTCTGCCCGCTCCTGAAAAATCCAGTAACTGAAGTTCATGGCATTGACCAGATCGAACTTCTCCCGGGTCACCTGACGCACATCGCGCTGAGCCAGCGTGACCCGATTGCCCGGCTCGCCGAAGGGTTTGAGGTTATTTTCGACTCCCCACTGCAACACGTCCGGATCGATATCCACGCCGAGCGCCGTGCGTTTTTTGTGGCTGTCCACCCAGTGGCCACACAGTAGCGCGGTACCACAGAAGTCTTCACGCATGGTGTAGGGGCGGCGTTTGCGCAGCTTCTTGAATGTTTTGTCAAAGAACGCCACCTCGAACTCCGGTGCCTGAACACTGCGCTGATACAGATCGTGGCGGTCCGAGTTCTTGGCCGTAAAACGGGGTTTGGACTTTCTCTTTGGCAAAGTGACCTCCGGGTTTTGAGTGACAGCGGGTATAATAGCAGGCCCATGCACCCCACCCCCAAACAGTGCTAAAGTAGCGCCCATGACCTCATCGCTGATTCCCGAAAAACCCCTGCTGTTCTCGCCCTCACTGGCCGCCACCATTGGCCTGGAAGAAGCGATTTTACTCAGCGCCCTCAGCGATGTGGCCCACTACCGGCCGGGCACCTATCGGCAGGGGCACCACTGGCTCAAGCTTGAAGCGCCGCAACTGCAATCGCTGCTGCCCTTCTGGAACGACCAGGACCTGCAGCGGGTGAGCAAAAGCCTGCGGGACAAGGGCATCATCCTGATCGAGTCCGCCCCCTACACCGAAAGCCGCCAACTGCTGTTTGCCTTCAACGAAACCGACCGGACCCAGAGCGCCCCGGCCACTCCCGCCGCCCACAACCCGGACCCGCAGACGGGCGCCAACCGCATCAGCCCCCACTGGCGACCGGATGCCGAACTGATGCGGCACATTGCCCAGCACAACATCCCGGACCACTTTGTGCGCGAGCAACTGCCGGAGTTCATTGCCTACTGGCGCGAACGGGGCGAGAGCCACCACGCCTGGGGAGCCAAGTTCCTCAAGCATCTGCTGCGCCAATGGCGCGAGGCCCAGACCGAGCACCAGGTCCGACGCGACCGGGAGGTGGCCATGCACAGCGGCTGGCGTCCCAGTCGGGATGCGCTGGAGGTGCTGGTCAAGCACGCCAATATCAGCCTGGCGTTCATCGAGGACGCCATTCCCGAGTTCGTGCTCTACTGGCAGGAGCGGGGCGATGTGGGGCGCACCTGGAACAGCAAATTCATCCAGCACGTCAAACGCCAGTGGCTCAGGTATAATGCCGCTCTCGAGCACGATACCGAGCTGCGGCGCATCCCGGAGAACTGGCAACCCAGCCAGGATGTGTACGACGTGCTCAAACTGGCCAATATCGACCTGGCGTTTGCCCAGCGCCAGGTGCCGGAGTTCGTGCTCTACTGGCGCGACAGCAACCAGGTGCACAGCTCCTGGAACACCAAGTTTCTGCAGCACGTAAAGTACCACTGGGCACGCCAGCACGCTCTGACCACGCACAACCCACAGGCAGGCCAACATGCAGGACAGCAAGACCCTTCTCGACCAGGCACAACGCGCGATCGCAGCCTCGTCCAGGACCTCACCGACCGAAGCTGGGCCCGCTGAGCAGCAGCGCAAAGCCGCCACCGATGGGCACATTGATGCCCTCAACGAGGCCTTTGCCCTGTTCCGCATCAATTATCACAACCAGTATTACAAGGCCTACAGCGATACCCAGGTGCTCAACCAGATCAAGAAGCTCTGGCTGGACAGCCTGACCCGGTTCGAACCGGACACCATTCGACGGGGCGCACGCAAAGTCATTGAAGAGTCCGAGTTTCTGCCAACCCTGAACCGGATGATGCGCGCCTGCCAGGGGGATCCGGTGGAGTTCGGTCTGCCCGATGCCCACAGCGCCTATGTGGAGGCCTGCCGGGCGCCCAGCCCCAAGGCGGCCCAGCGCTGGAGCCATCCGGCGGTGTACCATGCCGGCCTGGCCAGTGACTGGTTTTTCCTGGCCAGCAGTGCCGAGAAAGTGGCATTTCCGGTGTTTGAGCGCCACTACCTGCGCCTCTGCGAGCAAGTGATGAACGGCGTGGAGCTCCCTCTGCCCCAGACACCGGCCCTTCCCGAAACCACCGAAACGCCTCTGTCGGCCGACGAGAACCACCAACGGCTGGAGGCCCTCAGGCGCAAGCTGGATCTCTGATCCTTTACCCGCCCAACGACGTAACCCTTTGTTTAAATTGATGTATTGAAAGGTGATTGTATGAAGCAGGGTTTCACCCAGTGGCTGCTGGGCCTGAGCCTGGTGGCCTTCCCCCTTGGCTGTCTGGTGCTGACGTTTTACCTGGCCTACCATCCGCCCCAGCCCATGGAAGAGACCGTCGCCGAACGGCAGGAGCCTCCGGCGGTGCCTCGCCCCGCGGAGGTAAAACAGCTACCCGATTTTGCCGCCATCGGCCATATCCCGGATCGCAAACGCGCCTTTTTCGAAATGCTGGTTCCCATGGTGGAGTGGCGCAACCATCAACTGGAACAGCTGCGCGAGGACGTGACTGGCATGCGCACGGTACTGGCAGCGGGAAAAACGCTCAGCGGAAGCCAGCGAGCCCAACTTGAACGTCTGCGGATCCACTTCCGTGTGGATGAAGACAACTACCCCAACGCCCAAGAGGCTCTGGATGAACTGCACAAGCGCGTCGATATTCTGCCTATGGAAATGGTATTGGCACAGGGGGCAGCAGAGTCCGGCTGGGGCACCTCGCGTTTCGCCCAGGAAGCGAACAATCTGTTCGGTCAGTGGTGCTACCGCAAGGGCTGCGGCCTGGTGCCTGGCGCCCGTCCGGACGGAATGAGCTATGAGGTGCAGAAGTTTTCAACGGTCAATGAAGCGGTATCGACCTATTTCCGCAACATCAACACCAACCGGGCCTACCGGGAGGTGCGGGACATCCGCGCCCAGCAGCGTGCCGAGGACGGGAATCCGACGGGTATGGCGATGGTGGAAGGGCTGATCCGCTATTCCAGCCGCGGACAGGCGTACATTGAGGAGCTCAAGGAGCTGATTCGCTACAACGAGCTGGAGCAGGTGCATGAGGCCTGGTTGGCGCCAGAGGAGTCCGAAGCGCCGGCGGAGGTCGAAGCAGAATCGCAGACCGAGGCGGGGTGACGTGGATTTTGTCGGGTTGCGCGCTGCACGCTAACCCGACCTACGGGTAGACTGCTCCTGGGTCGGGTTAGGCCGAAGACCGTAACCCGACAAACGCCGCCAAGAATCAGTTCTCGTGCACCCACCTCCCCTCTTCATCGGTCACCAGCCACTGCTGCGAGAACCAGTAGAAGCGGCCGGACTCTCCGGTGCCAGCAGTACAGTTATAACGGGTCCGGCCCGGCGTCAGGGGCTTGCCGGGCTGAGTGATCAATTGGCGCCCCTCTACCCGGGTTTCTATGGCCCCCTGGCCTCCGGCAAAACAGTTGATTCGACCGGCCAGGTTGTCCTGTTCAAGATTCAACACCAACACCGGCCGGGCGCCGGATGCCACTACAACTTCCTCCAGGGGCTTATCCAGCGCCGCGTCCGCGTACAGCTCGGCGGATTCTATGGGCATGGGACGGGTCTGGGCCTTGGTGGCAAACTCCTCAATCTCGCCATAGGGGCCGCCAAACGGGAAACGCGGTAAGGCTCTCAGATCGCTGTGAGCCCCGAGCGGACCAGACTGCTGGCCAAAGGCCACGTAGCCCAGTGATTCCAGCAGAGCCTGGACTTCATTGTTGTATTCGCCATAGGGGTAAGCCAACATTTTGTGGCTTTGCCCGGTTTCTTCTTTGATGCGCCGCTCGGCATCCACCACTTCCGTCTCAATCCGTTTGCGCCACTGCGCCTGACTTTCACCGTCTTTGCGGCGTTGCAGGTGATTGTGTCTGGTGGAGTGGTTCGCGATGGTGGCACCGTGTTCGGCCATTTCACGCAGTTCGTCCCAAGTGGTAAAACCGCCCTTGCCGTCGTCCAGCGGGTCGGTATTCACAAACACGGTAAAAGGCCAACCCCGCTCTTTGAGCAGCGGGTAGGCTGCGGTGTATACCGATTCATAGGCGTCATCAAAGGTGATGGCCACCGTCCGGTCGGGCAGCGGCTCCCCGGCCTGCAGCGCCTCGACCAGAGTCTCGAGCGGCACCACCTCAAAATCGTGACTCTCCAGGTAGTCCATGTGCGAGCGGAACCGCTTGGGCGTCACGCTGGTGGAAGCCGGAGTCGATTCACTCACGTGATGGTATTGCAGCACCACCGCCGCCTGCACAGGGCTTACCATCGCCAGGGACAACAGTAACCCGATCACCCCGGCCACCAGCGCGACTATGGCCGCCGAACGCCTACCCGGCTTGCTGACGAGCATATAACCTCCATTAATCCTGAAGAAATTTCAATCCGATGCCGTCGGGCTCCGTGCGAACCACCTCCATTTTCACCACCGGTGCCTCCACCGGCATGCCCTGCACCTGCCCGGTCACCACCGACCCGATGGGCGGCATCTGGTCCGGCTCAAGCACCACAAACACGCCGCCATCGGAGATATCACGGGTTTTGACCATCAATTCGCCAATGGATTCATGTTGAATTTTGATTCGGCATGCCAGAGGCGTGCGCGTGTACTCCCGCTTGTCACTCATAGTGCGTCCTCAGGTTATTATTGTTTGTGCGCCCAACGGAAGCGCTCACGGGCCTCAGGATACCTCGGCCCGGTCCACCTTCTGGAATCCCCGGGGCAGTTTGTTGCCACGGCGTCCACGCTCGCCCCGATAGTGATCGAGATCACCCGCCTTCAGCGTCAAATGCCGCTTACCGGCGTGCAATGTCAGCGACTGCCCCTCGGCAATGACGCCAACCGCAATCACGTACTCTTCCCGGCTCTGGACCCGTGCCGAGGGGATGTTCATGATTTTGTTCCCCTTGCCACGCGCCAGCTCCGGCAGCTCGGTGACCGGGAACACCAACAGCCGGCCCTCGTTGCTCACCGCCGCGAGCAGGTCTTTGTCGGGGTTTTCAAGCAGTTGGGGCGCCAATACCCGCCCCCCTTTGGGCAGGGTCAGCATGGCCTTGCCCGCGCGGTTTTTGCTGTACAGGTCGCCCAGCCTGGCTACAAAGCCATAACCGGCGTCCGAGGCGAGCAGCACCCGCTGCTCATCACTGCCCATCAGGGCTCCCTCAAAGGTCGCACCATTGGGCGGATTGAGACGGCCACTCAACGGCTCACCCTGGCCCCGGGCCGAGGGCAGATTGTGGGCCGCAATGGCGTAGCTGCGTCCGGTGGAATCGAGCAGCATCACGCTCTGGTTGGTCTTGCCGCGCACGGCAAACTTGAAGCTGTCCCCGGCCTTGTAATTGAGCGCCGCCGGATCGATGTCGTGCCCTTTGGCGGAGCGGATCCAGCCTTTCTCGGACACCACGACAGTGATCGGGTCGACCCCGATCAGTTCCGTTTCGCTGAACGCCTGCGCTTCCTCGCGCTGGACGATGGGCGAGCGACGATCATCGCCGTAGTCCTTGGCCACCTGCTGCAACTCTTTACGAATCAGCGTTTTCAGACGGGTGGCGGAGCCGAGGGTTTTCTCCAACTGATCCCGTTCTTTCTCCAGCGCTTCCTGCTCGCCGCGGATTTTCATTTCTTCCAGGCGGGCCAATTGGCGCAACTTGGTGTCCAGGATGTAATCGGCCTGAACCTCGGACAACGCGAAACGCTCCATCAGCACCGCTCTGGGCTCATCTTCGGTGCGGATGATGTGAATGACTTCATCAATGTTCAGGTAGGCAATCAGCAGGCCTTCCAACAGGTGCAGGCGCTTCTGCACCTTATCCAGGCGAAACTGCAGACGACGTCGGGTGGTGACGGTGCGGAAACTGAGCCACTCGGACAGAATGGCGTCCAGGCTTTTCACCCCCGGGCGGCCATCGATGCCGATCATGTTCATGTTGACCCGGTAGGTTTTTTCCAGATCCGTACTGGCAAACAGATGCTGCATCAGTTGCTCTGCGTCCACGCGATTGGAGCGCGGGGTGATCACCAACCGCGTGGGGTTTTCGTGGTCCGACTCGTCCCGCAGATCGGTGACCATGGGCAGTTTTTTGGCCTGCATCTGGGCCGCAATCTGCTCCAGAATCTTGGCGCCGCTGACCTGATGAGGCAGTGCGGTAATGATGATATCGCCGCTGTCCTTTTCCCTGGTCCAGACACCGCGCATGCGCAGGCTGCCACGACCGGTCTGGTACATCTTGATCAGGTCTTCCCGGGGCGTGATCAGCTCGGCCTCGGTGGGCATATCCGGGCCCTGAATGAACTGGCACAGCTCGTTGACATCCGCCTTGGGGTTATCGAGCAGATGAATACAGGCTTCGACCACCTCGCGAAGATTATGCGGCGGGATATCCGTGGCCATACCCACGGCAATGCCGGTGGTGCCATTGAGCAGTACATTGGGCACCCGCGCCGGCAGCACCTTGGGCTCATCCATGGTGCCATCAAAGTTGGGCTGCCAGTCGACGGTGCCCTGACCCAACTCCTCCAGCAGTACCTCACTGTAACGAGCCAAGCGCGACTCGGTGTACCGCATGGCGGCAAATGACTTGGGATCATCCGGCGAACCCCAGTTACCCTGCCCGTCCACCAGCGTATATCGGTAGGAGAAGGGCTGAGCCATCAACACCATGGATTCATAGGCGGCGGAATCACCGTGCGGGTGAAATTTACCGATCACATCACCCACGGTCCGGGCGGACTTTTTGAACTTCGCCGTCGCCTTCAGGCCCAGCTCGCTCATGGCATAAACGATGCGGCGCTGAACCGGCTTTAGCCCATCGCCGATATTGGGCAGGGCGCGGTCAAGGATGACGTACATGGAGTAATCCAGATACGCCTTCTCGGTATAGTCTTTGAGAGGGATGCGCTCTTCAGCGTCGGGGGATACTACGACTTCGTTCATGCAAATTCCTGGTCGTTATCGTTAATACTGCAGCTTGATCTCGCCCTGCTCCGAGACGCGCATGGACGGCAGCCACTGGCTGAAATCCAACTTGGCGTCGAAATTGTAGCTGACCCGGTCACTGACCGCCCGCTGGCTGAAATGCTGGACCAGGCGGGCAATGGACAACAGGTTGGCGGAGACCTCCACGGTCACCGGAGTCTCCTCATAAGCCTTGAGGGTGGGCACCTGGCTGGAAACGCCGCTCAAGACATCGATGTTTTCGATGCCGATGTTATAAGAGATCCCGCGCACGGACAAATCCCGCCCATTGGGATTGGTGATACCGAGATGCACCGCAATGCGCTGCTCCATACCCTGAGCCGGCAAAAGCTCAAGCCCCGTGACCTTGACCTGAGGCTCCTGAATACCGAAAGGAATCTGCGAGCAGGCGGCGAGCATTAAGGCCACCACGGCAAAAAGCCCGGTACGAAGCGCTGAGGCGCGGATAGGGGTAGACCGTTCCTGGACCGTAGAGCGCGGGAAGCGCGGTTGCGAGCCCCCAGGGGCCGCTCCTTGGCATCCATGCCATCGCGGCATTCGTGCATCCATGCACATCATGGGTTTACGGCGTGTCCAGGAACGGTCTACCCCTATCCGTGCCGGACGTCCTGCGCTCATCAAACGTTCTACAACCGTCAACAATTGATACCACATGCGCTCTACTCTCCTATTCAGCAGCAGACTGAAACCAGTCCAGTAATGTTTCCAAGCAGACTACACCACCCCGTGGATTGCAGTGACGGCCCCTGAAGCTTTTGTGAGGTATATCACATGACATCCGGGAGCGCTGTGGTGTAATCCCGCACGGACTGGCCCAAATGGACCTCCCCACCAAGAATCAACCGAGCCAACATCAACAGAGAGAGTCTATGCCCAAGCAGCCGCTCAGCACCGACGAACTACTGGGTAGCCGGGAAATTCGTTTCATCGATCGCCAGGAAACCAACTACCCCAACCTGATGCGTCTGTGCCTGGACTTCGACTTCTGCGTCCTGCAATTGTTGCACAAAACCCCCGTACCCACCGCGAATAAATCCTTCGTACTCGTCACCCGGGACTACCGGCTGACACCCACAGCGGCCATCAGCCCCGCCTTCGCCGAACTCGAACAACTCGAAACCTACGTCCACCTGCACCAGGTCGACATCCTCCACGACTACCTCTTCGGGTTCGTGGACGAAGACATCGCCAGCAGTGCCAGAGGCCTGGAGTAACCGGCCACCGTCGGTACCGGTGACTGTCAGAATTACCGGCACTCCGTAGACGCTGAGCACCGGGTTCGCTATGCTCTCGGCTTTTGCCTGAGCGCCGTTGTTATGCGAACTCTGCTTCTGGCCGGTGGTGGCCTGACGCACGCCCTCTACCTGGCCAACGCCCGCCACCTATTACCCGATGATGTGCGGGTCGTGTTGCTGTCGCCCGAACGATTTGTGCCCTTCTCGGGTATGCTGCCCGGGCTGATCGCCGGCCGCCTGCGCTTTCGGGACTGCCACATCGACCTTGGCCAGCTATGCCGGGCCACTCATACCGAACTGCTGTTCGGCCGCCTGGCCTCTCTGGATCCGGAACAGCGCCAGGCCCGGCTCGACAACGGCGACCTCGTTGACTTTGACCTCCTGTCGATCAACACCGGCCTCCAGGCGGTTGACACCATCCCGGGACTGGCCGAATACGGCATGAGCACCCGCCCCATCAGTGGTTTTTTGCCGCGCTGGCAGGAAACCCTGGCGCGCCTGTGCGCCCGGGACCGAAACAACCCGGCCAATCTGGGCATTATCGGCGGCAACCTTGAAGGCGTGGAAATGGCGCTGGCCATTCGCCAAAGGCTTCGGCGGGAAGAAAGTCTCAAGGCCCCCGTCAGTGTCCATCTGATCCACGGGGGCGGCAAACTGCTACCCGAATTCCCCCTCGCCGCTCAGCTACGTGCAGCGCAACTCCTCCAGGAACGGGAAATCCGGGTGCACCCATTGTTTGATGTGGCACGTGTGGACCGCGAGCAGATCTACACCGACCGCCACCAACATTTGCCCATGGATGCCGTGATCGGGTGTGTTTCCGGACAACCCGGAGCCTGGGTCAGTACGTCGGGCCTGGCACTCACTGATCGAGGCCGGATTCAGGTCAACTCACACCTGCAGGCCGTGAGCCATCCCTTTGTTTTCGCCGCCGGTGCGGTCGCCAGTGTCGCTGGCGGACCAGGGCCCGGAGGCGTGACCGATCTGGCGTTGCGGCAGGCTCCGGTTCTGGCCGCCAATCTGGCCCGCGCACTGGCCGGAGAGCCACTCAGGCGCTACAGACCCGGCCGCCGAACCCTGTCGATCATCACCACCAGCGACGACTATGCACTGGCCCGCTACGGCAATCACGTCTGGGGCGGGAGATGGGTGGAACGTTGGAAATATCGGCGGGACCGGAAGGTAATGGCGAACTTCCCCCGGGTCTGACGGCCCCAGGAGGGCCGGTTGCGGTGCGTGGCGGCCGTCGGTCTACTGCACCCCACGCGCCTATCGGGTACACATTGCCGCTACTCCATCTCCTGCTCGAACTCTTCGAGCAAATCCATGGGCTCAATTTCGTCGCCTTCGAGGGATTCGTCCCAGTTCACCCCCACCAGCAATTCATCATCGTGCATACCCGGTAGCCAGTCATCCAGAAGCTCTTCCAGGTCGATTGCCACCGGCTTGTAATCCGTCCACTCCTCCCGGCAATGCACCTGTGCCAGGGCCTGCTCGGACCACAGGGGAATGACGTCACTGTCGTCGTACTTCTCGGAAGGGCACAGAGCCCAGCCATCCGGGCCTTCGAGCCCATAGACGCAGCCGTGGTCCAACGCTTCGACGATAAAACGATCGAGATTTTCAGCGGGGTCGTCGCTCAGTGCGGTCATGGTGGGAATTTCCTTGGGCTTATAACGAAAGGGGTTACAATACCAGACAACGTCCATTGGCCTTCAGCCAATCCCGCTGCCGGGGGTAATCGGGGCACACCTGTTCAACCAGTTGCCAGAATGCCCGGCTATGGTTCATGTGACGCAGATGACAGACTTCGTGAGCGACAAGATAGTCCACAACCGCCTCCGGAGCCAGAAGAATCTGCCAGTTGTACTGAATCTCGCCCGAACGGGTGCAATGCCCCCACTTTGATCGGGTCACTCGCACTTTGACACCGGAACAGGTCAACCCCAGCCGTCGGGTAAGCGCCTGCGTCTTCGCAGTCAAGTGCTTCAGCCCCTGCTCGCGGTACCACCCCTGGACCAGTCGCCGAGCCTGCGCCTCAGACTCAAGCCGACTACGTCGGGAGCAACAGACCGCCAGCCGGTCACCAATCCACTCTACCCGGCCACTACTACCCATGGTCACCGAGAGCGTCAACTGTTGTCCCATAAAAGGCAGCCGGGTGCCGGACACATAGCGATACTCAGGAATCCGGGCCAGCATCTGTTTCTGAGCGTGCACTTTCCGGGCAATCCAGTCGCTTTTCTGACGGACAAACCGGTCCAGATCGCGCTCCGTAATACCCACAGGCGCACGCACCAGCAACTCGGCGTCGCGAACCTCCAGACTGACCGTACGCCGACGGGTAGAGCGTTTAATGGTATAGCGCACAGACACCGCTCGCTTTGCGCAACATCAAGTTTTACCCTCTCGGATCAGACAACTCACGGGAAAGAATCACTGCGGTACGCAACCGGCTTCGACCAAAGCTGGTCATACGCTCGAAATCGGCCCGGGCCAAGGGCAGATACTGGCAGTCCAGTGCCGTCTGCCCCTGACTATCCGGGTCAGGGTCATGAACATAAATACACTCTTCGTCATAGCCACTCATGACCACCCAGTGGGGCGCTTTCTTGCTGTCCATCCGGTAAGTGCTGATCAGAATGATCGGTACGCCGCCCCGGTCAAACGCCGCGATCAGGTCATCCTGACGGACCTCCCGATAGTGAACGGGGACCCCGCGGGCCTCAAGCGCATTCCGGTAATCCTCATGCACCAACATCATGACCGGCTTTTTCGTTTCATCACGTACACCATCGAGAAACAACGGGCCCTCGTGGTTGACCCAGACTTCCGCCCGGTATCCTCGTGAGTCAGCTGCCAATGCCATGCCCATGGGGTGACAACCGCCGTGTCCCGAAGTCATGAAGATGGTCGTCGACTCGCGCCATAGACGTAACTCTTCGGTACCGGAAGGCTCATAGTCAGGTTTCAGGGCGGCCATGGCCATCATCAATGAGGCCGGACCGCAGGTAAAACGGGTACTCTGAGCCAACCAGGGGATCGCCCGATGATAGGCCGTATCGCCGACCACCCGGATCCGCTTCTGGTAACGCAGCGCATCGGTGTGGTCCTCGTAGTAATCCTGGTAAAGCCCGAACTGTTTGTAACCCAGCGTCTCGTAGAGTGCAATGGCGCTGACATTCTTGCTGCTGACTTCCAGGCGCATATAGAAGCGGCCGCTGTCCCGCGCACCATCCTCAGCCGCCCCGATCAGACGGCGCGCCAGCCCCTGCCCCCGGTAGTCCGGATCCACCGCCAGCGAGTAAATGCGGGCCAGGCGGGTCCCCCGGTGAAACAGAACCAGTATGTAGCCGGCCAGACGGTCACCGTCGCGAGCAACCAGGAACACCCGCTGATCGCCATCCAGCCAGCGGCGAAAGCTGCGGCGACTGAGACGGTCGATATTGAAGCAGCGTTGCTCCAGGGCGACCAGAGCATCGAGATCACTGGGCCGCACGCTCTCAAGGGGCAGATTAAGGGAGGACATTGAAACAGCCTTCATCGGATTCATTCACCATTGGGTTCGGCCCATTATTTCGCTCAGGACCGTCTATGCCGCAAGCTCAGGGCTGTTGATCCCGCAAGCTCAGGGCTGTTGATAATTCAGTTCTCGGCTGTGCACGTCGATGCGCCCAATGTGCACAGCGACCCGTTGCAACCAGCGCACCACTTCCATACGAGCAACTCCCTGCTTCAACTCCAGGCGTCCCTGGGCAATGTCGTTCATGGTTTGCCGCCGGGTAGTTTGCTCGATTTGGGTGATTTGTGCGACTCGTTCCTGCACCTGATCCGCGGGCAGCGAACGCTTTCCCCACAGCGACAACACCAACGGACTGAGCGCCGCCTTGGCATCCGCCAGCTCTTCCCCATTACGTAGAGCCACCGCCACACTCTTGTTTTCGCACCGCTCCAGCAACCGCTGCAAATGCTCAACGATCTGTATCGCCGCCAACAGACGCTCCCATTGACTGCCGGACGTTCCCTCCAGGTGGATCGCGTCCAGATATTCCTGTACGTCAGCCAACTCCCGGGCAAGATCCACCAACGGTACGGAGCGACCGGACTCTCCCAGCATGTACTCCAGTTGCTCGGCTACCCGCTCGAACTGTGAGGTCATGACCTTCTGCACCGCGGTCAGGGCCAGCTCGGGGTATTTGAGTAAGCCCCGATCCAGGACCTGTTGATAGCCGTAGGGCTTGTCGGGAAACAGACGCTCAATCAGGCGGGCAAACTGTCCCGCAAACGGCAACACCAGTAATACCCCCAGCAGATTGAACGCGGAGTGGAAGCCCACCAGCGCAAACTCTTCATGCGCCACAAAAGTCTCGGCCGCCGCGAACTGCCACATGGCGATGTAGGGTGCAATCAGAAACAGTGCCAGCGAGCTGACGCAGGTGTTGTACAGGACGTGGGAAAAACCGGTGCGACGCACCGACACGTTGCCCCCGATAGTGGCCGCCGCGGCCGTGAAGCTGGTACCGATGTTCATGCCCACCACCAGAGACGCGGCCTGCTCAAACGCAATGGTATCCGTGTGCAGGGCTGTCAAGGCGGACACGACCCCTGCACTCGAAGACTGGGTCACGAGGGTGAACAGAACCCCCACTGCCACCAGCTTTAGCTTGCCCCATAGGTCACCGGCCGGAAACTGACTGAAATCCATTTGCTCCCGTAAACCTTCCAGTCCTCCCTGTAAAGCGTCGATACCGATAAAAATCAGGCCAAAGCCGGCCAATGCGTACCCCAACCCACCCAGTGAGCGGTGCCCAAACAGTTTGAGCATGGCCCCGGCGAACACGAATAAGGCCGCCAGCAGAGACAACTTGAACTTGAAGCCAACCAGCGCGACGATCCAGCCCGTGACTGTGGTTCCCAGCGCCGATCCAAAAATAATGCCCAGTGCCTGGGAGAACCCGAGCAACCCGGCGCCCACAAAACCGACGGTCGCCACAATGGTGGCACTGGAGGATTGCAGCACCGCCGTGCCAACGAGCCCGGTCACGACTCCGCTGACCGGACTGCGGGTAAAACGCATCAACACCTGGCGAATGGCGTCTCCTGCCATCGCTTTGAGGCCCTCGGTCATGAGCGTCATCCCCAGCAGGAACAAGCCCAGCCCCCCCAATGCCTCAACCAGAACCCGAATTAATACCATGATGACCCGCCGATCGACTCCAGTCAGCCCGCCAGGGGGATTTTTGATATGATGGCGCCCCCGGAAACCGACCCTGCAGGCCCCCTGACACCATGAATGAAAAACTGTTCGCTGCCCTTCAGTATATCACCCCTCAGCACGGACTCTCCCGAGCGGCGGGCTGGTTGGCCAGTCAGCGTACGCACTGGATCAAGAACACCTTCATCGAGTGGTTCATTCAACGGTACGGTGTGGATATGAGCGAAGCGCTGGAGGAAAACCCCCGCGCCTATACCCACTTCAATGACTTCTTTACCCGGGCCCTCAAGCCGGAGGCCCGTCCGATTGACGGGGCAACGGACAGCATTGTCTGCCCCGCTGACGGCGCCATCAGCCAGCTCGGCACTATTGAGGATGGGCGGATTTTCCAGGCCAAAGGCCAGATGTACACCACCCGGGAGCTGCTCGGTGGTAGCGAGACATTGGCTGCCGAGTTCGACAACGGGCAGTTTGCCACCATATACCTGTCGCCCAAAGACTATCATCGCGTTCATATGCCCTACGGCGGCCAGTTACGCACCACGGTTGCAGTCCCCGGGGACCTGTTTTCGGTCAATACCGCAACCGCCCGTCAGGTACCGCGGCTGTTTTCACGCAATGAACGACTGGTCACTATTTTCGACACCGATATCGGCCCCATGGCCGTAGTGTTGGTCGGTGCCATGATCGTGGCGGGCATCGAAACCGTCTGGGGCGGAGAGGTAGCGCCGGTCAAGCGCTGCATCCAGACTCAGGACTTCCGACCCCGAGCCCCCATCACCTTGAACAAGGGCGAGGAGATGGGCCGCTTCAAACTCGGTTCCACCGCCATCGTGTTGTTTGGCAAGAACCGGGTACGTTGGGATGCTGCCTATGAGGCCGGTAGCGGCACTCGTATGGGTGAGCGGCTAGGTAGCCGGTTGTAGGGGATGGCAAAGCCCCGGGCCCCTGTCGGCGAGATAGTCGTGCCCGACATCGGGTCGGGCGCGGCTCAAGGGGTGAGTTTGTCGAGCAGAGACATCAGACCGGACTTTTCCTTCTTGAGGATATAGTTGTCTCGTATTGCGGCGATATCGACATCGTAAGAGCCGGGCTCGAGATCCCGGGCGATTTCAATCTTCTCCACTTCCGCCGGTGTTTTCTTGCCCGAATCGATTTGCGCCTGTTTACGCCTGTCGTCCTCGGCCAGGTCGATCAGTTGCGGGGCTATCGGGGATTTGACCGCATCCAGCACCAGCATGATCTTGGGTTTGAGTCGCCGCTCAAAATTCTGCTCCACCACTACGCCCACTTCGCCTGTGCTCAACTCCACCAGGGTGCCGGTGGGGTACAGGCCGATGGCGCGGATAAACTCCACCACCAGCTCTTCCTGAAACTGGGTGTTGCGCAGTTCGTACAACTTGCTGACGGCCTTGGACGGTGCAATGGGCTGGCTGGCGCCCCGAGGATTGGTGGTGTTGTCGTAGAAGGTGACAATACCGGCGATCTTGCCCAGCAGGGGAATCTTGTCGCCCTGCAGGTGCAGCGGAAAGCCACTGCCGTTCAAACGTTCGCAATGGGTTTTGACCACACTGATTACCCGTGGCTCCACGCCCGGCGTCTTGCGCAGTATCTCAACGCCCTGCTCCACAAAGGTTTCATAAAGGCGTTCTTCATCGGCCGAGCGGGCAACTTTGGTCAGTAGTCCCTGATCGAGCTTGACCTTGCCCACATCCTTGAGCAGAACACCCATGGCAAGCACGTCCAGGTCCCGTTTGGGTAGGCCGATATGACGCCCGAACAGAATCGCCCAGACCGAACAGCGAATGGCATGGCTATAGGTGTATTGGTCTTTCTCCTGCACGCGGGACAGCCAGGTGAAGGCATCGGGGTTGCGCAGGACACTGTCCACCATATCACTGGCCAGCCGCTTGGTCTCGACAATCGGCACCCGATGCAACTCGTTGTTACCCAGGTAATCGAGCACTTCGCCCACGGCATGATAGACATTCTGATGCAACTGTCGGGCGCGCTTGATCTCTTTTTTGAGTGGCAGGACCGGTGGGTATTGATTGCGCTGAATGCGCAAAGGGGCCACTTTGACGTTGGCCGGCGTGTGGACATTTTCCCGGGCACTGATCCGGCTGCGTAAACTCTCCTGGGGTAGCGTCTGCAGGTTGGAGGAGACCGGAGGACGACCTTTCACGACGTCGATATAGACGTGTTTACACAGGCTTTTCAGTTGTTTGATTTCGTCCAGATCACGGACATAGAAACCTTGCAGCGGAAATGGAGTCTGAGTCCACGGACGGTCGAGTCCGGAGACATACATGCCAACAGTGACTTCGTTGACGTCAACTTTGACTTGCTTGATTCCCACGCGTTGTCCTCTCTGCCGGCGGTGCGGCAAAAAATCCGTCTATGGCGCCAGTTTAGACAAAAAACGGGCCGGAGGATAGGGATAGTGGGGCATGCAACGGACGTCGTCAAGCCTGTCGGAGGGCTATACAGCCGCGATGAGAAAGGGGTCACAGGGTTCGGTTACAGGATTTGCGATCAGTTCAAATCGCGTCCGGGCCGAGAAGGGGAAGCCCTTTCAAGACACGCCGTAAACCCGTCCCTGGGGGCTCGACGCGCGGAGTCCCTCCGCTTACGGTCTTGAAAGGGCTTCCCCTTCCCGTCCCTCTGTGCCACACAAAAACTTTTTACTTACTGACCGTGGTACTCGGCCGACAGCTCGTGGACGGCGCGGATGAAGGCGCCGGCGTGTTCGGGGTCGACTTCCGGGGTGATGCCGTGGCCGAGGTTGAAGATATGGCCGGAACCCTTGCCGTAAGAGGCCAGAATCTGACCGACTTCCTCGCGAATCCGCTCGGGGCTGGCGTAGAGAATGGTCGGGTCCATATTGCCCTGAAGAGCGACCCGGTCACCGACCCGGGCGCGGGCGCGACCGATGTCGGTGGTCCAGTCCAGACCCAGGGCGTCAGCGCCGGTATCGGCCATGGCCTCCAGCCATTGCCCACCGCCCTTGGTAAACAGAATCACCGGCACCCGGCGCCCTTCGTGCTCACGAATCAGGCCTTTGACGATCTGCTCCAGGTAACGCAGGGAGAACTCCTGATAGGCATTGTGGGACAGGGCCCCGCCCCAGGTATCGAAAATCTGCACCGCCTGAGCGCCCGCCAGAATCTGACCGTTCAGGTAGCGGATCACGGACTGGGCCAGGGTATCGAGCAACTGGTGCATCAGATCGGGGCGGTCGTACATCATCTGTTTGGCACGGCGAAAATCCCGGCTGGAGCCACCTTCAATCATGTAGGTGGCCAGGGTCCAGGGGCTGCCGGAAAAACCGATCAGCGGTACCCGGCCGCCCAACTCGCGGCGAATGGTTTTTACCGCGTCAAGCACATAGGGTAAATCCGCTTCAGGGTTGATCACCTCCAGCGCATTGATATCCGCCTCGGTGCGTACCGGCTTTTCAAATTTCGGGCCTTCACCCGGCTCGAAGTACAGGCCCAACCCCATGGCATCGGGGATGGTGAGAATGTCGGAAAACAGTATGGCCGCATCCAGCGGGTAGCGCTCCAAGGGCTGCAGAGTCACCTCACAGGCCATGTCCGGGTTGCCACACAAGCCCATGAAATTGCCCGCCCGCTCGCGACTGGCCCGATATTCCGGCAGATAGCGACCGGCCTGACGCATCATCCACACTGGGGTGACGTCCACCGGTTCATGGGCCAGAGCGCGCAGGAAACGGTCGTTTTTCAGCTCGGTCATAGTAATGGTCCGGTACAGTCGGAGAACGGGGTAGGGGAGCGGCGGATGCGCTTCGCTTATCCGCCCTACGCGTGGCTGCGGAGGTGTCGTAGGGCGGATCGGTCCGACGCCTCGGAGTGCGAAGCTCGCATCCGCCGTCACCCAAGTTTTTACACTTCGAGGTAGTCCATAATCCCTTCGGCCGCTTCGCGCCCTTCCCAGATGGCGGTCACCACCAGGTCGGAACCACGCACCATGTCGCCACCGGCGAATACCTTCGGGTTGGAGGTCTGGAACTTGTACTGCTGGGTTTCCGGCGCTTCCACACCACCCCAGTCGGATACCTCGATGCCGTGTTCGTCAAACCAGGGCGCGGGGCTCGGGCGGAAACCGAAGGCGATCAGCACCACATCCGCCGGCAGCACTTCCTCACTGCCTGGAACCGGCTCGGGGCGACGACGCCCATTTTCATCGGGTTCTCCCAGTTCAGTGGTCACCACTTTCACACCCTCGACCTTGTCTTCCCCGACAATGGCTACCGGCTGGCGATTGAACAGGAACTGCACGCCCTCTTCCTTGGCGTTGGCCACTTCGCGGCGCGAACCCGGCATGTTCTCTTCGTCGCGACGGTAGGCACAGGTCACGCTCTCGGCCCCCTGGCGAATGGAGGTGCGATTACAGTCCATGGCGGTGTCGCCACCACCGAGCACCACAACGCGCTTGCCTTTTACGCTGATGAACTCTTTCGGATCTTTCTCGAAACCGAGGTTGCGATTCACGTTCGCCACCAGAAACGGCAGGGCATCGTGAACGCCAGGCAGGTCTTCTCCGGGGAAACCACCTTTCATGTAGGTGTAAGTGCCCATCCCCATAAACACCGCGTCGAATTCCTCGAGGATCTCGTCCATGGTGATGTCTGTGCCAACTTCGGTATTCAGACGGAACTCCATACCCATCTCGGTGAAAATTTCGCGCCGACGGGTCATGACATTTTTTTCCAGCTTGAACTCCGGGATACCGAAGGTCAGCAGACCACCGATCTCCGGGTAGCGATCAAACACTACCGGTTTGACGCCGTTGCGCACCAGCACATCGGCACACCCAAGTCCGGCCGGGCCGGCGCCGATGATGGCGACTTTCTTGTCGGTCCAGGTCACTTTGGACATGTCCGGCTTCCAGCCCATGGCGAAGGCGGTATCGGTGATGTACTTCTCGGCATTACCGATCGTGACCGCACCAAAACCATCGTTCAGGGTACAGGCACCCTCACACAGGCGATCCTGAGGACACACCCGACCGCATACTTCCGGCAATGAGTTGGTCTGGTGACTCAGCTCAGCGGCTTCAAAAATGTTGCCCTCGGAAATCAACTTCAGCCAGTTGGGAATGAAGTTGTGCACGGGGCACTTCCATTCACAATAGGGATTACCGCAGGAAAGGCAGCGGTGGGACTGGCTGGCTGCCTGCTCCTGATCAAACGGTTCGTAGATTTCCACAAACTCGTGCTGGCGCACTTCCATGTCTTTTTTGGCCGGATCCTGACGGCCCACATCAATAAACTGGAAGTTGTTGTTTAAACGTCCGGCCATAATCACTGCCTCAGCTAATCGGTGGGAGCTCGCGCCGCAATGGCTGGCGAGCTCTCTATCATTCTCATGTCCCGGGTGCCCCCGAGCCCGCGTGCGGATTTATTCGCCACGCTTTTCCAGGTCGTTGAGCAGCCCATTCAGGCTCGCCGCCTTCGGCTTCACCAGCCAGAATTTACCGATGTAGTCATCGAAGTTGTCGAGCAGGTGTTGGCCCCACTCACTGTCGGTTTCCGCGGTAAACTCGGCAATCACGCCTCGTAAGTAATTGCGGTGCGCCTCAAGGGATTCGCAATCTACCCGATGGATATCCACCAGCTCGTGGTTATAGCGATCAACGAAACTGTTGTCTTCATCCAGCACAAAGGCAAAACCACCGGTCATACCCGCACCGAAGTTCACCCCGGTGCGACCCAGCACGGTCACCACACCACCGGTCATATACTCACAGCAGTGATCGCCCGCGCCTTCCACCACCACGTGAGCACCGGAGTTACGCACGCCACAGCGCTCGCCGGCCTGGCCGGCTGCGAACAGCTTGCCGCCGGTTGCGCCGTACAGACAGGTATTGCCCATAATGCTGGTGTCCTGCGACTTGAAGCCGGAGTTGCGCGGTGGGCGCAGCACCAGTTTACCGCCGGCCATGCCTTTACCGACGTAGTCGTTGGCGTCGCCTTCCAGATAAATGTAAAGGCCGCCGGCGTTCCATACGCCCAGGCTCTGCCCGGCCACACCGGTCAGTTTCAGCGTGATGGGGTTGTCCGCCATGCCCTGGTTGCCGTGACGTTTGGCAATTTCACCGCTGATCCGCGCGCCGATGGAGCGGTCGCAGTTGGTCACGGTAAAGGCGTACTCACCACCGGACTTGCGCTCGATTGCCGGCAGCACTTCCTTGACCATGGCCTCGGCCAGCTCGCCTTTGTCGAACGGCTCGTTGCGATCCACGCCACACATCTGGGGCTTGGTTTCCAGGAACTTGTCGGTGTACGTAATGCGGCTCAGATCCAGACGCTTCTGCTTGCTGGTCTGGCCTTCAATGGCCTCCAGAAGATCGACACGGCCCACCAGCTCGCCCAGACTGCGCAGTCCCAGACGGGCCAACCACTCGCGGGTTTCTTCGGCGATAAACTTGAAGAAGTTCATCGCCATTTCAACCGTGCCGATGTAGTGGTTCTGGCGAAGGTCGTCGCGCTGCGTCGCCACACCGGTGGCGCAGTTGTTCAAATGACAGATGCGCAGGTATTTACAGCCCATTGCCACCATCGGGCCGGTACCGAAGCCGAAGCTCTCGGCGCCGAGCATGGCCGCCTTGATGACGTCCAGACCGGTTTTCAGACCGCCGTCGGTCTGCACCCGGACCTTGTCACGCAGGTCGTTGGCGCGCAGGGTCTGGTGAGTTTCACTCAGACCCAACTCCCAGGGGGAGCCCGCATAGCGGATGGAGGTCAACGGACTGGCCGCGGTACCGCCGTCATAGCCGGAGATGGTGATCAGGTCCGCATAGGCCTTGGCCACGCCGGCGGCAATCGTGCCGACCCCGGGGCGGGATACCAGCTTCACAGACACTTGCGCATCCGGGTTGACCTGCTTGAGGTCGAAAATCAGCTGCGCCAGATCTTCAATGGAGTAAATGTCGTGGTGCGGCGGCGGTGAAATCAGAGTCACGCCGGGTACCGAGTAGCGCAGCCGGGCAATCAGCTCGTTCACCTTGCCGCCGGGCAACTGGCCGCCCTCACCGGGCTTGGCGCCTTGGGCGACCTTGATCTGCAGCACTTCGGCATTGACCAGGTAATGCGGGGTCACGCCGAATCGGCCGGAGGCGATCTGCTTGATCTTGGACACCTTGTCGGTGCCAAAACGGGCCGGATCTTCCCCGCCCTCACCGCTGTTGGAGCGGCCACCGAGACGGTTCATCGCCTGAGCCAGACACTCGTGCGCTTCCGGTGACAGCGCGCCGAGGGACATGCCCGCGGAATCGAAGCGTTTGATGATGGCTTCGATGGGCTCCACTTCGCTCAGCGGAATGGCCTGAGCGCTGTCTTCTTTGACTTTCAACAGGTCACGCAGCGTCGCCACCGGGCGCTCATTGACCAGGCTGGAGTAATCGCGCCACAGGCTGTACTCGCCCGTCTGCACGGCACGCTGCAGGGTCTGGATCACGTCCGGGTTGAAGGCGTGGTATTCCTGACCGTGAACGTATTTGAGGATGCCGCCCTGCACCAGGGGCTTGCGGGCCAACCAGGCGGTGCTGGCAATGATCTTCTGGTCTTCTTCCAGATCCGGGAAACCGGCGCCCTGAATACGGGACTGAGTGCCCTCAAAACAGGTGTCCACCACTTCATCGGCCAGACCGACGGCTTCGAACAGCTGAGCGCCCCGGTAGGAGGTGATGGTGGAGATGCCCATCTTGGACAGAATTTTCAACAGCCCTTTGTCGACCCCCTTGCGGTAGCCCTTATACGCCTGATCGGTATCCAGTTGCAGCTCGCCGGTTTCCATCAGGTTGTTGAGCACGTAGTAGCTCAGGTACGGGTAGACCGCAGTCGCACCGTAGCCAATCAGGGTCGCGATCTGGTGGGAATCTCGGGCCGTGCCGGTTTCAACGATGATGTTGGCATCGCAGCGCAGGCCCACCTTGGTCAGGTGGTGATGCACGGCACCGGTAGCGAGCAGCGCATGGATCGGCAACTGGCCTTTTTCCAGATTGTTGTCGCTCAGTACCAACAGTACCTTACCCGACTTTACCTGTTCGGCAGCGTCGTCGCACAGCTTGGCGATGGCCTGCTTGAGGTTGTACTGAGCCGGATCGTAATTAAGCGACAATACCGATGCCTCATAGCCCGGACGCGGGATGTCCTGCAGGGCACGGAATTTGGCCGGAGACAGAACCGGTGAGCGCAGGATCACCCGGTCGGCGTGCTCTTCGGTCTCTTCATAAACCGACAGTTCACGCCCCAGACAGGTCTCCAGAGACATGACGATGGCTTCGCGCAGCGGGTCAATGGCCGGGTTGGTCACCTGGGCAAACTGCTGACGGAAGTAGTCATACAGCGGGCGCTGTTTGGCCGACAGTACCGCCATGGGAGTGTCGTCACCCATGGAACCAACCGCTTCCTGGCCGCCCTCGGCGAGCGGACGCAGCACCTGGTCACGCTCCTCAAAGGTGACCTGGTACATTTTCATGTAGGCCTTGAGCTGCTCTTCGGTCAGGCCATTTTCGGCCACATCGTCTTCCAGCGTGGACTCGATGCGCAGCGACTTCTCTTTCAGCCACTGCTTGTAGGGCTGACGGCCCTTGAGCTGCTCATCAATGTCCTTGGTGTGGTACAGCTTGCCGGTTTCGGTATCCACCGACAGAATCTGGCCCGGCCCGAGGCGGCCCTTGGCCACGACGTCTTCCGGCTTGTACTTGTACACGCCGACTTCCGAGGCCACGGTAATAATGTCGTCTTTGGTGATCACCCAGCGCGACGGCCGCAGGCCGTTGCGGTCCAGGGTACAGACGGCGTAGCGGCCATCGGTAATCACCAGGCCCGCCGGGCCATCCCAGGGCTCGACGTGCATGGAGTTGTATTCGTAGAAGGCGCGCAACTGCGGGTCCATGTGTTCGACGTTCTGCCAGGCTGGCGGAACCAGCATGCGGACTGCGCGGTGCAGCTCCATGCCCCCGGTAATCAGCACTTCCAGCATATTGTCCAGGCTGGACGAGTCAGACCCCTCCCGATTGACCAGCGGCGCGACGCGCTCGAGATCCGGCAGCAGCGGTGTGCTGAACTTGGAAGTACGGGCCACGGACCAGTTGCGGTTGCCCATCACGGTGTTGATTTCACCATTGTGGGCCAACATCCGGAACGGCTGAGCCAGCGGCCACTGAGGCAGCGTGTTGGTGGAGAAGCGCTGATGGAATACGCAGATGGCCGTTTCCAGGCGCGGGTCGGCCAGGTCGGCGAAGAATTTGGGCAGATCCACCGGCATCATCAACCCTTTATAGGAGATGACGCTGGAGCTGAAACTGGCGATGTAGAACGCTTTGTCTTCGGCCAGACGCTTTTCGGCCTGACGGCGGGCGAGGAACAGCCGGGCGTTGAACTGCTCGAGACTCAGGCCGCCGTCGTTGTTGATAAAAAGGTGGTTGAAGCGTGGCAGGGACTCCAGGGCAATCGGCCCCAGGCAACTACTGTCCACGGGCACATCACGCCAGCCAGCCGGGCTCAGTTCCTGAGCGCGCAGCTCTTCCTCAACCACATCCCGCGCTTTCTGGGCTCTCGCGTCATCGGTGCTGAGCATGATGGCGCCCACCCCGTAGACGTCGGTCAGCTCGGCACCGCAAGCCTCTTTGGCGACGGTACGCAGGAAGCCATCCGGCTTCTGCAGCAGCAGACCGCAACCGTCACCGGTTTTGCCATCCGCCGCAATACCGCCGCGGTGGGTCATGCAGGTCAAGGACTCGATGGCAGTTTCCAACAGGCGATGACTGGCCTTGCCCTTCAAATGGGCAATCAAGCCAAAGCCGCAGTTGTCTTTAAACTCATCTAACCTGTAGAGGCCCGTGGTCATACGCTGTCTCTCTTGATACCGATAAAATCCGGAGTGTGACACAGCTCACACCCCAGACAAAAAAGCCCCTCCAAAAAGGGGCCAGGCAAATGGGCGCAGCATATTACCCGCAAGTGGCCCCAAAGGCAAGACAAGCGGGATCCTCAGCACCCAACAATAAAGCGAATTTCGGCGAAATCAGGAGTAAATTCAGGGAATTTCAGAAAACGGTCGCTAACGGTCCCGCACCGACCGGTCCGACCGGATCAATCGGCGGACGCATGAATAATGGCATTGTGCCTCACCGGTGCCGCCCGCAAACGGCCTAAAACCACCTGACAAGCTGCACAACCAAGCTATCACAAATCCCGCTCAATGCCTACAAACTCGCTCAATGGGCCATCTGAGGGTGCCAGCGTACTTTATTCCGCCTCAAATCTAGGCTAAGTTAGGTTCGTGTTATAACACCCGCTTATTAAAAACACCGGTAATTCAGGAAGACACCATGAATAAATTAACTTTTAGGAGCGCAGGCTTCAGCATCTTTGCCGCGCTGATTCTAAGCCTCGCCCTGGCAGGCTGCGGCAGTGACGACAACGATTCACGTCTCGACAACATCAACAATAACGGCAACACCGGGGGCGGCTCCGATGATGGAGGTACCGGCGATAGCAGCGGCGACAATGGAGGAGACGGCGATACGGAAGATCAGACCTCCCAACTTGGACGGGGCGTTGGCAGCAACTTTGTAGAAGGTGAAATCGCCGTTGACTTACCATCGGATAGCTCCTTATCCGCAGGTGGGAGCACTATCTTGGAAGTCACCCTCGTCAATGACCAGGGCGACCTCATCAACGAGCAGGTGACTGTCTCCTTTAGCTCAAGCTGTATTTCTTCAGGTGGTGCCAGACTGCTGGGAACAGACGAAGAGTCTGAGACGGCCGTCACTACCAGCACTGGTAGTGCCTCCGTCACATATCAGGCAACAGGCTGCGTCGGAGAAGATGAAGTTGTAGCAAACGCTTCTAGCGAAAGTCGTTCGGGCATAAACAGCGCCAGAGCCACCATAAACGTTGAACAGGATACTCTCGACCAGGTTCAGTTTATCGGGGCGTCCCCCAGCGTCATTGGCATCAGAGGGATGGGCGCACAAACGACAAGCTCAGAAGTCGTATTTAAGGTAGTTGGGGCCAACGGAAGTCCGATGCGAGAGGTACCGGTGACATTCGCTCTAAGCTCAAACGCTCCTGCCGGTGCAAACCTGGCCAACGACAGCGGAACCACTAACAGTGAAGGCGAAGTTACAGCCAGAGTCAGAGCCGGAACTGGGGCAGGCGTTGCGAATGTCATTGCAACAGCCAACGGCGTCTCCACCCTTTCTCGGCAACTTGTGATCACCACTACTATTCCAACACAGCGCCACACCAGCCTATCGGCGTCAGACCTTTACCCCGTAGCATGGAACACTGATGGTGTGGAAAGCGAGCTCACTATTCGTTTGGGGGATCAAAACAACAACCACATTCCCGAAGGCACCGCCGTTTATTTCACTGCCAGTGCCGGGGTTGTTGATGCAGAGTGCCTTACCGGAGAAAACAGCGCCTGCTCTGTCACCTGGAGAAGTCAAGGCCAGCGCCCGATGGGATCCGGCGGAGTAACATTGCATGAAGAGCCACCTTATGCTCGCTGCCCCGGCACCGAGGAGTGTCGCGCCGGCCGTGTTTATGTGCTCGCATCCACAGAGGGCAACGAGTCGTTTATCGACATTAATAGCAATGGCCTTTTCGATGTAGGAACAGACCTCTTTGCGGCAAATGGAAACTGCGCCCCGAGCGTCCCAAGATCCTATATCCCACCCGCGCCCATTGACCAAGCATGCGATGACCTTGGACCATCTTATCTGGATACCAACTTCAATGGCACCATGGAAAATGATGAAATCGTGCGCGACCCCACAGAGAGAAACAACCTCTACAACGGAATTCTGTGCCGCTCTGAGGATCATGAAGCGGGCCTCTGTAGCCGGGAGGGCATCACTATTCGAGAGAGCACTATGCTGGTTATGGCCAGCCCATGGAGCAACCCGCTCATCCCGGGCTTGCCGTCGAGCGTAGAGTTGGGGCTTAATGAATCGGCTCGATATGACCTCATAATCGCAGACGAAAATGGAAACGGCATGCCCGCTGGCACACAAATCGAAATTAATGAAGAGTTTGCGGAGAATGTCACCTTCACTTTGAGCCGAGATACCCTGGGCGAATCTTCTGAACCGTCGAGAGTCTCGCTTCAATTGAAAGCCGATGACACTGAATCTGTTACAGGGTCGTTCGTTCTAAGTATTACCTATGAGGGTGCTCAGACCAACTACGGTCCGATTGAAATCACAGCGCCGTAATATATTTGCCTGACCGCCGGTGGCCCCCCACCGGCTACCACTTACAGCCCGCGACTTTCCTTAATTTCTTCATGTATATCAGACATGACGCGGGGCCAAGGTCCCGCCTTCCTCTGCTCTTCAGGTAAGTCTCTGATGGCCTCTCTGGCCGACTCAGTGCCTGAATAGCGACCGGTTACCACCACAAACCAGGGTTTCCCCTGACGGCGGGTTTCGAAGCTCAGGAGCTGTTCCCGGTTGGGCTGCGCCTCAATATAGCGATCCACCGATGCCCGGGAGCTGGCACCCAGGAGTTGCAGGGTGTACTCCGAAGCGCGCCAGGAGAGCAGCACCTGCTCATCTTCCGGGATGTCGGGCAAGCTGGAAGCCTGAGCAACGGTCGACTCTTCCGAAGGGGGTTGCTCAGCCGGCGTTTCCGCCTGGGCCGCTGGCGCCGATACTTCCTCGGGCTCAGACGCTTCGTCAGGCTGTGGGGTTTCCGGACGCTCCTCGACCGACGGTTCGGGGGACAACAATTCCGGTTGCGCCCGCTCTGGCGTGACCGGTGTTGGTGTCTGGGTGGTTTCCGCAGAAGGCTCTGGCCCTGTGCGGTTGGACGCCTCGTTGTTGGACGACAGCGTCAGGGTCTGGGTTTCTCTCGACTCGGGTAGCCGTGTTGTGGATTCACGCTCTGCGGTTTCGGAATCGCCCTGGTAGATAAACACCATCAGCAACACACCGAGCAGCACGGCAATCACCACGATGTGCACCAGCGGCAGGGCATTGCGACGCGTACCCGGCATGCCCGAGCTGGCGCGTGCCGAGACCGACTCAAGCAACCAGCGACGGGCCTGCTCGTGCAACCGCGGCAGCCGCCCCTCGGCGCGACGCCACCAGGGCTCAACCTTTTCCTCGGTGAACAGCTCCGGCCCCATATAGTCGGCCATCTCCATGCGGAAATTGAGGTAATCGGTGGCTTCCTCAAGGGAGAATGGCGAAAGTTCAAAGTCGTGGATCAGCACGTCGTGCATATTGAACTGATCCAGGCGCGACACCATCTCGGAGTCAGCAAACAGTACGATGTGCAGGCGCCGACCGGTGGAATCCTGCCCCTGCAGCAGACTGATCAGGGCGCCGAGTGTTTTCTCGTCCAGGTGGTGGGCATCATCGATGATCGTCAGCGCCAGGCGGTCCTCTTCGTCCGCTACCTGGGCGAAATGACGCAGCGCGGCCAACAGGCGTCCTACTGAGGGGTTTTCGTCCACCGAGAGGGCAAAGTGCCGGGCCATCTGCCCCAGCACCGCTTCGGCGCCCGCGCCGGGCTCGGCGGCGAGCAGGCAGATTTCATCGTCAAATTGGAAGCTGTTGGCCAATTCAAGGGCAACGCGACTTTTACCCACGCCGGGCTTGCCCAACACCGCCAGCAAGCTGGCGCTGAACTGACACAGATGCTGCAGTTGTTCCAGCAGGGCGCGTCGGCCACCCCCCCCAAAAAACGCAAACTCCGGATCGTTTCGGAAGGGGTCTTCACTCAAACCATAATATTGACGATAGTCCGCCACAGGGGAATCCGGGATGGCCGACTGAGCCGCGACGCCGTCTTGATCCGAGCTGTCTGTTGGGCCGGTATTCATAAACGCTCTCCCGGAAAGGGTGTTCGCTAGGCGCCCGGTGGCGCCGTGTTTTCATCCGCCCGACAAGCCGCGAATGTCTCCTGTAACAGGTCCTGCTCGATATCGCTGGTAATCAGCGCTTCGCCAAGCCTGCTCAGCAGTACCAACCGAAGCCGACCATCGAGCACTTTTTTGTCGACGCCCATCAGTTGCAGGAAATCCTCCGGCGTCATACTGGCCGGGGCCTTCACCGGCAGGTGCGCCCGCTCCAACAGACGGATAATCCGCGCCAGTTCATCGCCACTGATAGCGCCGCGGCGGTGCGACAGATCTGCCGCCATGACCATACCCGCAGCGACCGCCTCGCCGTGCAACCAGACGCCATAGCCCTGGTGGGTTTCAATCGCGTGGCCAAAGGTATGCCCCAGATTGAGAATCGCGCGCAGCCCGCCTTCTCGCTCATCCCGGGCCACAACCCGGGCCTTGTTCTCACAGGAGCGCTTGACCGCATAGGCCATGGCTTTCGGGTCCCGAGCAAGGAGGTCGGGCAAATTCGACTCCAGCCACTCGAAAAACTCCCGGTCGGAAATCAGGCCGTACTTGATGACTTCGGCGATACCGGCCGACAGTTCACGCGGTGGCAGAGACTCCAGCACGGACATGTCGGCGATCACCGCCCGCGGCTGGTAGAAGGCTCCAATCATGTTCTTGCCAAGCCGGTGATTGACACCGGTTTTGCCCCCGACCGAGGAGTCCACCATGGACAACAGAGTGGTCGGCAATTGAATGAAGTCCACACCGCGCTGATAGCACGCGGCCGCGAAACCCGCCATGTCACCGACCACGCCACCGCCCAGTGCCATAATCGTCGTCGTACGGTTGTGACGAGCCTCCAGCAGGCCATCGAAAATCAGGTTCAGAGTCTCAAGATTCTTGAACGATTCGCCATCGGGCAACACGGTGGTATCGACCTGATAACCATCCAGAAGTTCGATCAAAGCGGGCAGGTAAAGCGGTGCGATGGTGTCGTTGGTGACGATATACACCTGTTTGGCACGCACATGGCGAATCAGCAGCTCACGGTTCTTCAGGAGCTGCTCACCAATATGAATCGGGTAGCTGCGATCGGCAAGATCGACGGTCAGAGTCTGCATAGTCGGCACTGCACTCGGGTTGTCAGAAAACCCTCATCTTAGCACACCGCCCGCCACTTTAACCGCGCTCAAGCCTGACTGATGCGCTCGGCAATATCGCGCGCTACGGCCTTTGGCGGCCGCCGATCGGTAACGACAACCCAGTCGGCCACGGCACGATACAGAGGGTCGCGCTGCTCAAGCAACTCGATGATTTTCTGGCGAGGATTGTCCACCTGCAACAGTGGACGTTTTTTATCCTTGGCGGTGCGTTCGACGAGATGCTCAACAGAGGCGGTCAAATAGCAAACGCGACCACTGCGGTGCATCACTTCAGCGTTTTCGGGACGCAATACAATGCCACCGCCGGTGGCGATTACCGCACCGGGCTCCTCCGCCAGCTCGGCCAGCACAGCCGACTCCCGGTCACGAAAACCGGACTCGCCTTCAACATCAAAGATCCAGGGAATATCGGCGCCGGTGCGCTGTTCAATAACGCGGTCGCTGTCGTAGAAGGGGACTTTCAACTCGGCCGCCAAAAGGCGGCCGATGGTTGATTTGCCGGCCCCCATGGGGCCGACCAGAAACACATTATTGGGCATGGATCAGTCAGTTAAGGTATCAGCCATAATTTTGGGAGTAATGAATACCAGCAGCTCGCGCTTTTCCTGACTGGTAATGTCCCGCTTGAACAGTCTACCCAGAACCGGGATATCGCCCAGGAACGGAACCTTGTCCTCACCCTCGACCTGTTCAACCTGGAAGATACCACCCAGCACGACGGTCTGGCCATTCTGTACCAGCACCTTGGTCATCACTTCGGTCACGTCGATCGTGGGAATACCGGACGCCTGGTTCAAAGCGCCCACCGAGTCCTGATTGATCACCAGATCCATAATGATCCGGTTATCGGGTGTGATCTGGGGGGTTACATCCAGCTTCAGCACGGCCTCTTTGAAAGCCGTCGTAGTCGCGCCACTGGCCGACGCTTCCTGGTAGGGAATTTCGGTACCCGACATGATGGTCGCCTGCTGCTTGTCGCCGGTGATCACCTTGGGCTGGGAGACGATTTCAGCCTGGCCATTGTTCTCCAGAGCGGACAATTCCATATCGATAAAGGCGCTGTCGGACAGTACGCTGAACGCGAAGCTGCCCGCGGGGTTATCGACCCCAAGGTCTACCATCATATTCTCTTCGAGGTCGAGGCTACCACTACCGGTGAGCCACTCGGCGGGGGAACCCGGGTTGGAATCGAGACCGGCGGTGGATCCGGCCACTTCCACCAGTGTATCCGAGGAGCGATCAAAGCCGACCCCACCCCAGCGAACACCCATTTCGCGCCGGAAATCCGTATTGGCGATCACCAGACGCGCCTCAATCATCACCTGACGGATCGGGATATCGATCTGCTCCACCAGACGCTTGAAGGCTTCGATACGTTCAGCGGTATCCGTAATGATGATCGAATTGGTGCGTTCATCGACGATGGCATCCCCTCGATCGGACAGGACACTGCCGGTAGCGCGATTGCCCCCCTGACCGCCAGACGAACCGCCGCTACGACCGCCTTCACCCTCTTCGCCGCGGAACAGTTCAAACATTTCCCGGGCATTGGCGTAGCGGACCCGGATGTACTCGGTGCGCAGCGGTGCCAGCTCTTCCAGCTGCTGACGGGATTCGAGTTCCTGACGCTCACGCTCGGCGATCTCCGCCGCCGGCGCCACCATCAGGACATTGCCGTTCTGGCGCTTGTCCAACCCCTTGGTTTTGAGCACCAGATCCAGAGCCTGGTCCCAGGGCACATTGTCCAGACGCAGGGTAATGCGGCCCTGAACCGTGTCACTGGCCACCAGGTTCAAGTCGGTAAAGTCGGCAATGATCTGCAGGACACTGCGCACTTCGATATCCTGGAAGTTCAGCGACAGCTTGTCACCGGTATAGCTGAACTCCTGATCCCGCGCTTCTATTTCCCGCTCGGTCAGCGGCTTCACACTGATGACATACTCATTGTCGGCCTGGTAGGCCATGTAGTCGTATTCGCCATTGGCATCGATATTCAGAATGGTTCCGCGACGATCCTGAGAGGCGGACACCATGGTTACCGGTGTAGCAAAGTCCACCACGTCCAGGCGCCGGCGAAGTGCTTCCGGCAGATTGACCCCGCCCAGCTCAAGCTCAATGCCTTTGGCCGTCTCGGTGACATCGGCACTGATGTTGTCATCGGACAGGTTGATGATCACCCGGCCTTCACCTTCTTCACCACGGCGGAAGTCAATATTGGTAACCCGAGGCTCATTGTCGGCGCGCGGGGCCGTTTGCGACTGACGGTCACCCGCCACACTGGTCGCCTGGGCGGGGCGGGATACATAGCCGCCCTGGGCCGCACCGACCTCCAGTACGTAGGTATTGCCGTCGACCCGCGCACTGTAGGTGGTCAGCTCACTGAGATTCAGAATCAGGCGTGTGCGCCCCTGAGAACTGAGCACCAGGGCACTTTTGCTGTTCTCGAATGACAGTGGAAAACGGCGCTGTTCCAGGGCGCTGCTCACTTCCGGGAAGTCCAACACGATGCGCGCGGGCTGCTCGATAGTGTAGCCCTCGGGCTCGGGAGGCACGTCATCGAAATCCATTCGGACTTCGAATCGCTCCCCCGGCAGCTCCGAGAACTGGATGTTATTCAGTGACTTGGCCCACAAAAACGAAGGCGCCAGACAGACCAGTAACAAGGCTAGATTTCGCATGGTTAACCCCAATAAGCACAGTGCTCGCATGATGGCCTATTCCTTTTCTTGTAATTCAATAATTCTGGGACGCTCGACCCAGCCGTTGGCGCCATCGGCGACGATTTCCAAAAGTTCAATCTGTGACCGCGATGCGGACACGATGCGTCCGTGATTTTTACCCAGGTAGTTGCCTTCCGTGACTGCGTGTACACCTCCCTGGCCGTCGTTGATCAACGCCCAAAGCTGACCACCTTTGGTCAAGGTGCCAACCATGGTCAGGTTGGCCACATTGAAGCTCTCCAGATATTCTTTCTCCCTGTTCAGGTCCGGCTGAACCTGTTTACCGCTCAGTTGGGCACGCCGCTCTTCTTCGCGAACCGGCGGATCAAAAGGACTGCGCAGCGTCATGGCGCTATAGGTGAAAGGCCGGTAAGGCTGAAACGCCGGCAAGGGTTCAATCTGGCCGGCAGGGCGCGCTTTGGTCTGCTGGATGTACTGCTTCAAGTCGCGGTGATCGGATGAGCTACCACAGGCGGTCAGCGCGGCCAGACAGATGGCTAAACTGGTAAACGTTATAATTCTATTCATCACTAGATTCATCCTGTGACTTATAGCGATAGGTCTTCGCCCCGATCTGCATGGTCAGCGTGCCGCTGTCTTGTTGGCGGGCAATCGTGAAGTTGTGCAGCGTCACGATACGCGGCATACCGGCAACACCACTGACGAATGTACCCAGGTCGTGATAACCCCCTTCAACGTCAATGCTGATGGGCAGCTCCACGTAATACTCGGATTGCTGCTCGGACTCCAGGCGGATACTGTTGATGTCCAGTCCGCTTTCCGACCCTCGGGCATCGATGTCTTCCAGCAGACCCGGCACTTCGGTATCACTGGGCAAGCGGGACAGTAGCGCACCAAAGGACTTTTCCATCTCGACCATCTGGGCGCGGTACTCCTCCAGGTTGGCAGCCTGGAAGCTCTTGGTCTCAAATGTCTGACGCAGGCTGGACTCTTCCGCCACGACACGATCGAGTTGGGCGTTCAGATCTTTGACTTTGAGGTAATAGGTCAGCGCAAAGACCACAACCACCAGCAGGACACAGACAAAAATCTTACCCGGCAGGGGCCAGACGCCAATACGCTCAAAATCGATGTCATTGACATCAAAGTTTTTCAACTGCTCCAGGGTATCGGAAAACGCCATGATCAGTTTCCTCCCTCATCAACACCGGCCTGATCTGTCGGCGCTGACGTGCGCACCGACATTCTGAAGGCATTTGCCTGTTCACCCTGCTCCGGCGCGGCAGTCACCGAACTCAGATTGGGCGCCGCGAACCAGTCGGACTCATCGAGATTGCGCATAAAGCTGGAGACCCGGTTATTGGACTCCGCAATGCCTTCCAGCAGAATCACCTCACCCTGACGTTCCATTCGATTCAGATAGACACCATCGGGCACCGCGCGCACCATTTCATCAAAGTAGCGCACAATCACCGGTCGCTTGCCTTCCAGGTCCTGAATCACCCGCATCCGGGCCAACAGTTCATCGCGCTTCTCGCGCAACTCCCGGATTTCCGCCACCGCCGCTTCCAGCGCCGAAATTTCGGTTTGCAACAGACGGTTGCGTGCTTGCTGATCAGAAATCGAGGATTGAATGCCGGACACCCACAAATAGGCCACCAGACCCGCGAGAATCAGAACGCCCACCAGAATGCCGATGAATTCTTTTTTCTTTTCCTGGCGGTAGGCTTCCCGCCAGGGCAACAGGTTAATTCTTGCCATCAGTCGAAACTCCTCAGCGCCAGGCCGGCCGCGATCATCATCGAGGGGGCATCATTGGCCAACGCGACCGCGTTCACTTTCGAGGACACCGACATATTGGCAAAGGGGTTGGCCACCAGAGTTTGGGTACCGAGCTTTTCTTCAATCAGCCCGACCAGCCCCTCCATGGACGCGACACCACCAGCGAGCACGATGTAGTCCACATCGTTGTACTGGCTGGCGGAAAAGAAAAACTGCAATGAGCGGGTTACCTGCTGGACCACGGCTTCCTTGAAGGGACCCAGCACTTCTGACTCGTAATCATCCGGCAGGCCACCCTGCTTCTTGGCCAACCCGGCTTCTTCCATTGACAGGCCGTACCGGCGCTGGATTTCTTCCGTCAGTTGTTTGCCCCCGAACAGTTGCTCCCGGGTGTAAACGGTGCGTCCATCGACAAGCACGCTCAGAGTGGTCATGGTGGCGCCGATATCAATGACCGCGACCACCTGGCCATCCTGATCTTCCAACTGTTCCGCCACCAGGCTGAAGGCCCGCTCCATCGAGTAGGCCTCCACATCGACCACTTCCTCCTGAAGATCCGCCAATTGCAGGACATTGACCCGTAGATCGATGTTTTCCCGCCGACAAGCCGCCAACAACACTTCCACCTGCTCGGGGTTACGGGGCGATTCGCCCTGCACCTCGAAATCGATGGCGACTTCCTCCAGAGGGAACGGAATGTATTGATCGGCCTCTATAGAGATCTGAGTCTCCATGGCGTCGTCGCTGAGCCCCGCCGGCATGTCGATCATTTTGGTGATCACAGCAGAGCCGGCAACCGCCACGGCCGCGTGCTTGAGCTTGGTTTTGGATTGCTTGACCACCGTTCGGACCACATCCGCGACCGCTTCGGGATCGTTGATGTTTTTCTCGACCACCGCCCCGGGGGGCAGCGGGCGTACGGCATAGGTCTCCACCCGGTAGCGGTCACCGTGTCGGCTGAGCTCCAGAAGCTTGACCGACGTTGAACTGATGTCCAACCCCAAGACCGGCTTCGCCCTTTTTTCCAGGAAGCTTAGAATGCCCATTTTTCTATCTATATCCGTAACTTAGAGGAAGTTTATGTTATAGGACTTTAAGTTAAGCCTGCAACAAGACCGCGCATATGTAAACAGGCAAAAAGCCCGTATAATGCGGCGACTTGCCGCCATTTTCGCTAACCTATTAATTCTCATAGAAAAAATGCCTATCAAAAAGTCTTATCTGAACCTGCTTTTCTGGTTGTTTATCGCCGGAACTGGCGCCTCCCTCACCGTTTTGGCGGGGTTGTACCTCTATCTGAGCCCCAAATTGCCCCCCGTGGAGAGCCTCAGGCAAGTTCAATTACAGACCCCTCTGAGGGTTTATTCAAGCGACGGCAAGCTGATTGGCGAGTTTGGTGAACAGCGTCGTACACCGGTTTCGTTCGAAGAGCTGCCGGACCTTTATATTAAAGCGTTATTATCCGCCGAAGATGCGGAATTTTACGACCATCCGGGCGTATCTATTCGCGGACTTTTGCGAGCCGCGTCACAATTATTGAAAACAGGTGAGATTCAATCGGGGGGGAGCACCCTCACAATGCAATTGGCAAGGGATTTTTTCCTGAGCCGGGAGCAGGTTTTTTCCCGTAAATTCAACGAGATCCTGCTGGCTCTTCAGATTGAGAACGAGCTCACAAAACAGGAAATTCTTGAGCTGTTCAGCAACAAAATGTTCTTTGGCAATCGCGCTTACGGTATTCAGGCGGCGGCGCAGATTTACTATGGACGGGACATCGACGAACTGGAGCTTCATCAGTGGGCCATGATTGTGGGCGTTCTCAAGGCGCCCTCGGCCTACAACCCCCTGGCGAATCTGGAGCGGGCCATGATCCGGCGCAACTGGATCCTGGGCCGCATGCTGGAGCTGGGGCATATTGATCAGGCCACTTATGAAATCGCCGTCAACACGCCGGACGATGCCCGCTATCACGGTGCCACCCTGGAACTCTATGCGCCCTACGTCGCGGAGCTGGCCCGCCGCGAAGCCGTTGACCGGTTCGGAGAAAATGCCTACAACGCGGGATACAAGGTCTACACTACAATCCACAGCGACTATCAGGCGGCCGCCCAGCAGGCGGTGGTCGACGGCCTGCTGACGTACGACTGGCGCCACGGGTATCGCGGCCCGGAACAACAGCTCGGCGAACGCCCGGAAGACCTCTCAAGCTGGCGCGAGCTGCTCTCCGACACCCCGGTCTACGGAGGGTTACTGCCCGGTCTGGTGCTCTCTCTGGAAGAGCGCTCCGCCGAGATCCTGCTGGCCAATGGCGACACCATAGAGCTGGGATGGGACCAGAGCCTGTCCACGGCACGCCGTTACCTCAACGAAAACGCTCGCGGCCCTCTGCCCGAGACCGCGAGCGATGTCCTGGCGGTCGGCGACCTGATCCGCCTGCGCCAGATTGGCGGTGTCTGGCATCTGCGCCAGTTGCCCCAGGCCCAGGCCGCACTGGTCAGCCTCGACCCCCGGGATGGCGCCGTCCGCGCACTGGTGGGCGGGTTTGACTTCCGCCAGAGTAACTTCAACCGCGCCCTGCAGGCTGCCCGCCAACCGGGCTCCAGCTTCAAACCGTTTGTTTACACCGCCGCGCTGGAAAACGGCTTCACCCCGGCGACCATCGTCAATGACTCACCCATTGTCATTGAAGATGCAAGCCTCGAGGGCGCCTGGCGCCCGGAGAACGACGGCGGGACCTTCCTTGGACCCACCCGGCTGAGAGAAGCGCTGTACCGCTCTCGCAACCTGGTCTCGATCCGGGTTCTGCGCAGCATCGGGCTATCCGCACTGCTCGACACCCTGGAGAAATTCGGGTTTGACCGCGAAGCGCTTCCGCGCAACCTGTCTCTGGCGCTGGGGAGTCATGCCCTGACGCCCATGGATATGGCGCGTGGCTATGCCATCTTTGCCAATGGCGGCTTCCGCATCGCGCCCTATCTGGTCGAGCGTATTGAAGACGACCGCGGCGAACCACTGCATGTCGCCCGCCCCGCCACAGTCTGCGAGGACTGTGAGCGCGAGCAGGAAAAAGAGGAAGCCCCCGTCAGCCTGATCGCGGACATCTACGCCAGCGAGCCGGAGCGCGCTGCCGAGGCAGGTCCAGACGACCGGCTGGCACCGGAGCAACCCGCCCAATTGAGCTTGCTTGACGAAGGCGAAACAACCCTGGAACCGCTCCCTATCGCCCCGAGAGTACTGGATGAGCGCACCGCGTTCATCATAGACTCCATGCTCCGCGACGTGGTGGCCCGGGGGACCGGCCGTCGCGCCCGGGTACTGGACCGGGCCGACCTCGCCGGCAAAACCGGGACGACCAATGGCCCACGGGACGCCTGGTTCGCTGGCTATAACCCCGAGCTGGTCACGGTTGCCTGGCTGGGCTTCGATCAGAACACCCCGCTGGGTCGGGGCGAGTACGGCGGCACGGCCGCACTGCCGATCTGGATTGACTACATGCGGACCGCGCTTGCCGGCAAGCCGGACCGCCCGGCGCCTCAGCCCGACGGTATTGTGACCGTGCGTATTGATCCAGAGAACGGCCAGCGGGCGCAGCCCGGGGACCCGGATGCGATCTTTGAGATTTTCCGTGCGGAGGAAGTGCCGCCCTACAATGACAATGGTAACGGCAGTAGCAGCAATGACAGCGAGCGGCTTCCGGAAGAGCTGTTCTAGTGGGCTGTGCGGCTAATTCGGTAGTGAGTCACGCGGCCCACTAGCGCGCGTTGAAACGCTCAATGGCATAACCGGAGGGCACGGACATCACCAGAGGCTTGAAGCCTCGGCTGACCGCCCGGCTTCCGGCGCGGCTGGCCACCCAGCCCCGAACTTCGACCGTCTGGCCGACCACCAGGGGCTGAATCCCGGACCGTACCGTTTCGGGTACCTTCAGGACGAGGGGCCCGTCCAGCTCCAGCCAGACCGAGCCACCGCCGTGGCTGATATCCGTGATCGTGCCACGAATTCGCTGGAAACCGGTGTGCTTCAAGGTCAGATCGCCCGTCTTGAGGGCCGGCCACTGACCTTCCGCCCATAGCCCCCGGGATGCCTCCCGAGCACCCCGCTCGGCCTCAGACAGGCAGGGCGCCAGCGACATATTCGGAGGTATCGCGACATGAAAGCCCAACCCCCGATGCAACAGCTCGGCCTCCAGACTCACCCCCTCCTCCGTAAACAGGTGCCCCAGAGTACGGCCGTAGTGGTCTTTCCGCTCCTGGTCGTACGCCAGCAGCACCTCGCTCTGCGCCAACTGCTTCTTCAATTCGTCCCGCGCCACCTCTGCCAAAGGCTCCGCTGGTCGGCCATCCCGCGCCAGCTCCGGGGCGTTGATACCGATCAGGCGCACCCGTCGCCCATCCGCAAGGCGCACGCTGTCGCCGTCGTGCACGTGGACCACCTGCACAGCCTCTCTTTCCAGCCCTTTCGGTAACGGGCACGCGGCACCGGACAAGGGCCCGAGCGCCAAGAGGGCCCCCAGAAAAGCGCCACAGGCTTTCCATAAAAAAACGCCGGGGGCTCTCGCCCCCGGCGTTTTTTTATCGCTCGTCAGCAACGGCCCAGAGGCCATGCCAGGCGCCTTACTTGGCGGCGATGCGGCTGCCGAAGCGCTTCTTGAAGCGATCGATACGGCCGCCAGTGTCCACCACTTTCTGCTTACCGGTATAGAAAGGGTGACATTCTGAACAAACGTCAACCAGAAAATCTTTACCCAGCGTAGAGCGGGTCTTGATGGTGTTGCCGCAGCTGCAGGTGGCAGTTACGTCTTCGTATTTGGGGTGCAAATCAGCTTTCATGGTGAATGCCTTTCATCTTTGTGCCGCCACTCAGTCGACCTGGACCAGTCAAAAAGCACAGGATTTTGCCGAGCACCGCACAACGGTTAATGGATACGGCTGGTTTTGAGAGCTGGGCATACTACCAGAAACGCCCGGCAACGCAAGGACTTTAGGGTATTTTTCATACAGCGACCAACGCTGCCAAAGCGGCCTCCAATCGGTTATTCTGGGCGCCTTTTGGATCCAACCACTCAACGGGAGTTCATGGCCGCCCCCACTGTTCTGGAAATCGCCCTGCCGACCCCTCTGCGCCGCCGGTTTGACTACCTGCCGCCCGAAGGGGTGGGTGCCGCCCAACTGAGGCCCGGCCAGCGCGTCCGGGTGCCTTTCGGCAACCAACGCCTGATCGGGCTCATTCTTCGGGTTAAGAGTGAGTCTTCACTTCCGCTGCAGAACCTGCGCCCGGCCGAGGCCCTGCTCGACACCTCGCCGCTGCTACCGGACGACCTCTGGCGCCTGTGCCTCTGGGCGGCCGATTACTATCAACACCCCATTGGTGACGCACTGCACACGGCCCTACCGGTACTCCTGCGCCAGGGCGAGCCCGATCGGGAAAAAGGCGAGCCTTACTGGCAACTGACCACCGAAGGCAAAGGCCTGCCCGAGGGCGCCCTGAAGCGGGCTCCTCGCCAGGCGGAACTGCTCGCCGCGCTTCAGCAAAGAGGGGCGCTGAACCGGGCGGATCTGGCCGCCCTGGGTATCGCCCGCAGCCACGTCAAAACACTGGAGGCCAAAGGGTTGGTTTTCAGCCGTGAGCAAGTACTCACACCGCCCCCGGAACCCAACATTCTGAGGGATACCCCGCTTACGCTGAGCGATGAGCAGGCCGCCGCCCTGGCCCGGATTCCAGAGGACGGGTTTCACATCAGCCTGCTCGATGGCACCACCGGCAGCGGTAAAACGGAAATCTACCTGCAGGCCATCGCCCGCACCCTGGCGCAGGGTCGGCAAGCGCTGGTGTTGGTGCCGGAGATCGGCCTGACACCCCAGACCCTGGCCCGCTTTCAGCGCCGCTTCGCCCAACCCGTGGTGGCCCTGCATTCGGGTATGAACGACCGGGAACGGCTCGATGCCTGGCTGCAGGCCCGGGACGGTCGAGCCCGGATCGTGATTGGCACCCGATCGGCCATTTTTACTCCCATGGCCCAACTGGGCATATTGATCGTGGATGAAGAGCACGACAGCTCTTTCAAACAACAGGACGGCTTTCGCTACTCGGCCCGGGACCTGGCGGCCATGCGCGCGCACCGCCTGGGCATTCCGCTGGTTCTGGGCAGCGCCACCCCCTCGCTGGAAAGCCTGCACAACGCGCGTACCGGCCGTTACCATTACCTGCGCCTGACCCACCGGGCGGGCAATGCCCAGGCACCGGAGCTGTTACCCCAGGATATCCGGCGCCAGCCCCTGGATGAGGGATTCAGTGCCGAAACGCTGGCGCAAATCCGGACCACACTGGAAGCGGGCAACCAGGTACTGGTGTTCCTCAACCGACGCGGCTACGCTCCGACGGTGGAATGTCCGGACTGCGGGTGGTTGGCTGAATGCAACCACTGCGACACCCGTCTCACCCTGCACCAGACGCCGCGTCACCTGCACTGCCACCACTGCGATCATCAGCGCGCGGTTCCCCGGGCCTGCCCGGCCTGCAAAAGCACTCGCCTGCAACCTCTGGGACAGGGCACCGAGCGCAGCGAGGAAGCCCTGCAGCGCCATTTCCCGGACACACGGGTGCTGCGGGTCGACCGGGACTCCACCCGGCAGAAAAACGCCTTCCGGGACCTGGTGGACGAAGTCCACCGCGGTGACCCCTGCATACTGGTCGGCACCCAGATGTTGGCCAAAGGCCATCACTTCGCCGACGTCACACTGGTGGTGATCCTCGATTCCGATGCGGGTCTGTTCAGCACGGACTTCCGCGGCCCGGAGCGCATGGGACAACTGCTGCTGCAGGTCGCCGGGCGCGCCGGACGCGCCGACAAACCGGGCCAGGTGATCATTCAGACGCACCACGCCGAGCACCCCCTCATTCGCACCCTGCTTGAACGGGGTTACCACGCCTTCGCTGAACTGATTCTGAGTGAACGTCGCCTGACCGGCCTGCCACCATTCCGGCACATGGCGCTGATCCGCGCCGAATCCAAGCGACCGGAAAACGCCGTGGCCTTCCTCAAACAGGTACGCACCCTGGCCGAACAGCGCCATCCCCCGAATCATGAGCTGGGGTACCTCGGCCCCCTGCCGGCCATGCTGGAAAAACGGGGCGACCGCTTTCGGTACCAATTACAACTGAACGCCGCCAACCGCGGGGTACTTCAACAACTCCTCAGACAGTTGGCCCCCGATATGGAGCAACACGCCCTGGCCAAGCGAAACCGCTGGTCCATTGATGTGGACCCACAGGATATGAGTTGAACTCACAGGGCCCCATCGGGTGCCGATTTGAGGACACATTCAACCCCGGCAGTATTTCCAGTGCGACATACGCGTCCTACGCACTACTGGTCGTGCGGGGCGGCGATGGGTACAATTGCCGGCGCTGTACCACCTGGAAACGATCGCAACCATGACCCGAGACTACGCCAAGAAAAATCGCCCCGCCCCCCGCCGCAACCGGCCCAAAAGCCAGGTGCCCGGCTGGGTGTGGCTGTTTACCGGCGCTGTACTCGGGGGCTTTATCGTGTTCCTGATGCGCTTGACCGATGTCGAGGTCCCGGAAACCGGCCCCGCGGAAACCGCAACCAAAGAAACCCGGACCTCCCAGCCGGTGGAGCCCCAGGCCGAACCCAGCAATCCCAAACCGCGCTTCGATTTCTACAAGTTGCTGCGCGAGAGCGAAGTCATCGTGCCGGCCACCGAGCCCAACGAAAGCCAGGCCAATACCGAGCAAGGCGACAGCGCCGATAAAGATGAATTTATCCTTCAGGTCGGTTCCTTCCGCAAGGCCACCGAAGCGGACAGCCTGCGGGCCCAGCTACTGTTGTTGAATCTGGACGCCTACACAGAGCAGGTCACCCTGAACAACAACGAGACCTGGCACCGGGTTCTTGTGGGGCCGTTCAGCAACCAGTCGCGTCTGGCCAGCGCCCGCTCCACCCTGGTATCCAATGACTACCACGCGCTGGTGCTCAAACGAAAGAAACAATAATCACTCTGCCCTGGCCGGTTGCTTGAAATCCCCGCACGCAGCCCCCACTTCTGCCATTCAGACTTCATACTTATTGCTTTGATAAAGGATGGCTTGTGGAACAATACCGAGGAACCACGATTCTCTCTGTGCGCCGCAACGGCCAGGTCGCCATTGGTGGTGACGGGCAGGTGTCGCTGGGCAACACCATCATGAAAGGCAACGCCCGCAAGGTTCGCCGCCTGTACAAGGACCAGGTGATCGCGGGTTTCGCCGGCGGCACCGCCGACGCCTTCACACTGTTCGAGCGCTTTGAAGCCAAGCTCGAAGCCCATAATGGCCAACTGACCCGCGCCGCGGTGGAACTGGCCAAAGACTGGCGCACCGACCGGGCCCTGCGTCGTCTGGAGGCCCTGCTGGCAGTGGCCAATGCCGAGGCGTCCCTGATCATTACCGGTAATGGCGATGTGATCCAGCCGGAAGATGATCTGATTGCCATTGGTTCCGGAGGTGCGTTCGCCCAATCGGCCGCCCGCGCCCTGCTCGACAACACTGAACTGGATGCCCAAAGTATCGTCGAAAAAGGACTGACCATCGCCGGCGACATCTGCATCTACACCAATCACAACCAGACCATCGAGACCCTCGACTACTGAGCCTCGCTGGCCTGACGAACTGACGAGTCCGTTATGTCCAACATGACCCCCCGGGAAATTGTCCACGAGCTGGACAAGCACATCATCGGCCAGAACGAGGCCAAGCGCGCCGTGGCCATCGCCCTGCGTAATCGCTGGCGCCGGATGCAGGTGGATGAAAACCTGCGCGCCGAAATCACCCCCAAAAACATCCTGATGATCGGCCCCACCGGGGTCGGTAAAACCGAAATTGCACGCCGGCTGGCCAAGCTGGCCCACGCGCCTTTCATCAAAGTCGAAGCCACCAAATTCACCGAAGTCGGCTACGTCGGCCGCGACGTGGAATCCATCATCCGAGACCTGGTGGACATTTCCATCAAGATGCATCGTGAACAGGCCATGAAAACCGTCCAGCACCGCGCCGCCGAAGCGGCCGAAGAGCGCATCCTGGACGTGCTGCTGCCCCCGGCACGCGGCGGCGACACCGAAAACACCGGCGAATCCGGTACCCGCCAGATCTTCCGCAAAAAGCTGCGCGAAGGCGAGCTGGACGAGAAAGAAATCGAAATCGATGTCGCCAGCACACCCATGGGTGTGGAGATCATGGCCCCTCCCGGCATGGAGGACATGACCAGCCAGTTGCAGAACATGTTTTCTTCCCTGTCCAAGGACAAGAAGAAAACCACCAAAATGACCGTCAAACAGGCCTTCAAACAGCTTCAGGAAGAAGAAGCCGCCCGCCTGATCAACGACGAAGAAGTCAAAGCCGACGCCATCAAGGCTGCCGAACAGAACGGCATCGTGTTTATCGATGAGATCGACAAAGTCGCCAAAAAAGGCGAAACCAGCGGCGCCGACGTCTCCCGCGAAGGCGTCCAGCGCGACCTGCTGCCGCTGATCGAAGGCTGTACCGTGAGCACCAAGCACGGGATGATCAAAACCGACCACATCCTGTTCATCTCCTCCGGCGCCTTCCACCTGAGCAAGCCGTCCGACCTGATTCCCGAACTCCAGGGCCGACTCCCCATCCGCGTCGAACTCAACGCCCTGACCCCGGATGACTTCGAACGCATCCTCACCGAACCCAGCGCCTCCCTGACCGAACAACACCAAGCGCTGCTGAAAACCGAAGGCGTCGACGTGATCTTCAAACCCGACGGCATCCGCCGCATCGCCGAGACCGCCTTCGAAGTCAACGAAAGCACCGAAAACATCGGCGCCCGCCGCCTCCACACCCTGCTCGAACGCCTCCTCGAAGACGTCTCCTTCGACTCCGGCAGCCAGCAGACCAGCGTGGAAATCGACGCCGATTACGTGCAGAAGCAGTTGGGTGAACTGGCGAAGGATGAGGATTTGAGTCGGTATATCCTCTAAAGTGGAAGTTTGAACCCCGCTCGTGCCAAGGGACGATTTGCGGGTCACTGTTCCGGGACCGTGGAGCGGGGGACCCGCGATGCGAGCCCCCAGGGATGGGTTCACGGCGTGTCCCGGAACAGTGACCCGTGAAGCGGCCCGACGCTAGAGGCACCCAAATCTGGAGCCCACCGAAATGACGCCCGACAAAATCCTGCTCCACAAAAAATCCCGCCAGTTGGAACTCACCTACGGCGACCAAAACTACCGCCTGGACGCCGAATACCTGCGCGTTCACTCCCCCAGCGCCGAAGTGCGCGGCCATCACGGTCAGGGCGGGCAACTCCCGTTCGGCAAAAAACAGGTCGCCATTACCCACATCGAAGCGGCCGGTAACTACGCCCTGCACATCGTTTTCGACGACGGCCACGATTCCGGCATCTACACTTGGGATTATCTGCACGATTTGTGTGTCAATAAAGAAACCCATTGGCAGAAATACCTGGACGATTTACACCAACAGGGTAAATCCCGGGATCCCGACACACAGATCGTTCGACTTATGTGAAGACAGGAGCAAACTTATAGCCCGGTGTCTCCATAAGCACTCAGTCAGCACAGGACCCAACCATGACTCGCTTGACGAAACTACCTTTCATACTTTTCATCCTAGCGGCCATCACCGCCTGCGCCGGTCCCAAGGTCTCACAGGACTACAACGAAGACACCGAATTTGATCCCGGCTGGGGCCGCTATGAATGGCGCGGTGGAACGTCGCAGATCGACGGTGTGCCGCACAGCCGGTTGCAACGCATCACCGAGCAGGCGATGGTGCAACGCGGCTACCGGCTTGATCCCGACAACCCCCAGTTTTATGTCAGCGTCAGCGGCACCACGCGGGCCGCGATTGGTGGCGGCAAGTCGGTGGGGATCTCTATCGGACTGCCCGTGGGTAATCGAGGCAGTATCGGGCTTGGGGGCAGCAAGAGTCTGGAGGACCGCAAGCAGGAGGGGGTGATTATCGTGGATATCACGAACGCCGAGAGCAATGAGTTGGTGTGGCGGGGCAGTGCCGAAGGTATCCCGTTGCGGGATTTTGATTTGTCGCGAGAACCACAGTTACGCAACGTCATTGATCGGTTGTTGGCGCAGTTTCCACCGGAATAATGTCAGGCATCTATGCGGCGCGATTTCAGTGATGCATCACGTCCGGGCCGGGGAGGGGAAGCCCTTTCAAGACACGCCGTAAACCCATGATGTGCATGGATGCACGAATGCCGCGATGGCATGGATGCCATAGAGCGGCCCCTGGGGGCTCGACGCGCGGAGTCCCTCCGCTTACGGTCTTGAAAGGGGTTACCCAGGCGGAGCATTCCAATACGAAGCACAAAACCGATAGCGAATTACAACTCGTCGCGGAACTGCATGGAGTGCAGGCGGGCGTATTGGCCGCCGGCGGCGAGGAGTTCGCGGTGGCTGCCGACTTCCAGAATTCGGCCTTCTCCCATCACCACAATCCGGTCCGCCCGTTCGATCGTCGATAAACGGTGAGCCACCACGAACGTGGTGCGGTTTTTCATCACCTGCTCCAGCGCCGCCTGAATATGCCGTTCGGATTCCGTGTCCAGGGCCGAAGTGGCCTCATCCAGAATCAGGATGGGGGCATCCTTCAAAATGGCGCGGGCAATGGCCAGACGCTGACGCTGGCCGCCGGACAGACGTGCGCCGCTCTCACCGATGAGGGTATCGTAGCCTTGGGGTAACTGCTCGATAAACTCGTGAGCATGGGCCGCTTTGGCGGCCTCGCGCACTTTCTCCGGGTCAGTGGCCGCCAGCGCACCGTAGGCGATATTGCCCGAGACCGAATCGTTGAATAGCACCACGTTCTGATTGACCAACGCCACCTGCTCGCGCAGGTTATCCAGGCGGTAGTCTTCCAGTGGGTGACCATCCAGCAGTATGCGCCCTTCACCCGGGTCGTAAAAACGGGTCAACAAACTCACCAGCGTCGACTTGCCACTGCCGGAGCGACCCACCAGTGCGATCACTTCGCCCGGTTTCACATCCAGATTGATGTGTTTCAGAACCCAATCATCGCTGCTGTCGTAGCGGAAACTGACGTCTTCAAAGCGCACCGCCCCCTGAGCCCGCTTGACGGTGTAGTCACCGGTATCGGTTTCCGCCGGCTCGTCCAGCAACTGAAAAATACTGTCCGCGGCGGCCACCCCTTTCTGGATGGTGGGAACGACTTCGCTCAACTGACGCAGAGGTTTTAGCACCATGCCGGCGGCAATGAAATAGGCCACAAACGCCCCCGGATCATCCAGCTCCATCACGGTCAGGGCGACAAACAGCAGCAGCCCCATGGAGAGGGCCACCAGCATCTGAAGGATGGGGGTATTCAATGACGAGGTGAACACGATTTTCATGTTCTGCACGTAGTTGCGCCAGCTGGCCTGATTGAAACGACGCTTTTCGTAGGCCTCGCCACCAAAGCTGCGCATGACCCGATAACCGTGAATCATCTCAGAGGATACCTGGGTAATATCCCCCATGCTGTGCTGCACCTGGGCACTCAGGCGACGCAGGCGCTTGCCCACGTAACCCACCAGGGCCCCAATGACCGGCGCGACCAACAGCAACAGCAGGGTCAGCAACCAATCCTTGTAAAACAGATAGCCCATCAACGCCAGCACGGTGGCGCCCTCGCGGATCAGGGTTTTCAACGCATCGGTGGCGGCGGTGGTCACACCATTGACGTTATAGGTGATGACCGACATCAAATGACCAGAGCTGTGCCGGTCGAAATACTCGCCGGGCAAGTGGGCCATGTGGTTGAACAGATTCAGGCGTAGCGTATGCACGACCCGGAAGGACACTTGAGATATGAAATAATTGCCCAGGAATGCACCGATACTGCGCACCAGGACAATCCCCATGATGATCAGGGCGGGCAGGTACGCGGCACCGCGATTGGCATCCCCGATAAAGTCCAGCAGGTACTCCATGAACTGGGCCATGGCCGGCTGGGAGGCTGAGTAGATCACAAAGCCAAAGACACTGATGGCAAATAACACCCAATAGGGTTTGATATAGGCCAGTAACCGAAGATATACCTTGAGGGAAGCGGTATCGGTCTGCCGCAGCGTGTCTCTGGATTGAAGGTCGTGAGAGAGCGGCGTGCCTTTATCGCTCATGATGCAGGGGGTCCTCCTGATGCGCGCCCTCCGGGGAGGGCGCGTTTTGGATCAGTGGTTCAGTCAGCCACCGGTGCCAGCCACTCGGTATGACCGGACAGCTTACCTTTGACTGCATCGAAGTAGAGCGACTGCAGTTGGGTGGTGACCGGGCCGCGACGGCCTTCACCAATCACCCGACCATCCAGTTCGCGAATGGGCAGAACCTCGGCCGCGGTACCGGTAAAGAAGGCTTCATCGGCAATGTAGACCTCGTCCCGGGTGATGCGCTTTTCCCGCACTTCATAACCGCAGTCCGCCGCCAATTGGAAAATGGTGTTGCGGGTGATGCCGTCCAGGCACGAGGTGAGTTCCGGCGTGTAGATGATGCCGTCGCGGACGATAAAGACGTTCTCGCCGCTGCCCTCGGCCACATAGCCTTCGTTGTCCAGCAAAAGCGCCTCTTCACAACCGCTGTCCAGCGCTTCACGCAGCGCCAACATCGAGTTGATGTAGTGGCCGTTGGCTTTGGCCTTACACATGGAAATATTCACGTGATGACGGGTGTAGCTGGAAGTACGCACCTTGATGCCCATGTCCCGCGCTTCCGGGGACATGTAGGACGGCCAGTGCCAGGCGGCGACCATCACATGCACCTTCAGGTTATCGGCGCGCAGCCCCATGCCCTCGGAGCCGAGAAACGCCATGGGACGCAGGTAGCTTTCATGCAGGCCGTTCTCCCGTACCACCAGCTTCTGGGCTTCGTTCAGCTCATCTTTGCTGTAGGGCAGGTCCATCCGCATGATATGGGCGGAACGGAACAGCCGGTCGGTGTGCTCCTTCAGGCGAAAAATACAGGTGCCCCGGTCGCTGCTTTCGTAGGCGCGCACGCCCTCGAACACGCCCATGCCGTAATGCAGGGTGTGGGTCAGTACGTGAACCCGGGCATCCCGCCAGGGCACCAGTTCGCCATCCAGCCAAATAACGCCGTCGCGATCGGCAAATGACATAACCAACTCCTAAATATGAAATTCGTGGGGCCGTGGTCGGCGCTCGGCAGGACCGATCATAGATGGGATTCCAGCAGTTGCCGCCACAGGCCAGTTACTCGGCGCCGCTCCTCGGCAAAGGGCGCGCCATCCTCCAAGACTGCCTCCTGGCGCTGTAGCGCGAGGCGGTGGCCGGTGGACCGATAGGCCTTGTAGGCATCAATCAACTGGGCGACGGCTTCTGCGCCCAACCGGCCGGATTGTTCCAGCGCACCGAGTATGCGGATGTTGTCGGTATACTCGGTGAGCCCAGGCTCACTCTCGGCCCAGGCTAAAACCGCATATTGAACCATAAATTCAATATCGACGATACCTCCAGCATCCTGCTTGAGATGAAAAGGCATCTTTTCGTCATCGCCCTGAGCGCCCGGCTTGGGGCGGGTTCCCAGGTGTTCGCGCATTTTCTGGCGCATCTTGATGACCTCCTCGCGCAGCGCCTCCAGATCCCGCGGCTGACACAACACCTGTTGCCGGACCTGCGCAAAGGCTTCGGCCAGCCCGGCATCCCCAGCCACCACCCGGGCCCGCACCAAGGCCTGGTGTTCCCAGGTCCAGGCTTCCTGCTGCTGATACTTCTCAAACGCCGGCAGGGACGTGACCAACATCCCCGCATCGCCGTTGGGGCGCAGACGCATGTCCACCTCATACAGGGTGCCCGAGGGCATCCGGGTATTCAGGATGTGGATGATCCGCTGACCCAGGCGGGTATAGAACACATTGTTGTCCACCGGTTTTTCGCCATCGGTTTTGCCTTCCGGGTCGCTGTTGTGAATAAACACCAGGTCGAGATCCGAGCCGTGGGCCAACTCGATTCCGCCCAGCTTGCCGTAGCCGACGATCACAAAGTTGGGGTGTTGCTCCGGCTCACCCCGGACGTTACTCGGGCGACCGTGGCGCGGAATCAACTGCTCCCAGGCCAACTCCAGCACGTGCTCCAGAATCACTTCGGCCAGATCGGTCAGGTAATCACTGACCTTCATCAGCGGCAGGGCCCCAGTCACCTCGCTGGCCGCCACCCGCAACGCGTGGGCGGAACGGAAATAGCGGAGCGCTTCCATATGCCCCTCAAGGTCATCCCAGGCGGTGCGCAACAACTCCCGGCGCAGCTCATCGCGCAGCTCGTCTTTGTCCGGCGGCGCGTAGAGACTCTCCGGGGTGAGCAGCTCATCCAGCAGCGCCGGAAAGCGGGCCAGCTCATCGGCGATCCAGGGGCTCGCCGCACAGAGCCGGACCAGTTGCTGCAACGCCACCGGGTTCTCCACCAGCAACACCAGATAGGCACTTCGACGCACGATCGACACCACCAGCGGCTGAATCCGCGCCAGGGTATCGCCCACCGCTTCGCCCTCGCCGAGCATGGCGAGCAAGCGGGGCATAAAGGCATCCAGGCGATCCCGGCTGCTGGCCTGCATGGCCACCACCTGCCGGTGCGAGCGGATGTCGGCCAACACCGACAAGACCCGCTCGGGCTGATCGAAGCCCTGCCCGGTCAGCCAATCCACAGCTTCGTCACCCTCCAGGCTGCCCTCCCAGAGTGACACCCAGTCCTGCAGGTTCTCGGGCTCCTGCCCCTGATCGGCATCCGGATCGGCGATCACCTCCTGGAACTCGCGATTGACCCGCGCGCGGTGCTCGGCAAGGGTTTCGGAAAAGGCATCCCAGCTCTCAAAGCCCAGCACCCAGGCCATCCGGCACTGTCCGTCCGGATCCGACGGCAGAGCCTGGGTCTGGCGATCCTGATAGCCCTGGATCGCATGCTCGGTATTGCGCAGAAACTCATAGGCGGCCAGCAGGGCCTGTCCGCTGCTTTCCGGGAGATACCCTTCCGCCTCCAACAGGGGCAACAGCTCACACACCTGCCGCTCCCGCAGGCGCGGGTCCCGTCCACCGCGAATCAGTTGGAACACCTGGACCACGAACTCGATTTCCCGAATGCCGCCCTCGCCGAGCTTCACATCCTCACTCATGCCCCGACGCTGCACCTGGCGGCTGATCAGCCCCTTCATGGCCCGCAGGGATTCAATCACGCTAAAGTCGATGTACTGGCGATAAGTGAAAGGCCGCAGCAATTCCATCAGCTCGTCCGCCGCCGGCTTGGCCCCCTCACCGCTGGCCGCCACCGGACGGGCCTTGATCATGGCGTAGCGCTCCCAGTCCCGGCCCTGGCTCTGGTAGTACTCCTCCATGGCATCGAAATTCGACACCAGCGCGCCGCTCTGGCCATAGGGACGCAGGCGCATATCCACCCGGAACACAAAACCCTCGGCGGTGGGCGCGTCCAGACTTTTGATCAACCGCTGCCCCAGACGGGTGAAAAACTCCTGATTACCCAGTGACCGCGACCCACCCTGGGTCTCCCCCGCCTCCGGGTAGGCAAAAATCAGATCGATATCCGAGGAGACATTCAGCTCTCGCGCCCCCAACTTACCCATGCCAAGCACAATCAGCGGCTGCGGCTTGCCGCTGTACTTGCCGGTGGGCACCCCCCAACGGGGTTTGAGCTGCTCGAAATGGTAATCCAGGGTGCACTGGATCGCCGCCTCGGCGAAGCGGGACAGCTCATCGGTAATCTCCCGCATCGAACCCAGACGATTCAGATCCCGCCAGATGATGCGCACCATGGCCCGATGCCGCTCCCGGCGCAGCACCTTATCCAGCGACCCGTCATCCTCACAGGCCGCCACCGCCTCGACCAGATCGGGAAAGGAGCCGTCCTCCAGCGGCGCAAACAGCGCCCCGGAACGCACCAATTCCAACAACAGCTCCGGTCGTGTCGTGGCGGTTTTCGCGAGGTACTCGCTGGCGGCGAACGCGGTATTCATCTGTTCACGGAACGCCGCTTCCGACACCCCTTTGGGCAAGAGTGACTCCGGACGATCCAGCTCCCTCTGCTCGATGACCTCGTAGAAATCATCAAAGCGCTTGCGGGTGGCCTCGTGGAGTTGGGTGGGGACCTGGTTTGGGTCGAACATAAATTTTGGAGCTCCGTTGTTTGTTCTGTTGGGGCTTTAAAGTTGGGTTACGGCGGATGCGCTTTGCTCCGATACGTCGGACCGATCCGCCCTACGCGTACCAGAGTCATTCGATGGCACTGAGGGGCGGTGCGGGGTGAAGCCTTCCAGGACCGTGGAGCGGGGGACCCGCGATGCGAGCCTACAGGGACGTATTCACGGCGTGTCCTGGAAGGCTTCACCCCGTGCCGCCCCGCCCCTTAAGATTACCGCCTAGCGTTCTTTTTCGGGGGGTGGGGCGACGCGCATGACTTCTTCTACGGTGGTCAGGCCCGCGGCGACCTTCTGGGCGCCGGATAACCGCAAGGTGCGCATCCCCTCGCGCATCGCCTGCTTGCGCAACTCCCCCAGACTCGTCTCAGTCCCGATCCGATCCTTCACCGACTCCGACAACAGCAGAATCTCATACAACCCCTGACGCCCCAGATAGCCCGTATTGCGACACTCAAGACAACCCACCGGCCGATAAATCCGCTGCGGCACCGACACCTTCCAGGGCGTCACCAACTGCTGCCAATCCTCGGAGCTGATCTCCCCCTCCTCCTTGCAATGCGGACACAGCGTGCGCACCAGACGCTGCGCCATCACACCCAACAGGGTCGCATTGATCAGGTAGGGGGGAATCCCCAGATCCAACAGGCGGGCCACCGTCGCCGGCGCATCGTTGGTGTGTACCGTGGACAACACCAGATGCCCGGTCAGAGCCGCCTGCACCGCCATCTGCGCCGTCTCCAGGTCGCGGATCTCCCCGACCATGATGATATCCGGGTCCTGGCGCATGAGGGTGCGGATACCGGCGGCAAAATCCAGCCCGATCTTGTGATGCACCTGGGTCTGATTGAAATGCTCCTCCACCATCTCGATGGGATCCTCGATGGTGCTGACGTTCACCTCCTCCGTGGCGATCTGACGCAACGATGAATAGAGCGTAGTGGTTTTACCCGAACCGGTGGGACCAGTCACCAGGACAATCCCGTTGGGTCGCTCGAGCATGCCCCGCCAGCGCTCGTAGTCCTCCCCGACCAGCCCCAGGTCGGCAAAACTGCGCAGCAGCACGTCCGGGTCGAAAATCCGCAGCACCAGCTTTTCGCCAAAAGCCGTCGGCAGCGTGGACAAGCGCAGCTCCACTTCGCTGTCATCGCTGCGCCGGGTTTTGATCCGGCCATCCTGGGGCTTGCGCTTCTCGGCAATGTTCATCCGGGCCAGCACCTTGAACCGGCTGGTCACCGCATTGGCGACATTGGCGGGCAATTCGTACACCGGATGGAGCACGCCGTCGATGCGAAACCGCACCCGGCCCACCTCGCGGCGAGGCTCGATATGAATGTCACTGGCACGCTGGTCATAGGCGTACTGCAGCAGCCAGTCGACGATCTTCACCACATGCTGGTCATTGGCCTCCGGATCTTCGCTGAAGCTCCCCAAATCGACCAGTTGCTCAAAGTTGCCGACCCCGCTGGCGCCCGGGCCACCGCTGGCCCGGTTGACCGAGCGCGCGAGGGTGTAGAATTCCACCATGTGCCGATCGATATCGGCCGGGTTGGCGAACACCCGCTTCACGTTGCGCCGCGCCACATGCTCCAACTGGGGCTCCCAGCCAGTCATGAACGGCTGGGTGCAGGCCACCACGACGGTTTCCGGAGTCACCTCAACACAGAGAATGCCGTGGCGCTTGGCGAAGGCGTAGGACATCACGTCCGTCACCCTGGGCACATCAATCTTGAGAGGGTCAATGTGATAGACCGGCAGCTCGGCTTTCTCGGCCAGCCAGGCGGTCAGCGTATCACCATCAAGTACCTTGCCCGGGCGGGTGATATCGTCCAGCCCCTGGGACGCGATATAGGCCAGCGGGTGCATCATCGCCTGCTCCCGGGTCCGGACCGCCCCAAGCAGGCGGTTGGCGTCCTCCTGCCCCAATCGTCCATCTTTGACCAGATCATCCACCAGCCGGCGTAAATCGAGGCTATGCTGTGCAGTGGCTACTGAAGCCATAGGCGCGTTCCCGTTTCCGATTCGTCTCGCTCGATTGTAGCCTGTCTGATCCGTGGACAACACCAAGGAAAGGCGCTCCGCCCCGAACAAACCACACAAGGCGGGGGTATGGCCAGGGAATCTGTCATAAAAATGTCAAATTCAAGGGTGACCTGCCGGGCATAAGTTTTTATACTGCCCGCACTTTCGCAAGGGGGAACTACCATTATGGCTATCAACAACCCTTTCTCGAACCTGTTCGGGCGTTCACCCATCAAGCCCATGCAGGAGCACATGGCCGTGGCCATTCGCGCCACTGGCGAGCTGCAGCGCTTCTTTGAGTGCGTGATCGCCGACGACTGGGAACAGGTCGAAACCGTTCAACAGCGTATTGTCGAGCTGGAGCGTGAGGCCGACGCCCTGAAAAAGCAGCTCCGGCTGCATCTGCCCAAGAGTCTTTTCCTGCCAGTCCCGCGCACCGACCTGCTGGAACTGCTGAGCATGCAGGACCGCATCGCCAACCGCGCCAAGGACATTGCCGGGATCATGCTCGGCCGCAAGATGACCATCCCCGCCACCATGCAGGATATGACCCTGGAGTACGTGGGCGCCGCAGTGAAAGCCGCCGAGCAGGCGCTGGTGGCCATCAACGAGCTGGACGAGCTGCTGGAAACCGGCTTCAGCGGCCGGGAGCTGGGCATTGTGGAAAAAATGATCCAGGAACTGGATGCTCTGGAACGCAAGACCGACCAGCTTGAAGTCCAGATGCGCGCCACCCTGTACAGCCTGGAGGCCGACCTGCCACCGGTGGACGTGATGTTTCTGTATAAGGTGATCGACTGGATCGGTGACCTCGCCAACCGCGCTCAGGATGTCGGCGGCCGTCTCGAACTGCTGCTCGCGCGTTAATTCAATCCTACATAATATTGGGGTAACCACATGACCGTGATCGCAGAATACGGCCAGACGCTGCTCATCCTCGCCTGCATCTTTGGCGTCTTTATGGCCTGGGGGGTGGGCGCCAACGACGTCGCCAATGCCATGGGCACTTCGGTGGGCTCGCGAGCACTGACCATCAAACAGGCCATTCTGGTGGCCATGGTGTTCGAGTTCCTCGGCGCCTACCTCGCTGGTGGCGAAGTGACCTCCACCATCCGCAAAGGCATTGTCGACCCCGTCATCATGACGGAAAACCCGGATTTACTGGTGTTCGGGATGCTCTCCGCCCTGCTGGCCGCCGGTACCTGGCTGTTGATCGCCAGCATTCTGGGCTGGCCGGTCTCCACCACACACTCCATCGTTGGCGCTATTGTGGGTTTCGCCGCCGTGGGTATCTCCATGGAGGCCGTGGCCTGGAACAAGGTGGGCACCATCGTCGCCAGTTGGGTGGTCTCGCCGGTACTGGCGGGAACCATTGCGTTCTGGCTGTTCCGCTCGGTGCAGAAACTGATCCTCAACACCGAAGACCCGTTCAGCAACGCCAAACGCTACATTCCCCTCTACATGTTCGCCGTGGGCTTTCTGATTGCCATGGTGACTCTGGTAAAAGGCCTTAAGCACGTTCTGAGTGATTCAGCGTTTCAGCCCAGCTTTTTCCAGAGCATGCTGGTATCGGCCGTCATCGGTGTACTGGTCGCCGTGCTCGGCATTTACATGATGCGTAACATCAAGAAAGACAACGAAGCCGACGCCGTCAACCGCTTTACCAGCGTCGAACGGGTATTCGGCATTCTGATGATCTTTACCGCCTGTGCCATGGCCTTCGCCCACGGCTCCAACGATGTGGCCAACGCCGTTGGCCCGCTCGCTGCAGTGGTCAGCGTGGTGCAGACCCAGTCGGTCAGCGCACAGGCGGTGGTACCCGCCTGGGTTCTGTTGATTGGTGCGGTGGGTATTGTGATCGGCCTGGCCACCTATGGCTGGAAGGTGATTGCCACCATCGGCAAGAAAATCACCGAGCTGACCCCGAGCCGCGGCTTTGCCGCCGAGCTCGGCGCCGCCGGCACCGTGGTGCTCGCCTCGGGGACCGGCCTGCCGGTCTCCACCACCCACACATTGGTAGGCGCCGTCCTGGGAGTGGGCCTGGCGCGGGGTATTGGCGCCCTGAACCTTCGGGTGATCGGCACCATTTTCATGTCCTGGGTCATCACCCTACCCGCCGGGGCCGGCCTGGCCATTCTGTTTTTCTTCTTCTTCAAAGGCGTGTTTGGTTAAGCCACGCCGATTGCCGTAGGGCGCCCGAGCGGCGCCCTACCCGATACTCCCGTCCTGTATTACACTGCCGATACATTCTCTGAATCCGGCCGTGTATGACTTTCGATCTCAAGCGTTATCGTGACCAACTCGCCCAACTGGTGGCTCATCCGTCGGTGAGCTGCGCCGACCCCCACTGGGATATGGGCAACAAGCCGGTGCTCGACCTGTTGTCAGAGTGGTTGGACGCGCGCGGATTTGCGTGCGAGCTGCTGCCGGTGCCCGGCAAGAGTGGTAAATACAACCTGATTGCCAGCAAAGGCACCGGCCCGGGCGGGCTGGTTTTCTCCGGTCACAGCGATACCGTGCCCTACGACGACAACCGTTGGCAGAGCGACCCCTTCACACTGACAGAGAGGAACGGGAAGCTCTACGGTCTGGGCGCTACCGATATGAAGGGCTTTTTCCCGGCGGTACTGGCGGCAATTGATGCACTTGCGGATCAGCCACTGCAGCAGCCCTTGATTGTGCTCGCCACCGCCGATGAGGAAAGCAGCATGAGCGGCGCCCGGGCACTGGTGGAGCTGGGCCGCCCCAAGGCGCGCTACGCGGTGATTGGAGAGCCCACCGAACTGCGACCGGTGCGCATGCACAAGGGCATCATGATGGAATCCATCCGGGTGCACGGCGCCAGCGGCCACTCATCCAACCCCGCATTGGGTAAAAACGCACTGGAAACCATGCACGGAGTGATCTCCGAGCTGCTGGCGTACCGGGGCGAACTGCAGGCCCGCTACCGCAACCCGGGGTTTCAGGTGGATGTGCCGACCATGAATCTCGGTTGCATCCATGGCGGCGACAACCCCAATCGGATCTGTGCCGAGTGCGAGTTGCACTTCGATCTGAGGGCCCTGCCCGGCATGGATAACGATGAATTACGCGCGGCCATCGACCGGCGCCTGCGGCCCATTGCGGAGCGTTCCGGCACCGATATCGTGCTCTCGGAGCTATTTGCCGGCGTGGAGCCCTTTGAGCAGGGCGAGCAGTCGGCACTGGTACAGGCCTGTGAGCGGCTCACCGGCCATGCCAGTGAAGCCGTGGCCTTCGCGACCGAGGCTCCATTTCTGCAGTCTTTGGGCATGGAGACCCTGGTACTCGGACCCGGCTCGATCAACCAGGCACACCAGCCCGACGAGTTTATCGATATTCAACAGCTGGCACCGGCAGTGGACATTCTCCGCGGCCTGATCGATCGCTTCTGCATCCAGCCCGACACGGCGGCGTCCGCCCCCCCTGTGTCTGACAAAAGGAACTAACGCTTTGACCGGTTCAACCCAAGACTACGTCAAATGGTTCAGGCACTCCTCGCCCTACATCAACGCACACCGGGGTAAGACCTTTGTGTTGATGCTGCCGGGTGAGGCCCTGGTGCATCCAAACTACGGCAATATCATTTACGACATTGCGTTGCTCAGCAGCCTGGGTGTGCGCCTGGTCGTGGTGCATGGAGCGCGTCCCCAGATCGATGCCAGGCTGGCTGAATCCGGCACCGAGAGCCGATTTCACCGCAATCTCCGGGTCACCGACGCCACCAGCCTCGATCAGGTTACCCAGGCCATTGGCCAGGCGCGGATTCAAATGGAAGCGGCCCTGTCCACCGGGGTGCCCAATTCCCCCATGCACGGTGCCCGCATGCAAGTGATCAGTGGCAACTTTGTGGTGGCCATGCCCCACGGCGTTCTCGACGGGGTCGATCTGCAACACACCGGCAAGGTCCGCCGGATCAACACCCGCTCACTCAACACGGTACTGGACTCGGGGGCCATCGCCCTGCTCTCGCCGTTGGGCTATTCCACGACCGGCGAGGCTTTCAACCTCTCCTTCACCGATGTTGCCACGCAGGTGGCCTCGGCGCTGAAGGCGGACAAGCTACTGGCGTTCATTGAGGCCGAAGGCGTCAGTGACACCAACGGCGAGTTGGTCCGTCAACTGGCCGTTCAGGAGTGTCGCGAGTTTCTGGAACAGCAAGGTGAACACATCAGCGGGGATATCCGTCAGGCACTTTCGGCCTGTTATCTGGCCTGCCTGCAGGGTGTCCCCCGGGCCCAACTGTTCAGTTACGCCACCGACGGGGCCATGCTCAGCGAGCTGTTCACCCGGGACGGCATGGGGACCATGGTGCACTCCGACAGTTACGAGCAACTGCGCCGGGCGACCATTGATGATGTCGGCGGGATCCTGGAGCTGATCGCACCGCTGGAGAATGAGGGCATTCTGGTGCGCCGCTCCCGGGAGCTGCTGGAGACGGAGATCGACCGGTTCCATGTGCTGGAAAAGGACGGCACCATCATCGCCTGTGCGGCCATGTATCCCTTTGAGGAGAGTGCGGAGCTGGCCTGTGTGGTCACCCATCCGGAGTACCGCAAAGGCGGCCGGGCGTCGACGTTGCTAACCCAGATGGAGAAAATGGCGCGGCGACAGGGGATCAAGCAGTTGTTTCTTCTCACGACCCAGACGGCTCATTGGTTTATTGAACAGGGCTTTGTCCAGGCACAGATTGATGACCTTCCCGTTGCCCGGCGGCGGTTGTACAACTATCAGCGGAATTCGAAGATTTTTATCAAGAATCTGTAGGACAGGTAGAGAAACCGTTAGAGCTTCGTATCGGGACGCTACGGTGCCTGAACTGTGGCACTGAGGGACGATGTGGGGTACAGCCTTTCAAGACCGTGGAGCGGGGGACCCGCGATTCGAGCCCCCAGGGATGGGTTTACGGCGTGTCTTGAAAGGGTATACCCCGCAGCGACCCGGTCTTTCCGTCACACCAATATCCCAGGCGAAGCACACCCGCCGCTTTGCTGGTTTTCTGCTATTATTGACGCTTTTTTATGACGTCAGACGAAGAGTAGAACCATGCCCGTTTATCGCTCCAAAACCACCACTGCTGGCCGGAACATGGCTGGTGCTCGCGCGCTGTGGCGTGCCACCGGGATGAAAGACGAAGACTTTCACAAACCCATCATCGCCGTCGCCAACTCCTTCACCCAGTTTGTGCCCGGCCACGTCCACCTCAAGGACATGGGGCAACTGGTCGCACGGGAAATCGAAAAAGCCGGTGGTGTGGCCAAAGAGTTCAACACCATTGCGGTAGACGATGGCATTGCCATGGGTCACGACGGCATGCTTTACAGCCTGCCGTCCCGGGACATCATCGCCGACTCCGTCGAATACATGGTCAATGCCCACTGCGCGGACGCGCTGGTGTGCATCTCCAACTGCGACAAAATCACCCCCGGAATGCTGATGGCCGCCATGCGCCTGAACATCCCGGTGATTTTTGTGTCTGGCGGTCCCATGGAAGCGGGCAAAACCAAACTCGCGGATCACAACCTGGACCTGATTGACGCCATGGTCATTGCCGCCGACGATTCGGTGGACGACGAAACCGTGGCCGAGTACGAGCGCTCCGCCTGCCCGACCTGCGGCTCCTGCTCCGGGATGTTCACCGCCAACTCCATGAACTGTCTGACCGAGGCGCTGGGCCTGTCACTGCCCGGCAACGGCACTCTGTTGGCCACTCACGCCGACCGGGAAGCGCTGTTCCTCGAGGCGGCACGACGTATTGTCGATATCACCAAACGCTACTACGAGGAAGACGATGAGCGGATGCTGCCTCGCTCTATCGCGAACTTCAAGGCCTTTGAGAACGCCATGGCCCTGGATATTGCCATGGGCGGCTCCACCAACACCATTCTGCACCTGTTGGCGGCCGCTCAGGAGGGCGACGTTGACTTCACCATGTTCGATATCGACCGCCTGTCCCGGGAGATTCCTCAGCTGTGTAAAGTGGCGCCCAACACCCAGCGCTATCATATCGAGGACGTGCACCGCGCCGGTGGGGTAATGAGCATTCTGGCCGAACTCAATCGGGCCGGCCTGCTCCACGCCGACCTGCCCACCGTTCACAGCAACACCTTCCAGGAAGCCCTGGATCACTGGGACATCACGACGACCACCTCCGACGAGGTGCGCACCTTTTACAAGGCCGGTCCGGCGGGCATCCCGACCCAGCAGGCGTTCAGTCAGGCCACTCGCTGGCCCAGCCTCGATGACGATCGCGCCAACGGCTGTATCCGCTCACTGGAGCACGCCTACACCCGTGAAGGCGGCCTCGCGGTCTTGAAGGGCAATATTGCCCTGGACGGCTGTGTGGTGAAAACCTCGGGCGTAGACGAGAGCTGCTGGGTGTTTGAAGGGCCCGCGCGCGTTGTGGAAAGCCAGGACGAGGCGGTCGACGCGATTCTCAGCGGGAAAGTCAAAGCCGGTGAAGTGGTGATTGTCCGTTACGAGGGGCCTCGCGGTGGTCCCGGTATGCAGGAAATGCTGTACCCCACCAGCTACCTGAAATCCAAAGGGTTGGGCAAGGACTGTGCGCTGCTGACGGACGGACGTTTCTCCGGCGGAACTTCGGGTCTGTCGATCGGACACGTATCGCCTGAGGCGGCGGCGGGTGGTGCGATCGGTCTGGTAGAAGATGGCGACATCATTCTCATCGATATCCCCAATCGCCGGATTGAAGCACGTCTGAGCGATGAAGAACTGCAGGCACGGCGCGATGCCATGAATGCGCGGGGCGAGCAGGCGTGGAAACCCCGAGAAGCCCGTCCGCGCAAAGTCAGCACCGCCCTGAAAGCGTACGCCATGCTGGCGACCAGCGCCGACAAAGGGGCCGTAAGGGACCTGAGTAAACTCGACTGAGCCCACTTTGAGGGCAACTGGCAGGGACGCCAGACGCGATGCACTCCTTTTTCGCAGATACAAAAAAACCGGCTCGAAGCCGGTTTTTTTGTGCGTTGAGATCGGAGGTTCAGGCGCCCGGCAATACCAGACCGTCTTCCTCTTCCCACTTACGCTTGCGCTCCTGATAACGCTCTTCTTCTTTACGAGCTTTCTCTTCGCGCTCTTTTTCTTTCTCCGCGAAATTGATCCACTGCTTGGCCGCTTCTTCGCTGCGCTTGTCTTTAGCCGCTTCTTTCAGGGATTCAATCGCTTCATCATACTGCTCCAGGTTCACATAGGCGGTACCCATTCTCAGGTACACCTGGTCAGCACGATCAACCCCTTTGTCCAACGCTTCACGGGCCGCCTCGATAGAGTCTTCGTAGCGGTCGTTCAGCATATAAATGGCAGACAGACGAGCAAACAGATCTCCTTCGTCAGACTTCTCGGCCGCTTTTTCCATTTCAACCATGGACTTTTCCACTTCCTGAGCCATGCTCCAGGAGTTGGCCAGAAGTTCCAGGTTCCGGGAAGTCGGCTCAATGATCTCGTCTTCGTAGATTCCCTTTTCCAGGACCTTGGCGGCCTTGTAGGGAATATCGCGGTCGAGATACATGGAGGCCATGGAAACCAGGATGTTTTCCTTGTCCAGGCCGCCAAGCAGGTACACCACTTCCAGAGAGTGCAGACGGTTGTCGAACTCCTCCAGCAGGCTGTACATGTCCGACAGCTGGCGCCAAGTCGACACCTTCGGATAATCCCGAACCATCTTCTTCAACACGTTCAACGTACTTCTGTAGTCTTCTTTCTCGAAGTACAACAGACGCTGCATGGCGTACCAGTTTTCTTCGGGAATTTCGCCATCCTGCTCGGCCATCTCAACGGCTTCGTTGACATGGACCAGGGCACGGTCGGCGTCACCCATCTGATAGAACAACAGAGAGAACACGTAGTACTGATCCGCATCGATACTGGTAACCATATTGGTCCAGTTCTCGAATGCGTCCAGCGCTGCTTCAAAGTTCTCTTCCTGCATGTGCAACTTGCCCAGCACCTGCCAGGTGGACGTTTCCAGGCCAGAGGGAATCTGCGGAGAACGGGCCACTACCTTTTCGAAGGCATCAATGGTGCGCTCCATGTTGTCCATCTGGAAATGAACGTTGGCAACGAAGTTGTAAATCTGAGCCTGCTCATAGGCGTTGTATTCATCAATGTTGCTTTCCATTTCCTGCAACAGACGCAACGCTTCGTTCAAGTCCGGCTCACGACCGGAATCTTCTTCCGGATCGATAAAGCTCTGAACTTCAGAGAGCTCTTCATTCAACCGCTGGCTGATGCCGGGAATCCGTCGGGTTTCCGGCGGTTCGCTGGCAGGCTGGATCAACTCCTGGGCCATAACACTGCCCTGGAGCCAACCACTGGCCTCCGGTGCCACTTCATTCACAACCACGGTGGAGACGGCAGGAGCGGTGACCAGCGCTGCCGCCAACAGGCTGCGATTCAGCGTACCGGCAAAAAATGCTTGTAGTTTATTCACTGTCATAACCCCCAACCTACTCGTCCGCCAGTTCAAAGACGAAACGATAGCTAACACCGGCCACTTCCACCGGCTCGCCGTCTACCGTCCGCGGACGGAATTTGAAACGCTCTGCAGCGCGAATCGCCGCACGGTTGAAGATGCTGGTCTCGCGACCTTCCGTATCCACAGCATCCACCACCACCACGTCACGGGTCGAACCGTTAGTGGTCACGGTAAAGCTCACCGTCACAAAGCCTTCGATTCCACGCTGAGCCGCACGACGCGGATACTCGGGTGCCACGGCCACGATCGGCATGTATTCACCGTCACCAGAGAAGTTGCCACCGGTGCCCATGTTCATATCCAGCCCCATACTCGGAGCCGCCATGTTCAAGGCACTTGCATCAACGTCCGGAGAGTCGAACTCGGGCTCCGGAATATCCGGCGGAGGCTCATTGGGATCCTCCGGTTTTTCCGGCTTGGCCGCCTCGTACTGCGTCTCAATCTCCGTATCCGGCATATGGATATCGGCGATTTTACGGTCTTCCGGCTCTTCGTCCTGACCAAGGTCGGAGTTGATCAAGGACTGCATCAAAAACAGCAGGGCCACCGTTACGACGACCGATAACCCCCCCGCGATACCTACTCTTGCAAAATTCATAGCAGCCTAGTTCTCTTCAGTGGAGACAGCGACGTTGGTAATACCCAGCTCGCGTGCGGATTCTGTAATGGCAATAACAAACTCCATATCCGCGCCCTGATCCGCCTGGATAACCACTGTCCCTTGCGGGTTTTCAGCCTGCAAGCGCTCGATTTGAGCCCGGACACCACGCTTGTCCACCTGCTGTTTGTCGATCCAGATTTCGTTATTTTCGTTAACGGCAATCAGAATCGCAGCTTCTTCCTTAGGATCCGCTGTGGTCGCTTCAGGACGATTGACTTCAATCCCCGTCTCTTTAATGAATGTAGCAGTCACGATGAAGAAGATCAGCATGATGAACACCACATCGAGCATGGGCGTCAAGTCAATGGCCTGAGCTTCTTCTTCGGCTTTCTGATTGTTCCTGCTCATGGGATATCTCTTAAATACCGGGTTTAAACTGGGTGTTCGCCTTAGTGATCCATCGTCAGGTGATCGGCAAACAGGTGATTTTCGCGATCGGCAATCCGCTCAAGATAGGTGTTGGCAAACAGGCCGGAAAGGGCCGCCACCATACCCGCCATGGTCGGAATTGTTGCCCGCGATACGCCGCCGGCCATCTGTTTGGCGTCGCCGCCGCCCGTCATCGCCAGGACGTTAAACACCTCGATCATACCGGTCACGGTTCCGAGCAGACCCAACAGAGGACACAGACTTACCATGGTGGCAATCATGTCCATGTTGGTGTTGATCTTCTCGGAGATTCGGGAAATCATCGCCTCACGAATTTGGTGGGCATTCCACGATTTCCGCTCACTACGGCTTTCCCACTGATCCAGTGCCGCCTGGACATCGCTTTTCAGACCACCTTTGAAGTACCAGACCCTCTCAAAAATGAGGGTCCACATCAGGAAGGTTAGGATGGCGATGAGCACAAGCACACCGCCCCCTTGATCCAAAAAGGCTTTAATGGCTGCAAACGCTTCCATTATTGCCGTCATGGTCTATCTCCTACTTATTGCGCTCGGAGTTCTCGGCAACAATGCCGGTAGTCTGCTCATCCAGAATGTGGATGATGCGCTTGGCGCGACCGTTAACGATGGTGTGCAGCAATACTGTCGGGATTGCCACTACCAGACCCAGAACGGTTGTGATCAGAGCGGAGGAGATACCGCCTGCCATGTTCTTCGGATCGCCCGCACCAAAGATGGTGATTGCCTGGAAGGTCAGGATCATACCCACTACGGTACCCAACAGACCCATCAGCGGTGCAACGGCAGCAATGATCTTCAACAGAGCCAGGCCGCTTTCGATCTTCGGACGCTCTTTCAGAACGGCTTCTTCAAGCTTCAGTTCCAGAGTCTCGGGATCAACGCCTTTGTTGTCCTCTGCCACTTGCAGTACACGACCCAGCGGGTTGTTGGCACTCGGCGTGCTGGACTTCAACTGAGAGGTCACTTTGGCACTGACCGCACTCAGTACGATGATCCGCCAGATACCCAGCAGGAAGCCGAACACACCCACAGCGGTGATGACGTAGCCTACGCCGCCGCCCTGGTGCCAGCGCTCACCCCAGGTGGGGCTGTCGATCAGCGCGGTCAGCAGTGAACCGCCGGTCGGGCCAGTCGGGTCGATGCCCACGCGAACGAGGCCAGAGTCGGCCGCTTGCAGGTTGGCTGCCGCGTCCTGAATGTTGCCAGCAGGCTGACGAGCCAGCTGTTCCATCTTGGCGCCGTCGGGGATAAAGGCCAGATACTTGCCTTCGGACACCAGGTTGTAGGCACCGATACGGACCACTTCCTGATCGACCTTGTCGCCATTGGGCTTGATCACTTCGCCATTGAACTTGACGATGCGACCACTCTCGACCATCTGACGCTGCACCTCGTACCACAGACGCTCGATTTCCTCGATGCTGGGCAGACGAGTGTTGCTGTTCATTTTGTCGATCAGGCCGTCAAGAAACTCGCCCCGGTTCGGGTACTGAGCGCTGATGATTGAGGTATTGATCGTGGAACGCAGGTCGCCCGCGGTTGAGGTCAGGTGACCGAACAGTTCGCGCAGAGAACCCAGACGCTCGTTCAACTGGTTGCGTTTGGCATCCACTTCGAGCTCTTGCTCGTCGTAGCGGGCTTCCAGTGTTTCGGAACGGTTTTCTTCCTGGGCACGGGTTTCACGAGCTTCATTCAGCAGTTGTTGCTGCTGACCGCGCTCCTGACGGAAACGCGCTTCGCGTTCGCGGTGTTCCTGGGACTCATTGACGCGCGATTCACGCACCATCTCCAGCAGCTCGTCGAGCGAACCCGCTTTATCATCATCTTGGGCCAGAGCGACATTGGCACTCAGCAGGCCCGCTGTCAGGGCAACCAGAGAGCCCTTCAAAAACGTCATCTTCATTGTGCTGCCTCCGGAGCCTGAACGGGTAACATCATGATGTCCTGGCTTGCCTGGTCACGGGCAATGCGCAGACCCTTGAGAATGTGATTCCGATAGGAATCATCGAGCGGAACCCAGGCTTCCTGTTCTTTGTCCCAGGCGCCCTGCTGCTCGGTATCTGTGGTCTGATACATGAGGGAAATACGGCCAACGCGCAGAATGTTCACTTCGCGTTCCTGGCCATCCACTTCCAGCGAGTCGCGATAGGTGTCGAGGAAACGACCGTACTCGGACTCGATGCGGTAGGCTTCCAGAACCTGACGGAATTTCTCAGCTACCGAGATATCGGCACGGTCCTGATTGTCTCGCAGCATCTGGATTCGGGCACGGCGCTCTTCCAGATGGAAGGGCATGTCCAGCTCAACGAACTGCTCCAGTGCATCCAGCATGTTCATAACCAGCGGCTGAATCTGACGCTCGATTACGGTCACCTGCTCGATGGACTGATCGAGGTCACGCAGCACGCGCTGCTGCGCTTCGATCTGGCGCTCCAACTGGAGATTGTAGGTACGCAGACCTTCAATTTCCTTGTTTACCACCTTGAACTGCTGCAGCAGATCGTCGGTTTCCTGGGCCAGGCGGTCGATCCGCTGTTGAGATTCCTGGGCCATCGCGGTTTTGGCCTCACCGACCTGGAGAATCTGCTCCAGGGTTTCATCTGCCACGGCAACGCTACCCATTAGCGCGCCGGCAGAAAGCGCGGTGGTCAGAGCCACGGCTTTCAATCGCTGCTTTTTCATATTTCCCCCAACTCGGGTGCTTGCATCAGATGAGTTTGCGACAGGCAGCTGCCACACAACACGTTATCCACACAGTGCCTTCAAAAGGCTGGCAAAAACCTCTACGAGGCAGCCAAGAACGCAGCATTGTAATAAGAGGCTTACTTCACATTCAATGCTTTAGGGAAACCGTTTCCCAAGTGAGTAGATTGGTATCACCTCGGTAACAAATTGTCCCTCAGACTGTCTGTTTTCAGTAACACCTGCTCAAAGTTTAACCAACGCCGTCATGCTGTCATCAAACGGTAATACGATCATACCGTTGAAAGACGTGCCCCACCGAGGCGTTATCCGCCCCGGGCTGCTCGTCAGCGAGGTGCCACTCTTCGCCACTGAGTGTCGGAAAGTGGGCATCCCCTTCCACCTCCAGGTCGACCCGGGTCAAATAGACCCGATCAGCCAGAGGTAAACTTTGGCGGTAAATCTGCTCTCCGCCCATAACCATGATTTCCGGAGCATCCGGCTGCTCCCGGCGGGCCAACTCAATCGCGGCCTCGATACTCGTCACCCAGCGCAGAGCCGGGTCCGACTGCTCTCGCGACTGCCGGCTCACCACGATGTTAAGCCGTCCCGGCAGGGCGCGACCGATGGACTCATGGGTCTTGCGCCCCATGATGACCGGCTTGCCCAAAGTGATCGCTTTGAAATACTTCAGGTCGTCTGGCAGATGCCAGGGCAACTCATTATTCCGGCCAATCACGCCATTGCGCGCGGCCGCCACTATTAAGGCCACAGTCATACGTCAAGGTTCCCCTTTTCTGTGACGGACATCACACCGCAATCGGCGCCTTGATCCTCGGGTGGGGGTCGTACCCCTCAAACCGGAAATCATCCAGTTCGTAGTCAAACACCGAGTCCGGGCGGCGCCCGATGACCAATGTCGGCAGAGGCCGGGGTTCGCGGCGCAATTGCTCGTAGACAATATCGTCGGTCAGGTGATTGTGATAGAGATGGCAGTCTCCAAAGGTATGGACAAAGTCCCCCACCGCCAGATCACACTGTTGGGCGATCATGTGGGTCAGCAGGGCGTAGCTGGCGATATTGAAGGGTACCCCCAGAAACAGGTCGGCACTGCGCTGGTACAGCTGGCACGAAAGTCGGCCGTCCGCCACGTAGAACTGAAACAGGGTGTGGCAGGCCGCCAGAGCCATACGCCCCTGCTCGGCATTCTGCTGGGGACTGAGGGACTCATCCGGCAGGTCGGCCGGATTCCAGGCGCTGACGATCAGACGTCGGGAGTTGGGATTGGTGCGGATCTGCTCGATGACCTCACTGATCTGATCGATGGTACGGCCATCCGGACAGGCCCAACTGCGCCACTGCTTTCCATACACCGGCCCCAGGTCGCCCTTCGTGGTGGCCCATTCATTCCAGATTTTACAGCCACGCTCCTGCAGCCAGGTAACGTCAGTGCGACCCTGCAGAAACCAGAGGAGCTCGACGATGACACTTTTCAGGTGCACGGTCTTGGTGGTGACCAACGGGAACCCCTCAGACAGATCGAACCGAAGCTGCCGCCCGAACACCGACCGGGTGCCCGTTCCCGTCCGGTCCCCGCGATCCAGACCGTTGTCGATGACATCGCGCATCAGCGCCAAATACTGTTGCATGTTGAATTACCTGATACCGAAAACGTTCGAACTCAGCGCCCCGACTGCCTGCGCCTGGCCTGCTGCTGCCAACTCCACACCAGCACCCCGATGCCGAGAATGAGCATCGGCAAGGAGAGCAACTGGCCGCGGGTGACCCAGCCAAACAGATCAAAACTGATGTGCTGGTCCGGCTCGCGGAAAAATTCGGCAAAGATCCGGAAGCAGGCGTATAGCACCAGAAATAGCCCGGCCACCGCTCCACGTGGTCGGGGTTTTGATGAATACCAGTAAAGCACGGTAAAAAGCACCAACCCCTCCAGCGTCGCCTGATACAACTGAGAGGGGTGCCGTGCAATGCCCTCAGGATCCTTGGGAAAGACCATCGCCCAGGGGACATCCGCCGCGCGCCCCCAGAGTTCCTGGCCAATAAAGTTGCCCAGGCGCCCCAGCCCGAGACCAATAGGGACGAGCGGTGCAACAAAATCCGTCAACGCCAGGAATGACACTTTGGTTCGCCAGGCGAACAGGGCCAGCGCCACAATGACCCCAAGCAACCCGCCGTGGAAGGACATACCCCCTTCCCAGACCCGAAACAGCCAGACGGGATCACTCAGCCAATAATTGAAATGGTAGAAGAACACATAGCCAAAGCGTCCCCCCAGAATCACCCCGAACGCCACATAGGTCGTGAGATTCTCCACCTGGGAGCGCTGTACCACCGTATGGGGGAAGCCCGCCCGGCGCAGCGCCAGCAGCCAGGCACCGGCAAAGCCCAGCAGGTACATCAGGCCGTACCAGTGAATATCCAGCGGACCATAGGACTGGCCGGCAAACTCAAAGGGGCCAATACTCACGGCCACCGGGTCAATTTCGGGGTATTTCATAAGCCTTGATTATCGCGGTCAGTGGACGGGGAGACATTTCAATGCGGCGGAATACTACCACTGTTGAGTGACGAACACAGCGTCAACGCCTGACAAAGGCGATCAATCGTCCGAGCTGGCGGGGCGAATCAGGCGCGTCGCGCCGAGATCGCGCAGTGTGTCATCCACCCGCTGGCGGATCTGATCGGCGTCGGGCAAGGTCATCACCTCAGAGAGCAGCGCGCGGGCCTGCTCCAGACTGATATTGCGAATGACCGACTTCACCTTGGGCAGATTGGTAGCGTTCATCGACAGTACGTCATAGCCCATGGCCATCAGAAGAATGGCAGCGCCCGGATCGCCAGCCAGCTCGCCACAGATGCCCACACTGACACCCTCGACATGACCATCATCGACCACGCTGCGCAGCGCCCGCAGCACCGCCGGGTGGAAGGCCTGGTAGACATCGGCGACCCGGGCGTTATTTCGGTCCACGGCCAGCAGGTATTGAGTCAGGTCGTTGCTACCCACCGACAGGAAGTCCACCCGGGCCGAGAGCTCCCGGGCCTGATAGACCGCTGAGGGTACTTCGATCATCACCCCGATCGGCGGCAGTTTGACCGAGTGGCCCTCTTCCAGCAATTCATTGAAGGCCCGATAGATCAATACCTTGGCCGCCTCCAACTCGGGCACGCTGGTAATCATCGGCAGCAGAATCCGCAGATTATCCAGCCCCTCGCTGGCCTTGATCATGGCGCGAATCTGGGCCAGAAAAATTTCCGGATGATCCAGGGTCACCCGAATACCGCGCCAGCCCAGGAAGGGGTTCGCCTCTTCGATGGGGAAATAGGGCAGCGCCTTGTCGCCACCGATATCCAGGGTCCGCATAGTGACGGTGTGAGGCGCAAACGCCGATAGCTGCTCCTGATAGATGGAGCGCTGCTCCTCTTCGCTCGGGAAACGGTCGCGCAGCAAGAAGGGTACTTCCGTGCGATACAGGCCGACCCCTTCGGCGCCACGCTCCAGGGAGCGGACCACATCAGTCATCAGGCCCGTGTTCACCCACAGCGGCAAGCGGTAGTGATCGGTGGTTTCACAGGGCAGATCTTTCAGCGCTTCCAGGCCTTTGACCAACTCCTGCTCTTCGAGGTAAATCGCCTTGTAGTGTTTGCGCAGCTCCGGCCCCGGGTCGGTGTACACCGTACCCTTGTAGCCATCGACGATCATGGTTCGCCCGTCGACCTGGGTGTAGGGCAGATCCACGGCCGCCATCACCGTGGGGATATCCATGGCCCGGGCGAGGATGGCCACGTGGGAGTTACTTGAGCCCTGCACCGAGACCAGGCCGGCCAACTTGTCTTTGGGGATCTCGCCAAGCATGGAGGCGGTCAGTTCTTCCCCCACCAGAACGGTCTGATCGGGATAAATCCGGCACTTCTGATTGGACTCCTGCAGGTATGCAAGCACTCGCCGACCCAGGTCCCTCAGGTCCGTTGCCCGCTCCCTGAGATAAGCGTCACTCATACTGCTGAAGGTGCGCTCGTGCTCCAGAATCACATCAGCCCAGGCCGAGGGAGCCGCAGTCCCCTGACGGATTCGTTCGGTGACCTCTTTGCCCAGAGAGGCATCGTTGAGCATCGCCAGGTAGGCATCAAAGAGCGCCTGCTCTTCCCGATTCAGCCGGGTTTTTAACTGCTCTCCAAGCCCCTTGATATCTTCCCGCACTGCCTGCAGGCACTTCTGAAAGAACGCCAGTTCCGCATCCACGTCGGTGCAGGTTTTATAGGGCACCGAGCGCAGATCCGCTGGCGGTGTGATCACCACCGCCTCGCCCATGGCAATCCCGGAGGCGCCGGACACTCCGGCAAACTTGGCCTGCGCCGCCTTTTCGCCAATAGCCACCATCACCCCGGTCGCCTCGGCATGAGCGATCACCCCGGCCAGCTGGGCCGACATGGTAACCAGGAAGGCTTCATCTCCCTCATCGAACCGGCGCCGCTCCACTTGCTGGACAACCAGTACCCCGAGCACTTTGCGGTGGTGGATAATGGGAACGCCCAGGAAAGAGCTGAAGCGCTCCTCGCCGGTTTCAGGGAAGTATTGATAGCTGGGGTGAGTTTCCGCCTGTTCGAGGTTGATGGGCTCTTCCCGGGTGACCACCCGCCCGACCAGACCTTCGCCACCTTTCAGCCGCACCCGACCCACCGCATCGGCGTTGAGACCCTCAGTGGCCATCAGCACATAATCTCCTTCAGGGCCGCGCAGATACACCGAGCACACCTCGGTTTTCATGGCGGTTTTGACCCGGGAGACGATAATGGCCAACGCGGTTTTGAGGTCCCGCGCCGCGTTGACCTCCTGGACGATGGAGCGCAGGGAATTCAGCATGTGCGGCTCGCCGGTGCACGGGCCGGGTCAAACCAGGCGGCCTCGAGTTGACTGTGGTAGGGGGAGAGCTCCTTGAGTGCCCGGCGGTAAACCTCTCGTTTGAAAGCAACCACTTTGGCCAGCGGGTACCAGTAGCTGACCCAGCTCCAGTCATCGAACTCAGCGCGGCCGCCGTTTTCCAGGCAGATCCGGCTCTCGGGAGATTTCAGGCGCAACAGAAACCACTTCTGCTTCTGACCCAGGCAGAGCGGCTGGGAGTTGTGGCGCACCAATCGACTCGGCAGGCGATAACGCAACCAGCCGCGGGTGCAGGCCAGCACTTCCACATCGGCCCGGGTCAGTCCTATCTCTTCCTGCAGTTCACGGTACAGCGCCTGTTCAGGGGACTCCCCTTCATGAATCCCGCCTTGAGGGAACTGCCAGGCATCCTGTCCCCCAACACGCCGCGCCCAGAGCAGTTGGCCCTGGTCATTGGTCAATACAATGCCCACGTTGGGGCGAAAACCTTCGGCGTCTATCACGGGATTCAGCCAATCCTTATTTCAATCGTTATAAAAGTGGTTCGGCCTATTGTTCCATAAAGTCATTGCGCTCAGCAATTGGCGCGGTTGAGCCCGGCCTGTGGAGCGGCTATGCTTAGCGGCTTCGACCAAGCAACCGCAGGTAACCCGTGAGTCTCGCAATTTTTGACCTGGACAACACCCTCATCGCCGGTGACAGCGACCACCGCTGGGGCGAATTTCTGATCCACAAGGCGCTGGTCGACCCCGGGGAGTACAAGTCCCGCAACGACGACTTCTACCGCGCCTATCAGGACGGCAGCCTGGACATTCACGAGTACCTTGGCTTTTCCCTGGCGCCTTTTGCGTCCCTGAGCGATCAACAGATTGCCGAACTGCAGCGCGAATTCCTGTCCGAGTGGATTGAGCCTCTGATGCTGGATAAGGCGCAGACACTGATTCAGAAGCACCGGGAGCAGGGCCATCAGTTGCTGATCATCACCGCCACCAACAATGTGGTCACCACCCCCATTGCAGAGCGTCTGGGTATTCCCCATTTGCTGGCCAGCGAGGCCGAACGCGGTCCCGACGGTTACACCGGACGCCCCACCGGCATTCCCTGCTTTCAGGGTGGCAAGGTCACCCGCCTGAAGGAATGGCTGAAACAGTATCCTCATGCACTGGAAGAGGCCCACTTCTACAGTGACTCGGCCAACGACCTGCCGCTGCTGGAGTCAGTCGGCTACCCCATTGCCGTTGACCCTGATCCGCGCCTGACCCGCGCCGCGCAGGAGCGTCAATGGCCCATCATCAGCCTGAGGGACTGACCATGCGGCATACCAACAGCCTCCTGCTGGTAAGTGCTCTGTTGATACAGGGCTGTGATCCCGGCCCGCAAGCCCCGACCAGCGGGCCCGATGAAACTCCCGGCGCCACACAGAGTATTACCACACCCGACCCGGCATTGGCTGACAGCACGCTGGCGGCCTGGCAGCAGGGCAGTGTATGGCTGAGCGAAGCGCGCACCGCCTGCGCTGACATGCATGAGCGGCTCGACACGTTTCTCGCCCAACCGGATGAGGACACCCTCGCGGCGACCCGGGAGGCCTGGCACCACTGCCACACCCGCTGGCATCACCTGGAGCCACTGCTGACCCTGGGCGAAAGCAGCCCGGGCCTGTTCGGCGACTTGCGCGAGATCGCCTTTCAGGTGGACGCCCACCCCATCCAGCCCGGTTACCTGGATGGTCTGGAAAACTACCCCTACAGCGGCATCGTCAATGACATCACCGTCTCCATCAACGCCCAGACCCTGCGCGAGCAACACGGCCTGACCGATGAGGCCGATGTCGCCCTGGGCCTGCACGCCCTGGAGTTCCTGCTCTGGGATGAACAGGGCGATCGGCCGATCAGTGACTTTGAAGCTCGCACCAGCGCTGGCGACGACCCGATGAATGCCGAGCGAACCGTCGATCAGTTGCCCAACAACCGTCGCCGCGCTCTGGTGCGCCTGATCAGCCAGCTACTGCAGGATGACCTGACTATGCTGGCGCAACACTGGCAGTCCTCCAACGGGCGGCTACCCGCCACTTACCGACAGCTCAGCCCGGCCAGTCGCCTGCCCCTGCTCAGCGATGCCCTTCGTGTGCTGTTGCAAGAACGCCTGCCCGGGGAACTGGCTCGACTGGAAACGCCCGAGCAGGCCCACAACGCCTTCGCCGGTCAGTCGCTGAGCGTCGTGCTCAGTGCCATATCGGGAATCGATCAGTTAATGAACGCGGGCGATCCGCCCATGGCACAGTGGTTGATCCCCGAAGCGGAGGGCACTGACTGGCAGACGCAATGGCAGGCACTGAACCAGACTCTGAGTGACACTGACCGCGTCGATAGCCAAGATCTGAGCGAGCAACTCCGGGCTCTGGGACAACCTCTGAGCACGGCTACCCCCGAGCTGATGCCAGCCCCGTAAACGCTACAACCCGGACCTCACGGAAAGGAGGGATCTGATGATCAGACGCCGATGGCTGCTGAGCCTGCCATTGCTGCTATGTTCGCTGCTCGCCACGTCCGCTACGGGCGGCGACCGGCACGGCACCCTGTCCATCGCGCCAGGGCAGGACACCTATTCCTTGACCGGCAGGATCCTCGTGCTCGAGGTACCCAAAGGCAGCGAGCCCCCACTCTCAGACCTGCTGGCTGAAAACACCGGAGAATGGCAACCACTGACAACGCCAGCCCCCAACTTCAGTTTCAGCGACAGCACTTACTGGCTCAAGCTGCGTATCGCCAACCCCAATGACAACCCCCGACGCCTGATTCTTGACATCGCCCAACCCCTGCAGGATTACATCGACGCCTGGTGGGCGGTGGATGGTAACGTAACCCGCGAGTGGCACACCGGAGATCGCCGCCCACTCAGCGACCGACCTTTCCGCTATCGGGGCTTTGCCCTGTCATTGCCGCTGAGCCCCGGCCAGAGCGGCACCCTGCTGGTCCGCCTGGACAGCCACGACGGTCTGTACGATGCCCTGCCGCTGACCCTCAGCACCGACGCCGCCTTTTTCAAGCGTCATGATGTGGAATCACTCGGATTCGGCTTTTATTACGGGGCCATCACCATCCTGCTGCTCTACAACCTGATTGTCGGTCTGGTCAGTCGCGAGCGGAACTTTGTTCTCTACAGTATTTACCTGTTCTTTTTCCTCAGCTGGAATCTCGCCTTCCGCGGTTATCTGGGCATCAGCCTGCTGGCCAACTACCCCACACTGAATAATGTGGCCGTTGCCGTGCTGTCCTGCGGGCTATTTTTCTCTCTGATTGCCTTCACCCAGGGTTTTCTGAATCTCAAGGTCATCCTGCCCCGCACCAGCCGTCTGCTCTGGGGACTGAGCGCCGCACTGCTGGCTCCCACGGTACTGGCCATCATGGACGTGTATGCAACCACGTTTGCGATCCTGATTCCGATCGCCATCGTGATTCTTCTGATCGTGTTGTACGCCGGCACTCGCGCCTCTCTGCGCGGTTCGGTCTCCGCGCGCATCTTTCTGCTGGCCTGGAGTCTGTTGATCGCTGCGGCGCTCGCCTATTACGCCCGGGTATTTGGCCTGCTGCCCTCTAGCTGGTTGCTGGAAAATGCCCTCAACATCGGCTCACTGATCGAAGTGCTCGTGTTGTCCCTGGCCCTGGCGTACCGGATTAATGAACTCAAACAAAAGGACCTGCTCAGCCAGCGACAACTGATCGACCAGAAAGAACAACTGAATGCCGAACTACAACTGCGCGTGGAAAACAAAACCCGGGAGCTGCAAAGCCTGGCGGACAAACTGGAACAGGAGTCCATCACCGACGCCCTGACCGGCCTGCTCAATCGGCGCACCTTTTATCCCAGGCTGGAAAGCGAACTGCGCCGATTGCAGCGCGAACCCACCCAAACATTGTGCCTGACCCTGCTGGACCTGGATTACTTCAAGGCGCTGAACGACCACTACGGACACCCGGCGGGGGACCAGCTTCTGAAAGCCGTCGGCGATCTGTTGCAACACCACTGGAAGCGGTCGGGCGACGCCGTGTTCCGGCTGGGCGGTGAGGAGTTCGCCATTTTGTTTTACACCCGGAACCTGCACACGGTCACCGAACGCCTGGAGGAATTCAAGCAGGCCCTGAAAACCATCCCCCTCCCCGGAACGCCGCTCCCCACAGAGGGCGTGCCGAGACAACTGACCGCGTCGCTCGGCGTCGGGCTGGTCAGCGCCCTGTACAGCCTGAGCCCGGATGAGCTTTACGCAATGGCCGACCGGGCGCTGTACGCGGGCAAGGATCGTGGCCGGGACTGCATTCACTACTGCTCCGCCACCGACCGTACCCCCCGGCCCCGGCTGGAGCATCACTGACTGTCATCACCCTGCGGCAGCAGAAAGGCTGGCGCGTGATACGCGATGGCCGCTTCCGCCTCGGCCAAGCCGCACGCGGTGGGCTCTGGCACCTCGCCGCCGGCCATCACTTTGAGCACCGAATGGACACCGCGCGAGAGCGACTCCAGGTTGTAGCCACCCTCAAGCACCATCACCAGACGTCCGTGACAGTGTTCGCCCGCCAACTCCTGCAGGACGCCGGTCATGGCCGCAAAGCCCTCGTACGACACGTTCAGAGCCAGATCGAACCCATGGGCATCAAACCCCGCTGACACCAGAATGAGGTCCGGCTTGAAGCCGGCAACTGCCGGGGCCAGCAGTTCACGCAGAATTTTCAGGTACACCTGATCCCCCGTTCCCGCCGGAATCGGCACGTTGACGGTGGTGCCTTCGCCCATCCCGGCGCCAACCTCCTCCAGCGCTCCCGAACCGGGATAAAATGGCGCGGCCCGGTGAATGTCGAAGAACAGCACATCAGGATCGGCATAAAAAATGTCCTGGGTACCGTTGCCATGATGGGCATCCCAATCCAGAATCAACACCCGTTCGCAGCCCAATGCCGATTGAGCGTGAGCGGCGGCCACTGCAACGTTGTTGAACAGACAGAAGCCCCGGGCACGCACAGGCTGGGCGTGATGGCCCGGCGGACGGACCAGCGCAAACGCCCGGTGTGCCGCGCCATGGAACACCGCCTCCACCGCCGCAATGGCGGTCCCGGCCGCCACTTCGGCCGCTTCGACACTGCCCGGCGAAACCGCCGTGGTATCCATATCCAGCCAGGCGTTCTTGCCACGCAAGGCATAAATGTCCTGTAAATAAGCGCTGGTGTGCACCCGCAACAACTCTTCATAGGTGGCGGTCCGCCCACCGGCGAGGCGAACGCCCGGAATCGGCTCCTGAGCCAACAACTCGAGAATCGAGCGTACCCGCCCAGGATGCTCCGGATAGCGCCACTGGACATTCAGACCGGACAGAATCTGTCGCACCCGCTTATCCAGCCGGCTGGGCAAAAATGCCGCGTTGGTATCCGGCTCATGGGCCAGCACCCGTTCGTCATAACACACCACTACCTCTGGAGCCTCACTCATTCTCCCTCCACCATTCATCCACCCGCGGTTCCCCTGAGCATATACCAGTACGACCGGCTTCGCTTTGACCCAAAAGATACCGTCACGGTCACCCCGTTGCTCCACGCCGGTGCACCCGTTGGAGCCGCCTTGCCTGCGGACCGGAAACCCGTTCCCGGGCGCTGCATGAAAATCCCTTTCAGATCAGCCACTTCGACTCCAAAGCCGGCGACTGGTACGGATTCTGCAACGAACCCGGCAGGACCGTTTGATCTCCAGCGATCAGGCACGGACCGGGACGTCCGCCTTCATCATTGAGTGATGCCATTACGCCCGGGACGACCCGGACGGCCGAGGAGGGCCGGATTACCATCTGGACGACCAGATACCTTGAGTACAAACCGAGAGGTAATCCAGATGACATCGGGCAAAGTATCAAATAATCCGCACACCGCCTTTCAGACGCTGCCGGTGGTCAATGTCTCGGGCCTGGGCTCAAGCGACCCGGGCCAGCGCCAGGCCGCCGCCGAGCAACTGGGTCAGGCGGCCCGCGATGCCGGCTTTCTGTACGTGGTCGGTCACGGTATCCCCGCCGACTACACCGAGCGACTGATCGCCCGGACCAAAGCGTACTTCGCCTTGCCCTACGCCGAAAAAATGCGTCATTACATCGGCCACTCCGTCAACCACAGCGGCTACGTCCCGGAGGGTGAGGAGCGCTTCTACGGTGCCAAGAGCGTCGACAAAAAAGAAGCCTACGACATTGGCTACGATATGCTCGAGCCGGCCCATCGCCGCCCGATGCTGGGCCCCAACCAGTGGCCGGACATGCCCGGCTTCAAAGAAGACATCTTGCCCTACTACCAATCGGTGCTCGCCCTCGGGCACCAATTGTTTCGGGGCTTTGCGCTGGCGCTCGGCCTCGCCGAAGACACCTTCACCCAACACATCCGTCGCCCGCCCAGCCAATTGCGCCTGATTCACTACCCGTACAACCCGGACCTGCCGCCGGACACCCCGGGCATTGGCGCCCACACCGACTACGAGTGTTTCACCATTCTGAAGCCGACCGCTCCGGGACTCGAAGTGCTCAATGGCGCGGGCGAGTGGATTGATGTTCCGCTACTGGACAATGCCTTTGTGATCAATATAGGCGACATGATGGAAGCACTCAGCAACGGCGCTTTCGTCGCTACCTCACACCGGGTACGCAAAGTCGCCGAGGAGCGCTACTCCTTCCCCATGTTCTGCAACCTGGATTACGACACGGTCATCGAGCCACTTCCCGACCTGGTCAGCGAAAACAATCCGCCACGCTATGCCCCCCTGATCGCCGGGGAACACCTCTATGCGCAAACCATTCAGACGTTCGAATACCTGAAGCAGCGACTGGCGCAGGGTGAACTGGAATTGCCCGCCGGCGCCAAGGGCCTGTCTTCCTTCGGCAAGAAATTGGGGGAAACCGCATGACGCTGCAGGAACTGCTCGAACGTCACGTGCGGCCTGCCGCTTCGGGAGTACCGGACTGGATGCTGGGCTGCTTTCGCCGTCGGTGCATCAGCTTCGCCAATGGCGAGTCCGACAACCAGACCATTGTGTACTGGTTCCAGAGCCGCAATACCACCATCGACTTGCGTCTGCCTGTCGCAGGGCAGCAAGTGCCCGCGAAAGCCCTGAGTGAATACAGTCCCACGGAACTGCAGACTCTTGCCAACTATGAAGGTTGGGAGGCGCAATCACAGTGGGACGGTGAGCGCATGAGCTGGTTCGACGAGACCGCGTTGCAGACTCACAACCGCTGGCCGGAACCGGCCGAACTCAAACGTATTGGCAACTGCATGATCGAGTTCGCACCGAGTGGCGCCTATGTGGAGGACTGGCGTGCGCAACCGACGCAGGCCGGTCCGCTGATCGGCCTGCGTCTCATTGACCAGCGCAACCTGGACACCGGCGAGTGCATTCATCGCGGCGGCGGGCTGATTGTCGCAGGCGATCACGCGGCGCTGGTGCTCGGTCGGCCGGATTCGTTGTCGGGAGAATCGGCATTGCGCGAGCAGATTGGTTCCGCCGACCCGCTGTCACTCAAACGCCTGCTTCAATTTGAAACCTCCGTCGCTCAGGGCTCACTGACCGAGGGCTACACCATTGAACACAGTACCCGACCGGAACGGGTCGACCAATGGCTTTGGCCCACCACCGACGTTGACTGGTCCATTAAGGACCGGGAGGTGCGCCAGCAATTCACCCTCGATGGTGCCACCCATGAGCGTCGCTTTCGAGTGGACACTCTCGAGGCGCATTTCCCGTTCGATTTACACACGCCCTGGCCGGCAGACGCCCGTGCCTGGTTCGGCCGCGAAGCCGCCACCCTGACCCGTTACACCCGTCTTCTTGATTAGAAACCCACCGGAGAAACACCATGACCCTTCGCATCCTGAAAACCCTGACTCTGACTGCACTGCTGTCGCTGTCCGCCATTTTTGCCCACGCTCAGGAAGAGCCGAAAAAGTTCACGCTCGCCTGGTCCATTTATGTGGGCTGGATGCCCTGGTACTACATCAACGAAACCGGCCTGATGGATAAATGGGCCGAGAAGTACGGTATTGAAGTCGAGCTGGTACAGATCAACGACTACATCGAGCCGATCAACATGTACACGGCCGGGCGCTTCGATGGCGCCACCATGACCAACATGGACCTGCTCACCATTCCGGCCGCCTCCGGCGTCGACACCACCGCGCTGATCACCGGTGACTACTCCAATGGCAACGACGCCGTGGTGCTCAAGGACCGCGACAGTCTGAAAGACATCAAGGGCATGGATGTCTATCTATTGGAGCTGTCGGTCTCTCACTACACGTTGGCCCGGGCGTTGGACTCGGTGGGTCTGACCGAGCGCGACATCAACGTCATCAACACCTCCGATGCCGATATCGCCAGCGCTTTTAACGATCCGGCGGTGCAGGCCAGTACCCTGTGGAACCCGCAGTTGGCCGAAGTGATGAAACATCCGAAAGCCAACAAGGTATTTGACTCGACCCAGATTCCCGGTGAAATTCTCGACATAATGGCGGTCCGCACGGAAACCCTGGAAGCCAACCCCGAGCTGGGCAAAGCGGTCACCGGTGCCTGGTTTGAAGCCATGGCAATCATGAGTTCCGATACCCCGGAAGGTCGCGCGGCCAAGCAGATGATGGCCGAAGCTTCAGGCACCGATCTGGCTGGCTATCAGTTGCAACTGGACGCCACCGAACTGTTCTACACCCCGCAACAGAAACTGGCGTTCGCCACCAGCGAGCAACTGGCTGAAACCATGTCTTTCGTTACCGAATTTTCTTTTCGCCACGGTCTGTTGGGCGACGGCGCTCCGTCCGCCGATTACATCGGAATCGAACTGCCCAACGGCGACATCTGGGGCAACAAAGACAATGTGAAAATGCGCTTTAACAATGAGTTTGTGGAAATGGCGGCGGAGGGGAAACTGTAAAGGCCGGCGGTAAAGGATGAGCCCCGGGGACGGCACTGACCCGGGAGGTCAGTGCCGAACGCGGTAGCCATCAAGCAGAGCGTTCACATCTTCCAGCAGGGGCTCTAAAGTCTGGTCGGCCACATGCCGTTGGGCAAAGGTGCGCAAGCCCATTATCTGCACCTGAATCAGACGCGCCAGCCGCTCGCAATCGACATCGGCGCGCAACTCGCCCTCACGTTGGGCGCGCTTGAGCAGATCCTCAAAAATTTCCTCGATGTCGGCCAACAATTCATTGACCCGGCTCCCGAGAGGCTCATCTTCCTCGGTCACCTCCAGCAGCGTTTTCACAATCATGCAAGCTCGCGCCGGAGGCTCGGACGCGGGGGAATCACCCATGACCATATGGCGTAAAAACGCCTGCAGGGCATTCATGGGGGACTGGGACGCCTGGAGTTGCTCGTCCAACTGTTTGAGCAGATCCGAAGCGTATACATCCAGTGCCTCCAGAAACAACGACTGCTTGCTGCCAAAGGCGGCATAGAGACTCCCGGGGCGCATATCCAGCGCCAGCTCCAGTTGTTTGAGCGAGGTGCCGTGATACCCTCGGGCCCAGAACAGCGATACCGCCTTGTCCAGCGCGGTTTTACGATCGTACTTGGCAGCTCTTGGCATGGCGCATACCTCGGGTCTTCAGGGGCGTGGCCCCCATTTGACCACAGTTCAGGCTGCGTCTCAAAAGTAAAACCGGGGTCAAGGGTAAAACCCGAGCAACTGGGATACACTGTGTCCATGGACAGCCCCCTTCCCGCAACGCGCTATTCATTGAGCACCCTGCGCCACCTCGCCTGGCTGCTGGGCGCGCCACCGCTCTGGCAGGACGCCTGGCGCTGGCACCTGTCACCCACTGAACAGACCCGCATCCGCACGACGCTGGACCGCTGGGCCGCCCATCCGGAAGCGGGCCCCGCCTTCCTCACCGAAACCGCTCCGCCGCGCCTCGGCCTGTATTTCGAGCGTCTCTACGACTGTCTGATGACCGAGCTGTTGGGCTGGGAAAAAGTGATCAACAACCTGCCGATTCGGGGGCAGGGACGAACACTGGGAGAGTTGGATTTTATCTTCCGAAACCCCGCTACCGGCGCACTTGAACACCACGAAATCGCGGTAAAATTCTACCTGGGCCATCCGGCCCCCGATGGGATTGAGCCGCTCTGGTACGGCCCCAACGCCCGGGACAGACTGGACTTGAAAACCCGCCACCTACGGGAGCATCAGAGTCGGCTGACCCACCGACCGGAAACCGTGGAGGCATTACGTTTACTGGGAATCGACACCCCGCGCATCACTCGGGTGATCATGCCCGGCTATCTGTTCTATCCCTGGCAGGAAGATTACCCCGCCCCGGTTCAGGCACCGCCAGACCATTTGCGTGGGTACTGGTTGTATCTGGACGACATTGAGCCGGTAGATACCCGTCACTGGGTGCCATTGAAAAAGCCCCACTGGCTGGGCCCCTGGATGCAACCTATGCCGCCGGAAGCCCGGCTTACACAGGCCTCATTCGCGCAGATTCGCGAGAGAGAAACGCCTCGCCTGTTCTCCGCCTTGGCGCTGGACCGGGAGTCCGGTTATTGGGTGGAACGCGACCGCTTTTTCGTGATGCCCAGCGCTTGGCCCGACATCACCTGAAACGTCACAATCACGACTCGTGCATAAATCGCAAAAACCGGACGTAGTCCTGGCTCCCCTCCCATGAAGCTGGGGTAAACCGGACCGGTTGACCGGGCTGGCGCTGGGCCAACGCAAAGGCATCCAAGGGGTGAGCCGTCCCCAGCTTGGGGTAGCCACCGATGGTCTGACGGTCTTTGAGCAGAATGATGGGCTGACCGCTGGGAGGCACCTGGATGGCACCGAAGGGGATACCTTCGGAGACAATGCCACCCACGGTCGGATGCAGCGTCGGCCCGGCCAGGCGGACACCCATACGATCACTGTGGGTGGATACCCGGTACTCACTGGCATAAAACCGGTTCATCTCAGCGTCGTCAAACAGGGTCCGCTGCTGATCTTCCAGCACCCGCACGGTCAGCGGTTTGGTGTAATCGGGAATAAAGCGCGGTGGCACGCGGCGTAACATTCTCCGTTCGCCAGCGGCACAGGGCAGGCAGTCGCCCTCCTGCAGCGGGCGCCCCCGGCCGTCGATTCCACCCATCTGCTCGCGCACAACCGTCGCGACCGATCCGAACGTGGGCGAAATCACGAATCCGCCCGCCACCGCGAGGTACGCACGAACACCGCTGCGGGGAAACCCGAATTGCAACCGATCGCCCACCTCGACGCTATGGGTCTGCCAGTTGGCCAATGCCACACCATTACAGCTTGCCTGCAGGTCAGCGCCGGTCAGGGCGATGCGGGTGGACTTCTGTACCTCCAATATCAGCCCACCCAGCGTGATTTCCAGAGCGGGGCTATTGGGTGAATTGTCCAGGAGTTTATTGGCCCAGAGAAACGCTCGTTCATCCGCGGCCCCTCCGGGGGTCAGGCCCAGGTGTTGGTAGCCGAATCGCCCCAGATCCTGCAGCAGCGTCAGCATTCCGGGCTTGATCACGGTCAATCCTGAAATGGGACGATCAGTCATCCAGCCGGCCTCCCTGCGCCAGAAACTCGTCCCGGCTGATGGACAAAAACCGCACCCGATCGCCCGGTGCGACCGGGCACAAGTTGTCCCGGTCAGGGTCGAACATTCTGAGCGCCGTGCGCCCAAGCAGATTCCAGCCGCCCGGGGTGTTCACCGGGTACACCGCCGTCTGCCGGTCTGCCAGCGCCACTGAGCCAACCGGCACGGCCGGCCGGGGGCTGTCCAGACGCGGCGTGGCCAACTCGTCCGCCACCTCCCCCAGATAGGCAAAGCCCGGCGCAAAACCGATGGTATACACCGTGTATTCCCGTGCAGTATGAAGGCGAACAACCTCATCGATCGTAATTTGATGGTGAGCGGCCACCCGCTCCAGATCCGGTCCCACCGAGGGATGGTAGTACACCGGAATCTCAACCAGACATCCGGCGTCGGAAGGAGCCATGAGCCGTTCGCTCAGTACCGATTCAATGGCGGGACAAAGGCTATCAAATGATTCGTATCGCGGATCAAAACAGACCATCAACGTGGTGTATGAAGGTACCAGGTCTCGCACACGGCCGGTCAACCGGCTGGCCAGACGATCCGTGGCCGCGCGAATCCGGGGCACCAAAGCGGGATCAATGCGATCACCAAAACGCAGCAGGAGGCAGTCTGGTCCGGCAGGTTCCAGTGTGAAGTCCGACACCCCTCAGGCCTCCCGGTACCAGCCATCCAGCGCCTCTCGAATACGACGCACGGACTGCACCGATTCGTCGTTATCGCCGTGCACACACAGTGTGGAGGCATCGAGGGTCAGCGTTTTGCCCTCCAGTGTCTCCACCTGGCCACTGGTGGCCAGCCTGAGAGCCTGCGCCACAATGATGTCAGGATCATCGTGGACAGCCCCGGGAACGGACCGCGGCACCAGAAACCCATGTTCGTCATAGGCCCGGTCCGCAAACGCCTCAAACCACAGACGCACACCGAACTCATCGGCCACTTTCCCCACCGCTTCGTTATCGGCGGTGGCCAATACCATCAACGGCAAGGAGGCATCGTAGGTTGCCACCGATTCCAACACAGCGCGCAATACCGACTCATGGCGCATCATATCGTTGTAGAGAGCGCCGTGGGGTTTCACATGAGAGAGCTTCATTCCATGCACTTTCGCAATACCGGCAAGAGCGCCAATCTGATAGTGCATCAGTGAAACAATCTCCAAGGGACTGCACTGCATGCTGCGCCGCCCGAAGCCCTGCAAATCCGGGTAACTCGGGTGCGCGCCAATGCTGACCCCGGCCTGCTTGGCCAGCAGCACCGTGCGAGTCATGGTGACCGGGTCCGAGGCGTGAAAGCCACAGGCGATATTGGCCAGGTCCACCAGCGGCATGACGTCCTCATCCCGCCCCATGGTCCAGGGGCCGAAGCTTTCTCCCATGTCGCAGTTGAGCAGTAGCCGGTTGTGCGATTGGCCGAATGTCATAGAGGCCTCTCCAAGCGTCAGTCGTTGCACGAGTTTACCCTAATGACCGGAATCGGTTCGAGGGCGTGTTGGGAAGCGGAGCGCCGGGGGCCCTACCGCCACCACGTATATCGTATTGTCCTACAATCAGTGCTAGCATTCTTGCTGCGTAAAAACGGCATAAACAATAAAACGAGAGAATGGAGAACAACTGCATGAGACTCCTTGCACGCGCCCTATCGCTATGCACATTACTGCTGGCCGCTGGCTGTCAGCATACAACGGAACCCCAGTCTCCGGAGCTCACATCCGAGTCGGTCAAAAACCTGACCCGAAAAGTGGCCGACTGGCAGATCGAGCATTTCGAGGAGCAGGGTAAATACCGCGCCCTGCCCCAGGACCCACCGGACTGGGCCAACCGGGAGCAATATCACGACCTTGAGTGGCACAACGGTGCGCTCTACGCGGGCATGAACCAGTGGCGCAAAATCGCCGACGATCCCAAGTACACCGAGTGGTTGAAAATGATCGGCGAGCGCAACGACTGGGCACTGCACCGGCGCCCCTACCATGCCGATGACCATGTAGTGGGCCAGTTTTATCTGTCGCTGTACGAGGACTTCAATGATCCCGAGATGCTGGAACCGACCAGAGAGCGGTTTAACTGGATACTAGAGAACCCGAAAACCGGCACCCTGGACTGGAATGCCGAAAACACCCACGCTCACGACCGCTGGGGCTGGTGCGATGCCCTGTTTATGGCGCCCCCGGTGTGGGCCCGGCTGGCGAAAGTCACCGGCGAGGAAAAGTACCTGGACTTCATGCACCAGGAATACCTCGCTACCCATGACCTGCTGTGGAGCGAAGAGGATCAACTGTTCTTCCGGGATTCCAGCTTCTTCGATCAACGCGAAAAAAACGGCGAGAATATTTACTGGTCCAGAGGCAATGGCTGGGTGTTCGCCGGTCTGGCCCTGATGATTCCCGATCTGCCTCGAGACTGGGAGGAGCGCGATTTCTATCTTGATCTCTACCAAAAAATGGCCCGCAAGATCCGCTCCATCCAGCGTGACGATGGCACCTGGTCCATGGGTCTGCTCGGCGACCCAGAGCACTACCCGATCAAGGAAACCAGTGGCACCGCCTTTTTCACCTTTGGTCTGGCCTGGGGCATCAATGAAGGAATTCTCGATCGGGACACCTATCAACCGGTGGTACTGAACGCCTGGCAGGCACTGGCCGATGCAGTGACCGATGAAGGCCTGTTGGGGCATGTGCAACCGGTCGGCGCCGAACCGGGAGAGTCTTTCCCGGATTACACCGAAGTCTATGGCGTCGGTGCCTTTCTGGCCGCGGGCTCCGAAGTCTACAAGCTGCTTGAGTCACAGGAAACGGCCAAAAATCAAGCCGCCAAACCCACCATTCAGACCTTTATGCACAACAGCGGCTGGTGCTGGTTTCAGGACCCGCGCGCCATCATCCACGACGGGCAGTTGATCATCGGCGGTGTGGCCGGCAACGGCATTGGCGATGCGGCGGTGGGCGTATACGACTTGGAAGACAACACCATTCTGGGCCGGACCAGTCTGCACAAACACTTTGACCACGACGATCACAATTCCCCGGCGTTTTTTGTCCGCCCGGACGACAGTCTGCTGGCTGTGTACGCCCGTCACAGCACCGAGAACAAACACTACTACCGCTTCTCCGATAGCGACGACTACCTGAGCTGGGGCGAAGAACACACACTGGAGAGCGGCGAGCCGGTTACCTATATGAACCTGTACGCTCTGGCCGCCGAAGACACTCTGTACAATTTCTACCGGGGCATTGAATGGAACCCCACCTTCGTCACCTCCAATGATGACGGCGCCACCTGGGGCGAGCCCGTTCACTTCATCAAAAGTGAGGTGGAAGGGCGCAACCGGCCCTACCCCCGCTACGCCAGCAACGGGCAGGACACCATCGCCGTTTCCTTTACCGACGCCCACCCACGGGTACACGGCACCAGTATTTACTACGCCGAGTTCCGGAACGGCAATTTCTACCAGGCCGACGGTAGCTTCATCAAGAATCTGAAGGAGGATGGACCGCTGAAGCCATCAGAGGCCGAGCGGATTTTCCAGGGCGGAGGTGGTGGCTTCCGGGGTCACGAACTCAGCGCCCACAACAGCGCCTGGACCAGCTCGATCGTACTGGACGAGCAGGGCCATCCCCATATCGGCTACTCCCTGTACCTGAGCAATAACGACCAGCGCTATCGCCTGGCGTCCTGGGACGGAGACCAGTGGATCGATCGCGAAGTCGCTCACGCCGGCAGCCGGCTATACGAGCGCGAGGCCAGCTACACCGGCCTGATCACGCTGGACCCTTCAGATCCGAGTCACGCGGTGATCTCGACCGATGTCCACCCGAGGACCGGGGAAGCGCTGGGCGGCAAGCATCAGATCTTTCGCGCGCATATTGGCAAGGGACAGCAAACCGCTGACATTCAGTGGGAACAGGTGACCGATGACCCAGCGCGCCACAACATCCGGCCCATGATCATTCCGCAGGAATCCCAGAGCGTCATTGCCTGGCAGCGCGGGCAATACACCACCTACACGGATTATTACCTGGATACCGTGGGCATTGTTTATTGATGACTAACGGGTTTTCCACATATTGGCCACGGCCTTGTCGCTTCCGAGAAGGCCCACCACCGCACAGACAATACTGCCCGCCAGAAAGACCACGGCGGGGATAAGGCCCCCCAGCACGGAAAACTTGATGGCTGCGAACAGGGAGCCCGACGCTATGACCAGAAACAGAACCGCCACCACATTCAGGATGGTGCGGTGCAAGGGCTTGTAAGCATAGCGCGCTTCGCCCTTTTCGAAGTGATTGAGAATCGGAGAAAACAGCTTTTTCATAGAACCCCCGCAAAGATTCAGGATTATAGAGCCATAGTCTCCGCCATTACCACCGCCAGCCCGGTCAACCCTGACTACCCGTCAGCGCACGCTGTCGGCGGCGTACTCCTCCCCGAGGATGGCAACACCGCCCAGCAGTTGCTCAGTAGCGCAGACGTGCAGATATTCCCGTCCAAGTACGGGCGTTAATCATCCCGCTCAAAAACGCTGTTCAGGAAAGCAATCATATCGCTGACGGTCGGCTCCGAGAGTTCGGTGAAGCAGCCCTGGGTGTATTCATTGCAACCACTGTCCAGAAATCCGTGGCCCCTGTCTTCGTAAATCGTCAGAGTTGCAGGCTGGCCCAAGGCCTTCAGCGCATCCACATAAGCGCGCGCACTGGCCGGCGTCGTCAGTTGGTCTTCCGACCCGACGTGAACAAACTGGGGTGGTAAGGGGTACGCCTCGGCACTGACCAGGTACTGATCCGGTGATACCGCCTGATAGTACTCGGGATTATCTTCGACATTGATATCGTCACCAAACATGCCGCGCGCCTCGGCGCCGCCCCAGGCCCAGAACGGATTGCTGTCCTGTTCGAAACCGCCTTTGGCCGATTCGTACAGGCTGAACGCCGCATAGCTCAGAATGGCCGCCTGCACCCGCAATCCATCCTCCCGGGCCACGGCCTCGGCGGTCATCCCCTCAGGCAAGTAGGTCGGGGCGAAACCCAGCGGTTTGGAATCAAAGCCGTCATTGCTCAGCGTGCGCCCCGCCAGCGTCACCATCGCCGACAGATGCCCGCCCGCGCTATCGCCCGTCACGGCAATTCGATCCGGATCGCCACCGTAGCGCTGGATGTTGTCTTTCACCCAGAGCACCGCGCCCATGGCATCCTCCACGATTTCATCCATGGTGGTGGTGTTATCCAGATCCCCCAACAGACGGTAGTTGATGTTCACCGTCACCAGGTCGGCACGTCGGGCGATGGTGTCTGCCAGGTCCGTCATAATGGACTGGTCGTTCACCAGCCAACCACCGCCGTGAATGATCACCAGAACGGGGCGGGCCTGAGTGTCGGTTTGCGGTACCGCAATATCCAGGGTCAGATCAAACCCTTCGGGGCTGGCCCAGACGATATCGCGATGATGTTGAATGTCGTGCTCGGTGGGTACGCTCGAGCATGCAGACACGAAGAGCGCGACACACACAGCGCCGACTATCTTTGGAAGGAATGTCATATCGAAAACCTTTGCCGGAAATTAGATTATTGTGGACCATCGACCATAATGGTCGGATGCACTTTAACAGTATTCCGGCAAAAGCTCAGCCCCACTTAATCAACGGTTCGAACTCTCGGCGATAGCGCTTTCAAGGTTGTAAAGCCCGCCCGTATCCGTGCGGCGGTGGTGATCCAGCACATCACAGCGAAGATACCCGCCAGCCAGGGGAAGTGTTGTGGGAACAGACAGAACAGCACCAGCGCCACGATGGTCTCGGTACCTTCGGCCAGGCCGCCCATGTAGTAGAGCGATTTCTGCGGGTACTCCGGGCTGTCGAGTTGGTATTTATTGGCCATGATGGCAAAGGCGAGAAAGGTGGTGCCGGTGCCGACGAAGGAGAGCATCAGCAACGCGGACCAGAACGCATTCTGTTCCGGGTTGGCAAGCAGAAAGCCGAAGGGAACCGCGTTGTAAAAAATAAAATCCAGCACGATATCCAGAAAGCCACCAGAGTCACTCAACCCCTGAATCCGAGCCAGGGCGCCATCGAGGCCGTCACTCAGACGGTTGAGCACAATCACCACCAACGCAGCGGCGTACCATTCAAGCGCAAGCAATGGAATGCACAGCAGGCCGATGGCGAAGCCGCCGACGGTCACCTGATCGGCGCTAATGCCCAGGCGATCCAGTCGTTTGGCCAGCCAGCGTAATGGTGGACGGGTAAGGGGAATTAATCGGGTATCGAGCATTGCACAACTCCGGAAATATTAAAGCGACGCACAACGCTGGCGCGTCCGTCGATTGATCAGGGCAGCCAGCAGCAACAGCGCCAGGGGCAACAGCATTTGCCAGAGCGCATAGAGGCCCAGTAATCGGCGGTCGCCACCACTGCCAATATTGACCGCTTCGGTGGTGATGGTCACCACCCGGCCCGCGCCCAATAGCTGTGTGGGCAGGTACTGGGCGACGCTGACCGAAAAGGCGATCACCCAAGCGTAGAGTATCGGCTGTTTCAGGATGGGCAGCAGTATCCGAAACCAGCAGGCCGGAGCCGAGTACCCAAGGCTTTGCCCCGCCAACAACCAGCGACGATTGAATCGACGGTAATCACCGGAGAGCATCAGATACGCATAGGGGAAGGTGAACACGCAGTGGGCCCAGAGCACCCACCCCCAGTGCGGATTCAGCCGCAGAGCACTCAAGCCGAATTGCCACCCCATCACCAGCGGCAACTGGGGCAACAACAGGCCGAGCAGCAATAGCCACTGGGGCCAGTACCACTCGCGCCGGGCCTGATACTCCAGACACACCAGCGCAGCCACCAGACCGACACTGGCGCTGATCAGCGCCAGTCCAACCGTCTGCCAAAGCAGCGGCGCCAGAAACGGCCATTCACTGCGCCAGGTATTCAAGCTGAAAGCGCCAGGCAGAAGATCCGGGTAAAACCAGTTTGCCGCCAGAGACCAGACGATGAGCGCCACGGTGACCCCCAAAGCAAACACCGCCATCAGCGGCAACCAGAGGCGCGCTACAGATTGCAGTAGGCGACCCAGGGTGCTGAGCCCTACCGGCATTTTGGCATCGGTCCGCCGGTGCCAACGCAACAGGCCCGCATAGAGACGTTCGTGCTGTCGGTTAAGCCATAACAGAGCGAGTGCCAACATCAGCAACACCAGGCTGCCCAACAACGCCGAGTAGGCCGACTCGGAGGCAAAGTCCTGCTGCCACTGAAATACCTGCTGTGCCCACACCCCTGGCAGGTTGGGACCGATCAGCAGCGGCACATCCACCACCGACAGGGTGTAGACCACCACCGCCGCCATGGGCAGGCGCAGACGGGTGAGCAGCTCGGGCACCACCAACTGCCACCAGCTCGCCAGCCGGGAATGCCCCAGGGTTTGTCCGGCCTGGAGATAGCGCTCCGCCGGAATCTGGGTCAGGGCGCTCTGAATCATCAAAAGCAGAAAGGGAATTTCTTTCAGTAGCAGTACCCACAGCAGAGTGAACAGGGAGCGATCCGCCAGTAACCCCGAGGCGGGCGGCGTGTCGAAAACGCCGAACAGGCTGTGCAGTCCACGCACCAGCCAGCCGGTCGGGCTGAACAAAAACAGGACCCCCACGGCAAAAGCCAGGTGAGGAATGGAGAGCAACGGGGCCAACCAACCGAGCAGCCGGCGCGCCCCGTGAAAACTGAAGGCCACGGCCACATAGCAGGCCAGAAGCGGAGCGACCGTCGCCAGTAGCAGTGAATAACCGATGGCCGACGCCAGCCCCGGCGAGCGAACAAACTGGCTGACCACTTCAGGATTCAACCCGACCATCTGTCCGACGTAGGGCCATAAGGCGATCATTACGGGGACGAGCAGCAAGAACGCCAGACAGAGTCCGGCGGTGGCGTGCAGGGTCGTGCTTACTGGTAGCGCGCGAGCCAATGGTCCTCCAGCCGTTCCTGCCAGCCGGCGTGCAGTTCCTGAGCGGTGGGCAACAGCGCCTCCGCCTCATCCAGCCTGACCACCGCTGGATCGCCCCAATAGCGCGAGTCCGCCTTGCGCGCCTGAGCACTGCGAGAAATCAGAAAGTTGATCACCACTTTGGCCGCCGCCTTGTGGGAGGCGTTGCGCGGTACCGCCAGATAGTGGCTGTTGGTGATGGCGCCCTGGGCAAAATAGTGCCGCCTTACCGTCTCCGGCAAGCGGCCATTACGGACCTTACTGTCCATTTCCTGGGGATTGAAACTGAACGCCGCGTGCAGCTGCCCGTCGGCCAACCACTGCAATTGTTGAGCGGAGTCCTGCGGAAAGGCCCGGCCTTTTTCCCAGAGTAGCGGATGCAATTGGTCGAGATAATCCCACAGTACAGGCAATAGGTCCCGCTCGGCACTGCGACTGGGTTCGCGGTAGAGCCGCTCGTCGTTATCCGCCAGAGCCTGTAGCAGGGACTTCAGAAAGGTGGTGCCGATAAAATCCGGCGGCTTCGGATAACTGAGCCGGCCGGGGTTCTGTTCGGCATACGCCAGAAGCTGCTCCGGGGTGATGGCTGGCGAGGCAAAGCTGCCTTCGCGGGCGATGATATTGAACTGGCCCATGCCCCAGGGTACTTCGAAGCCTTCCACCGGTACCCCAAAATCCGTCAACAGCGGTACCTCGTCCGTGAGCAGATGAACATGATTGGGAATCGCGTTCAGCAGATCCGGTTCCAGCAGCTTACTCTCTTTAAGTGCGTGAAAATTTTCGCCATTGATCCACAGCAGATCAATGGCACCGCCTTGCTCCCGACCGGCAGCCTGGTCACTGCGCAAACGATGCACCGCCTCGGCAATGTCACTGACCTTGACGTGGCGCAAACTGATCCCGTACTGCCGGTTCAGATGCCGACCGGCCCAGCGCAAATACTGGTTGACGGAGCCTGAACCACCCCAGGCATAAAAGAACACGGTGCGGCCGCGCGCTTCCTGAACCACGTCGGACCAATCCTCGGCGGCGCTTTCAGCCTGGACCACAACCGCACTGCCCATCAGAAGCAGCGCGGCCAGGGCGCGCTTAAAAGCGCTGGGTAAACTGCAGTTGAACATGCCGTGGCAATTCCGGAAAGACCAAAGAGGAACCAAAATACCCGCCTTCAAACACCGGTGTCCAGTTTTCCTCGTCGGTGAGATTGAATACATCCAGGCGGATGCGACTGGCGCCCTGATTGAACTCATAGGCCAGATTGGCATTCAGGGTGAACTGCTCGGGAATGGTGACCGTCTGCAAGTAGTCCAGCGGATAATCGCTGGTCAGCACAGCGGAGCCACCCACCGACCAACCCTCGGCAAAGACATACCCCCCCGCCGCGGACAGGCTCCAGTCCGGCAGGCCGTGCAGACGCTGGCTGGAGGCGGGGAAGGCGGCGAAGTTGGGCGCGCCCACTCCGGTGCCCTGAATAATATCCGGGCGGGAGTCATCGAAGGCATCCGCCACTTGCTCGGCTGCCTGGAAGGCGGCGGAGTTATCGAACTCGGCATCCAGCCAGTTGGCGCCCACGCTCACCCAGGCGGCTTCTCCACGGTAAAACAGCTGGGTTTCCAACCCCCGGGTGGCCACGCCGCTGTTACTGCCATCGCGGTTGCGCAGGCTGCGGGTCTGATCGAACAACGCCGCATCCGCATACCAGGGTGAGCCGGCGGGCGCGTATTTCAGGCCAATCTCGTGAAGGGTATTTTCGGTGGCGAAGTTGAGCGGATCGATCTGATTGTTCGCTCCGAGCACATTGCCCCCGGCCATGCTGTTGGAAGTGGACTCGCTGTAGCTACTGGTCGCATAGAGCGTGACCGATTCATTCGGACGGTAATGCAGGGTGGCTTCACCGGCCTTGAGGAAATCGCTGTGGTTGTCCCGCGCCGCCTCGACGCCCTCGGGCGCGATGGGATCCCGCGCGGTGACATCGTACCAGTCGCCCCGCGCGCCCAGGGTCAACTGCAGACGCTCGGTCAGTGGTTGTTTGTGTTGGACGAACAATCCGCCCTGCACACTGGAAGAATCCGTCGTGTCCGACAGATTGAAATCCCCCACGCCGTCGCCGTCGATGTCGTATTGCGCCCCCGGGGAAACGAACAGGCCCGGACGCAGTTCCACCAGACGCGCCTTCTGCGCATCGGTCAACGGAATTTCCCGATTACTGAGTGGCCCGGTCAAATCCGTGGGCAGATCCGCCTCGGTGGTGAACTGGCTGTAGCCGAGCACATCGTTGTAACGCAGGTTTGCCCCGAGCGTGGTGTTGTGGATGTGCAGCTCGGTGCGGTTTTCCAACGTGTCGGCCCCATCGACAATCTCCACAAAACTGTTCTGGGCAATTTCCTCGCGCTCCAGATGTTCATAGTAGGAGCGGTTGACCAGGCGAATCGAATCAGCCAGTTCAACATTGAACACCGAGTGCAGCAACAGCGTTTCCGCCCCGTTGATATCGTCCGGATGGGTGTGTACCCGGCTGCGAGGTATTTTCACCTCGCCGGTTGGGCTGACGACCGCAAAGGCACCGGGCACGGTGGAGCCGTTTGGCTGGACACCCTGTCCCTGCACATACAGGCCGTGATCAATCAAGTTCTGGGTCGGGCGGTTGATGCCTGCATTGTCGGTCCACTCGACGTCGTAATACTCCAGCGAGACATTCCACTCCATGTGCTCCGCCGGTAATAGACGATAAGCCGCAAAGAGATTGGTACTGTCCAGACCGGCATAGTCATAGAAGCTGCCCTCGTCTTTGTGTTCCAGACTGAGGCGCACGCCCTGGCGCTCCGGATCGATCACCCAGGAATAGTCCAACTGCGCGCCGTACTGGTCCCACTCGCCGCCGGTCAGGCTGACGCGGCCTTCCGGTTCATTCAAATCCGGGCGCTTGGGCGTGATATTCACAAACCCGCCGGTGCGCTGAGTGGTGCCGAGAATCACCGAGGGCGTGCCGCGCACGATATCGATCTGGCCCACAGAATTGAATGACAATGGAATACCCAGACCATTATTGCCCACCTGGCGGCGCATACCGGCCGAGAAAACCTCACCCAATTGACCGCGCAGGGTCGGCAGACTGGGCGCGCCGAAACCTTTGGCCTGGAAGGTATTGGGTGCTACCCGCTGCAGCTCCTGCAGATTGTCGATGGCCGCTTCGTTCAGCAGATCTTCCGTCACTGGAGTGATCGAGCGACCGATATCGGCGATGGTCTGGCCCAGACCAAAAGGCCCGTCGACTTCGTCACTGCGCACATTGCCCATACCGCTGAGGGCTTCGCCGACCACCAGCACATCCTGGATACTGCCGGTTTGAGCGTGAACGGGTAGCGCGGCCATGAGGACGGCGCTGGCGCACAATGTTCGCGGAATTGAAGACCGCACTCGTTTGGACAATCGGTTTTTCATCAAAGACGTTGCTCCATTTGATACATTCATCGTTGTTTTACGGCGGATGCGGATTCGCTCAGTCATTAAGCTTCCAGTCATAATCGAGAAAGCGATAATCCATCGCCCCTTGGCGGAGCTGTTCTCTCTCGGTTTCACTTAAATCAAGGCTATCAGCATAGCGTAAAAAGAACTCATCAAGGCCGCCGATGCACTGCCAGCCGCGCTCAAAGTCTTCCCGGTACCATTTGAAAATGGAGGACACTTCGAGTTGGCCGTCGCGGTACCGGTTGCGGGTTTTATCCCGCAGAAAGCGCTCGGTATTATCTTCGAGTTGTTGCTCGAGCTTCTCGGCGGTGAAAGGCTCGGTGCGTAGTGCGGGGCAGCCGATGGAAGCGCAGTTGACGGCGAAGTGGATGCGCGGTTCATTGTAAACTCCCGGTTCCCGAATGATGTCATGCTCTACCTGATCGAGGTGCATATCTTCGCCCAACAGGTTGAAAAAGCGTTTCTTCCAGGGGGACTGCCAGAAGGAGCCGATATCCCGAATGGAGTCGACCGGGTAGTGGTCGACAATGAGCTTCAGGGTAAAGGCGTTATACGCATTGATCAGAAACGCGAGTTGCTGGTCGCGGTGCCAATCATTGAACTGGGACTTTTCGACTCCGGAGAGTTGCTCCAGGTATTGATTGAGGTTATTCGGGTCGGTTTTTAGCGTCTCGTAATCCACGGTCGAGGTGGTGCCGTTTTCATTCCATTGGACGTGGTTTTCGAGTACCTGAGCGTAGGTTTTGTGTTGGTGATCGAACGTCTCCGCCCGAGAGATATTAGCGAAAGTCGCAAGTACCGAGAATACAATCGCGACCATTAGCGGTGAATTACCGTGGGTTGCGGCGGATGCAGGCTTCGGAGCCGAAGGCGCACCTGCCGTAAATACACACGACGCCATCATTCTCCACCTCCCCGTCTCCAGGTATGGTATTTCTCCAACCACCGGAGCACCGCTTCCGGCTTGTGGGCTTTTTTCCACTCGCCGGCCGCATACTTGTTGGCCTCGGCCAGCGTCGGGTAAACGTGGATGGTGCCGAGGATTTTGTTCAGGCCCAGACCGTGGCGCATGGCAAGAATAAATTCGGCCATCAGGTTGCTCGCTTCGGTACCGACGATCACCGCTCCCAGAATTTTATCCTTGCCTTTGGGGGTTATGACTTTGATGAATCCGGTGGTGGTACTGTCGGCAATGGCGCGATCCAGTTCGGCCAACTCAAAGCGGGTGACTTCATAGTCTATGCCCTTGACCTTCGCCTCCCGTTCGCTGATACCCACCCGGGCAATCTCCGGATCCAGAAAGGTGGTCCAGGGGATGACGGAGTAGTCGACCTTGAAGCGTTTGAACTGCCCGAACAGTGCATTCACGGCAGCGTACCAGGCCATGTGTGCGGCGGTGTGGGTGAACTGATAGGGCCCAGCCACATCGCCGGCGGCATAGATGTTCGGGTACAACGTTTCCAGGTATTCGTTGGTCAGGACAGTCCGTTCAGTGCGGATGCCCAGATCTTCCAGACCGTAGCCGGTCAGGCGGGCCTTGCGCCCCACGGCGACCAGCAGTTGGTCAAAGGGGAGCCGTTTTTCTTCTCCTTCGTGTTTGACCACCAGCACTTTTTCATCACCGTCGCGCTCACAGCGCAAGGCTTCGTGTCGGGTCAACACCTCAACCCCATCGGCCGTCATTGCCTCACGGGCAATCTCCGACACTTCAATGTCTTCTTTGGCGAGAGTACGCTCACCTCGTTCGACCAGACTGACTCTGGACCCCAGGCGGGCGAAGGCGTGAGACAGCTCTGAACCGATGGGACCACCACCGAGCACGATCAGGCGCTTGGGCGGTTCATCCAGTTGCGCGAAGGACTCCCAGAGGGTATCGCTGGTGACATAGCCGACCTCGTCCAATCCGGGCAGGTCCGGCACCAGAGGCTCAGCACCGGCAGCGATGACAATACTGCGGGTGGTCAGGCGCCGGGTGCCGCCGTCATTCAGGGCGATGTCGACGGTCCAGGGATCCACAATAGTGGCGTACCCCTGCACCACATCAACACCCAGCCCGGTGTAGCGTTCGACACTGTCGTGGGGCTCGACCTCCCTGATGACTTTGTGAATGCGCTCCATCACGGTACGGAAACTGAAAGTCGGCTGCTGAACGTTCAGGCCATAGTGATCCGCATGACGCATCTGATGAGCAACCTTGGCACTTTTGATCAACGCTTTGCTGGGAACACAGCCATAATTCAGACAGTCGCCGCCCATCTTGTGGGCTTCCACCAAGGTGACTTTGGCTTTGACCGTCGCCCCGATGTAGGCAGACACCAGGCCTCCCGCACCACCGCCAATCACCACGAGATTGCGATCAAACCGCTTCGGTTTGATCCAACCTTTGTAGGCCCGGCGCCGCTGAACCACACGCACGATCACCTTGGCGATCCAGGGGAATAGCCCGAGCAGCGCAAACGACAGAATGAGTTCCGGCGAGAAAATGCCGCCCACACTGTCGATCTCTGCCAACTGGGTGCCGGCATTGACATAGACGGCGGTACCGCCAAGCATGCCCAGTTGACTGACCCAGTAAAAGGTCCAGGTTTTCAGCCGCGTCACCCCCATCACCAGGTTGATGACGAAAAAGGGAAACAGCGGGACCAGACGCAGAGTGAACAGATAGAAGGCACCGTCTCTTTCAATACCGCGATTGATGGCCTTCAAACGCTCACCGAACCGGTTCTGCACCGATTCACGCAACACAAACCGGGCCACCAGAAACGCCAGCGTTGCCCCGATGCTGGACGCGAACGAGACCAGCAACAGGCCCTGCCCCAAGCCGAACAGCGCACCGCCGGCCAGAGTCATGATAGCCGCGCCGGGCAATGACAAGGCCGTAACAAGCACATAAACCACAAAATAGACGGCTGGCACCAGAACCGGGAATTCCCTCAACCACTGATCAAAGGTGGCCTGGCTGTTTTTGAGTTGCTCCAGGGTCAAATAATCATTCAGACCAAACCCGAAAAATGCCACGACCAGGGCGATCATAATGGCGATGACCGTCAAACGCTTCATGTTCTGTCCTTCAATAATAACGGGAGGTTCCCCTGGGTCGTGCCGGGGCTTGCTTTCTTACAACGGAGAGTCAGGCCGACCGCAATGGTCGGGCGCCCTGAATGATACCCAAGTCCAGAAACTCTTGCAGAATCAGCTCGCCTCCAGTCATCAACGCCGTCGCGTCCACACCGGGGGATTCCGACTGCATCTGCTCCAGCAACTGGCGACCGCTCAAGTCGGGCTTGGCCTCAATAAGCGCGAGCAGACGCGCGGTAAAGGCATTGAGGGCCATAAAGGACACCCGGCGATCGCGGCTTCGGTACACCAATACCCAGGTGGGCTGCTCCGGCGGCTCCTGGGGCAGAAACCTGGGGCCGATCTGGTGAACCGGGAAACGGTATTCCAAGGGCCAGGCCAAGGGCGAGAGCACCGGATGGCCCGCCATGACGTCTTTATGCAGACCCGGCTCAGGCGCGGGGTTGGTTGCAATCTGCAACGCCAGCTCCACCCACTCGTAGTGCAGCAGTTCCGCCATAAAGGGGGGATCTTCCGCGGTGATCGGCCGAGCGTCGGAATTGACGTAATCGATGTATTCACGCCCGATATCGGAGAACAGGGGGCTCTGACAACGATGGTGCTGCATGAAACCGCGCACCTCTTTCAGCCACCAGTCTTCAGGCATCAGGGATTTGAACACCGGAAAATTGTTGCTCAAGAAAGTATTCAGGTTGTTGAAAAACAGATCCTGATAGATTTTCATCCGGCGCGCTTCCACTTCCGTATGCGGCTGCCCCTCCGGATCACGGATCGCACCGGCAAAACGCTTCAGCGCCTCCCGGTAATCATCGGGCACCGACATGGGCCACCTCGTTCTGGTGCACGCGAACGGTATCCACTTCGGTCAGCAGCTCTGGCAGCGGTGGCAGATTGAAGTCCCGCTCAAGCAGTGTGGGACAGATACCCGCATGGTCATAGGCCACATCCAGCAGTTGCCAGACCGGATCGATGACATCCGCTCCGTGGGTATCCACCAGAAGGTCTTCCGCCTCCCGGTAGTGACCGGCGATGTGCATGTATTGAATGCGCTCCGCTGGCATGGAGCGGATAAACGCCTCGGCATCATAGCGATGATTGACGCTGTTGACGTAGGCGTTGTTGACGTCCAGCAACAGGTTGCAGTCCGCCTCTTCAAGCACCGCCCGGATGAAGGTAGCCTCGTCCAGCTCCGGCACCGGCATCTCCGGCGTGGTGACGGGCGCGTAATAGGAGACGTTCTCCAGAGCGATGCGCCGCTCGAGGATATCCTGAACCTGGCGCACGCGCTCGGCGATCCAGCGTACACCACTTTCCGTGAAGGGCACCGGCATCAGGTCATAGAGATGACCGTCGTCGCTGCAGGCGCTCAGATGTTCTGAGTAAAGCTCGATCTGATGTTCATCGAGAAACTGTCTGATTCGGGTGACAAAGTCGACATCTAGGGGCGCCGGACTGCCGATGGACAAGGATAAGCCGTGGGTGCTGAACGGGTAGCGCTCGGTCAATGCGCGGAATCTCGCGCCAAGCCGACCGCCCATCGCCATCCAGTTCTCTGGAGCAACTTCGAGAAAGTCGATACGACCGTCGGGGGACGACGGCAACTGATCCAGCAACTCGCGCCGGAGACCCAACCCGACACCTTGGACCTTGGACAGGGGCATACTCAGACTCTCACTCGCTCTCTAGATTCATCAGCCGGGCGGGGCGCGAAGCCCCGCCCGGCTATTACATCAAGCGCCGCATTTGCCTTCGCCGCACTTCCCTTCGGCATCCTTGTCTTTCTTGTCCTCACCGCACTTGGCTTCGCCGCATTTGGCCTCGCCACCTTTTTTCTCTTCGCCACACTTGGCTTCACCACATTTGGCTTCACCGTCTTTCTTCTCGCCACCATGGTTGTGAGCCAATTGATTGTAACCGCTGGAGAGCGTTTCGGCCGAAAAGGGGTTTTCGGCGACAGAGGCCTGGCTACCCAGGCCCAACAATAGGGCGGCACTGGCAGAGGCGATCAGGGGGTTTTTCATGGATTTCATGGTTATTCTCCTGCAAACGTTATGGGAATCAACGGAACAACGAAATTGGATACTGTCGTAAACGCGCTATAGATCATAGCGCATGATTCGGACAACCGCTTTTGCAGGTGGGTTCAGTACAATGACTTCGGGCGGGTCAGGGCAGGTACACCCGGGCAAACACCGCTTTCAAATAATCGGTCTCGGGGATGGCCGGGTGCACGGGATGATCGGCGCCCTGCCCGCCCTGAGCGATAATCTGTACGTGACGGTCCAGATGCCGGCCGGCACCGCGCACGATATCGGTCAGCGACTCCCGCGCGAGGTGCATGGAGCAGGACGCCGACACCAGCAGGCCATCGCGGCCCAGCAACCGAATGGCCAGCTCATTGATGTGGCGGTACGCCGCCTCTCCGGCCTTCTGGTCCTTGCGCCGTTTGATAAACGCGGGCGGGTCCAGTACTACCACATCGAAAATTTCACCGTCGGCGATCAGCGCCTTGAGCACGTCAATGGCCTTGCCCTGAAGCGCGCTGACCCGGTCCGCGACGCCGTTCAGCTCGGCATTGGTGGCCACTCCATCCAGCGCTGTGGCCGAGGCGTCCACACAGACCACTTCCCGGGCGCCGGCGTTGGCAGCGGCCACACCCCAACCGCCCATGTAGGAAAAGACATCCAGCACCCGGCGATCCCGACACCAGCCCTGCAGGCGAGCGCGGTTGTCGCGGTGATCGTAGAACCAACCGGTTTTCTGCCCCTGCCCCACCGGAATCCGGAAACGGGTCCCATTCTCCACCAGCTCCAGGGTGTCCGGCATGGTGCCGTGGGCGACTTCCTGGTAGCGCGCCAACCCTTCCAGCTCCCGGGCGCCGTGATCGTTGTCCAGCAGAATGCCAGCGGGCTGCAGGCACTGAACCAGCGCCTCGATAACATCGGCCTTGTGCCGCTCCATGCCGGCACTGGCAATCTGAACCACCAGGTAGTCGCCAAAGCGGTCCACCACCAGCCCCGGCAGCAGATCGGAATCGCCGTAGATGAGTCGGTAATAGGGGCCGGGAAAGAAGGCATCGCGCAAGGCCAGAGCCTGATTGATACGATGCACCAGCAGGGATTTACTCAGGGGCTGCTCCGGATCGCGATTGACCAACCGCGCGCAGATCAGGCCGGCCGGATTGACCACCGCCACTCCGAGCGCCTTGCCGGTGCTGGCCAGGACCAGCGCCTGGTCCCCTGGCTGGAACGCCTTGAGCGGCGTTTTCGCCACGTCCACCTCGTTACTGTAGATCCACAGGTGGCCGCGTTTGAGGCGACGGTCGGTATTTTTCTTGAGCTGCAAGGGGGGCAATGACACGGGTCGTTCTCCAATGACGATCGACCGCCGGAAGTGGCGGCGCTCGCCATTCTACGCGAGACCACGACCGGACACGATCACTCCGGCTGCGGAATGGGCAGTTGGGAGCGTTCGGCAAAGCGGTTCCGGTCGTCTTCGGTAGCGCCCTCACGGCACTCTCCCCGCAGCCACATCTCGGCCCGGGACAGACGATAGTCCAACTCCAGAAAGCCCTCCCGGCAATACCCGGTGAGCGTCACGGCCCGCTCGGCGTCGCTGCGCAACTGCCGGTACTCGCGGCTGCCCAAAGGCTCCCGACGACGATGCTCGGTCACATCCTTGGGGGATCGATACACCTGCACCAGTGGCCGCTGACGGGCATCCGGCACATCCAGTTGATACACAAACAGTTTGCTGTTGTTGGGCCGCAGATCAATCGACAGCGTCTCTTTCAGGCCCCCGTAGTGGCGCCCACCGCTACTGCACCCGATCAGCAGGGTACCGATCAACACTCCGGTCACGCCCAACCACCACCGGCCTCTGCCATTGCCCATATTCCGTTCCCCACTGCTCAAGATGTTGCTGTTCAGGCCGACAACCCAATACGAAACCCTAAAACATTTCCCCGGTATTGACCACCAGCGGAGCGACCCGGTGACCAAGTACAGTCGTATACGAATGCCTTTGGCCTCTACGCGCAATGCCCTGGTGCTACTCATGGCGATGACCCTGATGGGTGAAGCCACCGCCGGGCCCAGCCAGGCACACTTTGGCAGCCACCCTCAGGGCACCCATGGTCAGGATACCGCCCGGTACGAGCGTGTTCCCAGTCCGGATGTGGCCGGCCAGACACCCGAGGCGTCAACCCACCATAAAGACGACGCTGTCCAGGATCAAAACGCTACCCCACCCCTCGCCTGCTCCAGTGGCGGTCGGGCGTACCGCAAGTCCCTGCTGATCACCGCCTTCCCCCGCCGGGAGCAGGCAGAGGCCAATGCGGGCGGCCTCTGGGGCGCCGAGCAGGCCCTGGCCGAGCGTCTCGGTGAACACCTGGCCCGGGGCGACCAACTGTTTCAGTATCAATTGATTCCTCAGAGCCTGCCCGAACCGTCAGTCAATTCGGGGCAGCCCATCCGTCAGTTGGCCAATGAACACGGCACCCAACTGGTGCTGAGTGGCACGCTTCATGACCTGGGGATGGCGCGGCCCGAGGATGCCTTGAACCCAGGCCTGGCAACCCGCACCCGCAATGCCGCAGTCAGCGTCTTGCGCCTGAAGCCAGAGTGGGACACCCGGCAACGGGATTTTGTTCTGCAACTGAATCTGCACGACGGCCACACGGGACAGACACTGCTCACACGCAGCTACCGGCTGCAGGGGATCTGGAACCCGAAGCGCCCGGAACGAGCCCGGTTCGGAACGCCAGCGTTCTGGGAGACAGACTACGGCCGGAAAATCGAGGGAGTGCTGGCCGAAGCGGGCCAGGCGCTTAACGAGGCGATTCGCTGCCAGCCACTCGTGGCGCGCCTGGAGCAACCACGTGTGGGGGCCACGACACTGCTTCACGCCGGATACACCCAGGGACTGCAGGCGGGGGATCGTCTGCCTTTATACCGGATCAGTCTGCGGCCGATTCCGGGGGAATATCGGCAGTACAGCGCGCATCGACTGGACAGCGGTACACACCTGAGGGTGGAGAAAGTCTACGCGCACACCAGCGAGGTGCGCCTGGAGGGCGCGACCACACTGCACGGCGAACACTTTGCGGTGACACCCGGCCAGGTACCCCCTCGGGACGAGATCCATACCTGGCTCCGGGAGCAGGACTGACTCAGGCGTCGGCGGTCTGGGAGGACTCCCCCTGCTTGCGAACCTGCTGTACCGCCTGGGCGAACACCGCATCGAAGTTGATCGGGGGCAACATCAGGGGTGGGAAACCACCGCGAGACAGAGTGGAGTCAATCACTTCACGGGTATAGGGGAACAGGATCTGGGGGCAGGTGGTATTGATCACCTGGCTCAATTGCGCTTTCTCCAGCCCCTGAATCGCGAACAGACCCGCCTGTTTCACTTCCACCAGAAACACGACTTTGTCATCCATTTTGGCGGTAATGGTCATCAGGAGCACCACTTCGTAGTGGTTTTCATCCAGATTGTTGACCTGAACGTTCAGTTCCTGATCGATTTTCGGCTTCCAGGCGCGATTGAAGGACTCGACCCCCATCGGGGTTTCAAAGGACAAGTCCTTCAGGTAGATCCGCTTGATCTGCAGACCGCGCGGAGCTTCCTGGGTGGCGCCTGCGCCGTTTTCCTGAGTGGTGTTTTCATCTGCCATAATTAAGTTACCGTTGGTTCAATCAATTAGCCCTGAATCGGCCGCCGTCGGTGGGCGCTCAGCCCAGCATTTCGTCCAGCTTGCCGCTCTTGTCCAGCGCCCACAGATCGGTGAAGCCACCCACATGGGTGTCCCCGATCCAGATCTGGGGCACCGTGCGCTGACCACTGTCAGCCATCATTTTTTTCCGCAGTGATGGATCGCGGTCCACCCGAATTTCCTCGAACGCGACACCTTTGCCTTCCAGCAAGTGCTTGGCATTGACGCAGAACGGGCACACCGCCGTGGTGTACATTACAACTTTCGCCATCATGAACTCCCGGTTGTCAGCCTTTCACCAGGGGCATCCCCTGGTTCTGCCACTCGGTAATCCCCCCGGCCAGGCGACGTACATCAAAGCCCTTCTGCCCGAGAGTACGACCGGCCGCACCGGCATGCTGGCCAAGCTTGTCGGCCACCACGATGATCTTGTCCCGGTGAGGCGCCAGCAACTGCTCAGCGTCCGCCGCGACTTTGGAATAAGGCAGACTCAGGGCGCCCGAGATGTGCCCGGCCTTGAAATCGGCCGCCTCACGGACATCCAGCAACACGGCCTTCTCGCTATTGAGCAAGCGGGTGACCTCATGGGCGGGAATCGGTTTCCCGTTCTTGATCCGCTCGCGCATGGCGTACACCACCATCAACACGGCCAGCGTGGTGATCAGAAGCCACTCTTGGCTGACAAATACAAAAAATTCCACGTCTTCGCTTTCCTCAACTCGAATCGGGGAGAATCCGCGCCCGGGATAGCCGAGGCGGAGCGCGCCGCAGTATACACCATCAGACGTCCTTTTCTCAGCGGCCGACGTAGAGTTACCACGGGTAACGCGTTAGAATGGGGCTTTTGCGCCCGGAAGTACCCGCCGGGCGCCGGCAATGGCCATTCCATTCGACCTTCATTCAGCGACTCAGAGAAGTGACAGTACCTATGACCGCCAACCAGACCTCCGCCCAAAAGCCCACCGTTCTGATTGTCCTGGATGGTGTCGGCTATTCGGAAAAGACCGAACACAACGCCGTGTACAGCGCCAACACCCCGGTCCTCGACCGCCTCTGGAAGGAAGCTCCGCACAGCCTGATCGCCACCTCCGGGATGGCGGTGGGCCTGCCGGAGGGCCAGATGGGCAACAGCGAAGTGGGCCACACCACCATCGGTGCCGGTCGGGTGGTCTACCAGAACTTCACGCGGATCAATAAAGCGATCGAAGATGGCGAGTTCGCCAACAATCCGGCCTACGCCGCCGCCATCGACAAGGCCAAAGACGCCGGCAAAGCCGTGCACGTCTTCGGTCTGCTCTCGGAAGGGGGCGTGCACAGCCACGAAAACCACATTTACGCCATGGTGGACGCCGCCGCCAAACGCGGCGCCAAAGAAGTGTACCTGCACGCTTTCCTGGACGGTCGAGACACCGCCCCGCGCAGCGCCAAGGCGTCTCTGGAAAAAGCCGAAAAGCAGTTTGCCGAGCTGGGCGTTGGCCGCGTCGCCAGTATCGTTGGACGCTACTTCGCCATGGACCGGGACAACAACTGGGACCGGGTGGAGAAAGCCTATAACGCCATGGCCTGTGGCGTGGGCGAGTTTACCGCCAAAACCGCCGTCGACGGCCTGGCCGCCGCTTACGAGCGCGATGAAAACGACGAGTTCGTCAAGGCGACCGTGATCGTCGGCGACGGCCAGGAACCGGTCAAGATGAACGATGGCGACGTCGCCATCTTCATGAACTTCCGGCCCGACCGGGCCCGCCAGATCACCCGCGCGCTCATCGAGAGCGATTTTGACGGTTTCAAACGCCAGTGCGAACCCAAGCTGGCCGACTTCGTAATGACCACCGAATACGCTTCGGACATCAAGGCCAGCTGCGCTTTCCCCCCTCAGGAACTGGTCAACTCCTTTGGCGACTACCTGGCCAAACAGGGCAAAACCCAGTTGCGCATCGCCGAGACCGAGAAGTACGCCCATGTGACCTTCTTCTTCAACGGAGGCACCGAAGCCGAGTTTGAGGGCGAAGACCGCATCCTGGTGCCCTCACCCAAGGTGGCCACCTACGACCTGCAGCCGGAAATGAGCGCACCCGAGGTCACCGACAAGCTGGTCGAGGCCATCGAGTCCGGGAAGTACGACGCCATTATCTGCAACTACGCCAACGGAGACATGGTGGGCCATTCGGGCATCTTTGAAGCGGCCGTCAAATCGGTTGAGGCCGTCGATAAGTGCCTGGGTCGGGTGCTCGACGCCACCCTGAAAGCGGGCGGCGAAGCCCTGGTCACCGCCGACCACGGCAACGTTGAGGAGATGTACGATCCGGAGTCCGGCCAGGTGAGCACCCAGCACTCCACCCTGCCGGTACCCCTGATCTACGTCAGTTCGCGCAAGGGAACCATCGCCGACGGCGGCTCCCTGGCCGACCTCGCTCCCACCATGTTGCACCTGATGGGGCTGCCACAGCCCAAGGAAATGACCGGTCGCAACCTGATCACCCTGAGCGAGTAACCCACGGATGGGGCGGCTTTCCGGTCGCCCCATCGACGGCAAGGTCCCCTCATGACAATCGCTGCGCGTCCCCAAGGCTTCGGAAAGTACCTGCTGTATCTGTGCCTGTATCTGGCGCTGAGCGGTACCGCTCACGCCAATGATCAGGCCGAGTATGAAGCGCGAATGCAGGAGCTTCAGAAAACCATTGAACAGTTGCAACGGGAACTGAAGAAAACCCAGGGCTCCCGGGATGAGCTCAAGGAACAGCTTGAGTCGTCCGAGTCCGACATCGGCGAACTGCTCAAAAAGATCGAGCGCATCAAGTCCGACCTTGAGCAGCAGAATCGCGACCTGCAGAGCCTGAAGCAGGAACGCAACGAGCTGGATCAATCCCGACAGGCTCAGCAACAGGCCGTTGCCGAGCAGGTTCAGGCCGCCTACGCCCTGGGCCGACAGAGCCAGATCAAGTTGCTGCTCAACCAGGAGAGTCCCCAGCGCGTATCGCGCTTGCTGCGCTATTACGATTACTGGCTGGAAGCGCGCACCGATAAAATCGAGCGCTACCTGGAGACACTCGCCGAGCTGGATCGCATCGAACCCCGCATTGTCCAGAAAACGGCGGAACTCGCCCGCAACCGGGACCAGTTGAAAGCGCAACACGAACGCCTGGCCGAACGCCAGGAAAGCCGCCGCCAGACCCTGGCCGCCCTGAACCAGCGCATTCGTTCCACCGATCAGGAGCTGGCGGACCTGCAAAAGGACCGGGAGCGTCTCCAGTCCCTGCTGGACGAAATGGTCGCCGCCGTCGCCGACCTGGAAATGCCCGGTGGCGATACGCCTTTCAGCCAACGCAAAGGTCGCCTTCCCTGGCCCGCCCAGGGATCACTGCGACACCGTTTCGGCAGCGCTCAGTTGGACGGCCAGATCACCCGTAACGGCATCGTCATCGACGCCAGTGAAGGCGACCCGGTACTGGCCGTACACCATGGCCGCGTGGTATTTTCCGATTACTTCCGGGGCCACGGACTCCTGCTGATTGTGGACCATGGCGAGGGCTACATGAGCCTGTACGCCCACAATCAGAGCCTGTACAAGGAAACCGGCGAGTGGGTCAGCGCGGGGGAGACCATTGCCAGCGTCGGCAACACCGGGGGTCAGCTCCAGGCGGGCCTGTATTTCGAAATCCGGCACCGGGGCAAGCCCACCAACCCGATGCCCTGGCTGGCGCAGGCCTGATCGCATCACCTGCCCCATGAGACCGGCTATAGTGAATTATGCGCCATACTGATTGTCATATTGTCATGCCCACGGCCGCGCCCGCGGGAACCGATCCACACCGGACCCTCAAGTCAGGAGACCCGGATGCTGTACGCTAATTTCAAACACGCTGCTCTGGTGGCGCTGCTCGCCACTCTATCACCTCTGGCGCTGGCACAGTCCGCTGCGGATACTGCCGCGCCCGAAGAGCAGCAGGGCCTGCTGCCGCTCGAGGAACTGCGCACCTTCACCCGGGTATACGACCATATCCGCAATGGTTATGTCGAAGAGCTGTCGGATGCCGAGCTGCTGGAGTACGCCATCAAGGGCATGATCGCCGAGCTGGACCCACACTCGGCCTATCTGGATGAAAAGTCCTTTGAAGATCTGCAGGAGAATACCTCCGGCGAATTTGGTGGTATCGGGATTGAAGTCGGGATGGAAGATGGCTTCGTCAAGGTGATTGCACCGATTGACGACACTCCGGCTCAAAAAGCCGGTATCGAACCGGGTGATCTGATCATTCGCCTGGACGACCAACCGGTCAAAGGCATGAGCCTGAACGACGCGGTTGAGAAAATGCGCGGCCCCAAAGGCAGTGACCTGACAGTGACCGTCGTGCGGGAAGGTATCGACCAACCGTTTGAAGTCACTCTGACCCGGGACATCATCAAGGTCAAAAGTGTACGGGTACGCGTCGAGGACGAACATTATGCGTACATCCGGATCGCCCAGTTTCAGGTGAATACCGGTCGGGACATGATTGAGGCTCTGGAAAAGCTGCGTGCGGAGCACGACGACATTCGGGGCATTGTGCTCGACCTGCGCAACAACCCCGGCGGTGTTCTGCAGACGTCCGTGGAAGTCGCCGATGCCTTTTTGGACGAAGGGTTGGTGGTCTACACCGAGGGGCGTACCGAGAACAGCGACATGCGCTATTACGCCAACGAGGGCGAGGTGGCCGAAGATCTCCCCATTGTGGTGTTGATCAACGATGGTTCCGCCTCAGCGTCCGAAATCGTGGCCGGGGCACTGCAGGATCACGGCCGCGCCGTGGTGCTGGGAACCCGGAGTTTCGGTAAAGGGTCGGTACAGACCGTGGTCCCCATCTCTGAAACCCGGGCGGTCAAGCTGACGACCGCACTCTACTACACGCCCAACGGGCGCTCCATCCAGGCTCAGGGAATCGTGCCCGACGTGACCGTCGAGCGCGCTCGGGTAACCGCCCTGCGCACGGGTGCCCGCTCTACCGAGGCGGACCTGGCCGGCCACTTGGGCAACGCCAATGGCGGGGAAGAGAGTAACACCCGGACCCGGGAGTCCGAGCGCGAAGCCCGCCAGAGTGATATCGGCGACAACCAGTTGGACGAAGCCATCAACATGCTCAAGGGGCTGCATATTTTCCAGCAGCGCCAGAAGGCCAGCCTCGCCCGGCGTCTGCCCCCACTCAACGAGGAAGACGAGTCCGAACAGCCAGTAGCGGAGTAGATCGCCCGTGCTCCTGCCATTACTGCGCCTCGCCCTGGTCGCCAGCCTGATGCTGGGTGCCCCTTTGAGTCAGGCCGGTCAACTGGCCATCATCATTGACGATATCGGCTACAGCGCGTCCCTGGGGAAGCGCAGCCTGAACCTGCCTGGCGAGTTCACCTTTGCCGTATTGCCCCACGCCCCCCACGGCGCCAGGCTGGCCCGAGAGGGTGCGGCCCTGGGTAAGGAAATCATGCTGCACAATCCCATGAGCAATATCCGCAACCTGCCACTGGACGCCGGGGCTTTGGCCTCCGGCATGACGCACCGGGACTTCATTCGTACCCTGGAGGAAAACCTCAGAACCATTCCCGAGGCTCGCGGCCTCAACAACCATATGGGGAGCCAGCTCACCCAGGAGAGCGAACCCATGGGCTGGCTGATGCAATACCTGGGCGACCACGGCTATTACTTCATCGACAGTCGAACCACGGCGGACAGCCAGGCCTGGGAAACGGCTCGACGCTACCGGATTCCCACACTCAAGCGGGATGTTTTCCTTGATCATGAGCGCTCGGTAGAGGGCGTACTGCGCCAACTCGAGCAGGCCATTGAGCTGGCCCGCACCCGTGGCTACGCCATTGCCATCGGTCACCCCTACCCCGAAACGCTGATGGTGCTGGAGCAGATCAATCCCCTGCTGACCGACGCAGGCGTCACCCTGGTGCCCATATCGGCTCTGCTGGATCGGCCCGGAGAACCGCCGCCGACTGCAGGACGCAGTTGCCTGGCGCCACCCCTCAGTCTGTGGCGCCCTCCATCGGGCTCACAATCGATGGCAAGCGGGCCCGACGGACTGACACAAGACCTCAGCCCATTAGTCACCGAACGGCGCCCGTATCGTCTGAGTCAACATTTGCTATTAAATTAATATTGCTCTATAAAGACAGAATGAGGTGGCGCTACTGGTGCCAGGGAGGTATTTTCAGAGGCTCGAGCCGGGCCGAACGCTGAAAAAGGCGCAGTCGCCGCATGTCGATCAGGGAATTCACCCCGACCCTGGGGAAAAGTGATCCATCAAGCAGGTTAAGATTATGAGCGAGAACAGAGCAGGAGAACACGGCAGCGTCCCCAAGCGGACCGGACGTTTTCTTGAAAAAGACGGTTACTGGTATTACACCACCCGGGAGGGTGTGGATATCGGGCCCTTCGACAGCCGGGAAGATGCGGAAATCGGAGTCGGCGAGTTTATCGACTTCATCTGCGCCGCCGAGCCCAAGGTCCGCGAAGCGCTGGAAAGTTACCGGGCCGCGTAACCGCTGCTCAGACGACTGACCTGATACCACCAACGCGGCATTGAGTGTTAACGCATCTCAATGCCGCGTTCGCGCATATAGGCTTTGGCTTCCGGGATACTGTACTCCCCGAAGTGAAAGATGCTGGCCGCCAACACGGCATCGGCACCGCCTTCCAGCACGCCATCGGCCAGATGCTGGAGGCTTCCCACCCCGCCGGAGGCAATCACCGGAATCGACACCGCATCACTGATGGCCCGGGTCAGTTTCAGGTCAAAACCGTTTTTGGTGCCATCGCGATCCATGCTGGTGAGCAGAATTTCTCCCGCCCCATAATCCGCCATCTTGCGCGCCCACTGAACCGCATCAATCCCGGTGGGCTTGCGACCGCCGTGGGTAAAAATTTCCCAGCGGGGCGCCTCGCCCTCACCGCTGACCTGTTTGGCATCGATGGCAACCACAATACACTGGGACCCAAAGCGCTCGGCTGCGGCTTTGACAAACTCTGGATCGGACACGGCCGCAGAATTTATGCCCACCTTGTCGGCCCCGGCATTGAGCATGCGACGAATGTCTTCAATCTTGCGAATACCCCCGCCCACGGTCAGGGGAATGAACACCTCGGCGGCCATGCGCTCGACGGTATGCACGGTGGTATCCCGCCCTTCGTGACTGGCGGTAATATCCAGAAAGGTAATCTCATCCGCGCCCTGTTCGTTGTAGCGCTTGGCCACTTCCACCGGGTCACCGGCATCACGGATATCAACAAACTGAACGCCTTTGACCACACGGCCATTATCGACGTCGAGACAGGGGATGATGCGTTTTGCTAGAGCCATATCGAACCTTTAAATGAACCTTGTAGCACTGACATCAAATACGTCACGTCCGGTCCGCTATCAGGTAGCCCTTTCCAAGACACGCTGTGAATACATCCCTGTAAGCTCCACAACGCGAGTCCCTCGGTTGAGGGTCTTGGAAAGGGCTACCTGACACCGGCCCTCAGTGCGTTCGTAGGACCTGCAGCTGGTTTAGCGTCTATTTGGGCTTGGCCGGCGGATGCGCCGTTGGCTTATCCGCCCTACGCAACGTCAATGGTGGCACAGAGGTCAGGAGTGGGGCATATCACTTGGAGACTCTCTGAGGCATGGATGCCGATGAGAAGCCCCCATGGATGGGTTCACGGCGGGTCTCCAAGTGATATGCCCCACTCCTGACCGGACTCTACGCTCGCTCTCTTTAGGCGAATGAGTCACAGAAATCTTGAGCTTCTTTTACATCCAGCGAGCCTTCATAAATCGCCCGGCCGGTAATCGCCCCGGTGATGCCCTGATCGGATACCTTACGCAACGCCTTGATATCATCCATATTGGTAATACCGCCAGAGGCGATCACCGGAATGCTCGAAGCCTTGGCCATCGCCAGCGTCTGCTCCACATTCACACCCTGCATCATACCGTCGCGGGCAATATCCGTGTAGACAATCGCACTGACGCCATCCTTCTCAAAACGCTTCGCCAGATCCGTCGCCTTCACCTCGGACACCTCCGCCCAGCCATCAGTGGCCACCAGACCGTCTTTGGCATCCAGACCGACGATGATATGCCCCGGAAACCGGCGACACATCTCGGTCACAAACTCCGGCTCTTTCACCGCCTTGGTGCCGATGATCACATACTGGACCCCCGCCTGCAGGTAATGCTCAATCGTCTCCGCACTGCGAATACCGCCGCCGATCTGGATCGGCAGATCCGGGTACGCACGGGCGATGGCCGTCACCACCTCGCCGTTGACCGGCTTGCCTTCAAAGGCGCCGTTCAGGTCCACCAGATGCAGCCGGCGACAACCGGCGTCCACCCAGCGTTTGGCCATGGCGACCGGGTCGTCGGAGAATACGGTGGAGTCGTCCATCAGGCCCTGGCGCAAACGTACGCATTGGCCGTCTTTCAAATCAATGGCGGGGATAATCAGCATGTTGGTTGTGGGTCCGGTCATTCGAGTTTGAGGGTCATTTCTTTACGGCGGATGCACTTCGCTCCGAGTCGTCGGACCGATCCGCCCTACGCATAGCACAGCGGTTCGCGTAGGGCGGATAAGGGCTAAGCCCGCATCCGCCGCTACCACGCATCAGGCCGCTCCATCCCAATCCATAAAATTGCGCAACAACTGCAACCCGGCCGTATGGCTTTTCTCCGGGTGAAATTGCACCGCAAACAGGTTGTCCTGGGTCAGCGCCGCCGCGAAAGTGGTGCCGTACTCACAGGTGCCGGCCACCTGCTCCGGGTTACCGGCTTCGACATAGAAGCTGTGCACAAAGTAAAAACGCGCATCCTGCTCAATACCGGCCCAGAGCGGGTGGTGGGTGTGGTGTACCTGGTTCCAGCCCATATGGGGGACTTTCAGGCGCTGGCCGTCGGCGTCTCTCAGATCGGCGCCAAAGTAACGCACTTGCCCCGGCAGCAGACCGATGCAGTCCACGCCACCGTTCTCTTCACTGCGGTCCATCAGTGCCTGCATGCCGACGCAGACGCCCAGCACCGGCTTGCCGGTGGCCACCTGTTCACGCAGCAGCTCATCAAACTTCAAGCGCCTGATTTCCGCCATGCAATCGCGAATGGCGCCCACCCCGGGGAACAACACCCGGTCGGCGGCGCTCACCTGGGCCGGGTCGCTGGTCACCAGTACCTCGGCTTCCGGAGCCACGTGCTCCAGGGCGCTGGCCACCGAGTGCAGGTTGCCCATGCCGTAATCAATGACCGCTATTTGCTGGCTACTCATAATACGCTACTGCCCCACTCACCCGACGAAAATTACAGACTGCCCTTGGTGGAAGGCATCACCCCCGCCATCCGGGGATCCTCCTCCAGCGCCATACGCAGGGCACGGCCAAAGGCCTTGAACACGGTTTCAATCTGGTGGTGAGCGTTGTGACCGCGCAGGTTATCGATGTGCAGGGTGACCTGGGCGTGGTTGACGAAGCCATGGAAAAATTCGGAGAACAGTTCGGTATCAAACGTGCCAATCCGCTTCTGGGTGAACGGGATGTCCATCATCAGGCCGGGACGACCGGAGAAGTCGATCACTACCCGTGACAGGGCCTCATCCAGAGGGACATAGGCGTGGCCATAGCGGCGGATGCCTTTTTTGTCCCCCACGGCCTTGGCCACCGCCTGCCCGAGGGTGATACCGATGTCTTCCACCGTGTGATGGTCATCGATATGGGTGTCGCCATCGCAGGTGATGTCCAGATCGATCATGCCGTGGCGGGCGATCTGGTCCATCATGTGCTCCAGAAACGGCACGCCGGTATCGAACACGCCCTTGCCCTCACCGTCCAGATCCAGGCTGACGCTGATTTTGGTTTCCAGGGTATTGCGATTGACTTGGGCGCGACGGTTGGCCATAGGATCTCCAGAGACCGGGAAGCAAAAGCGGAATTATACCGCCAGTACCCCATCCCTGTCATGGTGAAAGCCATCGGTGGAGTATTGAGCAGCACTGGCTTGAAGCGCAAATTTGCTAAACTGCCTGTTTTTGAGCTGGAGTTCGCCATGCGTGTCCCCCGGGTGTTTACCGACCAACCCCTGCAGACCGGTGCTACCGTGACGCTTGAAGAAGCCCCGTCCCGCCACCTGGCCAAAGTGCTGCGTATGACACCGGGGCGGGAGCTGATTCTCTTTAATGGCGAGGGAGGTGAATTTGCCGCGACCTTGGCCGAGGTCGGGAAAAAGTCTGTCCAGGCCACGCTGGGCGCCTTTACGGCCGAGGACCGGGAATCCCCCCTGAATCTGGAGCTGGCCATTGGTCTGTCCCGGGGAGACCGGATGGATTGGGTCATCCAGAAGGCCACGGAGCTCGGTGCCACGCGAATCACCCCCCTGTTTACCGAGCGCACCGAAGTCAAGCTCAAAGGTGACCGGCTGGACAAGAAGTGGGACCATTGGCGCCAGGTGATCATCAGCGCCTGTGAGCAATGCCAGAGAAACCGGTTGCCGGCGCTGGCTCAACCTCTGACATTGACGGAGTGGCTGGCCACTGAACAGCCTCCCGGCTCCCGCCGCCTGGTCCTGCATCACCGCGACAGCAAAGGGCTTCCCGCGCAGGAAGCAATCACTCAGGTCAGTTTGCTGGTGGGCCCCGAGGGCGGCCTGTCCGAGGAGGAGATTGAGCGCGCCCGCAACGCTGGCTGCGATCCTCTGACACTCGGCCCCAGGGTAATGCGCACGGAAACCGCGCCGGTGGCGGCGATCAGCCTTGCGCAATACCTCTGGGGAGACTGGCGCTGACGTCAAGAACCATTGGATGAAGAGGACGATGAGGAACTGGACGATGCCGAGCTGGAACCGAGCCCACTGACCTCTTCGACAACGATCAGGTCGGCACGGGATTCGACATAATGGAGCTCCCAGGTGCGGAAGGGAATCTCCTCATCGCAACTGGCGTCTTCGTCCGCTTCGCTGAGACGGTAGTTGAGCACCACCTCAACGACGTTTTCATCTTCGGTGATGCTGAAGGCCTGAACCCGGTTCAGGTTCAACTGCTGCGCGCACGCGCTGTCGTCAAACCAGCCGCTGTCATACAGAATGACCTGTCCTTCCTCAAAGTCCGGAGCCTCCACGAAATCGTCGATATCCCGGTAGGCATCGATCAAAAACTCGTAATCGTCCGGATCGCGAATGATCTCGATCCGTCGACTGTCGACATCCGTGGCGGGGAACCCGGTATTGTTCCGGTCCGCGGAGCTGTTTTCGTACACAAAGCTGACGGCGACCGGATCGCGAATTTCGTCGGGCTCGGAGGGGTTGAACGCTTCTTCGCGCTCACCGCCGCAGCCGCCAAGCAATGTGACCAAGGCCAGGGCGGTACTGGCAATCGGCGTGTGGGTTTTCATCCGTCGTTTCCTCCGCGGCGCGGCTCCTTATCGGTACATTCCGGTTTCTGGGGTTGCCCGGTCGGGCGCAGAGCGCTCAGACGCGGGTTTTGAGATAGTCCAGGACGCGCTGCTCAACACCGGGAACATCGGGAATGACCGCGTCCTCACCCGCCCAACTCACTTGCATCAACTCGTAGGGGTTGGTCGGCGACGCATCGCGCACCTGAAGCTCTTCGGGGGTCACGCGAGCCAGCCGGGGCAAGCCCTGAGCAATCAGAGCCACAAAGTGAATGTGTTCGCTGACCCCAGTCGTATTGAACACCGCCACCCGGGCATAGTTCCCCGGCGTGGGGCGCGGCTGACCATTGAGGCACTCGAACGAGGCCAGCGGAATGGTCAGATCCCGCCATTGATAATCGCCCAGATACCAGTCCGGAGCATTCGGCACAGGCTCAATTTTGCCCACCGGGACAATCTCCGCCACCGAGACGTTGGGCACCAACAGGGTCTGTCCCTGCAGGGGAATCAACAGGCTGGCGACTTCCCGGACCTCCGGGGTTTCAGTGAGCTGCGGGGCTTTCATAAGGTCGGACTTCCTCAATCAGTGTTTGCGCTGAAGTGCGGCAGTGGGCACTCAGACGGTTCGCCAGTTCCCCGGGTGTGCCGGTCAACTCGACGGCGCCGGTGGCCAGGGCGGCATCGGGCATGGAAGCGCTGGTGCAGCTTTGTGGAGTCTGGGCCCATACTTTACCGCCACGCTGGCGCACCAGACGGCAGGCCGCCGCACCATCATCGCCCATTCCGGTAAAAACAATCAGCCCCAGCTGTTCGCCATAGACCCGGGCGGCGTTCGCCACCAACTGGTCCACCGAGGGGGCATAGGGGCCACCCCAGGGTTCATCGGCCATGGCCAGGGTACCATTGTCCAGCAGGTCCACCCGTTCACAGGCGGTCACAATCAACATCTGGTTGGCCTGCACAACGGCGCCGTCGCTCGCCAAGGCCGCGGGGTAAGGGCTCTGGCTCATCATACGCACCAGGGTGCCCGTGTAGCCGGTGTCAATATGCTGTACATACATGAAGGCGACGCCCAGCGCCGGGGGCAGAGAGGACAGGAACTCCTTCACCGCCGCCGGACCACCGGTGGAGGCGGCCAGAACCCATAGCTCTCTCGCCCGGGGCACCCGCTGCAGGTTGATATCCCCCGCCAGCTGGCGCAACTTCGCCAGGGTACGCTTGAGCCAGGCATTGTGCTCTTCACTGCCGGGCCGGTATTCACTGCTGTCGCTGATGATCAGCGGTGCATCGCTGTGCTCAAGCAACGCCTGTACCGGCTCGGGTGGTTCGGCGTCCGGATCCAGCGCCACATCCACGACCCAGGCATCGGCACTGTCGGGCGCCGGCGTGTCCGCCCGGCACTGATCCAGCATGAGCGAAGCCACCAGCTCGTGGCCCGCTTCCCGCGCACTCAGTGTCAGATACTGGCGCTTGAGCGGGCTGTCGACCAGCAAACCGATTCGCAAGCCCGTCACGGTCAATAAGCCTGCGTGGTTTCCAGGAGCTCGCGGATGTTATTGAGCAACAGCTCCTCCTGGTAGGGCTTGCCCATGTACTTGTCCACCCCGATATTGAACGCCCGCTCCCGGTGTTTTTCCCCGGTACGGGAAGTGATCATGATGATCGGAATGTCCTTCAGCCGTGAGCTGCTGCGCATATTGCTGGCCACTTCGAAGCCGTCCATGCGCGGCATTTCAATATCCAGCAGCATCACATCCGGGATATGGTCCTGAAGGGTCAGCAGTGCCTCGGCACCATCTTTGGCGGTAATGACCCGGAAGCCCTCGCGCTCCAGGAAACGGCCCGTCACCTTGCGAACGGTCACGGAATCATCCACCACCATAACCACTTTTTCCTGCTCGTCATCACGCCCGTAGGGCGTCTCGGTGGGCTCCAGCAGGGTGGCGTTGGGCATCCCCAGCGCCAGTTTTTCACGCATGAGGGCGTGAGGATCGAGAATCACCACCACACTACCGTCACCCATGACCGTGGCACCGGACACCCCACTGACCGAGCTGAACTGCATACCCAGGGTTTTCACCACAATTTCACTGCTACCCAGCAGGCGGTCAACCTGCAGAGCCACCGTATGTTCGGCGCTGCGCACCAACACCACCGGCAGCGGCAAGGATTGGCCATCGAGCTTCGGACGGGCATCGCTGTCAAGCATGGCACCCAGATAACGTACCTGATACTCCTCTCCCGCGTATTCGAAGCGCGCGCTCTCATCGGAGTAATAGTGCTCCAGTTCAAAGGGGCTGACCCGCACAATACCCTCGATGGTATTGAGGGGAACGGCGTAGTAGTCATCCCCAATCTGAATCATCAGTGCACGGTTCACCGACACAGTGAACGGCAGGCGAACGATGAACTCCGAACCTCGACCGGACTCCGAATTGATGAACATGGAGCCGCCCAACTGTTTGATCTCGGAGTGGACCACATCCATACCGACGCCGCGCCCGGATATCTGGGTCACCTTGTCAGCGGTACTGAAACCGGCATGAAGGATAAACTGCATGATATCCCGGTCGCTGAGCTGAGCGTCTTCGGTCATCAGGCCGCGTTCGACGGCTTTGGCTCGCACGCGATCAAGATTGATCCCCCGGCCATCGTCGGCCAGGCGCAACACCACATCGCCACCTTCCCGGGCAAGGCTGAGCATGATACGCCCCGCCGCCGGCTTGCCGGCTGCGGCGCGCTGGTCTGCGGTTTCGATGCCGTGATCCACGGCGTTGCGTAACATGTGCTCAAGAGGCGCCACCATGCGCTCCAGCACCGAGCGGTCCAGTTCGCCTTCGACATTATCCAGCTCGAATTCCACATCTTTGCCCAACTCGGTCGCCGCCTGACGGACAATCCGGCGCAGGCGCGGCACCAGCCGGGAGAAAGGCACCATGCGCGAGCGCATCAGTCCTTCCTGCAGATCGGTATTGATCCGTGACTGCTGGAGCAACAGGGTTTCCGTGTCGCGATTCTTGTCCGAGAGCGTGTTTTTCAGGTCGAGCAGGTCCGAGGCGGACTCCATCAGCGAGCGCGACAACTGCTGTAACTGCGAATACCGGTCCATTTCCAGCGGGTCGAATTCCTCGTGCGCTTCCATCTGTTCCTGACGGAAAATCACCTGGGCTTCGGTTTCGATATCGAGGCGGCGCAACTGCTCCTGCAGGCGCACGATCGTCGAGTCCATTTCATCAATGGCCAATCCCAGGTCACCGACCTGCTCCTCGATGCGCCCCCGGGTAATAGAGGTCTCACCGGCCAGGTTGACCAGCTCTTCCAGCAACTCGGCGGACACCCGGACCACTTCCTGAGGGCCACTGCGGCGGGCCGCCAGATGCTGCACCTGGGCGCCGCCGTTGCCGCCCCCGGACGCACTGATGGCACCACCGCTGGGCGGCACCGGAGCCGATGTGGCGGTATTGCCGGGTTTGGGCTTGGGCGTGAACGGCACCACATTGCCCGTTTCGGGGTCCCGGGCGACCGGAACCGGGCCACCGGATTGAGGCGCGGTGGCGCTGGGCGGAGGCGGCTCGGCCGCCTCGTCGGGGGCATCACCGGCCATCTGCGAGCGCACGCGGGCGACCCCGGCGTGAATCTTATCCTGGAAGTCGGTCAGGCGCTGGAAGAAGGCCCGGTCGATGGTATCCCGCTCGCGCATGCCAATGAGCAGTGTCTCGAAGTCGTGGGCCAGATCCCCCACATCCGTGATGCCGGACAGACGGGCGCCACCCTTGAGGGTATGCAGGGAACGCTTGAGCTCTTCCGGCAGGTCCGGGTTGCTCCAGTCTTCCTGCCACTCGGTCAGTGCGCGATCGATATCTTCCATGAGGTCATCGGCTTCTTCCAGGAAGATTTCCAGGATTTCCTCATCCACGCCGTCATCGGCATCGTCCGCCTGCTCCTGCGCCGACTCCGCCGCCGGTGCAGCGGGTTCCGAGGAGGCACTGGCGGAGGGTGGTTCAGTGGCCGATGACGGGGCGCCATCAACCGCTGAGGACTCTTCTTCGGTCGCTGAAGATTCTTCCTCAACGGCTGAGGGCTCTTCAACGAACGCGGAAGGCTCTTCAACAAACGCTGAGGGCGCCTCATCGATCGATGCCGACTCTTCTGCAATCGCGGAGACTTCTTCGCCAGCGGTTGAGGGCTCTTGATCAACGCTGGTTGCCTCTGGCTGGGCATCGGGGGCGTCGGGCGGCAGGTTTTCCAACAGGCGATCCAGGGGGGCCTGAACGGCGTCGGGGGCCGGTTCGAGGTTCTGACCGACGGCGACGGCATCCACCAGGTCCAACAACGCCATGTGCGCGTCGATCAGTTGCTGGCAAAGCGCATCGTCGCACGGAATAAACCCCTGCTGTATGCCACCATAGATCCGGTAGAGCTTATCCCCCAGCTCCGCCATGGGCGGCAGGTTGGCGTGCAGGGCGCCGTTGGTCAAGGTGGCCAACTCGGTTTGCAGTGGCTCAAGCTGTGCAAGATCCTCGGGATGCTGGCGCCAGCTTTCGATGGTTTTATCCGCATCGAGAAGCAGGTTCATTTCCTCGGCCATGAAGATCGCCAGCAGCTCGGGATCAATCGCTTTCTGACCTTCGGCCTGGGCTTCCTGCTGTCGCACGAGCGGAGCCACAAAAATCTCACGAAGCTCCGCGACCCGCGCCTGGAACTGCCCCAGACGGGGGATTTCCACAGGCTGGCCCTGCTCGATATCGGCCAGGGCGTGGGTGGTATAGTCCACCGCGTCGCGCAGCAGTTGCAGAATATCGTCGTTGATATTGACCTGATAGGTCCGCAGCTCTTTGACAAACCGCTCCAACGGCGTGGCCAACTCCGCAATTGGAGTAATGTTGGCCATATGGGCGCTACCCTTGAGGGTATGCAGCGCCCGCTGAGTGGCGTCGCTCGGCGGCGTAAACAGCGGGGATGCGTCTTCCATATCCTGAATGTAGCGATCCACCACCTGCAGGTGAGTCAGCGCCTCCACGCCGAAGATTTCCCATAACTGGGTATCGCGGTCGTCATCGTCATCCGGCTCTACCCCATGGGATGGCTCAGGCGACACACTGCTGTCGGGCTGATCCAGCAACTTCGCATAGGGATCCGCCCCGTCCTTCGCCGGTGCTGTCGACTCACCGATTGAGACATCGGGCTCCTCACCTTTTGACAGGGCCGCCGCGTACTGCTCGCAAGCCGCGGTCAGGGTCGGGTGGGGATTGGACTGACCGGTGCGGAACGCCTCGATCATGTCTGGCAGCAGGCTGCGGACTTTTTCTATCACGGCGACGTGATGGTCACCGGGCTGGATGGTACCGTCCAGCACGCGGTTGAGCATGTTCTCGATCGCCCAGGCGAGCTCACCAATATCGGTCGCCCCAACCATACGGCCACTGCCTTTCAGGGTATGGAAAGCGCGCCGGAATTCGGTCAGAGATTCCTGGTCAGCAAAATTCTGTGCCCAACGGGGAAAGTACTCGGCAATCGCTTCACTGACCTCGCCGGCCTCCTCGATGAAGATTTCCAGGATTTCCTCATCAACTTCGTGTTCATCATCGTCGTCCGAGGCGGAGGTATCGACACTATTGGCTTCGGGCTCCGGCTCGCTGGCATCGGCGGCGGCCACTTCGGCCTCCAGAGCATCGACCGAATAACCGTCTGAAGTGTCATCCGGAGACGGCTGGACCTCGGACTCCTCCTCTGGCGATACATCCTCTGGCGATACATCCTCTGGCGATACATCCTCTGGCTCATCCAGCAGCGTCTCGGGGGCCTCGCTTTCAGCGGTGCCAATTGCCGATTCATAGGCGGCACTCAAAGCGGCGGTGTCTTCCTCAGCATCCAACCCGAGGTCGGAATCGTCTTCGAGCGGTTCCTCTACCGCCGGGGCCTCTTTTTCGGCTGCGGCCTTGGCGGCATGCTGCAGGGACTGGGAAGGCGTCACGGCATAACCCAGTTGGGCCACGCTCTCTTCGGCAACGCCCAGCAGCAGGTCGTTTTCCTCGGCGTGCTCGCTATTGAAACGCTCCAGGTAGTATTCAACGCTGGTAATGGCATCGGCCAGGGTATCCAGCCGGCTCCACTCGGGAGTCACTTCTCCCTTGAGCAGTTGCTCCTCCACAAACCGCGCACAGGCGCCAATAATCCGGGCCGGTCTCGGCAAGGGGATCATGTCGAGACCGCCGCGGATTTCACGCAGCGTCACCGGTACCGGTTGCAGATGTGAGCGATCCCACTGGGAGGCGATGTACTCGACGATGGCGTCCTTGGCCTGCTCCAGGCCACTGCGTGATTCACGCAATACCGACTCCTGGGCCCGGGAAAGATTGAGATCCGCCTGCTCCCGTGCGGGATCCGCGTCCCGACCGGCATTGGCCACCAGGGTATCCAGGCCGTACTCGATATCCAGCACTTTACCGGCCAGCGCCATCAACTGGTCATCGCCCAGGTCGCTGTCAGAGTTCACCACCAGCTCAATCGCCGCGCCCTGCTCCAGCACCTGCTTGCGCAGGTCGCCAATCCCCAGTACCGCCATAGTGTCGGCCACGCGCTTGATAACCGGCAGGGCCTCTTCCAGCGCCTGTTTCCGGTCGGCATCCGACAGGGATACATCCAACGCTTCTTTGACCGCGTCCAGCTCCCCCTTCAGCGCGGTAACCACCGAACTCATGGCCTCGGCGTCCGGGGCGGACAACAAGTCCTGCGCCGCGTCGCCGTCTTCACCACTCTCACGCCCTTCCGGCAAAGCACGCTCAAGCTCGTAGCGATCGTAAATCACCTGCAAATGGGAGCCACTGGCAAAGCCCGGCGAGTGCTTACCCGAACGGGCCACGTAGTACAGCAGGTTCTTGAGCAGTTGATCATCCGCCGGGGCAGCCAACACTTTGGTGCCGTGCGCGAGCAGTTGTTTCAACTCCCGATCCAGTTGACGCAGAAGGTTCTTGATCGAAACACTCGACTCGATGGCATCCATTTCCAGCGCTTCGATCAGTGCCAGGCAAATGTGCCAGAGCGACTGGCGGGCCGTACCCCGCGTCAGTTTGTGCAGCCGCTCAAACACTTTTTTCAGGTAAGCGAGATTTTCATCCGGGTTCACGCCCCGGATAAAACCCGCGGCAGCGTACTGGTACATCTGGCGCAGTTTGCGCACTGTATCCTTGAACTGGGCATCGTTCGCCAACAGTGGCAGGCGCTCTCCGGAGACCTCCCGCGCCGGCCCAAGATAGGGGCTGAACAGCTTGGTCTCGGTCAGCAGACTTTCGCCGCGAACCGCGCGCAAGTCGTTGAGCAACGGCAGTACGATAACCGGGTTGTCGCGACGGGTGGTCTTGACCTTTTCGAGGTAGACCGGAAATTGCAGGATGGCCCGCATCAACACTTCCTGAGCCTCGGCGGTATTGGCCACACTGTCATTGATCATGGCCTGAGCGAGATTCTCCATCTCCTCAGCCATCATGGCCGCACCATAGAACTCCACCATCTGCAGACTACCGTGCACCTGGTGAATGTGTGTCAGGCAAAAACGCAGGCGCGCCTCATCCTTCGGGTTCTCCACGTAGGATTCCAGAGCATCGCGCGCTTCTTTCAGGGTGTCGGTAATTTCATGAACCACCCAATCCAAGGCAGCAAAGTTACGGCTGTCTGACATGCGGAGCATTCCTCATTGTTTTTGTCGCTCTTCGCGCACATAGGCTTGCACTTCATCGCCTACCACGCGGCGCAGTTCCGGGTGTTCCCAGTCCACGGCTTCCCCCAGTCCGATAATCAATACGCCGCCAGGCTTGAGGCGGTCCGCAAACGCATTGAGGATATCCCGCCGCAGCCAGCGGCGGAAATAGACCAGCAGGTTCTGACAGAAAATGACGTCCATTTTGATCACAGGCATGGTCCGGATTCGGGTGATGTTGCCTTGACTGAAACAGACACGATCGCGCAACTTTCCCACCACTTCGTACTGACCGTCATCCGCACGCGTCAGATAACGCTGGACTTCTTCCGGGTACAGTGGTTCGAGCTTGCGCTGTGGATAGCGCGCCTGGCGCGCCTGCGTTAGTGCCGACTGACTGATGTCCGTGGCGGTTATGCCGTAGTAAGGGGCCAGGTTGGCCAGTTCAAAGCAGTCATTGGCCACCATCGCCAACGAGTAGGGCTCTTCACCACTGGCGCAGCCCACGCTCCAGATATCGAAGCTGTTATCCAACTGACGATTGTTGATCTGCTGTTGCAAAAACCGGCGCACGTATTCGAGTGAGGGACGGTGGCGGAAAAAACTGGTTTCCTTGACGGTGAGTCGGTCCACCAGTACAGACCACTCCATCAAGCCGGACAGACCATCCGTGACGTCATGAAAATACTGGTTGTAGTCTTCGCAACCCAGCTCCCGCATACGGATGGCCACCTGCGACTGCAGAAGGGTTTTCTGCTGAGTCGACAGCTGAATACCCGTGCGCTCCTCCAGCAGCTTGCTCCATTGAACAAACTGGCTTTCGGACAAGTCAGTCGGCGCTTGCAGGGACCAAACCATAAGGTTTCTCTAGGCCTTAAGTGCCACCGCCCAGGTCAGGCCCGGGCAGTGCACGTGATTACACCAGTTCGCGATCAGAACGGGGCTTCTCGTGACGCTCATCCCTGTCGTCCTCATCCTCCGGCAACACCTGATCATCCAGTTCGATAACGTCGGACTCGTCGACTTCCGCCAGGCCTTCGCCGTCCTCGGGGAAATCGAAACTTTCGATGCTATCCGCTTCGTCATTCAGGTCGGCAAACGCATCGTCATCGCTTCGCGCGGGTGACGCAGACTCCCGGCGCGGGATCGACGTTTCATCCGACTCTTCCTCCGGCAGTTTGAAACCGGCAACCGATTCGCGCAGATCCAACGCCATTTCAGCCAGATTACCAATCGACTGGGCCGTAGCACTGGTACCGGCGGAGGTCTGGGTGGTAATTTCCTGAATCACGTTCATCGTGTTGGAAATATGACCCGCCGAGGAGGCCTGTTGACGGGCGGCGTTCGAAATGTTCTGGATCAATTCCGCCAGGTTGTTGGATACCGTTTCAATCTCTTCCAGGGCGACACCGGCGTCCTGCGCCAGGCGGGCACCGCGGACCACCTCTGAAGTGGTCTGTTCCATGGAGATAACCGCTTCGTTGGTATCGTTCTGAATGGTTTTTACCAGCGCCTCAATCTGCTTGGTGGCAGCGGCTGAACGTTCCGCCAGTCGCTGCACTTCGTCCGCAACCACCGCGAAACCGCGGCCTGCATCACCGGCCATAGAGGCCTGAATCGCGGCGTTCAAAGCCAGAATATTGGTTTGGTCGGCAATGTCGTTAATCAACGATACGATGTCACCAATTTCCTGGGACGATTCACCCAGTCGTTTGATTCGCTTCGACGTATCCTGAATCTGTTCGCGAATGGTATCCATACCATTGATGGTGTTCTGTACCACCTTGGCACCGTTGGTCGCGATGGATACCGCTCGCTCCGCTACCGCAGCCGACTCGGCGGCGTTGGCGGAAACCTGGTCAATGGTCACGGCCATTTCGTTTACCGCCGCTGAAGCGCCGGCGATTTCCTGGGCCTGGTGCTCGGAGGCCTCGGCCAGGTGCAGGGCGGTCTGCTGGGTCTCCTGGGCAGCAGCGGATACGTTCACTGCCGTTTCATTGATTCGGGCTACCAGAATCCGTAACTGGTCAATCGTGAAGTTGATCGAGTCGGCAATCGCACCGGTGAAATCCTCCGTCACCGTGGCGGTAGTGGTCAGGTCACCGTCGGCCAGATCGGCCAGCTCGTCCAGCAGACGCAGAATCGCGTTCTGGTTCCGCTCGTTGGTTTCCGCGGTTTCGCTCAGACGACGGCGGGTGCTGCGCAGCAGCAGGATACCAATCGCCGCCAAGCACAATGCGGCGGCAATGGCCAGCGCGAGAATGGTCAGATTGTTGGGTTGGCGCAACGGCGCCTGCTCGGCAATCCGGTCAGAAATGTCCGAAACGGTCTCAAGCAACATCGGAGTGCTGTCGAGCAGCGCTTCGTTGGCCTGCAGGGCATCGAGCAGGGCGGGCGAGCCTTCAAAAATTTCCTGGATCGAACTGTTAACAAAATCAAACAGCGACGCGATCTCGGACAGCGATTCCTGGGCTTCCTCGTCGGTAATCTGGGTGATGCGCATGGCCACGTCGCCTTCCTGCATCGCCGTCAGTACACGTCCGTAGATGTTGGCATCCAGGTTGAACTGATCCGCGGCGCGGGAGGCGTCGGCGTCACCACGCAACATCTTGTCCACATTTCGACCGATACGCTCGGCACGCCAGCTCTGCATCTGCGCCTGGGACACCTGCTCCGGCGGGGCATCATTCTCGAGCAGGATTTCCACAATATTGTTGTGCTCCGCCTGGAGTTCCGGCAGCGAGTCGTTCAGGGTCCGACCCACTTCGTTCAGGAAGACAATCGTATCGCGGTTGGTCAGAATGGTGTTGGCGTTTTCCCGAACGCCGTTCCAGACCTGCGCGTAGGCATTGAACTCGCGGCTCAACTGTGAGCGGGTGCGAGGGTCGCTGGAGCGCAGCGAATCCCAGGTGGCGCCCATGGTCGAGACGACCTGTCCCAGTTCATCAAACGCTTCTTCATCACCTTCAATGGCGTCCCGTGACAGGGCCGTCAGACGGTATGACTGGGCACGCAATTCAGCGGCCTGCTGCAGGTATTCCTGATCTCGTTCCAAGCCCTGCTGCACCATGACGTAGGTGACGGGGATCAAAACCAGAAAGCCGATCAGCAAGACCACCAGTACAACCATCGCCGGGTTCGCCCGGACGTTGGCAAACAGGTTTCTGGACTCGGTTTTCATGTAAGCACTCCTGAAGGTGACGTGACGCCTTATTGTTGTTCCTGATTGTGATAATTATGATCGACCGGGACTCATTGGCCCCGAGCAACCCTGATGACCGCCCCTCGGCCAGCTAACTGCGGGCGGCATTGATAAAGCGCGGATCCTGCGCCAGAAACGCCGGGCGAAAGACGGTCCAGCGCTGTCCGTTATGTTCGAAACTGCCCTCGGTGAAGGGCTGGATAACCGCATCGACAGGGCCGGATTCGGCCTGATACTCGTCCGTAGGAAAATGCTGCATGCCAAATACCTGGTCCACCATCAATCCGCTGTACAGGGTTTCGGTTTCCAGCACCAACACCCGTCGCTGCTTGCGTCCGCCGCTCAACTGAGCCCCGAAAAACGCGGCGAGATCAAACAGCGGCAGCAGGCGGCCACGCACGTTAGCCACGCCGCGCACCCAGGATTGAACGCCGGGAAGGTGGGTATAAGGAGGGATTTCCAGCATTTCCGAAATTTCGCCCATCGGCACGGCAAAGCGCTGCCCCATCAACATGAACCCGATGCCGCTCCAGTGCGGCCGAATATCGAGCTGTGCCGGCAGACCTCGCGCCGCGCTGCGGCTGCGTTGGGCCAGGTCAACCAGGGAGTCAAAGGCTGTCTGGGAATCAGACATGGTTACCGCCTGTCTCGTTGTGTCCGGTCATCCTTTTACTGAGTCACTTTGGCAATGGCGGCGTTGAGCGTTTCCGCTGTCACCGGCTTGACCAGAAAGTCCCGAGCGCCCTGACGCATCCCCCAGACCCGATCAGTCTGCTGGTCTTTGGTGGTCACAATAATAACCGGGATGTGGGCGGTTTCGGGTGCCTTAGTGAGCTGGCGAGTGGCCTGAAACCCGTTGAGACCGGGCATGACAATATCCATCAACACCACATCGGGGAGCTCTTTCTTGGCCAGGGAGATACCGGCCTCACCGGTTTCTGCCGTCAGGGCTTCATGGCCCTGCTTCTCCAGCATGGAGCTCAATTTGTAAATTTCGGTGGGAGAGTCGTCGATGATTAGTACTCTGGCCATAATATCCCCAAATTGATGAGTCAGTCATAAATTGCATTGTTGTCGTTATTCAGGCGATGCCGTAGCGATGCGCCTCGCCCGAGATCGTCTGCGTACCCGTTACGCGGTGTATTCAGGACGCTTCGGCTTGCTTCACGTGCGCTTCAATTGCGCCCAACAGCTCACTTTTGCTGAACGGTTTGGTCAGGTACTGATCGGAACCGACAATACGGCCCTTGGCCTTGTCGAACAGACCGTCCTTACTGGAGAGCATGATGACCGGGGTGCGCTTGAAGTCGCTGTTATTCTTGATCAGTGCACAGGTCTGATAGCCGTCCAGGCGAGGCATCATGATATCGACGAAAATGATGTCCGGACGGGTATCGGCGATTTTGGCCAGGGCATCAAAACCATCCGTCGCCGTCACAACCGTGCAGCCGGCTTTTTTGAGCAGGGTTTCGGCGGTTCGACGGATCGTTTTACTGTCGTCGATCACCATGACTTTCAGGCTTTCCAAACTTACGTCCATACTTTCTGACCTTAGCCTCGTTGCCGCATCGCTTATATTCCCGATTATTTTCGGGCTTTTCAGCACCGCGGTCATTGTTATGTTCGCCACTTTTTGTGACACGAGTCACATATTGCACCCATTAGCCGGGACAAGTGCTTCACGCGAGCAGGTGGTACAGTTAAAACGAACTTTTAACACAGTTTTTAAGGTATATCTATAACCAACTGAATATATAAGATTTTCGTTAGTGAACCGTGTTTATTATGCTTTAGCCTTATTTTGGCGACAGGTCCCGATCCTGGCAATTTCCCGCCAGCTAAAGTGGTCGTGCTTGCGTTCTACCGTCCGAGGGCTTAACTTTAGCGCGCAAAACGGCAGGCGGCAATACAGCCACATCCCCACTCATATCCGGAAAACGTTTGTATGACCCTTTCTCTTGGCGTGATCATGGACCCTATCGACCAGATCACCTTTTACAAGGACACCACGCTGGCGCTGCTGCTGGCCGCTCAGGAGCGGGGCTGGGACCTGCACTACATGGAGCAGTCCGACCTGTATCTGGACAGAGGGCAGGCCCGGGCGAGCACCCGACCGCTGCTGGTCATGGACGATGAAAACCACTGGTTTGAGCTGGGCCCGCGTCAGGAGCGCCCGCTGGCTGAACTCGATATACTCCTGATGCGCAAGGACCCGCCATTTGACAATGAATTCACCTACAGCACCTACATTCTGGAGGCGGCCCAGCGCGAGGGAAGCCTGGTGGTCAACGACCCTCAGAGTCTGCGGGACTGTAACGAGAAGATTTTTGCCACCCGTTTCCCCCAATGCTGCCCGCCCCTGATTGTCAGCCGGGACCCGGCACGACTGCGTCAATTCCACCGGGACCAGGAAGACGTCATTTTCAAGCCTCTGGATGGTATGGGCGGCAGCCGTATTTTCCGCTGTAGAGCCGACGACCCCAACGTCAGTGTGATCCTGGAGACCCTCACCGATTTCGGCACCCAGATGGTGATGGCGCAGCGCTACCTGCCGGCCATCACCGAAGGCGACAAGCGCATTCTCGTGGTCGACGGGGAGGCGGTGCCCTACAGCCTGGCCCGAATACCCGCCAGCGGCGAAACCCGGGGCAACCTGGCCGCCGGCGGGCGGGGCGTTGCCCAGCCGTTGACCGACCGGGATCGCTGGATTGTGGCGCAGGTCGCACCCACGCTCAGGGAAAAAGGGTTACTCTTTGTCGGACTGGACGTCATCGGTGACTACCTGACCGAGATCAATGTCACCAGCCCAACCTGTGTGCGAGAGATTGATAAGGCGTTTGACACCCGGATTGGGGCCCGATTGATGGATGCCATTGAGCGACGTCTGCCCTGATCGCCATTGCTGAACGAGCTGCCGCACCGATTACTATGAGTCAAAATCGCCCCGACGACACGCTACCGGAGAACACCGTGGATACGGGGGACCGACTGAGCTTTACCCTGTTTCTGGCTCTGGCGGTTCATGCGCTACTGATCTTTGGTGTCTCTTTCACCTTGCCTGAGCGCGGTCAGGCGGCACCCACACTGGATGTGACCCTTGCCAATCACCGGGACAACCAGGCGCCGGATGAGGCGGACTACCTGGCCCAGCACAACCAGCAGGCCAGTGGTACCGAGGAGCGGGCGCGCCAGTTGACCACCGAGCAGGAAGCAGAGTTTGCCGATACCCGGGTGCGGGACATCAACCCGACCCCCCAAACGCAGGCCAGCACCGCGCGGGAGCGACGCGATAACGCGGTGGTGACCACCACGAGCCGGGCGGAACGGCAACAACCAAGTCCGGAGGACGCCGACCCCCAGGAGCAGCAGGAAAAACGCGAAGGCCAGATTGAAGAACAGCCGGTGCTCAGCCAGGAAATTGCCAGCCTGCAGGCCAAACTTGATCGTCAGCGCCAGGAGTACGCCAAACGCCCGCGCATTCGACGCCTCACCTCCGTAGCCACCCGCGCCGCCTTTGACGCCCGCTACCTGCACGAGTGGGGCCAGAAAATCGAGCGCACCGGCAACCGCCACTACCCTCAGGAAGCCCTCAACCGCCGGATCACCGGCAGCCTGCGCCTGTCCGTCGCCATCAACCCGGATGGCACGATTCACGAGGTCGAAGTACTGCATTCCTCCGGTCACCGACTGCTGGACCAGGCCGCAGTGCAGATAGTGCACCTCGCCGCCCCCTTCAACAGCTTCCCGCCCGAAATCCGCCAGGAATACGACCGGCTGGAAATCATTCGCACCTGGAATTTCGAAATCGCCGGGCTTTCAACCTCCGCGGATTAGTCGCAGATTTTCTCGAGTCGCGCTTGTTTTCCCGGTGGTTTCCCCCATAATTCAGGTATGAACGAAAAAATCCCTGCAGACACTGAAAAAGCCCTGACCGCCGGCAGCCTGCGCGACCATTTCCTGATCGCCATGCCCGGCATGCTCGATCGCAACTTTGCCCACAGCATCACCTATATCTGTGAGCACAGTGACGAGGGCGCCATGGGGCTGGTGCTCAACAATGCCATGCCGCTGACGCTTGGCGACATCTTCAGTCAGCTGGGACTGGGGGATGACCGACACCTCGGCGATCACCCGGTGTTGGCCGGCGGTCCGGTTCAGATCGAACGCGGCTTTGTGGTCCACAACGACACCAGCCGCTGGCAGTCGACCCTGTCCGTGGCCGACGATGTCAGCCTCAGCGCCTCCAGGGACATTCTCGAAGCCCTGTCCGAAGGCCGCGGCCCCGAGAGCTTCATCATCGCCCTCGGCTATGCCGGTTGGGAAGCGGGTCAACTCGAAGATGAAATCGCGGCCAACGCCTGGCTGACCATGCCCGCCGACCGTCACATTCTGTTCCACACCCCCAGCGAGCAACGCTGGGCCGCCGCCGCGAACCACCTGGGGTTCGACCTCAACCTGATTTCCGCCACCGCCGGCCACGCCTGACGTGCAGTTGCTGGGTTTCGATTACGGCCTGAAGAATATCGGGGTCGCGACCGGTCAGACGCTGACCGGAACCGCCACGCCCCAGGCCGCGCTTCGCGCCAGAGACGGCGTACCGGACTGGTCTGAGGTAGAGGCACTACTCCGGGACTGGCGCCCGGATCTGGTATTGGTGGGGTTGCCGCTGAATATGGACGGCACCGAGAGCGAGCTGTCGGCCCGGGCGCGCAAGTTTGCCAACCGGATACACGGCCGGTTTGGCGTGGCGGTGGAGATGGTCGATGAGCGCCTGTCGAGTTTCGCGGCCAAGGGCGAAGTCATGGCCCGCGGCGGCTCACAGGACTACGGTAAAAACCCTGTGGACGCCATTGCCGCGCGCCTGATCGTGGAAACCTATATGAACCGCTAGGGGCCTCCTGAACCGCTAGCGGGCGCTTAAAACACCCGCCCCCGATCATCGGAGCCGTCGTTTTCGATCGACAGCTCATCGGCCGCATGAGACAGATAAGTGGCATCCGTTTCCGAGCCGAGCTTGATCAACAAGCGCAGATCATTGGGTGAATCGGCGTGAGCCAGAGCGTCCTCGTAGGTGATCTCCCCGGCATCGTACAGCTCGTACAACGCCTGATCGAAGGTCTGCATGCCCAGTTCGGTGGACTTTTTCATCAGCTCCTTGAGCTCACTGACCTCCCCTTTGCGAATCAGATCCGACGCCAGCGGCGTATTCAGCAGCACCTCAAGACAGGCCCGACGGCCCTGACCGTCCGGCGTCGGGATCAGTTGCTGGGCCACGATACCCCGCAGATTCAGGGACAGGTCCATCCACAACTGGCGATGCCGGTCCGCCGGGAAAAAGTGAATGATCCGGTCCAACGCCTGGTTGGCATTGTTGGCGTGCAGGGTCGCCAGACACAGGTGACCGGTTTCGGCAAACGCAATCGCGTGCTCCATGGTTTCCCGGGTACGGACCTCACCAATCAGGATCACGTCCGGCGCCTGACGCAGAGTGTTCTTCAGCGCGGTCTCAAACGACTCGGTATCAATGCCCACTTCCCGCTGGGTGATGATGCAGCCCTGATGCTGATGAATGAATTCAATCGGGTCTTCGATGGAAATGATATGGCCCTTGCTGTTGCGATTGCGGTGGCCGATCATCGAGGCGAGCGACGTTGACTTACCGGTGCCGGTTGCCCCCACAAACAGGATCAGCCCCCGTTTGGTCATGGCCAGATCCTTGATGATGTCCGGCAGGCCCAGATCATCGATTTCCGGAATGGTGGTCTCAATACGGCGCAACACCATGCCCGCCAGGTTGCGCTGGTAGAACGCGCTCGCCCGGAAGCGGCCTATACCGCGGGCGCTGATGGCGAAGTTGAGCTCTTTCTGCTCGAGAAATTCCCGGCGCTGCTTTTCATTCATGACCCCCAGCACCACCTCCCGGGCCTTCTCCGGAGCCAGCGGCGAAGCGGTGGCGGGAACCAGCTTGCCGTTCACCTTGATGGACGGCGGTACGCCGGCGGTAATGAAAAGATCTGAGGCCCCTTTCTCGACCATCAGCGACAATAAACGATCAAAATCCATAGCGGTGTCCCGTGATTATCTAGAAGTTTTCCGGCATCTTGGCTTTTTCCCGGGCCACGTCGCGATTGACCAACCGACGCGCTACCAGATCCGCCAGGCACTGATCCATCGTCTGCATCCCCAGGGAAGCCCCGGTCTGGATGGCAGAGTACATCTGCGCCACCTTGTCTTCGCGGATCAGGTTGCGAATGGCGGAGGTGCCTCGCATGATTTCATGTGCCGCCACCCGGCCGCCACCGTTTTTCTTGAGCAGGGTCTGGGAGATGACCGCCTGCAACGACTCGGACAACATCGAGCGGACCATGGCTTTCTCATTGGCCGGGAACACGTCCACCACCCGGTCAATGGTCTTGGCCGCCGAGGTGGTGTGCAGGGTGCCGAACACCAGGTGGCCGGTTTCCGCGGCGGTCAGCGCCAGACGGATGGTTTCCAGGTCTCGCAGTTCGCCCACCAGAATGATATCCGGGTCTTCCCGCAGCGCTGAACGAAGCGCTTCCGAAAAGCCGTGAGTGTCCCGGTGCACTTCGCGCTGGTTGACCAGGCACTTTTTGCTTTCGTGCACAAATTCGATCGGGTCCTCAATGGTCAGAATGTGTTCATACTTGTTGTCATTGATGTAATCCATCATCGCCGCCAGAGTGGTGGACTTGCCCGAGCCGGTCGGGCCGGTCACCAACACCAGCCCCCGGGGCACCGCGCAGATATCCCGAAACACGCTGCCCATACCCAGCTCTTCCATGGTCAACACCTTGGACGGAATGGTCCGGAACACCGCACCGGCACCGCGGTTCTGATTGAAGGCGTTCACCCGGAAGCGGGCCACGCCGGGCACCTCAAAGGAGAAGTCGGTTTCCAGGAACTCTTCAAAGTCCTTGCGCTGCTTGTCATTCATTATTTCGTAGATCAAACTATGCACCTGCTTGTGCTCCATGGGAGGCAGGTTGATCCGCCGCACATCGCCGTCCACCCGGATCATCGGGGGCAGGCCTGCGGAGAGGTGCAAGTCTGAAGCGCCCTGTTTAGCGCTGAAGGCCAGAAGTTCCGTAATATCCATACTGCTACCTTATTTGTGTTTCTGTGGTTTCAGTGGCCACTGAGGGGCCGGGCGCGACAGAAGCGCTCAGGCCGACAACCCCCACCGGGACAGATATGCCAAAGATAGACGAGAAGCTCCACAATGTCACCGCCCGCCTGACTGCGGCTGCCGAAGCCGCCGGTCGTCACCCCCAGTTTGTGAAGCTGGTCGCAGTCAGCAAAACCCAACCCGCCGAGGCGCTGGAGGCCGCTTACCATGCGGGGCAGCGTCGCTTCGGAGAAAACTACCTGCAGGAAGCACTACCCAAACAGGAGGCTCTGGCACACCTACCCGACATTGAATGGCATTTTATCGGCCCGATCCAGTCCAACAAAACCCGGGATATCGCCGAGCATTTTGACTGGGTCCACAGCGTGGACCGACTCAAGATTGCCCAGCGCCTGAACGACCAACGCCCCGCCCGGCTCGGCCACCTGAATGTCTGCCTGCAAGTGAACCTCGACGCGGAAGACAGCAAGGCCGGGGTCAGCCTGCAGGCGCTGCCGGAGCTGGCCCGGGAGGTCAGTCGGCTACCCAACCTGAGCCTGCGCGGCCTGATGGCGATTCCCGCACCCCGGGAGGAGCAGGTGGCCCAGCGCGCCAGTCTGGCTCGACTGCGGCAGGCGCTGGAGGACCTGCGGGCCCAGGGGCTCGCGCTGGATACCCTGTCCATGGGCATGTCCGCAGATCTTGAGGCGGCAGTCGCCGAGGGCGCCACTCTGGTGCGGGTCGGTACCGACATTTTCGGTCCCCGCAGCCAATATTGAACCAACAGGAACGACTATGACCAACACGCAACATCCCCGGCTGGCCTTTATCGGCGCCGGCAACATGGCCCGCAGTATCATTGGTGGCCTGGTACAGGAAGGCTATCCCGCCGAGCGCATCCGGGCCAGCGACCCGAACAATGCCGCACTGGAACAGCTCAGCCGCGACTTCGGTATCGGCACGGGCGACAACGCCGAGGTGGCCGAGTGGGCCGAGGTGGTGGTGCTCGCGGTCAAGCCCCAGGTGATGAAAACCGTCACCGAAGCCCTGCGCCCGAGCCTGGCCCATCATCCCCTGCTGATTTCCATCGCCGCCGGTATCGACGGGGCCAGCCTGAGTCGCTGGCTGGGCGAGGACCAGGCGGTTGTCCGCTGCATGCCCAACACGCCAGCCCTGGTCAAAACCGGGGCCAGCGGCCTGTATGCGAACCGCCATACCAGCCCCGCGCAGCGCCAACAGGCGGAACAGATTCTGGGCGCCGTCGGCACGGTTCAATGGCTGGAGAACGAGCAGCGGATGGATGCAGTGACCGCCGTTTCGGGCTCCGGCCCCGCCTACTTTTTCCTGGTCATGGAAGCGATGATCGACGCCGGCGTCCAACAGGGACTGACCCGGGAAGCCGCCACCGAGCTGACCTTGCAGACCGCGCTGGGCGCTGCCACCCTGGCTCGCACCAGCGACGTCGGCGTGGACGAACTGCGTCGGCGCGTCATGTCGCCGGGAGGCACGACCGAAGCCGCCATCGAGTCATTTGAACGCGACGGCCTGCGCGACATCTTCCAGCGTGCCATGACCGCCTGCGCTGAGCGCTCGGTCAGCCTGGCCAAAGCCCTGGGGCAGTAACCGACCCGCACCACGGGACCCGACTGACAAGAGGAAACACCATGTCTACCTCGGCTGAAATTGCCATTTACATCATTCGCACTCTGGGCTCGCTGTACCTGATGTTGGTGCTGCTGCGCTTTCTGTTCCAGATGGTGCGGGCGGATTTCTACAATCCCATTTCCCAGTTCGTCGCCAAAGCCACCAATCCGCTGCTCATGCCGCTGCGCAAGGTGATTCCCGGTTTTTTCGGCGTTGATCTGGCGGCCCTGGTATTGGCACTGGCGGTACAGTGGTTATTGATTCAACTGGTACTGGTCATCGCCGGCCTCGGCTTTCTCAACCCGCTCTACACCATCGCCTGGTCGGCCATTGGTCTTCTCTCGGTGGTACTGTCGATCTACTTCTGGTGCCTGATCATCTCCATTATCGCCAGTTGGGTCGCCCCCTTCAGCCAGCACCCGGCGCTGATTCTGGTGCGCCAGTTGGTGGCTCCAGTCATGGCCCCCTTCCAGAAGCTCATCCCCCCGCTTGGCGGCATTGATATCACTCCGATTTTTGCCTTCATGGTCCTGCACATTCTCAACCGCTACCTGGTTCCGGCTTTGGGACAGAGCGTCGGCATGCCCGGGGGCCTGGTCATCGGCCTGTAAACCCTCGGCCCCATCGCCGCGGACAACCGCTTGTCCGCGCGATCGGCCGCTCAGGCCAAAACTCCTTGGTACCGGAGCCCCTGTCGTAGTCCAATATCGACCCATAACACAAGCATTCCAAACCACTCAGGACACAGGGCCCTATGGACACCCGAGCGCTGTACCGTCACATGAGTCACTATCACCTCTGGCGCCAGGATCTGAGCCAGCGGTTGCGTCGCTTTGAACACTGGGTCCAGACCCATGGCCTGGTCAGCGATGAGGTGCGTCAGTGCCTGGCTCAGGCCCGCCAGCTACTGGGCAATAACGATTTTACGCTGGTCTGTGTCGGGGAGTTCTCCCGGGGTAAAACCGAACTGATCAACGCCCTGTTGATGGACGAGCGCAAACAGCGGATTCTGCCTTCGCACCCGGGCCGCACCACCATGTGCCCCACCGAAATTCATTGCGACCCGGACCGCCCCAACTGTCTGCGCCTGTTGCCGATCGAGACCCGACGCAGCCAGGCCAGCCTGGAGCGTTTCAAACGGATTCCCCGCAATTGGGTGACCCTGTCTCTGGACCCCAAAACACCGGAAACCTTGCGCGCCACCCTCGACCAGGTCTCCGCCAGCCAGTGGGTCAGCGAGGAAGACGCTCGCCAGCTCGGCTTCTCTCCCGACCAGAACAGCGAGCGCAACGAGGAAGGGTTGGTCGCCATTCCCCGCTGGCGCCACGCCATGATCAGCCTGGAGCACCCCCTGCTGCGTCGCGGCCTGCGAATCATTGATACACCGGGGCTCAATGCCCTGGGCAACGAACCCGAATTGACCCTGAGGGTTTTGCCCCAGGCCCAGGCCATTGTGTTCCTCCTCTCCGCCGACGCTGGCCTGACGGCCAGTGACATGAAGCTCTGGCGAGACCATATCCGGAGCCTGAGCCAGCAGCGCGGCAGCGCCGTGCTGACCCTGCTCAACAAGGTCGACAGCCTGTGGGACGACCTGCAACCTCCGGAGCAGGTGGCCCAGGCCGTCGACGAACTCCGCCTGCTCACTGCCCGACAACTCGCCATCGAGCCTGAGCAGGTACTCCCCCTGTCTGCCAAACAGGCCCTGCTGGGCCGTGCCCGGGATGACGCCGAGCGTCTGGAGCGCAGCGGTTTCAGGCAGTTGGAGCAGGCCCTCGGACAAACGGTGGCCCGCAGCCGTCAGGCGTTGGCAGGACAGCGTCTGATTACCGACAGCCAGGCCATGATCGACAATGTCTACCACAGCCTGAAAGGACGCCTGGCCGACGCGCGCCAGGAGTTGCTGCTGCTTCGCGCCGGAGAAGAACAGGACAACGAAGCACTGCTCTCCGAGCGCCGGGAAGCCATTCGCCAGAAGCATCGCCAGTACCACAAGCAATCCCTGTCCCTGCGGACCAGCCAGATGTTATTGGACAAGCAGCGCCCGTCGCTCATCCAGGTCATCAGCCCGGAGCGACTGGCCCGGGAGATTGACCACACCCGCCAGAGGCTCGCCAACAGCTGGACCACCGTGGGGCTGTCCCGCTCGATGGCTCACCTGTTTGATTGGCTGGACCATCAGTTGGGCCACCTGGAGCGGGAGGTCGAGCGAACCAACCGGGTGCTGGACTCCATTTATCAGCGCCCGGAACATGCCATTGACGCCAGTCAGAGACCTCAGAACTATCAACTGGACCTCACGGATGAACGCCGCCAACTGCGACAACTGCATCATCAGGCGGACCAGTTCCGCGCCTCACTGGACAGTCTTCTGAGCCTGAAAGGCCCGCTGATTCAACGCTTTGTCGGCACCCTGGTGCAGGAGGCCCGCGCCCTGTGGCACGAGCTGTACAACACCATAGATCACTGGCTGAAACAGGCTCTGGTTCCACTGTTCCAGCACAATCAGTATCAGCGACAGCTTCTGGAGCACCACATGCTGCGTCTGACGCGCATGCGCCATGAGCGACAGAGCCAGGCGCAACAGGTGGACAGCCTGCACCAGAACATCAAACAGATGGAGCGGGCACTGGAGGATCTGCTCGCCGTGCGCGAGCGGGCTCAGTCCGAGGCCGAGCCCGAACGGTTGGCGCCGGTGGTGCCGCTGAGCCGGGCCCGCACGGCCCAACCGGCCTCCTGATCCGGCCGGCATCGCTTGCAGCATTCCCGGCGCAACCTTAGACTTGCGGGTTTATTCCCTGTCCAGGACTGAGATTGCCAATGCCCGACACCCTGCCCGACGACTCGGTGGGTCTGGTCACCCCCCAGACCCTGGAGTTCACTGAGCCGCTCACGCTGGCCTGTGGCACCACGCTCGAGCGCTACGAGCTGGTGTACGAAACCTATGGCACCCTCAACGACGACCGTTCCAATGCGGTCCTGATCTGTCACGCGCTGTCCGGCAATCATCACGCCGCCGGCTACCACAGCATGGACGACCGCAAGCCCGGTTGGTGGGACAACTATATCGGGCCGGGTAAAGCCATCGACACCAACAAGTTCTTTGTGGTCTGCCCCAACAATCTCGGCGGCTGCAGCGGCTCCACCGGCCCGCGCAGCACCAATCCCGCCACCGGCAAGCCCTGGGGACCGGATTTTCCCATGCTGCGGGTACGCGACTGGGTCGAAAGTCAGGCCCGGTTGTCCGATGCCCTGGGCATTGATCGCTGGGCCGCCATTGTCGGCGGCAGCCTCGGCGGCATGCAGGTCATGCGCTGGGCGCTGGAGTACCCGGACCGATTGGGTCACGCGGTCGTGATCGCCTCGGCGATGAAGCTGAGCGCCCAGAATATTGCCTTCAACGAGACGGCCCGGCAGGCGATCATGTCCGATCCGAATTTCCTCGACGGGCGCTATCTGGAGCACAACACCCTGCCCCGCAGCGGGCTGGCGGTGGCGCGCATGATCGGCCATATCACCTACCTGTCCGATCACGCCATGGGGGAAAAATTCGGTCGGGAATTGCGCAGCGGCAGCTTTGTACGCGGCCAGCACGACCCGGTGGAGTTTCAGGTGGAGAGCTACCTGCGCTATCAGGGCGACAGCTTTGCCAATAACTTCGATGCCAACAGTTACATTCTGATCACCCGGGCTCTGGACTACTTCGACCTGGCCCGGGAGTACGAGGACGATCCGGTCAAAGCCTTTGCCGAGGCCCGCTGCAAGTTCTTTGTGGTGTCCTTCAGCAGCGACTGGCGCTTCTCGCCCCAGCGCTCCCGGGAAATTGTCGATGCCCTGCTCGGCGCCCACCAGCCGGTCACCTACACCGCCATCGACTCGCCCTACGGACACGATGCCTTCCTGCTGCCCAGCGAACGCTACCGGGAGGCCTTTACCCGCTACATGGCGGGCGTGGCCCGGGACGCGCGACGTCAGGAGGTGCAGGCATGAACGGAGCCCCCATGCGACTCGACCAGACCGAAATACAGCACTGGATTGCCGAGGGCAGCCGCATTCTCGATCTGGGCTGCGGTGACGGCACCCTGCTCAAGTACCTGCAGGAGACCAAAAACACCTCCGGCTACGGCCTGGAAATCGGCGCCGAACAGATCAACGCGTGCATCGACAAAGGCCTGAATGTCATTGAGCAGAACCTGGACGAAGGCCTGGGCAACTTTGCCGACCAGAGCTTCGATACCGTGATCATGGCCCAGGCCATCCAGACCATGCACTACCCGCACAAAGTCCTGGATGAGATGCTCCGGGTGGGCAAGGAGTGCATCGTCACCTTCCCCAACTTTGGCCACTGGAAAGCCCGCTGGCACCTGGCCGTGCGCGGTCGCATGCCGGTGTCCGACCTGCTGCCCTTCGAGTGGTACGATACCCCCAATATCCACTTCTGCACCTTCCGGGACTTCGAGGTGCTCTGCCGGGATAAAGGCATCACCGTGCTGCATCGGCAGGTGGTCAACGAAGAGTCGCCGAACTTTTTGAAGGATGTATCGCCCAACCTGTTTGGCGAGACCGCCATTTATCACTTGTGCCTCGGTCACCGGGCCGGTCATTAGACCGGTCTTCGGTTCAACCACCCAAACCGGGAGTCAGCCCTCATGGGATTGCGACAGCCCTTTGGCCTGTACAACATCCGTACCGCGCTGCTGGCGTTTGTGCTCGCGCCTTTTCTGCTGATCATGATCACCACCGCCGGCTTCAGCCTGCGGCAACTGGAGCAGGCCGCAGAAACCGGTATGGAGGAGGAAATCGAGCTGATCGCCCGCTCAATCCGCCGCCCTCTGAGCTACGCGCTGGAAAATGGCCATGAAGAAACGCTGCGCCGCACTGTGACCTCGGCGGGGGATATCGGTCGTGTGTACGGCGTCTATGTGTACGATGAACAGGGCAACCGCATCACCGCCCAGGGCCCCAGCAACGTGCAGGTGCAGGACATCGAGGCCGCCAGTCTCGCCTCCCGGGGCAGCGAGCAGAGCGCCTTTGAAGAGATCGGTGGCGAAGCGGTTTTTTCCTACTTCATGCCACTGACCGACAGTGGCGGACGTATCCATGGGTTGCTTCAGGTCACCCGGCGAGGCAGCGACTTCGTCCAGCAGATTCGCGCCTTCCGCACCCGGGCCATCAGCATTCTGGCCGGTTCGGCCCTGTTGGTATTGATACTGGTATGGATCGGCTATCAGCGCGCGATCGGTCGCCACATTCAGTCCATGGGACGCGGCATGGCCACCGTCGCGAGCGGCCGTCGGGACCATCGCCTGGATACCCAGGGCCCCACCGAACTGCGCTTTCTGTCCGAGGGCATTAACCGGATGCTCGACAGCATCGTCGCCTCCGAGCGGGAAATCAGTACTCGTCGGGAACGGGAATACCAACTCAAACACCAGTTACACCAAGCCGAAAAACTGGCGGCCATCGGGCGTTTTGCGGCCGGCGTCGCACACGAGCTCGGCACGCCCCTGAGCGTCGCCGACGGCAAGGCCCAGCGGGCCCTGCGTCGCGCCGCCCCCGAGGACGCCAAAACCCTGCAGGACATCCGGCAGCAGCTGCAGCGCATGGAGCGGATCATCCGGCAACTGATGGATTTTGCCCGTCCGGTCACTCCCGAGCACCGGGAGGTCCGTTTGACCGACCTGGTGCAGTCCTCGCTGCAGCAAGTGGAAGACGAGCGCCGCAAGCATTCGGTAGACATCGAAATCCGGGCACCCGAGACACCCTGCCCCACACTCAATGCCGATCGGCTGCGTCTGGAGCAGGCCCTGATCAACCTGCTACGCAACGCCGTTCAGGCCACCCCCAACGGCCTTGTCAGGCTGAGCTGGCACTGCACATCCGACGCGGTGCGACTCGTGGTGGAAGACAACGGCCCCGGCATCGCGCCCTCCGTACGGGAGCAATTGCTCGAACCCTTCGTCACCACCAAACCTGTGGGCGTTGGCACCGGGCTCGGACTGGCCGTCGTCAACGCGGTGGTCACCGAGCATGGTGGACACATCGACATCGGTGCGAGCCAAATGGGTGGGGCCCGCTTTGATCTGAACATCCCCTTCCAGCCTCCGGCCGACTCGCCGTCCGCCGTGAATGCACCCGAGGTACTGCCCCATGACTGACACTCCCAGCGCAGGTCCCGTTGACATTCTGGTGATTGAGGACGACCCGGATCTGCGGCAACTGCTGCTGGAAGAGCTTGCCGATGCCGGCCATCGTTGCGCGGGCAAAGGCGACCTGGTCAGTGCCCGCCAGTGGTTGAGCGAACAGGCCCCCAAGCTGGTGGTCAGCGACCTGCACCTGCCCGATGGCAACGGCCTGGACCTGCTGGAGGAATTGCGCCAATTGCCTGTGCGTCCGAGTTTTATCGCCATCACCGCCTTTGGCACCATCGATCAGGCAGTGGATGCCCTGAAGCGCGGCGCCGATGACTTTCTGACCAAACCCCTGGACCTGGACCACTTTACCCTGTCCATTACCCGCACCCTGCAGCGCCAACTGTTGGAGCAGGAACTGAGCTATTACCGGCGCCTGCTGGACCAGGGCGAGTTCCACGGCATGATCGGGCGCAGCCCGCGTATGCGCCAGTTGTTCACCCAGATTCAGCAGGTCGCCCAGGCCGGTGGCCCGGTACTGGTGACCGGAGAGAGCGGCGTAGGCAAGGAGTTGGTGGCCCGCGCCATTCACCGGGAGAGCGATCGCCGGGATGGCCCCTTTATCGCGCTCAACTGCGGCGGCATCGCCGCCAACCTGCTGGAAAGCGAACTGTTCGGCCATGCCGCCGGCGCCTTTACCGGTGCCACCAAGGCCCGGCGCGGCCTGTTCGCCGCCGCCGACGGTGGCACCCTGATGCTCGATGAAATCGGCGAAATGCCCATGGAGATGCAGTCGAGCCTGCTGCGCGTACTGCAGGACGGTCGGGTGCGACCGGTCGGCAGCAACACCGAACAGGACCTGAACGTGCGGATTATCGCCGCCACCAACCGGGAGCTGCCCGATGAGGTCAGTGAGGGACGCTTTCGGGAGGACCTCTACTACCGTCTGGAAACCTTCACCATCGAAGTCCCGCCTCTGCGCCAGCGCGGCGACGACCTGGAGCGCCTGATCGCCCATATGGTGCATCAGTTCAACCAGCGCCGTCAGCAGCCGGTGGACGGCCTGAGCGGCGAGGCGTTGAACCTGCTCAAACGCTACCCCTTCCCGGGCAATGTCCGCGAACTGTCCAACATCATTGAGCGAGCGGTGACCTTCTGCTCCGAGCGTCTGATCGGACCGGAGCACTTGCCCGAGCGGATTCACCAGGCCACACCGACGCCGGAGCCCGCCTCCGGCGACCGCTGGCAGCCGCCCACCGGCGAGGGTGAGCTGGTGTCGCTGGATGCGGTGGAACGCAGTTACATCCATTATGTGCTCGATCAGGTGGACGGCAACAAAAAGCGCGCCGCCGATATCCTCAACATCGGCCGACGCACCCTATACCGATGGCTGGAAACCGACGCGTGAATTGACCTCTGTAGGCGGCTTGCGCCCATCCGACACACTCGGGGGTGAGTCAATTTGGCACATGAGCGAAAGGGCACAGTGACCCAGTCCACACACAGCGCGCCGATACCAGATAAAAACCCATACAAATCAATCACTTATAAAATTTTTGCACTTTTGGCACGGGCGTTGCGATAGACACAGGTACGCAACACAACTAACGGGTTTTTCAGAACCCCTATTCTGTTTCACTGTGAGGAGAAACTTATGCGTACCATCAAACATCCCGTACTCGCCCTTCTGGCTACTGCCGGTCTGCTGTTCGGCGCGGCCACCGTTTCCGCCCAAGGCGCAGCGCCCCAGGGCGGCGCTCAGGCCCCACAGGCTCAGCCGCAGACTGAAGCAATGGACGTGAGTGAAGAGCAGGTTGAAAGCTTCGTAGACGCCTACATGGCCGTCCAGGGCATCAACCAGGAATACACCCAGAAGCTTCAGGCGGTGGAAGATCCCGAGAAGGCCACCGAACTGCAGCAGGAAGCCCAGACCAAGATGCAGGAAGCGGTGAGCGATTCCGGTCTGTCCATCTCTGAGTACCAGCAGATCGCCAACCAGGCCGGCCAGAACGAAGAACTGCGCGGCCAGATCGAAGAAGCACTGACCGCCCGTGTTGAGCAGGACTCCTGATACGAGTCAGACCGACACGATACAGAAACGGGGCCTCTTGGCCCCGTTTTTTGTCCCCGCCTTTTGTGCCAAAGACCCATCGAGTAAGGTAGACTTTCTCCTTCGGAACTCACCTGAGTCCCTTTCATTCGAAGTCGGAGAAGCCTCATGTCACGCCTGCTGTCCTTGACCGCCCTGCTAGCGCTGCTACTGGCACCGCTGACCCACGCCCAGAGTGGCTCGGAGCGCTTTGGTGATTACCAGGTGTACTACAGTGTGTTCAACAGTACCTTCGTGCTGCCAGACATCGCCAGCGTGCACAATCTGGTGCGCGGCGAAGACCGGGCCCTGGTGAATATCAGCGTTACCCGTGCCGACGGTGGCCTGGGCCTACCCGCCGAGTTGAGCGGCACAGCCAGTAACCTGATGCAGCAGACTCAGACTCTGGAGTTCAAAGAAATCAGCGAGGGCGACACCACGTATTACATCGCCCCGATACGCCACCTTGATGAAGAGATGTACAACTTCCGAGTCCGTATTCAGCCCGAGGGCGCCGAGCAGAGCTTCGAGCTGCGCTTCAGCCAAAAGCTGTACATTGAAAAGTAATGACGATATCCGCTGAGGAGCATTCATGCAGAAACTGGTACTCGCCAGTGGCAACCCCGGCAAACTGAAAGAGTTTCAACAACTGCTCGCCGGTTGCGGCTATCAGGTCCTATCTCAGGGCGAGTTCGGGCTCCACAGCGCTGAAGAAACCGGTCTGACCTTTGTGGAAAACGCCATCCTGAAGGCCCGCCACGCCAGCGCTCAAACCGGCTTGCCGGCCCTGGCCGATGACTCCGGTCTCGCCGTCGATGCCCTGGATGGCCGCCCCGGCATCTACTCGGCCCGCTACGCCGGCCCCGACGCCTCCGACGCGGACAACAACGCCCGCTTGCTACAGGAGCTCAAAGGCATCCCCGAGACCGAGCGCGGCGCCTGCTATCACTGCGTACTGGTGCTGATGCGTCACGCCGAAGATCCCACCCCGATCATCGCCCAGGGCCAGTGGCGCGGGCGCATCCGCACCGAGCCCAGAGGCGAGGGCGGTTTCGGCTACGATCCGTTGTTTCAGGTGCTGGAGCGCCAGTGCAGCGCCGCGGAGCTGGGCAAGGAAGAAAAAGGCAAAATCAGCCACCGGGCCATCGCCACCCGGGCACTGCTGGCCGGGCTGACCAACGGGGCGCCCTGACGCCACGATAAACAAAGCGATAATCGACATTTGAAATTTGCGCCAACCTGTGGCGTAATTCCAAAGGTATTACGAATAATAACGCCAGGGTTGAGGCGTCCCCGTCATGGAGCAGTAGACGTGAGGCCGACCGTAATGGCGTCGCGACATTCACATCTGCTCAAGAAGGACGGGCTGTACTCATGATGAAAACTCCCTCCGGCACTCGCGCCGACTCCCCCTTGTTCAACGCTTTAATCATGCTCAAGCTCCCGATCCGGGTTTTCGCAACTTTGACCAAGGCCTGTTCTATCGCACTGCTCACCCTGCTTACGCTACCAGCCGCTGCGGACTCCCCGGAGTTAAAACAGATCGCCTCTGTCTACGGCGTCGACCCCTCGCGGGAAATGGTTGCCATATCGCCCAACGGTGAACTGCTGGCGTTTCGCACCCGCGACGGCGATAAAGACCTGATTCTGGTTCATTCCCTTAAAAAAGGAAAAAACATCACCGGTGCCCACGTCGGGGAAATGGATCCGCGTCGGCTGCACTTTGTCAGCGACCAATACCTGATCATGGTCGCTTCCAAGGAAACCCGTCTGATGGGCTTTCGGGGCCGTAACGAAATCAGTACCGCCTATGCTTTGAACATCAAGACCGGCGCCATCGAACAGCTGTTGCGCCCGGGCCATGTCATCTACGCCGGCCAGCAGGGCCTGGGGCGGATTCTCGGGATTTCCGACGACGGCCGGAAGTTGTACATGCCCGCCTACGTGCCCCGCTCCAAAACCGATCGACAACCCGATTACGCCCTACTCGAAGTCGATATTGAAAAACCGCGCCATCCCAAGGTCCTGGAAGATGGCCACTCCCATACCGTGGACTGGTTCGTCGGGCGCAACGGAAAAGTCCTGGCACAGGAGCGTTACAACGAAGACGACTATCAACACGAGATTCTGGTGCGCGATGGCGATGACTGGCGGGTGATCTACTCGGACAACTCGCCGCGCACCGTGGCTTCGTTTATCGGCGAAACACCGGATCAAAACTGGTTGGTCATGCTCAAGGAGGATTGGGATACCGGCCGGGTCGAGTACTACCGATTGAACCTGGACAGCGGCAAGCAGGAACGGCTCGACCTCAACCGCAACGATAGCGACATTGCCAACGTTCGCCTCAATGCCGAGCGGGTCGCGATTGGTATCACCTACGCGGGCTTTAACCCCAGCTATCACTTTTTTGATGCCGCGCTGAACGATCGGGTGAGCAAACTTCAGGCTCAGTTCAAGGGTCACTCCCTTTATGTGGTCAACGCCGACTCCGAGTTGAACAATCTGGTGCTGTACCTGGAGGGGCCCTCCACCGCCGGCGAGTTCTTCCTGTCACAGAAAGGCCAACCGGTGCGCTTTTTGTTGAGCGCCTACCCCGGCATCAGCGAAGCTGAGGTGCAACCCTCGGTGCCCTTTGAGTTCAAAGCCCGGGACGGGTTGGTCATCCCCACCTTGCTGACCATTCCGCGGGTTCACGCCGCCAACCCGGAAAACCTGCCCGCTGTTGTGCTACCACACGGGGGGCCGGAATCTTACGATCGCCAGGAATTCGATGCGCTGGTCCAGTCGATTGCCGCCCGTGGCTATGCCGTCATTCAACCGCAGTTCCGTGGCTCTTACGGCTTTGGGTACGAGCATTGGGCGGCCGGTCTGGGCGAGTGGGGCCGTGCGATGCAGGATGACGTGTCCGATGCGGTAAAAGCCCTGAGCAACGTCGGGTTTATCGACCCGGACCGGGTCTGCATTGCCGGCGCCAGCTACGGCGGTTACTCAGCCCTGGCGGGCGCGGCTTTTACCCCCGACCTGTATCGCTGCGCCATTTCCATTCATGGCGTCAGCGATCTGAACGCCATGCTGGAACATGAAGAGAAGGACTTGGGCGAAGACCACTGGGTCATCGAATACTTCTCTCGTTCTATCGCCAAAAACTACTTCACCCCGGAGCGATTGGCCGCTCACTCGCCCGCCAATTTCGCCAGTGGTATTAGCGCCCCGGTGCTGTTGGTCCACGGGGAAGACGACGAGATTGTGCCGATTGAGCAATCCGAACTGATGCTGGAAAAACTGCAGGCGGCCAACAAGCCGGTGAAGTACCTGCCGCTGAAAGATACTGGCCACAGTTACGGTGAGGAGCCGGTGCGTCAAATGCTGATCGAGGCGGTGTTGGCATTTCTGGATGAGCATCTGGCGCCCTCCGGGGAAACACTGGCAACGGTGGGCAGCGAGGCAGACTAGCCTCCCGAGACGAGGGTGGCGGAGGTAGGGAGGCGGAGGTCATGGTATAGTGACGGCCTGTTTTTATTGAACCGCCGGATTGCCATGCGCCTCCCCCCGCTTTCGCTCTACATTCACATCCCCTGGTGTGTTCGCAAGTGCCCCTACTGCGATTTCAATTCGCACCAGGCCGGTGACGCCCTGCCCGAAGCGGAGTATGTCGCCGCCCTGGGGGTCGACCTGGCCGCCGAAGCCGAACTGGCTCAGGGACGCTCTATCCAGACGGTATTTTTCGGCGGCGGCACGCCGAGTCTGTTTTCCGCCGAGGCGATTGGCCGGATCCTGGAAAACGTCGATCAGACGGTGGGGCTGGCCTCCGATGCAGAGATTACCCTGGAGGCCAACCCCGGCACCTTCGAGCAGGCGCGCTTCAGTGCCTATCGCCGCGCCGGGGTGAATCGGTTGTCCATCGGGGTGCAGAGCTTTCAGGCCGAGCAGTTACACAAGCTTGGGCGTATTCACGACCGGGATGAAGCGCTGGCGGCCGTGGCCATGGCCCGCCGGGCCGGTTTCGACAATATCAACCTTGACCTGATGCACGGGCTGCCCGAACAGACCACGGCGGCCGCCTGTTCCGACCTGCGGCAGGCCATCGAGTTGGCCCCCGAGCACCTGTCCTGGTACCAGTTGACCATTGAGCCCAATACCCACTTCTACAGTGCGCCGCCCCTGTTGCCGGTGGAGGACACTCTGGCCGATATTCAACAGGCCGGCGAGGCCCTGCTGGCCGAGGCAGGCTACGGCCAATATGAAGTATCCGCTTACTGTCAGCCCGGAAAGCCGGCCCGGCACAACCTCAACTACTGGACCTATGGGGATTATCTGGGCATCGGTGCCGGCGCCCACGGGAAAGTGACCCATCCCGAGCGCGGCGACATCACCCGGCGCTGGAAAACCCGTTTGCCCGCTCACTACCTTGAGCGGGCCGCCGCTGCATCGGCGAGAACCCGGGAAACGGCGCATCCCATGCTCGCCGGGCAGGAAACCCTGAAGCCCGACGCCCTGCCTCTGGATTACCTGCTCAACGCCCTGCGCCTGAACGAAGGCGTGCCCGCGGAAGCGTTCGAGGCGTACACCGGCCTCCCGCTGTCCAGGCTGGACCCGACCTGGCGCGAACTGGAACGTAAGGGGCTGGTATATCCCAGGGACGAGCACCTGCGTACCACCGCCCTGGGGCGCCGGTTTCTCAATGACGTGCTGGCCGCCTTCTAGCGGCTGCTGTCGGCCTCCAGGGCTTTGATCTGCTGATAGATTCCCTCGGCCTCTTCGGTCAACAAAGAGTAGGTTTTGATATCGCCACTGCGCTGGGCGAGCATCGCGTCCTTCAGTCGTCGTTCGTAGGCTTTTTGCAGTTTTTTGCGAGGATCTGACTTGAGCCAACTCAACATGGCGGGCAACTCCTTGGGTTCAATGGGGTCCCCAGTGTACGCGCCCATCACCCAAATAGACGCCCCCTGTCCCAAAAGGGCTCTGGTGATTTCCCGCACCAGACGATACGATACCGGTTACCGTTCGATACCTCATAACAGCAATAACGGACCGATTCCATGACTCACACCATCCATCACGCCAGACTGCTGTTCTGGTCATTTACGGTCGCGCTGGGCGGTTTCCTGTTCGGGTTTGATACCGCCGTCATTTCCGGCGCGGAACAGGCCATCCAGGCGCAGTGGGGGCTGTCGGATGCCCTGATCGGCCTGATGGTCTCATCGGCGCTGGCCGGCACCGTCATCGGTGCCATCTTTGGCGGTATCCCCTGCGACCGCTACGGGCGCAAAATAACGCTGTTCTGGATCGGCGTCCTCTACCTGATCTCGGCGCTCGGTTCGGCGCTCGCCCCCGATGTCTACAGCCTGATGTTGTTCCGCTTTATCGGCGGGTTGGGCGTGGGGGCCTCCTCGGTCGCCGCCCCGGTGTACATTTCTGAAATCGCCCCCACCGGCCTGCGCGGTCGCCTGACCGCCATGTTCCAGTTCAATCTGGTGTTCGGCATCCTGTGTGCTTATCTGTCCAATTATGGCGTCGCCAGTGCCGGCGGAGACTGGCGCGTCATGCTGGGTGTGGAAGCGGTGCCCGCCCTGCTGTTTGTGATTCTGATTCTGTTTGTACCCCGCAGCCCCCGCTGGCTGATCACCCGGCGCGGTGCCCACGACGAAGCCCGCCGAGTGCTCACGATGATCGACCCCAGTCGGGTCGAGCAGGCGTTGGCCGACATTGAGCACAGCCACAAACAGAAGATCCAGGGCAGCGAGCTCAGGGAGTTTCTGTCGGGTCGCTATCGCTGGCCGATTCTACTCGCGTTCCTGTTCGCGTTTTTCAATCAGGTGTCCGGCATCAACGCGGTCATCTATTACGCGCCGCGCATTTTTTCCATGGCCGGCATGGAGAGCAGCGCCGCGCTGCTGTCCTCCGCCGGGCTCGGGCTGGTGAATCTGGTGTTCACCCTCATAGGTCTGGCTCTGATCGACCGGTTCGGGCGACGCTTCCTCATGTACATTGGCTCGTTTGGCTACATTCTGTCACTGACCAGCCTGGCCCTGATCTTTCATCTGGAGGCGTTTGGCGGCAGCCTGGTGCCACTACTGATTTTTGTGTTTATCGCCTCCCACGCGATCGGTCAGGGTGCCTGCATCTGGGTCTTTATCGCCGAGATCTTCCCCAACAGCGTCCGCGGTTACGGCATGTCCCTGGGTTCGGGTACCCACTGGGTATTTGCCGCTTTGGTCGCGTTCAGCTTTCCGTATTTCGCCGGCACGTTCGGTGGAGCCCCGCTATTTGCTTTTTTTGCCGCCATGATGGTGCTGCAACTGCTGTTCGTGCGCTACCTGATGCCCGAGACCAAAGGTGTTTCACTGGAGGATCTGGAGGTCCAGCTCAGCCAAAAGCGGTAACCGACCGGTGGGCGAAGTGCTACACTTGTTTCGAGCGCTTCGCCCATTCTGCCAGTGACCGACCTTCATGCTGCGACTTATTCGCTACACACGCGAAAACCCCATCGCCACCCGCCTGCTCGGACTGATCATCCTGAGCAGCTCGGCCATCACCCTGGTGGCCATCCTGATGCAACTCTACTCAAGCTTTCACGACGACCTGTCCGCACTGGAAGAGCGCCTGGATCAGGTGCGAGTCAGCACCCTGGCGAGCATCACCAAAAGCCTGTGGGGGTTTGACCAGGATCAGCTGTCGATTCAGATCGACAGTGTGCTGGATGTGGAAGATGTGGTGCAGGTCAGCGTTTCCTGGCGCGACTGGAATAATGCTGAGCAGACCCTGATCGAGTACAAGGAAGGCACGACCCAGGCGGACATTGAAGCGCGGCCCAATCAGTACCTGATCAAGGAATACCCCCTGGTCTATCAGGACGAGAGCACGCCCCGGCAAGAACTGGGCACCCTACAGATTACCGCCAGCCTGACCAACATCTACGACCGGTTGTGGCAGCGCACGCTGTTTATCGCCGGTGTGCAGGGTACCAAAACCCTGATCATTTCGTTTTTCATCCTCTGGCTGGTGTACACCCTGCTTACCCGCCATATGGAGACGATTGCTCACTACGCCCGCCAGCTCCATCTGGATAACCTGACCACCCCTTTGCGCCTGAAGCGGATCAAACCGGATGACAACCCCGACGAGCTGGACAACGTCGTCGAAGCGATCAATCACATGCGGGAAACACTGCTCGAGGATATTGAGCAGCGTCAGGCGATGGAGTTGGCACTACTGCACGAACGGGAGGAGAAGGCCCGTAACGAGCGACAGAAACTGGCCGCCGAAGATGCCAACCGGGCCAAGAGCCAATTTCTGGCGACCATGAGCCACGAAATCCGCACCCCCATGAATGGGGTGATCGGTATGTTGGATATGCTGCGGGACACGCCCCTGAACGACAATCAGAAACACTATCTGGATGTGATTCACCGCTCCGGGGAAACCCTGCTGGAAATCATCAACGACATCCTGGATTACTCGAAAATCGAAGCGGGCAAAATGCAGCTCGAAGTGGCCGCCTTTGATCTGGAGGATCTGATTGAGGACTGCCTGCGCCTGTTTGGCGCGACGGCCAACAAGCAGGGCATAGAACTGATGGGTGGCGTCGACCCGGATGTTCCCCGCAAACTCAAGGGCGACCCGACCCGGCTGCGCCAGATTCTGATCAACCTGCTCGGCAACGCCTTCAAATTCACCAACAAGGGACACATTGTTCTGGAAGTCTGCCGGGCCGAGGACTATACCGACGAGCAACCCCGGCTGCTGTTTTCCATTCAGGACACCGGCATCGGGATTGCGCCTTCGGCGCAGACGCACCTCTTTGATTCGTTCAATCAGGAAGACACCTCAACCACCCGGCAATACGGCGGCACCGGACTCGGTCTCGCCATCTGCAAAAGCCTGGCGGAGCTGATGGGGGGCACCATCGGCGTCGAGAGCGAAAAGGGGCGGGGCGCGCGTTTCTGGTTCACGGCAACCTTCGAACCCATGCCCGACCGTCAGCGGGCACAGGAAGAGAAGGCGATGGCCATCCTGAAAGGCCGCCGCCTGCTGTTTGTTGACCCGAGCCCGCGCCTGGGCGACTTTCTCGCCCGTCACTGCAAACGCTGGGGGATGACTCTGGACTGCGTCGCCTCCGGAGCGGACGCCATGAGCCGGCTGTACACGTTGACTGAGCAGAACAAAGCCGTCGACTTCATCGCCATCGGCAGTCAACTCGATGACATGGAGGGCATCGCGTTGGCCGAGCAACTCAACCGGGATTCGATCGCGCAAGACATTCCCCGACTGCTGCTCGATGCCGGAGAGCTCGGCGCCGAACCGGAAAACCTGACGAAACTCGGCATTCACAGCGTACTGCACAAACCGTTTTCGGCTCGCAGCCTGCGCCGCCGACTGATCAGCATGCTGGGTGAAAACCTGGAGGAGGAAAACGGCAGTACTCCGTCGCCGACCGACTACCGACAATTCGCGCACCTGAGAGTGCTGGTCGCGGAAGACAATGCCGTCAACCGGATGGTGATCAAAGGGTTGCTGGGCAAGATGGGCATCGACGCCCGTTTGGTCGAGGACGGTCTGGCCGCTTACGAGGCGGCCTGCCGGGGGAGCTACGATCTGATCCTGATGGATTGCGAAATGCCGGAAATGGATGGCTTCGAGGCCACTCGCAGCATCCGCGAGCATGAACGCCATCACAACCGTCCGGCCATTCCCATTGTGGCTCTGACGGCCCACGCCCTGCAGGAACACCGTGAAGAGGTGTTCGCCTCGGGAATGAATCACTACCTGGGCAAACCCATCACCCTGGCCAAGCTGTATCAGGCCTTTGAGAAAATGGGCCTGAACCGGCGCGGTGGAGAAGCCTGAACCGGTTCGCCGGCTCGCCCCCAGCTATCTCGGCATGGCCGCTTCCGGGCGATGCACCTCGCCTGGCGCGACCGCTTCTTCGGCCATTTTTTCCCGGGCCCACTGGCGGTCTTCCCGATCGGCATCCAGCCCTTCTTGAGGCCGCGCATTGGACCGATACACCAAGCGCACCAAGACCGGAAAATGGTCCGACCCAAACGCCGGCAGACGCCGGAGTTCTTCCAGCACAAAGTGCTCGCTGTGAAACAGGTGGTCCAGTGGCCAGCGCAGCAGCGGAACCCTGGCGTGAAAACTGTTGCACATACGCCGCCCGATGCGAGGGTCCAACAGGCCACTGATTTTGCGAAACAGGCGGGTGGTGGCCGACCAGGCGACATCGTTCAGATCGCCGGTCACGATCACCGGCGAATCGCTTTTGGCCACACTGCGGCCCACCACCAGCAGCTCCGCATCACGTTCCGAGGAGGTTTCATTTTCCGTGGGACTGGGTGGTGCCGGGTGCAGGCAGTGCAAAACGATCCGCTCACCGGAGGGCAACAACACCTCGGCATGCATGGAAGGCACGTCGTCCTCCACCAGGAACTGAATGGCGACATTGTCCAGCGGATAGCGCGAGTAGACATGCATGCCGTAAAGATTATCGAGGGGGCACTTGATGGTGTAGCCATAATCCGTTTCGAGGGCATCGAGCTGTTGTTGCCACCAGCGATCGGACTCAAGCGTCACCAGAATGTCGGGTTGATGTTCCTTCACCAGAGACAGCAATCGCTGAGCCTGGCGATTGGGCGTGAGGACATTGGCCGTCATGATGGCAATGCGGTTGGCCCGATCCGTCCCGCTCAACGATCCTGCGTCGCGAACCTCTTTGGGATGCAGGGGAGTGTAGGGAAGTATCCACCAGGCGTGATAGGCAAAGCAGGCAACGCTGACCAACGCCATTGCCCATATGTGCCCGGCGTCCGAGGGTGACAACCACCAGGGCAACAGCACCAGAAACAAGGCCAGCAAGGCCAGTTGTAAGCGGGGGAAGTCCAATCCGCGTATCCACCAACGGTCGTGTCGCCATACCGGCAGAACCGTCAGTAGAACCAGTAGCGTCACCGCCACCCACAGACTTGCCAGCATGATGGAATCCCTTTGTTCGCCTCAATAGTGCGATGAGCCTAAGCGATCCACAGCATGCTGGCAAGGGAGCGGGTCTCAGTGCTTAACGGGCCTGCTCCAGAAGCGGCTTCAGGCGCTCATAGGGCACAAATCCGGGCACCACCTCATCGCCCGCCACCAGGCTCGGGGTGCCGCGCAACCCAAGGCCGGTGAAGACACCGTAGTTTTCCTGCACCTGGGCGCCCTGGCCGGCACTGCGCTCAAGTTGCGCTTCGGTATCCGTGGCCTTGGCCACATCGCGCAGGGAACGGGCGGTGTGCATACCGCTTTTATCCATCAGGCGCCGATGGACCTCGGGGAATTTGCCCGGCGCGTCCTGCCAGACCTGCATGGCAAACTGGGCCGAGTTGGTATCCAGGCCCTCGACGCTCTGCTGACGCAACGGCAGAAAAACGTTAATGACTTTCAGGTCCGGGTACTCCTGCATTGCCTGCTCCAGCACCGGCTCCAGGCGTTTACAGAAAGGGCAGTTGTAGTCATTGAACACCACCAGCACCCGCTCGCCTTCAAGATTGCCCAGCGCCGGATGACGGGCATCGTTCATCCACTCGCGCTGATCCTCGAGGGCCGACGCGGAATTTTTCTGCTGCTCCAAATGGCGCTGCACGCTGGTCACCAGGGAGTCGATGATCTCCGGGTTTTCCCTCAGCAGGGTATCCAGGGTTTTTAGCTGCTCCTCCTGGGCTTTGGTCAGCGAATCGGCCCACGCCAGAGGCGCCAGTAGTACGGTGGCGAGCACCAGGGTGCCCAGACGGTTTAGTAAAAATCGGTTCATGATGTTTCTCCAGAAATTGGTTTTATGAGGCCCACCACAACCGCAGCCACAGGCCCGGCGGTGTGGTGATGCCCACGGTAAAAGAGGAAATTTCGCCCTTGCGGACAATCGCAATGGAGGGGGTGGCGGCTATGCCCCAGGCGCGCGCGAGCTCGCCCCGGGGATCATTGACCACCGGGAAGTCGTAGCCTTTGGCACTCAGAAAGCGGGCCAGGCGAGCGTTGTCACCGGAGGTCAGGGCAACCGACACCACGGTGTGGTCCTCGGCCAGCCAGTCGACGGTGGGCGACACCAGTTTGCACACGCCACACCAGGTGGCCCAGAAATAGACCAGGACGGGGCGTTCCTCACTGAGCGCCGCCAGGTCAATGGTCTCTCCGGTCAGTGTGTGCATGGGCCAGTCCGGCAGGCCCTGCTCCGGCACCGAGCGGCTGCGCCAGGCGTCGGACAGGGTGGATACCACCGCGAACAGCAGCACCAACACGACCACTTGCCGCAACCAGCCCAGCCAGCGCCGCCGTGGTGGCGCCTGTTCCGAAGACGCGCTCATTGCGCACCTCCGGGCAGAGGCTTACCGTTTGCCTGCTCCAATGCGGCCAGTACCTGCTCGGTGGTGAGCAGCGTCGGCAGGTTGATACCTTCCGGCGCGCCCGGCCCATAAACCCGATTGAAGGGCACACCGTACTGACCCTGTGCTTTAAGGTACTCACTGATACGCTCGTCCGGCTGGGTCCAATCGGCCCGCAGGCGCCGAATATCGGACTCGCCCAGGGCGCTGTAAACCGGTTCCTGCAGCAACACCCCCAACTTGTTGGCCTGACAGGTGATGCACCAGTCGGCGGTGACGTCGACAAACACCGTCTGCCCGCTGGCCACCGCCGGGGCAATTGCCTCGCGCTCAAACACCTCCCAGGCGTGATCTTCGGGCAATGGCTGACCCCAGTGCCCCAACGCCAGGCTGCCCAGCAGCCCCACCCCAAGCAGCGAGGGCAGGCCGGCCGCGAGCGTGACACCCAGCACCCGCCCCCCTTTACGGCGGTACACCAGCCACAGTGCGGGCACCACCAGTATCGACAGAACCAGCACCAGAGCGTAACCGCTCAAGAAGCGCATCCACAGGCTGAGTAACCACACACTGGTGATCCCCATCAGCACGCCAAACAGAACCTTAAGCCGATTCATCCAGGGGCCGGGTCTGGGCAGCCAGCGCACCGCGCCAGGCCAGAGGGCAATGGCCAACCAGGGCAGCGCCATGCCCACCGCCAGAGCGGTAAACGTCGTCAGCAACTGCAGGGCATTGGCCCCGAGGGCAAAGGCCACGGCGGTACCCAGAAACGGCGCGGTACAGGGAGTGGCCAGAAAGGTGGCAAACATGCCCTGAACAAAGTGGCCCCAGCGGGAGTGATCACCCCGCTGGGCCATCCAGTCGCCGAGCCGACCGGGCAAGCGCAGCTCGAACAGGCCCAGCAAATTCAGGGCGAACAGCCAGGTGACCAGGGTGAGCAGGCCGATAAACCAGGGGCTCTGAAACTGGATGCCCCAACCCAGAGCACCGCCGGTCAGTTTCAGCACCAACAGAAAGGCCGCCAGCAGCCAGAAAGACACCAGGATACCGGCGGCGGAGGCCAGGAACTGACCGCGCACCTGCCGCCGGCCCAGTCCCGAGGCACCGGCCAGGCTGTGCAATTTCAGGCCCAGCACCGGCAGCACGCAGGGCATCGCGTTCAGAATCAGGCCGCCCAAGAGCGCCACGCCAATGATCTGCCAGAGCGCCAACTCCGCCTCCGGCGCTATCGGTGCGCTGGCCGCCTCCAGGGTCACCGGGTACTCCGCCGCCAGGGATTGATCGAGCAAGGTCAGAGACAGGGTTTCCCCCTCCCAATCCGGTGCCTCGGACCAAAACTCTGGCTGAAACAGCGCAGTCAGGGTGGTGCCATCCACCGTTATGGTCGGCTTCTGGAACAGGGTTTCGTCAGCACCGGGGAAATCACCATCGAGCAGCACATCCGGTTGTGACCAGCCCGAGGGACGCTCCAGGGTGGCACGCAGGTAACCCGAGCGCTCATCCCACTCAAGCGACTTCACCTCAATGCCCGGCAGGGCGCGGGGCACTTGGCTCAACGCCTGATTGTAAAGGTGCAGCCGCTCATCCGACGGACTCAGGGTCCGGGGATCGATACTGAGGTTCAGTTCATAGTCGGTCAGCACGCAGATATCAGTGCAACTGGACAGGGTAAAGCGGCCCCGCACCTGAATCGGCTGATCCGCCTGCTGCGGGTCAATGTCCAGCGGGAAACCGACTTCGCCCTGATACCCGACGGTGTCGATGCCCATCAAGTCAAAGCGTTCCGGAGCCGGCCAGCGCCACTGGACCTGTTCGAGGTTAGTCGAGGCCGACCAGTCCGCAGAGGGAGCCACGCCCCCCTCACCGGGCGAGCGCCAGTAGGTTTTCCAGTCGCCGTCCAGACGCACTTCGAGCAGCGCACTCAGGCGCCCGTCGTCGTACCGCTGGCCGGTCAGAGAGAGGCGCACCTGCGCCTCGGGGTGTTGTTCGGTACTCAGCCAGCCCGTGGTCGGGGCGGCGGAGCCCGAGGTCGCCCAGACGAGCAGCAGGCTCGCCCAGATCAACCATCGAGAGAAATGCATAACGTGTCTCCAAAACAGAATCGATCGTATAGGGTGCAACCTCGCCCGGCACGGCCGGGCGAGGGGTTCAATCGACGCTATTCGCGAAACACACAGAAGAGCAGATGCCGCCGACGCGGCGGGACAATGGGCTCGGACAGACGCCAGCGACCACCCTTGCGCGATGCCAGGCCGATCAGCAGCCAGAGCAACAGCAGACAGGTGGGCAGAAACAGGTCCGCCTGGAACACCTGACTCTGCAACCATTGTTCGGTCAGGTCGCAGTCGCCGTGCTCAGGCTTGAGGTCAACCGGAACCGACGCGAGCTCGGCCTTCAGGACGGGCGCAACCCCGGACTCCGCTACCGGGCGTTCATACAGTCCGGCCTGCAGCGGGCACAGAGAGGCCGCCGTCAGAGGCTGGCTCCAGCACAGGATCAATACCAGTCCGGCCGTCAGTAGCGACCAGAGAGCATTGCGTTTTGAGGCGGCGCGATTCAACATAGGTTCACGATACGGCAGCAATCCGGGTAGCCGCTAAGACTACTGGATGCCGGCAAGGTTCTCAAATCTCCCCAACCGACCCAACCCATGACCGACACGGCCGATTACACCTTCTCGCCCATTGGCATCATTCGCTCCCCCTTTGTGGAGAAGTTCGGCATTCCCCGCCAACCGGGCCTGGCCCCGGCGGTCCGGGCCCAACTGGAACTGCTGCCCCCATACAACGATCCTCAGGCGCTGGCGGGGCTGGAGCAGTGCTCGCACCTGTGGCTACAATTTGTGTTTCATCGCCCCCCGAGCGATCAGTGGCGCCCCCGGGTCCGCCCGCCGCGCCTGGGCGGCAACCGAAGTTTGGGCGTGTTTGCCACCCGCTCCCCCCTGCGCCCCAACCCCATCGGATTGTCGGTGGTGAAGCTGGAGGCGGTGAAGCAGGAGAGCGGCAAATTGTGGCTGGAGTTGTCGGGCATTGACCTGCTCGATGGCACGCCGGTGCTGGATATCAAGCCCTACGTCCCCTACACGGATTCGCTGCCGGAGGCGGAGAACCGCTTTGCGGATACCGCCCCGGAGTGGGTGGAGGTGGTGTTTACACCGGAGGCGGAGGCCGGGTGCCGGGCTTTGGGTGGACGCACGGGCGAGGACTGGGAAGCGCTTGTGCGCCAGGTCCTGCAACAGGACCCCCGCCCCCAATACCAGAAGCCGGACCCGGCCCGACGCTACGGAATGACCCTCAAAGACGCCGAGGTGCGGTGGTTTTACCAACCTGACGACAGCGGCAACCACCGGTTGATTGTCACAGAAGTCCTTCCGCACTGATCCATATCATCTGTCGCAAATACACACGATGCGATCACTTTTGAGGTGGTTCGGGTCACGTCCGGCCTTACCGCGCCCTACGCCAGGGGCCGGTGGTCAGATGCCCGTCATCGGACAGGGTGGCGTGGTGGTCGCCACTGGCGTCCACCCGGGCAGGAACTTGTGGTATTATGCGGGCCCTTTTTCATCCCCTCCCACGCAGGGTCAATGCCAACCCGAATCCGCTGAGGTGACTGCGTTCATGAGCAAAAAGTCATTGGACAAAAGCAAGATCAAGTTTCTGTTGCTGGAAGGTGTCCACCAATCCGCCGTCGACACCCTCAATGCCGCCGGTTACACCAACATCGACTACCTCAAGACCGCACTGGCTGAAGACGAGCTGATCGAGCGCATCAGGGATGCCCACTTCGTCGGCCTGCGCTCGCGCACTCAACTGACCCGCAAAGTGTTTGAGAACGCCCATAAGCTGATCGCGGCGGGCTGCTTCTGCATCGGCACCAACCAGGTCGACCTCAAGGCCGCTCAGGAACACGGCGTGGCAGTGTTCAACGCGCCCTACTCCAATACCCGCTCGGTGGCCGAGCTGGTGCTGGCCGAAGCGATTCTGCTGTTGCGCGGGATTCCCGAGAAAAACGCTGTCTGCCATCGCGGCGGCTGGCAGAAGTCGGCCGTGGGTTCTTACGAAATTCGCGGCAAGACCCTGGGCATTATCGGCTATGGCTCCATCGGCAGTCAGTTGAGCGTGCTGGCCGAGAGCCTGGGCATGAACGTCTGCTTCTATGATGTCATTCCCAAACTGCCGCTGGGAAATGCCACCCAGATGCGCAGCCTGAATGAGCTGCTCAACCACGCCGACATCGTCAGCCTGCACGTGCCGGAAACCGGCTCAACCAAGAACATGATTGGCGCCGAGCAGCTCGAACAGATGAAACCCGGCTCGATTCTGATCAATGCCTCGCGCGGCACAGTGATTGATATCGATGCGCTGGCCGAGGCGATCAAGGCGGACAAACTGGCCGGCGCGGCGATTGATGTATTTCCTGTGGAGCCCAAAGGTAACGACGACGAGTTCGTCAGCCCGTTGCGCGGCCTGGATAACGTCATTCTGACGCCCCACATCGGCGGCTCCACGGTGGAAGCCCAGCAGAATATCGGGGTGGAAGTGGCCGAGAAACTGATCATGTATTCGGACAACGGTACCACGACCAGCTCGGTCAACTTCCCGGAAGTGGCGCTGCCCGGACACCCGGACGCACATCGGCTGCTGCACGTGCACGCCAACGTGCCGGGCGTCATGTCGGCAATCAACCGGATTTTCTCGGACAACCAGATCAATATCGCCGCCCAGTACCTGCAGACCAACGAGAAAGTGGGTTATGTGGTGGTGGATATCTATTCGCCCTACAGTCCCGAGGTGCTCAAGCAACTGCGGGAGATTGAAGGGACCATTCGCTGTCGGGTGTTGTTTTAAACTGGCGTACCCAATGCCCAGTAGGTCGGATTAGCGAAGCGTAATCCGACCTACTGGAAGAAAAACCGTTCGACCGCGGCGAACGCCGGGTCCCGGTACTCGGGGGCCTCGTTTACCAGGTGGTGACGGGCGCCCTCCAGCATTTCCACGGTCAGGTTGGGCAACTTGCGACCGATTTGTTGCAGGTTATACTGCCAGTCTATAGTGTCATCCCCGGTGCCCTGAACCAACAGTATGTCCTCATTACGCCTTGGCCAGCTCCGCAAGGTTTCATCCCAGCGCTTCATGGCACCCACCCACTCGACACTCACACGCCGATATTGAAGCGGATCTTCCGACGCCAGAAAGCGATTGAAGTCCGAATCATGGGAGCTGTCGATAAACGTCCGGGGTATTTCCCGCACCCAGCGATGCAACAGCGCATACAGCCACCGACTGAGCGCCCAGCCTCGGGGAAGAACCAGCGGTGCAAACAGGGCGGTGCGACCGGTCAGCGCATTGCCATGGCGCCAGAGGTGATTGAGCAGCGTTGCGCCCCCCATGCTCTGCCCCAGAGCAAACCGCCGCGGACCGAACAGGGGTTGTGAACGCTCAAGCAGTTGCTGCAAGACATCAGCGTAACGGTCGAAACTGTCAATCACCAGGCGTGACCCCGAGCTCAGGCCATGGCCGGGCTGGTCATAGGTAAGCACTGACAGGTTGTGTCTGAGCGCAAAGCGCACCGCGTGACCGTACAGTGCGGAGTGGTCGAAATACCCGTGCACGATACTCAAGTGCCCCTGCGGTTGGGGAGGCAACCAATAATGGCACGCGATATCCCACTGATCCACACGAACCCGCCCGACGCCCTGAGCCACATCGGGAAACTCGGCGGCGAGATCCAGCCCGTAATACCTTAAATAAGTCCGAATGGCGGCATCGCCGGTGTTTGCTCCATCTTCCCTTGGGTCAAATGCGAGATAGGGCAAGGTCTCGGGTAACGCTGAAAAATCCGGGGCGGCTTTGGACAGTCTCACAGATAGGGCTCCTTGGGGTAAAAGTCCGGACTTGAGCTTTTCCGGCGAGTGCCGGAGCTCGTAGACCCAACCATAACACGACACCTTTTAGTCCGCTGGACAAGATCCAAAACGGCCCGTCTGGTTGCCCAATGGGGGGAAATATGACAGATTAGCGTTTGGTTGCACCACAATAATGAAGGTTCCCTACCCCGACTCCATGAAAGATTACATTTTCAATATTCACGACGTCATCCTGCTGATGACCGTCGCCGAGAGCATCTTACTGGCGCTGCTTCAGGCTGCCATGCCGGCCCAGAACCGATTATACGGACGTCTACTGAGTACATTTCTGCTGGTCATCGCCACGGGTTCCGCTACCACGCTGATTCTATGGAATGATCAGGTGCATATTGGTCCTGTCATCGATCAACACTGGATTCCCTACTTCCTGATGACCTCCCTGATGCTCAAAGGTCCGGCGCTGTACCTGTACGTTGCCTCAATCACCCGCGCGCAATTCACGCTTCGTCCCGTTCACCTTGTGCACCTGGCACCGGCGCTGGTAGCGTCTCTGTTCATGGCCGTGTTTGCCATCGACAGCAATGACCTTCGCCATATCTGGGCCATGGGCGATGAACAGCCGGAAACGGTCGTTACCTTCCTCTGGGATGCCGCCAAGCTGGTGCCTCTGGTCTACTCCTTCGCCGCTGTTGCGTTGGTGCAACGCTACCGTTCGGAACTCAAAGACGAATACTCCCACTTCTCCAGCACCGAACCGCGCTGGCTGAACATCCTGACGCTGGGCTTTTTCGCCAGCTGGACCTGGACCATGGTCGTCCATATTCTCGCCAAGTACACATCGCCGGAAACCGCCGATTACCTTGGGATTGCTGACAATTACATCACCTTTATCCTGATCAACGGCCTGTTTACCTACAGTTTGATGTATGCCCACCAGCTGCTCGAAACCCGGGCGGAGGAAACCCGGGCGCCGGCCGAGGACAAACCATCGGACTCGGCGATCGACCGGGTGAAGGCCGCCATGGAGACCGACAAGATCTACCTGCAACAGAACCTCAACATCGAGCAGTTCTCGGCCCGCCTGGGGCTTCCTGTGAAAGAAGTCTCATCGGTAATCAACAAGCACTTTGGCACCAACTTCTTCGAGTTTATCAACACCTATCGGGTGGACGAAGCCAAACGTCTGCTCGCGGACCCGGGCACTATGGACAAAACCATTCTGGATATTCTGCTGGAATCCGGATTCAATAGTAAGTCGGCCTTCCACCGTTTTTTCAAGCGGCTGACTGGCATGTCGCCATCGGAGTACCGCAAGGAAAAAGGCGGGGCACCTGCCAAGTAAATCACCCACCACGAAAAAGGCCCCGGAGCAAACTCCGGGGCCTTCTGGAACAAGAGCTCAGATGCTCCCGGTTGATCAGAGCGAGTAGAGGAAGTTCAGCATATCCTCTTGCTGCTGCGCGGATAGCCCCTCATAGGCCGCCCGGGCATCATCCGCCTCGCCGCCATGCCACAGAATGGCTTCTTCCACCGTGCGGGCCCGACCATCGTGCAGGTAACCCTCTTCGGGGATACACCCTCGCTGGCCCTGCGGGGCTTCAGTCATACCGCCAGTCACACAAGCGGAAAGGCCCAAACCCCACAGCGGTGCGGTGCGCCACTCTGATCCGGACGCCTCTCCTTCACCCAGGTTATCAGCCAGTCCCGGCCCCATATCGTGTAGCAACAGGTCCGTATAGGGGTGGATGGTCTGATCGCGCAGCTCCGCAAACGGATGGTACTCACTGGTCTGGTGGCTCGGCGTATGGCAACCGGCACAGCCGGCTTCCTTGAACAGCTGTGCGCCATTCTGCACCGACGGGTCATCGTAATCACGCTGCGGTGGAACCCCCAGCAGCGCCACATACTTCACCAGAAGATCGACGTACTCCTCGTCCAGCTCAGCGCCACTGGGGCCGCAATCCGCTTGAGCACTGCCACAGTCAGGGTCTGGCAGTATGGCAGTCATCACGCCCATATCGGTGTTCAAGGCGGACACCGTCTGGTGTTTGATGCTGACCTTACCTGCTTTCCAGCCAAACCGGCCCAGACGGGTTTCTCCGCTTTCTGGGTCCACGACCCAGATGCGCCCGCCCCGAAATACCATCACCATCGGCATCATCGGGATCCTCCAGCGCAAGAATGGCCTCTTCGGGAATGGCCTCAAGCAGCCCCAGACCCACCATCGCCGGCGCAATCCGCCCGGAGAAACGTTCTGGCGTCACCCCGGAGAACTCGAAGTTGGGGGAGCGCAAGCCGTTCTCTTCGGTCCAGGACGCGATGAAGACTTCGCCTTCGCTGTCTGCACCACTGTTCGCTTCCCCTTGAAAGACGTGCCCCAAGGCCGGGTGGGCATTGGCGTCAGCGTCTGCCACCCGAAACACCCACTTGTCCAGATGCTCCCCAATGGATTCCGGTACCGCCCGGCCATTACGCACATGGCAGTCCGTGCAGGCTTCGTTGATATAACGAGGGCCGGCCATTCCGACCACTTCCTCGTAAACCGGATTTTCGGTGACATTCTCATCGTGCGTTCCGTCATCAAACGAGGAGTGCAACAGGCGACGTCCCTCAACAAAGGGCTGCGCATTCTCGTAGCCGAGGTTGGTAGCCATCTGCATGAAGCGATTATGCGGCTCGCCCGAGGTATTGGCATGAATGGTCGTGTCGCCACCGAGCCACGCACGTCGCGGAATAGGCACTGAGTCTTTAATGCCACCGGCCGGCGTCGTACCACCGACATCCCAGGGCACCATGCCCTCACCCACGATATACAGGTAGGTAGTGCCGTAATAAGGCGCTCGACCATTGGGAACACTTGGATCAAGGAATTGGCTGATCTCGAATTCCAGCTTATCGCCAATTTGAATGGCCCGGCCCTCACGGCAGTTGTGACTACGCTCTTTGTAGTAGTTCAGATCGTCCAGCACCTCCATGGTGCCGTTATCGCAGAATTCTGCGACCGTATTGCGACCAATATAAAACCAGCGGTTCTCCGCTTCAGTGTCGTTCAGGCGCCACTCGGTACGCACGTTCATCCGCACGGTGCTGCCGCCCTTGGCGACCTTGTCGACGATCTCAACCGAGGCGGTACGGTGCTCCCAGTAGAAACTCAAATAATGGTCGTATTGCTGAAACTGATCTTCTTTGGCATGCCGATCCCGAGCTCGATCGGAAAAGCGGGTAACCACAGCATCCTCGGTCTCATAGCGAATAACGGCTTCCAGAGGCGTTCCCTGATGAAACAGGGGCATTACGCCACCTACCGATTGCGGCTCATAGCCCGGATCGTAATCTGGCACATAGCCACCCTCGGTGTACTCACTCGACGGCAAGCTGGAGCTGCTGCCTTCACTGCTGGAGTCCGCGCTACTGGAGCTGGCGCCTCCGTCAACCGGGTCGGTTACCGCATCGGCCGAATAGGTCAACTCCACCCAGGTATTGTCGGCCGGCCCGGGGTAGAAAATCTGGCCACTGTCGGGCTGATAAGTGTAAATTCGCGCTTCAATCAGGTCTCCATCCTGATAGCCGTCCGAGCGAGTCACCTGATAGGTATAACTGCCATCGCCGTGATCCGTCACACGCGCACTGTCAGATTGAATGTCATTGACTACATAGTCTTGCTGGCCGTTACGCCGGGCGAACAAGTGAACCGCATCTTTTTTCTCTGGCAGCCGAATACTGAACTGCGCACCACCGCCGGCTACCGCCGCAATCTGCACCTGGTTCAGTTCCACGACATCCGTTGCCTGCGATGAGCTACTGGCTTGCTCACTGGAGGACGACGCGTCATCGGTGGAGGACTGACTAGTGCTCTCTGAGCTACTACTGTCGCTAGTCGCACTAGAGACTGACGAGCTGGATTCTTCCGATGTACTGCTCAGTGAGCTGGAAATCGAACTCTCACTGCTTGAACTTGAACTATTGGTCTGATCAGAATTTGGGGAGTTGCCTGATCCGCCACCACAGGCGGTCAGTATACTGGAGAGCATCAGAGTCAAGGCGACTCGGTGCTTACAGAGCGTTACACGCATATTGTCACCATCGCGTTTATTATATGAAAGCCGGCTGCGCCCAGATAAACGACGCAGCCGGCTTTTTTTTTGGGCTAACTAAGAGCGATTACTCTCCGTAGGTCGAAGACGCCCACACATCGTCCCCCGGACCGGGCAGAAAGATCTGTCCGCTTTCGGGCAAGTAGGTGAAATAACGGGCTTCGATCAGGTCACCCGCCTCATAGGCACCGGTGCGGGTTACAGAGTAAGTGTAAGTCCCGTCGCCATTATCGATGACCGTATGGTCCGCCAGTCCAACCACGTAATCCTGGGCACCGTTACGTCTGGCGAAGAGCTGTAGGTCCGCCTTCTCTTCTGACAGCCGAACCGTGAACTGCGCCCCACCATTCTCGACATCGGTGATCACGATCTCGTCGACTTCGCCGTCGACAATGTCGTCACCTGAGCCTGTCTCCGAACCACCCTGATCGTCCTCAACCGCTTCACTGTCCAGATAAGTCAGCTCTGCCCAAATGTCATCGGCTGGACCAGGGTAAAAAATCTGTCCCGCGTCGGGCGAATAACTGTAGAAACGGGCTTCAATCAGATCACCGTCAGCGTATGCCGATTCGCGCAGGATTTCATAGGTAAAGGTGCCGTCGCCATTGTCGGTTATCGCCTCAGTGCGCTGGCCAAGATCGGCAATCACATAGTCCTGCGCTCCATTAATACGGGCGAAGAGCTGAACATTGTCCTTCACTTCCGGAAGGCGAATACTGAAGCGAACGCTACCACCGACAATCGGCGTCATGTGCACTTCATTCAATTCGCCTGCAGGTTCCGACGGTGTATCGTCATTATCACCACCTTCTGTCGCCGCTACCCAACGGATATTGCCGACACGATAGACCATGCCCGCCTGCTCATTGAAGACAGGGAACATGACAAAGGCGGCGGTAACCCCGGACAGGTCCAGGCCCGTAGAGGTGTAGTCGTCTATCGGAACTCTGATTTCATTCCAGTCGTTGTTATCCGGCAGAGGAATGCTCAACTCGGCTGAACTGCCGCCGACGCCACCCACATTATGGTCGGCTTTGATCAGGAACCCGGAGGTATTGCTGGCCGCGTCGACCACCTTCAGGTCAAAGACGACTTCTCCACCGGCGTAGGCTTCCAGGTTCTGAGGACCCGCTGGCGCTACAATATAGGGGCCGGAGTTGGTAGCCGCTTCAGAGAAGACAAACTCAAAAACGTTGGTTCCCAAATCCGCGTCATTTAGGGTTTCAATCTCGATATTGCCATTGAACACGCCCAGTTCATTGAAGGCCGAGGTAAGGTCACCCATAAAGATATTCAGAGTTTCGCCATCCCCGGTGTCTGCCGGGGCATTCGCCTCAATGGCACAGTCCTCGACCTCACAGGTATAGCGGATGTTGTTCAGATGCACAATGGCCGTACCGTTCAATGCTTCCAGAACAAACGCATTGAGGATGTTGCCGTAATCGGCTTGTCCGTCTTCAGCGGGATTGGCTTCCAGGTCTGAGATGGGAACGCTGAACGAAATCCATTCACCTTCGGCCGGATCTACAATTTCATAGACGCTGACGTTGGGCCAGCCACTATCAATTTTTGCATAGAGCTCAGTGTCGGCGTTAATGGCTTCAACGTACAGGTCGAATTCAATTGCACCTTCCTGCTGCATATTGTCCGTCAGCGACAGGCGGTTATCGTAAGCCGAGCCTTCGGTAGAGAGGAACACGCTGCCGGCTTCGGTGCCGTTGAACTGCACAGACCATACCGTCTCGCCGTCCGGACCAGTACCCGCCGGGTCGGAAACGACGCTGTCATCCGGTGAGTATAAGGCCGGAACCAGCGATCCCTCTTGTTCTTCACCGTCGAGAGTCAGCATCAGGGTACTGACACCATCTTCGTAAAGGGAGTAAATCGTGGAATCGCCGGAAGGTTCGGAGCTGGAACTGCTCGACTCTGAGCTGACCGAAGAAGAGCTGCTTGACTCAGAAGCGTCTGACTCAGAGCTCATCGAAGAGGAGGAATCGCTGCTCGATACTGAACTGCTGCTGGAACTCAGAGGATCATCGGAGTCGTTGGACGATCCCCCACAAGCCGTTATTGCGAACGATACGGCCACCGCCAGCATCGTCCGATTACCCTGGGTTATTATATTCATGGTAATACCTCGTGTTTTATGTATAAGTGTTTATTATCAATTTTTCGTAAACGAAGTACTGCTCGTCAGTCATTCAACCTTCACGTTGAAGAAAATCGACTCCGCCTGAGTTGAAACTACGCCTTTTTCCGCCCGTGTCGTGCCATGTTGTGCATATCTCACAAAGTGGCACCTCCGCCTATAGTGGGAAGAACAGGAGTAAAAGTGGGACAAGCAGCAGGCTGCTGTGGTGATACCGGATCGGTCCATCAACAACCAAGGAACCGGTGAGCACTTTCAGTAAAGTGATTTCACCTATATTCGGTAAGAGAACGCCTACCGCTGCCGCGCCGGACAGCGAGTGGATCACAGGGATGATCGCAACAACAAAGGGGCGATTTACCCGCCAACGCTTTATTGCCTGAAAATATATATCGACTCAAAGCAAAAATGCCCCGAACAAGGTCCGGGGCATTTTTCTCGCCGGCTCAGAAGCTGTGTGAACCAGGTTATCACACAGCTTCTTTGAGACGTTGTTAACGAAGCATCAAGCGTCTCTATTCGCTCAACTCCCAACGAATATTGTCCAGGCGAAAAACAACGTTACTCTGTTGCCCCATGACCGGCCACAGACTGAAGGGAGTGTTGACCCGGTTCATGATAAAGCCCGAACCTGACGTCAAGTCAGCAATCGACACCGATACGGTGTGCCACTGACCGTCATTCTGCAAAGGCACGGCCAGCTCATTTGAGGTGCAAGGGTAAATACAGTCGGCTTTGACGAGAAAACCATCGCTGTTATTTCCCGCATCCATCACTTTCAGATCAAATACGAGATTACCCGCAGCGTACGCACTCAAATCTTGAGGCTCAGAGGATTGAATGAACATAGTGCCGAAGCCGTTGGCACCAAAAGTCAGTTCCAGCACATCACCACGATCGCCATCATTCACAAGGCTGGATGTAATGCTCTGTCCATCCTGGACATAGAAGTCCACGCCCGGATCCGACCAGGTGTCGGTCAGGCTTCCATCAACAAATACATCTACCGCCTCTGTACCTTCGGGGGCGGTGCCATCCAGTTTGGGATTGACGCCACAAGACTGACCGAAACAGGTCACACGGATGTTATTCAACTGAACGTGAGCAGTGCCGTTGGTTGCCTCAAGAACAAACGGCGCGTTGATATCACTGTAATTGACCTCACCGGGCTCGTCGGCGTTGGCGACAAAATCCGAAAACCGGACCGAAACGCTTTGCCAGACACCTGTCTCCGGAAGTTCAATGTCACGCGAGCTGACATTGGGCCAAACACTATCGAGCTTGACTCTCAGTGATGCGTCCTCACTGGCGTCAATCACGCGCATATCAAAGGTTATACCGCTCAGCGCTTCATTGAGGGAGAAACTGAAGCCATCTTCGACGTAATCGACCTCGCTCATATCGCCCGACAGCAGGAATACGTTACTCAGACCGTTGAACTGAACATCCCAGACCGTCTGATCGTCCACCTGAAGCGCCGTATCGACAACCAGGTTTCCGGCGGTTTCCTCCCACTGCGCCGGAACCAGCGTATTGCTGACATCGGTATCGAAGACCGAAAAGTTCAGCGTTGCCGGGCCGTCTTCATACAAAGCGAACGCCTGCTGCGTGCCACCGGTACCGTCGACATCTTCCGCGCTTTCATCAATCCAGGCACAGCCTTTTCCGTTATCAGGATCGACATCGCATTGATAGACGCGGACATAGTCCACTACCAATTCCTGCGGGAAGGTGGTCGCACCATCCGGTGCGCCGGGCCAATTACCACCGACAGCGACGTTCATGATCAGGTGAAACATCTCGTCAAACGGAGAGGCGGGGTTACCGGTCTGGAAGCCTTCGTCCTGCCCCTGCCAATCAAGGGTGAACCAGTCGTCAGCGGTCTGGGTCGCAAAATGCACATCATCGACATACCAGCGAATTTCACCTTCCTCCCATTCAATCGCGTAGGTGTGGAAGTTCTCCCAAATCGGTTCCTCGGGAGAGTAACTGGCACCGCTGTTCAGGTTGTTCGGCCAGGGGCGCCCGTAGTGCAGGGTTCCATGAATTTCATTCTCACCGCTGGCATTGGTGTTGACGGCTTCAAAAATGTCGATTTCACCACTGAGCGGCCAACCCCCGTAAACATTCTCTGTGGGTAGCATCCATATGGCCGGCCACAGTCCCTGTCCCTGTGGCGTTTTGGCACTCACTTCGATACGACCATACTTCCAGTCCGCCTTGTTTTTGGTGCGCAGACGGGCCGACGTGTACTCACGGGTAACCGAGGTATCATCGGGATTGTACGCAGGGTCGTCATCGAAGACACCAGGCCCACTGAAACTTTCCTGGCGCGCGACAATGTGCAGATGACCGTCTTCCACGTAGCTGTTCTCTTCACGGGCGGTGTAACACTGCAGTTCATTATTGCCACCACCGGCGCAGTTCACTTCGTGAGACCAGTTTTCGGTATTGATCGATTCGCCCTCAAACTCATCGCTCCAGACCAGAGTCCAGTTCTCGCTCAGACCGCCAGCCGCACTGCTGGAACTGTCACTGCTTGAAGAGGAAGAAGAGGAGGAACTGACGCTGCTGCTTGAGCTGTCCGGCGAGTCATCGGAGTCGCTGCCACAGCCAGCTACCATAAGCAGCGCCATACCCAGGCCGATTACCGGATAATTTACGGTTTTCATAAACACCTCGTTATTATCATCAATGTTGTGTGTCGCCCCCGTGAGCGGCCGAGGCCGCCCCCGGGGACGGTAATCAGTACCTGCGCACTGACGTTACGGGCATAGTCCTTCGCCCTGGTAATCCATCTCCAGTCGAACGTTGTAGAGTTTGACCTGCAGTGCACCCTCGGTGCTCATATAGAAAGGTGACAACACCAAGGACGGGTCCACGCCGGCCTCAACCAGACAGCTGAGATCAATCGACAGCGTCTGCCAGGTGTTAGCGTCCGCGCCGGCCAGCCACTCGGTGATATCCGCGCTGGCAACACAGTCCTGTCCGCAGCGCATGCCCAGCGTTACGGCTGAAGCGGGCGCCTCGACCACATTCACATCGACACGCAGATGGGCCTTTCCGGCATAGGCACTGAGATCCACCCGCCCGGGAGAACGCAACGCCACCTCGGCCGGACCAGTGCCTGTCCAGCGAACGGCCCGGCTGTCTTCCTGAACCAGACGGTCGACCGACTGGATTTCGATACCGGGTAGCTTCGCGCCGCTACCGGTGACTACCCGGGCCCTCTCAGTCACATCGCTGAGTACCCACTGCCAGGGTTCCATCGGACGGTTTTCAAAGAGAGGCAGCACAGTCTGTGCTTCGGATTCGGTCAGACCACTGTCTTCCGACAGCGGCTCCAGATTGCCCTCATCGGCGTAGCTCAGGCCGTAACCGTAGGGGAACTGCGTCGCCTGGCCATCGCCGTGGTTGAGGGGCGTCTGATCGGCGCGAGCTGGCCAGGAAAATGACAGCTTGCCACGGAAGTCGTGACGCGGCTGTCCCTCGGCGTCGGCGACCAGCACATCGGCCACCCCCACACCCTCAGAACCGGGCAGCCAGGCTACGACAAACGCATCGGAGGCATTGATTTCGGGGTTGACCCAGAGTGGGCGACCGGTCAGAAATACCGAAACCACCGGAATTCCCTCATCGCGCAAGCGCTTGAGTAGCTCCAGGTCAGCCTCGGGCTCATAGTCCACGTCGGCGCGGTCACCCTGCATTTCCGCGTAGGGGTCTTCACCGAATACAACAACCGCCACGTCCGGCTTCTCGCTGAAGTCGCCGTTCACGTCCAGCTCTACCGATCCGCCGGCGGAGGTCACCGCGTCGGCAATACCATCGTAAATAGAGGTGGCACCGGGGAAGTCACTGTTTTCGTTGCCGGTACCCTGCCACGTCAGCGTCCAGCCACCGGCTTGCTTACCGATATTGTCCGCACCGTCGCCCGCCACCAGAATATGCTGGGTCGGATTCAGTGGCAGCAGACCATTCTGATTTTTGAGCAGCACCAGGCTTTCCCGCACGGCCTGGCGGGCGACCGCCCGGTGCTCATCAGCACCGATCAGGTCCGCACGTCCGGCGTAATGCCGATCGGAGGGCTTGCCCTTCTCAAACATACCCGCACGGAATTTGACCCGAAGAATCCGACGTACCGCATCATTCAGGCGCTCTTCGGCAATCTCACCGGATTTCACCTGAGCAACGGTATTGGCGTGCAGCGCCCGCCACTGATCGGGCACCATGAATATATCCAGCCCGGCGTTGACCGCTTCAGGGCAGGAGTCCTGACGGCAACCATCCACAAATTCGTGGCCATTCCAGTCACCCACAATCAGGCCATCAAAGCCCATGCGCTGCTTGAGCACTTCGTTCATCAGGTAGCCGTGCCCATGCAGTTTTTTGCCCTGCCAACTGCTGAAGGAGGCCATGACAGTCTGGACGCCCGCATCCAGAGCACCGAAGTAGCCAGGTCCGTGTACATCGCGCAGCTCGACTTCCGAGAAGGGTGCATCACCGCGGTCGATCCCTCCTTCGGTGCCGCCATCGGCAATGTAGTGTTTGGCCGTGGCCAAGACGCGGCCCTGCCCGAAAAATTCATCGGTGTTTGCACGCCCCTGGAGGCCTTCGACCATGGCTTTGCCATAGTCGTAAAGAATCTCCGGATCTTCGGCATAGGCCTCATAGGTGCGGCCCCAGCGATCGTCCCGGGCAACGGCCAGAGTCGGTGCAAAGTTCCAGTCCAGCCCGGTGATGGCGACTTCCCGGGCGGTGACAGTGCCGATTTCACGGATCAGATCCGGATTGCGGGTCGCCCCGAGACCGATGTTATGGGGGAAAAGCGTGGCCCCTTTGACATTGTTGTGACCGTGTACGGCATCGGTGGCCCAGACAACCGGAATGGCGGCAAAACCATCGCTGTCATCCATGGAGGCTTCATAGAACCCGTCCGCCAGGGTCAGCCAGTCTTGTGCCGTGGCATTCTTGTCGCCACCGGGGAAGGAACCGCCACCGTTGAGGATGGACCCCAGGTGATAGCGTTTGACGTCCTCCGGCGTGACGTTGCGCAATTCCGGCTGAATCATCTGGCCCACCTTCTCTTCAATGGACATGCGAGCCAACAGTGCGTCAATCTCCGGCTCGTAAGCCATCGGATCAGCCAGGGGCGTCGGATGTTCCGGCCAGAGCTCGGCACCAGTGGAACTGTCAGATGGATTATCGCTGGTCGGGCCGTTACACCCCACCAGCACTGCCAGGGCCAAGGGGGCCCAGAGGGTCAGGGACTTGTTCATTGTCGGTCTCGCTGTTATTCGTATGGGGAAAAAAGGCTCCGGAGTCATCCTCGCGGAGCCAAGCTTTTTCAAGGAGAGTCAGAGCGACGCATAACAACCAATTACCAGGAAATAACGTCGTTCGATAACCCGGACGAGTCCCACGCTCGTCCGTGATGACATTCTTGACCGGTATTGGACAGGGGTCGTCCCACTTTGATGGGAGAGTGAAAGGTGGTGTTTGCCACTTTTCCGCCGCCGGGGTGCGGCAAAGGTGGGACGCGGGTTCCCACCTGTGGCTGGGGCCAGAAGCCCCGGAGAGCGGGGGGTTCAGTGATCCCGCAGGTGACGCATGATATTGACGAAGCTGTCGACCCAGTAGCGCTCGGGGTGGGCCGCCAGATGTTCCAGTAACGCGTTATGCGCCTCCCGGGAGACCGACAGGTAATCGCCACCGACGCCATGGAAGGTAAAATTGGCCATGGTGCCCCGACGGGCCGCTTCCTCGACCACCGCGATCAGCTCTTCGCCGGACACCTCGGTCGGCACCGCAACCGTAATGCCAAAGCGGTCCAGGGATTCCAGCGAGGGGGTAACCCCACCAGAACCGATGGACTTGGCCCCGAGAAAGAGCGGTTTCACCGGAGTCAGGTAGTCGCGGTCTCCGACCCGGACATCGCCGCAGGGGGGCGTATAGGTCCGCTCCGTCTCGCCATCAATCAGGAACAGAAAGTCATTGGCCAACGCGATCTGCTCGGCAAACGCCTCGACCGGGATCTGGCTCAGATCCTGGTGCGGCGCCACCCAGTCCCGCCCCGGACGCTGCTTGTCGCATTGATGGAACAGCGAGTGGTTGCCCAGCTCATGCCCCTGAGCGGCCGCCGCGCGCCACTCGTCCAGGCGCTCCAGTAACAGTGGGGCCGCCGCCGGCACATAAAAGCTGCCCCGGAACCCACGCCGGTTCAGCTCAGGAATCACATAGTCCAACTGGGAAGCAAGCGCATCATCATAGGCAAGATTGACCGCGGCTTTGGCATTGCCGGGCCAGGAAAGCGGCTCGGCCGAGGAAGACACCGGCCACAACAGCAGCAGGGCACAGAGCAGCCCGACGGTTTTAAGACGCAAATATGGCATAAGCATTATCCGGAGAGTTGGGAGACAGGCGTTATAGTACTGCGGACCTTATCACGACGCCATAGGCCCCTCCACGCCTTTGAACGCCCTACCACCAGAAGTTGATCAGAATATTGAGCGGGCCAAACGCTTCCACGTTGTGCCACCAATGTCGGGGCAGGAACAGGGCGTCTCCCGGCTCCAGATCCGCAACCTGGGCCGATGACAGAGCCTGGGCAAAACGCGGATAGCGTTTCAGATCCGGCGCCCGTAAATCCACCAGACTGATCGGGCGACCACCCGGGGTGTGGGGCGCATCGGCGATATACAGGTTGTCTTCCTGATCCGGCGGAAACAGGGTGAAGCGTCGGCGTCCGGCCGCGACACAGGCGATATTGTCCGCCGCGTCGTTGTGGGTGGCCACCCGGGTCGAATTCCCCATCCACAGGTTGGGCTTTACCTCGACACCCAGCCCCGGAAGCGTGCAGACCTTTTCCAGCCCCGGGAAATACTCGGGAATGGGCGTGGATCCGACATAAAAGGCGGCGGGTCTCGGCGCGCGCGACTGAGAGGCCAGAATCTCCAGCGCATCTGGCAGGTAACCTTTCATCCGGGTGAAGTTGAACCCGCTCAGATCCTTGGTATAGAACAGCCGTCCGCCCTCTTTGGGATCGGCAATCATGGCCTCCAGAGGCTTTCCGGCATCAAAAGGGAGCAGATAGCGAGCAACCGCCTCCGGCGATTGCCGCGCCGCTGCCACCAACGGCCAGTGTTGGGCATAGCCCTTCAGTAGCACCGGATGCTCGGGCGGGGCCTGCTGAAAATCGGCGGCCAGCGCTCGCTCGCGGTCCCACCAGAACACTTGCTGGGCTCGGGAGTCGGTCGGTTGCGTCGGTGTGTTCAATGTAACGGAGACAGTCATTGGCCCTCAAAATCCAGAAACAGGTTAGCCGTCAGTCGACCCCGGGCCGGATCCGCATTGAGATCCCGGTCGGGCTCAATCAGGCCTGAGTGCAACAGATTCCCGGGATAAATCAATAAACGATCCGGCCGGTAGTCCACCTGATAAATCAACTCAAAGTGCGCATCACTCCCCCGGCAATAACGCGCCGGAGGCGTCCCGTGTTCGCGCATGTGCCGCTCAGCTTCCTGCACAAAATGCGCAAAGCGGTCATCGGTAATGCGCTCATAGCCGGTCGGGCGGTGACGAAAAAAGCCGGTGCCACCAAACGGCCCCGGATTGAGATAGTGCATGATCGCAAAGTAGAACCCCCGGCGGGTGTCATAATGAGGTACACGCTGCAACACCGCCAGGTCGGATTCCGCCCGGGTGACCAGGGAAAAAAGCTGATGAATGCAATGCCCCCGGAAAGACGCCGGCACCTGGTACGTCTCTCGAATCAGCGGCTCAAGACGGGACAGTATCCGACGAGTGTAATCCGCCGGGAGGTTGGCACGTATTCCCGGATAAGCAGCCTGCCCTTCGCCGGAGAAGGCCGCCCACTCGCTGGCGACCCGCTTTAGAGGCTCCAGGTCGCCCAACACATTGTCCAGTACGATGACCGGCGTCTGCTCGTTGCCGATGTGCACCACGGAAGCCTCCACCTCCCGACTCATCCGCTCCAGCGCAGTTGCACCCGACATGATCACCTCTTATCCGTTGGCCGCCTGGGCCATGGGCATTTTGCAGTAGTAATCGATAAACGCCTGATGGGAAGGCAGCTTGGCCACCAGTTGTTCGGTCGACTGTCGCAACTTCTTCAGGAAGTCCGCGAGTTCTTTTTCGGTCATCACATCCGCCATGGGATGATAGGCCTTGGGCGTAATGCCCTGGCCCATCATCACCTGTATCCAGGACTCTTCACCAAACAGTTCATTTTCAATTTTGAACACCCGGGCCGAGTCGCTGAACAGATCAATTCGCTGCCGCAACGCCGCCGGAATTTCCATATTTTTGCAGTAGCGCCAGAAGGGTGTGTCGTCCCGCTCGGTGACTTTGTAGTGCAGAATGATGAAATCCCGGATACGTTCGACTTCTACTTTGGTCTGTTGATTGAACTCATCGATGTCCGACTGGACCATGTGGCCACTGGCCGGAAACAGCTGCACGAATCGAACCAGGCTGCGCTGAATCAGGTGGATACTGGTCGACTCCAACGGCTCCAGAAAGCCGCTGGCCAGGCCCAACGCCAGGCAGTTTTTCACCCAGTGCTTGCGCCGGGTGCCGGTGCGGAACTGAATCGGTTTCGGGTCGGTAATCGGTTCGCCCTCTAGGTTGCCAAACAGGGTTTCCCGGGCCTGTTCATCGCTCAGGTAGCGACTGGAATACACCAGGCCATTGCCAACCCGGTTCTGCAGCGGGATGCGCCATTGCCAACCCGCGTCGTGGGCGATAGATCGCGTGTAGGGAATCGGCTCGCCCACGGATTCGGTCTGCACCGCCAGGGCGCGATCGCAGGGCAGCCAGTGCGACCAGTCCTCGAAGCCGGCGTGCAGGGACTGTTCAATCAGCAGTCCGCGAAAGCCGGTACAGTCGATAAAGAAGTCGCCACCCACCTGTTTGCCGGAAGCCAATGTCAGGGACTGGATTTCGCCATTGTCCGGGTTGAGATTCACTTTCTCGATTTTGCCTTCCACCCGCTCGACACCCAGTTTTTCACTGCGTCGACGCAGGAATGCCGCGTAGCGACCGGCATCCATGTGGTAGGCGTAGTTCATCCGGCCATTGGGCAGAACCGCGAATTTGTTTTCGTGGGACGCCAGCAACTCCGCACAGTAATCGCCGTAGGGATAATCAATGCCTTTGGCCTTTCCCGCCAACCAGAAATGCAGAAAGCTGCAGGCCCAGCAGTCTTTACCCGCATAGCCGAACGAGTGAATATACTTGTGATCTTTCTCCCGCCAGTTTTCAAAGGAAATGCCCAATTTGAAGGTGCCGTTCACTTCCGCGAGAAATTCCCGCTCGTCGATATCGAGCATTTTGTGAAAGGTCATCAGTGGCGGAATGGTGGCTTCACCGACGCCAACGGTCGGAATATCATCGGACTCCACCAGCTTGATATCGAGATTTTTTCCGAGCGTCTGCGACAGCAGCCCGGCCGCCATCCATCCGGCGGTTCCGCCACCTGCGATCACTATGCGTTTGATACTGTCAGTCATGGTCACCTCGGCTCACTCTGAGCAAGTCGTGCCTAAACGGTATGCAGTCCGTGTTGGCGAATATGGTTCAACAGGGCGCGATTTTCCGGCAGGCCCTGCAACAGCTTTCGGGTTTGCGCCGCAGTCTCGTGAAGTGCGGCCTGCGCGGCAGCGCCCGATTGCCGGACGCGCCGTTCAAGCCCCTCGAGGTCGGTGTACTCCGGGCGCATGCCGTAAAGAATGTACTGGTAACTGGCGGAGGGGAACAGCTCGTCCCGGTACAGGCTGTCACAGCTCCAGGGGCTGCGCGAACGCCACAGCAACAGCTGCTCGGCCAGCTCCTCGGGCACAGTCTCTTCGGTCCGGTGCGCTCGCCAGTAGTCGGAGTCCTCCCGGGTGCTCAGCACATAATGCAGCTTGAGAAACCCGATGATGTTGTCCCAGTGAAGGCGGAAACGTTGATTGAATCGGCGGGCCACCACCGACATTTCCTCCCGGTTTTCCGGCATCTGCTGCACCAGGAACTGGGCCGAGCGCTCCACCAACACCAGGGCGGTGGCTTCCAGCGGCTCGATGAATCCGGCCGACAGGCCGATAGCCACACAATTGTTCTGCCAGAAGCGTTCGCGGTGCCCCGGGTCAAACTGAATCAGGCGCGGGGACAGCTCATCCAGTGTCGCACCGGAATCCGTCCCGCACAGATAGGCCGCCAGCCGCTCATACACACTGTCCTTATCAATATGCGCGGATGAAAACACGGCGCCGACACCCCGTCGGGTAGGCAGCGCGATATCCCAGATCCAGCCATCGGGATGGGCGGTACTGAGAGTCTGCGACGCAATGGAGCTCTGCTCACTCGAGTAGGGCACCTGCACCGCCAGTGCAGAATCATTGAACAGGACCGGGCGCTGACTGACCCAGGGAACCTGATAGTGCTGCCCTAGCAGGCGGGACGCCATACCGGTGCAGTCGATAAACAGGTCGCCGGCGAGGGTTTCGCCGGATTTCAGATGCAGGTGTTTGATATCACCATTGTCCCGCGACTGAACGCCGGTCACTTCTCCCAGGTAATGCACCACGCCCAGACGTTCCACGCAGTGGCGCTGCAGCAGGCGGGTAAATTTACCGGCGTCCAGATGGTAACCGTAGTTCAGGTTGAAGGCATACTCGGGCGTCGTCAGTTGCTTGGGCGCGCGCCCCTGGTCACAGACCGATGACTGCGGGCTGACCGCGTAGGCGAAGGGTAAATCCCGGTGGGCGTAGCGCCAGTGTTCCGCCAGATTCAGGCGTCCGTATCCGGCGGGCAGCGTGAACGGATGGTCATACCGGTCGCCGTCGCCGCGGCACCAGTTCTGAAAGCGTGACCCCTGTTTGAAACTGACATCACATTCGCGGATAAACTCGGATTCCGACAGACCGATGGTCCGCAGGGTCTCCAGCATAGAAGGCCAGGTGCCTTCACCGACGCCGATGGTCGCAATATCGGGCGACTCCAACAGCGTTATCCGCCGGTTGGGCCGGGAATCCAGACGAGCATCCGCGGCCAACAAGCCCGCGGTCAGCCAGCCGGCGGTGCCACCGCCGACAATGACGACGTGTTCGACCGGACTACTGTGCACGCTCATGGTGGTTCCGTGATTTACGCTCAATCAGAGCACGCATTTTGCCCATGGACGCAATGGTCATATAGATGGGTTCCAGGTAGCCGCGCTCGTGCAGGCTCGCGACCTGCTCGGCGCTCAACGCTTTGAGGCGCTCTTCCTGAATGGTATAGAAGCCCATCAACTGGCCGGTGGTGCCATCTTCCAGGGTAATATCCATGGTAACCGGTTCGAGCAGTTGTAGCTCGACCAAGGTATCAATAAAAGCCACATCGTGCTGATACCACACATGGATGGCTTCCAGCATACCGGACACCCGGTCCAGATAGTCGGTATTGGCCCCGTGCTCTTCGAAGAGGCGGGCGCCGGTTTCAGTATTGACCTTTGGATGCTCGACATCAATGTGCATCATACGCCGCGGCTCTTCGCCGTCATCGGCAGGGTAAGTGCCGATGGAGAAGGGCACACGCTGCATCATCAATGGAATGTAACCGGCGTCCCACCGGTCATCTTTGAGGAAAAGGTTCTCTTCCTGCTCCAGACCAAACAGAGCTACGGAAAAGAAGCGCCCGCTGTTCGGGTCTTTTTGAAACAGTATGGGATAGTGAGCCTGTACGGCGCGAAATTCCGGGGAAAAGGTCTGGCCCCACATGACCGCATCGCCGTTCTCACGGCGGAAGCGATTGTCCACCCGCAAGTCACGGTGCTGTTCGTTGTTCAGTAATACGGTTTTCACCTGAAGGCTCCTCGTTTTTTGCGCTTATCGTAATAACGGTTCAATTTTCACCGGATCAGAGACAAGAAAGCCGCCCAACAGCGGCGGCTTTCCTTGCATCAGCCGGATGGCAGGGTCCGTTGACACTGCCATCCGGTACATCCACTCTCGCTTAGAAGCTGTAGCGAGCGCCGATGTTGTAGCGAGCGTAGCCCTGGTAGTAGCCCAGCACCTGCTCGTTTGCGCGCCCGTAGTTGCGACCACTCTCTTCGGTGAGGTTCAGACCCTCGAAGAAGACAGACAGGTTATCGGTCACGTCGTAACTGAGGTTCATGTCCACCTGACTGTAGTCCTCAACATAGATCGGGTTGTTACCTGTACCCGATGCTGTAGAGGCCAGGAAGTCATCACGCCAGTTATAGGCAATACGCGCCTGGAAGCCGTCTTTCTCATAGAAGGCAATCAGGTTGGCACTGTCACTGACACCGGTAATGGCGAACTGAGGGTCGCGCAGAACCATGTTGTCGAACGATGTGCTCACGTCCACCATAGTGTAGTTGGCAATCACACCAAATCCAGTATCCCAGAAGTTATGCTGGACCGCGAGTTCCCAACCATCAATGTCGACCTTCTCGTCAGAGTTGGCCGTCTCGGTGACATCGAATGGAGAGTTCGGGTCTTCACCGGGGATACCCACAATCACGATATTGTCGCTGGCATCCAGGTAAGCGGTTTCCGGATCCGGGAAGTTGTCATAGATGTACTGGCGAATGGCGCCAACATCATTCGGAGAGATTCCGGAGTCAATCGCTGCCTGAGCGCGCTCACCCAGTGCCGGATGCGGCGTGTTTTCCAGCGGCGCCTGTTCCCGAACCACACGGGAACCGATGAAGTTCTCGACTTCTTTCTGGAAATAACCTACGGAAACGTAGCTGGCTTCACCGTAGTACCACTCGGCCGACAGGTCGAAGTTATCCGATTTGAACGGGTCCAGACCCGGAGTGCCGCGGCTGGCAGTACCTCCATTGACTCGCACACCCTGGTCATAGCTGGTGCCACCACGCAGGTTCAGCCAGTTCGGACGGGCAATACTCTGGCCGTAGGAAGCACGCAGAACCACATCAGACGTCACTTCCAGGCTCGCGTCGAGTGACGGCAGGAAGAAGTCGTAGTCACCGCTGTCGATGACCGACTCTGCGCTACCCACCGGAGGCATATTGAACTCGTTGGCTGATACCCACTCAATCGGACCGTAGCTCTGAGCAGTGGCTGGCGTACTGACTTCGGTAGACTCATAGCGTACGCCGGCGCCCAGTCCAAACGGCATCTCCGCCAGCTCGGTTTCCCAGTTGAACTGGACATAGGCGCTGTCAGAGTCTTCATAGATTTCGTTGAACTGATCCGGCGCGGCGGCACAGTACCAGGTGGAGCCATCCGGACAATCAGCGGCACCGGCACCATCGTCGAGGTTGGTAGCGGCGTAATCGCGCACGTCTTCAAAGCTGAACGCGAAGCGCTCATTCAGCGGCGTGGTGTTGGTACCACCCAGGAAGTTCATATCCTCTTGAGAGGTTTCACCGTAGCTGCCGTCGAAACGATCCAGAATGGTTTCACGGGAGAAAAACTCGGCGGGAATGTCGCCGGCCTCGCCCAGGCCACCCCAGGTTTCACGCTGAACGTTGGAGAAAGCAGAGCGATAATCACTCTCGGTACGTGCGACACCGAACTGTAGGCGCATCGCTTCGTTGAACTCCCACTCACCGTCCAGTTGCAGCTGGTCGATTTCGTGCTTCATCTGGCTATTGCGGAAGAAGCTACCGGAGACCTGCAGGTCTTCGGTGCGCAATGCGCTACCTCCAGCACCATCCAGCACATCGAGGATCAGTACCGGCATTTCACCGGCCACGTTGACGGTGGTCTGGTCGCGGACATAAGCCGACACCGCGATACCCACACTGTTACCGTAAGGGTTGTTCGGGCGGGCTTCCGCCTTGGAGCTGTGGTAGTCCAGGCTCAGAGTCAGCGGGTCGATGGGGTTCCACTCGGCGTTGAAGCCAATGGAGTTGTTTTCATACAGGGCAGCCTGCTCACCGACACCAAAGGGCAAGTCACCATTGGTCATATCTTCAGAGTACAGCAGCGGCGTCTGGACCGCCGGGGACTCTTTGTCGGTAAAGATGGTGTTCTGGCCGCCGAAGTTGAACCAACCACCCACATCGTTGTACTCGGAGTTGATCTCGTTTTCGCTGTAGGTGTAGTCCAGCGTGGTGGTCAGGTCTTCGTTGGGCGCGAACTGCAGGGTCAACTGACCATTGGTCCGCTTGCGCTCAAATTCGGTAAAGGCGTAGCCCATCTGCTGGGGAGTAGAGTACACGTCCTCTGGAGCAGGCTGATTGCGGTGATTACCGTTGGCAAAATCTACTCCACCCCATTCGTTGGTCACGCCCGGTTCACCGCTCCAGTCCTGAACTACGGTACCCGGGAATGAACGCCAGCCGGTACCGATCTGCGCGGCAGCCGTACCACCTTCACGCTCCTGATAGCTGGCGGTCACCGCCACACCGAATTTGCCATCAGCAAAGGTGTCGGTGTAGATACCGGAAAGCTCAGGCGTCATGCTGCTGTCGACGGAGGACTCGTCAGTGACCCCTTTGATGCCGATGGAGGCGCGGGAGTCGAGCTCCAGCGGACGAGGCGTCAGGATGTTGATGGTCGCACCCATGCCACCCGGAGGGGTGTCGGCGCGGGACGTCTTGTAGACCTCAACGGCGGTGACACTCTCTGAGGCCAGGTTGGCGAAGTCGAAAGAGCGGGAGCCGGAGGCCACGGTGGCTTCCAGAGTAGCGCCCGGCATCTGACGACCGTTCAGGGTCACCAGGTTGAAGTCTGGGCCCAGACCGCGAACGGTCACTTTGGAACCTTCACCGTCGCGACGGTCAATGGATACACCGGTGATACGCTGAAGTGATTCAGCGAGGTTGGTGTCAGGAAACTTACCGATGTCCTCGGCGGAGATCGCATCCACGATACCGCGGGAGTCCCGCTTGATATCCATGGATCGGGTCAGACTGGCGCGAATGCCGGTCACCACGATCTCTTCCAGCATGGCCTCTTCGGCCTCCTGGGCGTAGGCACCGCCGGCCAGACCGGCGAACGCGGACGACGCGACGACGGAGGCAATAAGCTTGCGCTTGAAACTGCTGTTGTTGGTCATATGCGAATCCTCAAACCGTTATAATTTTAATCTTGCCGATGCGGTCGATGAGTGACGACCGCTCATTTGACACTATCCCCGCATCCCGGGACTTTCGTCGTCCCACTTTGCCAAAACACCTCAAGGTGGCCAGTCTCACTTTACGTTTCGTAAAGCGAGACACCCTTTCAGCCCCCGCGCGACGGCACTTTCCGGATTCCGAACGTCCCCGGAGCGACCTTCAGCCGAACCCCGTCCGAGAAGCTTACGATCCGCTCCGTATCACCAAAGTTATAAGCCAGATAGGTGGTCTGGGTGTCCGACCCAAAGACCACAGCGGCCGGATAATCGGCGGTCACCTGCCCGGCCCCGGAACGCAGATGACCCAGCTCCGTCCAGGCGTGCACCCACTGATAAGTATGGGCTCGGGTCTCACCCTCTTCCGGCGTATATTCAAAACCGGTCTCGGCCATATCCCCCAATGACGCCTCGGCGTCGGTCATGGCCCAGATATTCCACCAGATATCCCGCCAGTGCCCCTCTTCCAGTCCGGAGGGTTTACCATTGGTGGATTCACTCAAGCCCAGCGCCACATAGTCAGCCAGGTAGCCCGGATGCTGCCCGAGATGGAACACCAGTGGACTGAGGGGCAACCCCTGAATGCCCAGAATGTGGGCGTGCGCCTCGCTGAACCAGGTGGTAAACACATGCCCGGCTCCCCAGACAATGGAGGTGGTGAGTTTGTCGTAGGCATCGGGGAAGTTTCGGTAGGTCTCCGGGCGCTCGCGATAGCCGTTAATGTCATTCCAGTATTCCCAGAAAGCGGCCGCCGTGGAGGCATGCAGGTAAACGCCCCGCTCCACCAGCTCGGGCTGTTCGGTCACCAGGCCGTACAACACCATGGCACCGTAGGCGGTAGCCGCCTCGGAGGTCGATTCGTTATTGTTGCCCAACAGGTAATTGGCGGCCCCTGAGGCCCAGGAAAAGCCCAGAGCGGGGTCAAAATGGCGCAGATAAGGAAACTGCGGATCATCGCGGCCCGCAGCATAGTCCCGGATCAGGAGCTCAACCATCGGCCCCCAGCGGTCTTTGGCGCACCAGCCCGGGTCCACCCGACAGATTTCCGCCGCGGCGCGGACAAAGTAGCCGTAGTGAAAGTGGTGATCGTTCAGGGCCTGGTGGGTGCCAAACGACTCGTGTACCCCCAGCACCGTGTTCCAGCGGTCGTCATAGACAAAATACCGGGCCTGCTCGGCGGGATCGGCGGTAAACCAGTCCTCCAGCTCGGATTTCAGCCAGTCGATCAACCGATTGGCCTCTGACTCAAGCCCCTCCTCCCGAGCCAACAGAGCCAGCTCGGCCACCTTGCCGTAATTCTTTCCCGCAAAATAGGTATCGGTCGCCCGGTTCCAGTCCTGCGGGTCCCGAGTCATAAAGTCATGCACCAGTGCCCGCAGGCGCCCGCCCTCATAGCTCCCGAGCCCGGAAGGAAGCCCCGGGAGCACGCCTACAAAAGACAACTGATAGTCAAAGCCGCCGGTTTCCGCAAACCGTATGACGCCACGGGCACTGCGTGCCCGATAGTCGGTAAGCACTTGCTTACTGTTTTTCCATTGCAATGGCTGAAGTCCGGCCAGGGTCTTCACCGGCTCGCCACGATAGCGGTACTGGTGGGACACCGTCACCCGGTAATCGCCCGGATCGACCCGGTAGTCCACGCGAACCTCGTCCACGGGTTGCCGGGCATGGGTGATAAAATCCTCTATCATGGCGGCCGACGGATCAGTCTCTCCCGCCGGGAGCCAGGTCAACGTAAAGTGGCTATTGCGACTGGCGGCGGTGATCTCCGAACCCTGGACTCCGGAGAACTCCGTCTCCCCATGCCCTGTCAGTAAAAAGTGGTTCCTGTTGCCCGCCACATCGGTCCAGAGCCCCAGCGTATTGCCCTGTTGGTAGAAGATGCCTTTTCGCTGACCGTCCGCCTCCAGGGTTCGCACCTGCAAATCGCCACGGAACACGCTGAGGTAGACATAGGGGGAGCCTTGCACAAAGGTCGCCGACATCACCGGCCGGTGACCACTGCGCCACTCCAGTGAAACACTGCCGTCACTGTAGTCCCTGACATAGGCATCCAGGCGATCAAACTGGCTATTGGCAACGGCAATACCATCGAACACCTCGCTCAGAGGCTCAGGCACCGGGTAGGTGACGCCCTTCTCCTGAACACGCAGACCGACGGGTATTCCCATCAGGCGCATCCCGCGCTCAGTAATTCTTGCCATCCACGGGTCCGGAGTAATATGCCCGGGGCCGTCGGGGTCATCCACCGCATGAGCACCAAAGAACGTGATGTTGCCCCACCAGCGATGGGCCATGGTGGGCTCCCGGGCCACCGGAGCGACGACCCTTGGCTGCAAAGGCATGGGCTGTATGGTGCCGCTGCAGGACGGAACCTGCGGCCTGACCACCCCTGCGCTGGTCAATCTTGCCCCTTCTTCTTCCACGTGACACTGGTAGCTATGAGGCTGAACTCTGGAGCTGACTGAGCCGGCACCATGCTCACCAGATGGTTGGCAACCCGCCAACACAAGGCTCAATACCACTACACTGAACACCACACTCACCCGTGACACGTCGCCCTCGCTTTTTGTTATTTGCCGCTGTCGGCGGTCCGACGCGGGTAACCGGTTTACCGGTCATCATGCGCTATACAACCTGAATTCTGTCCCGGCCGTCGCCCCACTTTATCCCTTTGCTAAACTGGGACGCTGAAGGTGACTTTCCTCAGGGTGCAACTTTTAGCGAGAAGGTGCGTATCGTGGCGAGGGAGACGGTGTTTGCCGCCGATAAACCTCCAGCCACTTCACATTCGGACAGGCTATGGACTCAAACGACGACATTCTGGTGGCGCTGATCGGCCGCTGCGCCATCAATGATCAACGGGCACTGAAAGAGCTGTTCGGACGCCTCGGCGGCTACCTGAACGCCGTCGCCTACCGCATTGTGGGTTCGGAGGCGCTCAGCCAGGAGGTGCTCCAGGACGCCTTTGTGCAGATATGGCAAAACGCTGCCCGCTACCGCCCCGATATCGCCCGTCCGGTCACCTGGATCACCAGTATTGTCCGCTACCGGGCACTCGATGCATTACGTCGGGAACAGAAACACCTGAACCACCGGTCACAACCTGAGCGGGATCACGACCCTCTGGAGTCTGTTGCGGCCGTCAGTGACCCGGAGCAGGGAGTTCAGCAGTCAGAAGTTCGGCGCTTTCTGGCACAGTGCTTCGCCAGCCTCAATGAGCGTATGCAGAATGCCATCGCCCTGGCCTACCTTGAAGGCTGGTCCCGGGAAGAGCTGGCCCGGCACTTTGCCACCAATACCAACACCATCAAGTCCTGGCTACACCGGGGCGCAGAGAGATTACGGCGATGTCTGGAAGCACAGATCGGACAATAAAGCCTGACCGGCGTGCCTTTGAATACGCACTGGGCACCTTGCGGGGCAGCGAACGTCGTGCCTTTGAACGGGCCATGGCCCAGGACCCGGCGCTCGCCCGTGAGGTTCACGACTGGGAGGAGCATTTGATGGCTCTGCAGGACCCGCATGCGGGTCGTCCCCCGGCGCCCGACACTTGGGAGCGGATTGAGCAGCGCCTGGCCGGTAGCCGCCAGCGGCCGCGCCGCCGGTACTTCTCCTGGTCGAACTGGGGCTGGGGAGGGGCGGTCGCCGCGCTGGTGCTGGTCCTCGCACTCCCCATGGTACTCATATGGAAAACCGGCGCACCGCTGTGGCCAACGGGTGCCCCGCAAGCACCCAACAGCGATTATGTCGCCGTTCTGGCAGACACCGAGGGCCAACCGAGGCTCACCGCTCTGACACTCCAGGGTGGTGAAACCCTCTGGCTGCAATGGGACGAGTATCCGCAGACCGAGGGCAGCCTGCAGCTCTGGGCCGTCTCACGGCGCGATGGCCAGGCCCGCTCCCTGGCGATTTTTGACAATGCCGAGCGGCGCACCCTGGCTCTGGACCAGGCGGCCCGGCGCCTGATCACAGACGCCGAGTACCTGTTGCTGACCGAGGAGCCGCCCGGCGGTTCGCCCCTGGACGAACCCAGCGACCGGATTCTGGCCAGAGGTGCCTGCGTGCGCCTGTCGACGAGCTAGAATGAAAGAATAACGGAATACAACGGAAGGATAATATGTTTGCACGCCACTGCGCGGTTTTGCTGTTCAGCCTCGCCGTCGGTCCGCTATTGTGGGCCGAAGACGCTCCTGTGCCCGACCCCGCGTTCCAGAGCTGTGTGAAAACGCTGATGGCGGAGCACGGCTGGTCAACGCCCGCCGAAGTCACCGCCATCGAGTGTCACGGCGCGGGTATTGAACAGATTGGCGATCTGTCAGCGTTCACCGCCCTGGAAAAGCTGTCGCTCTATGACAACCACATTGAGCAGGCCCGGCTATCCGGTCTGACCAACCTGAAACACCTCAATCTGGCCCGCAACCGCCTCAAACAGATCGCGATCAGTGAATTGCCCCAACTGGAAGAGCTGTACCTGTTTCGCAATCAGCTCGGAACCCTGACATTGCGAAATCTGGAAGCACTGAAGGTGCTGCGGGCCAACTCCAACCGCATGCACCGGTTCGAGTACGAGGCACTGCCGGCCCTGGAAAAGATCTACCTGTTCGACAACGAGATGGAACACATCGATATCCATCATCTGCCGGGCATGCACTATATGGATGTCCGGGAAAACCCCATGCCGGATCCTCTTTACGAGGAGATGGACCGGATGACCCAGGTCACCATTCTGCATGACGGTAATGCCGATGACTGGTAAGCACCGGGCTACCCTGATCAGCCTGCTATTGTTCAGTGTCTGTTGCGGTGCGGCCGAGCATTCACCCGAGTTGAGCGCCCGGGCCCGCCTGGCGGATGCCACCGTAGCGGGCGAACCGGGACGCGCCGCCTCCCTGCTGCTGCGCGCGCGCTTGGCCAGCCGCTGGAGCCGGCAGTGGTCCACCTTGCTGGAGATCGACCATGTCAGCAGTGGCTGGCAAGACGACCACAGCGACGGTCGACGCCTGAACGGCAAGCCCCTGATTCCCGATGTGCCCGGTACGGAGCTGAACCAACTGGCCCTGCGCTACCGGGGCGCGGAAACCGAAATCACCCTCGGACGCCAGCGCCTGGATTGGGACGAGCAACGGTTTCTGGGCAGTGACAGTTTCTGGCAGCAGGATCAGACCTTCGACGCCCTGGCCCTCGAGCGTCGCCTGCTGATGAGTTCCCGCTGGCAATACCTTTATATCGGCCGGGCCAACCGCATCTTTGGTCGGGGTCGGGACCTGCCCGAGCACGACGACTCATACTACCCGGACACGGACCAACCACCCGGCTACTACCCCGACGATTACAGCCTGGCGGGTGAGCACCGACATGACAGCCACCTGACCCGGCTGGAACTCAATGAATGGGACTACACCCAACTGGTGCTCTATGGCCTGGCAGTGGACAACCGGGACCAGCCGAGCACATCCAACGACACACTCGGCGCCCGTTACCGGTTTTCCTACCAGGCGCATCCACTGCGCTATCGGTTGCTGCTGGAAGTGGCCGCGCAGGAGCTGCCGGAGCTGCCCGGACTCCCCCAGCCGCACTATTACTTGGCGGAACTGGCAGTAGGCTATCAATCCTGGGAATGGCTGGGACGCCACGAAGTGTTGGGTTCAGACCAAGGCTATGGCTTTACCACCCCCATCGGTTCCACTTACCTCTTTCAGGGATTTGCCGGCGTCTTCGCGATCACGCCCGACGACGGTCTGAAAGACAGCTCCCTTCGTCTGAACTGGCGCGCTCACCCATGGGAAATTTCCATTCGCCACCACTGGTTCAGCGCCCAGACCGACGGCCGGGACTACGGCAGCGAATGGAATATTGAAATACAACTTAAACCCGCCCACCCCCACGAAATCGCCCTGCGCTACGCCGATTTTCAGGGATCGTCCCCTTACCTGCCCAACCAGCGACGGGCTTATCTCGACTATCGTTATAACTTCTGAACAGTAGTATCACGTTCGGTCCGCTACGGGGTAAGCCCTTTCAAGACACGCCGTGAACCCATCCCTGGGGGCTCGACGCGCGGAATCCCGCCGCTTACGGTCTTGAAAGGGCTTACCCCGCATCGGCCCTAAGTGCCAAATGCCGCCTTCCTACGGCAAACCAACGTCAATAATAAAAATGCACCTGCACAAACCCCTGGGTGAAGTTACCCGTTTCACGCTGGGGAATATCCTCGCCGACGCGGATTCCGCCGCGCAGTTGCAGGCTGGCGTAGGGGGTATATTCCAGCAGGAGCGAGTGACGGTTACGTTCGTTTTCGTCGATGGCGGTATCCGGATCCAACCATTCGGTGGTCAGCTTCAGGTTGTAACCCTTGGCCAGCTCCCGATTGAGTTCCACCAGGCTCACCTCCTGCACCTGGGCAATGCCCGGCAAGTTGGTGACCGAGTCGTCCTCGATGCGACTGAACTCCAGCAGTACCCCATAGCCACCGACAGTGAAACCACCAAACAGGCTGGCCAGCTCGCGCTGCCCGATTTCGGCATCATTCAACACGTAGCTGCCACCGGCACGCCAATGGCGAGTCACATATTCCCCCCGGGTCAGATACTGAAAATTCCGATCATCGTTGCTCTGGCTGTTGCTGCCGTTGCTGAGCGCTACATCGAATCGAAGTCGGTCGAAGTTGAGTCCCAGCTCGACGCCCTGATCACTGTTATTGAAATTGAACCCGGACGCCTGGCGAACAAAAGCGCTGTCATCCTCCAGCCGCAACCCGAAGGGCAACATCAGATTGCCCGCCTTCACGCTGTGGTCACCAAAGCGCATCATGACAAAGGCCTCGCGGTTGCGACCGCCACCGGGTAGCAATTGCTGATCCAGATACAACATGACCGGTGAACCCTTGGGTTGGAACGCCAGATACAACTGACCGGTCTGGGTATTAAAGCGGCGGGCATCGCCGGCTTCATCACCGTCAACGTCCATCTGGGTGGCGCTGAAGCGCAGGTCGGTGCCAAAGCGCAGGCTGTCATTGACCTGGCCGCCGTCGAACGCCTCCGTGGCGCCGGCCTGAGCGGGCAGCTCATACGCGCCGTAGTAGGCGCCGTAACTGGAACGCAGACCGCCACCACTGGGGTTGACGTGGCAGGCGGCGCAAGGCTGCCCCGTGCGCAGGGCCAGATAGGGCTCCGCTGTTAACGTCAGAGGCGCCACCAACAGTACCCCGAAGAACACTAAGCGAATCAATTCAGAATGAGATTTCATGGCGGAACAGGCCTCCTTCGATTCGGTCCCGGTCACCGTCCAGTACACGGCGTTGTTGATCCAACAGGGTGGCGACGGCGGGGTCATTCACCACGACCTCGGCGGCCGTGACCGGGTAGTCCGGTAAATACCAATGAATCCGCAGTTGCTGTCCGCCCTCCAGACTCAGCGCATACTGCTCCGGTGACGCCAGAACACGTTGTCCATCACTATGGAAATAGACTTGCACCGCGTCCGACAGCGACTCGGCAGACAACGCCCGGCTGAAGCGAAGCGTTACAACGCGCTGTTCAGATTGCTCGCTCTGCAGGGAGACGCTGGTGGGCGAGTCACCCACACCGTCCCGGGGCGCGCCGTTTTCAACCCAGTCGCGTACCTGGGCGAGGCGGGTGGCACTGAGCGGGCTCATGCCCAGAGGCATTTGCCCGCCATCGATGCCGTCAGCCCCTTCGAGTTTGCGAAGCAGGTAGCTCGCCTCCGGATCCCCCGGCGCTACGCGCAGCACCGAGGGTTGTTGACCGGAGGGCTGGTCGACCAGAGAATCGAAGCTGCTCTGCTCCGAGTCCAGCCGCAGGCCCTCGGGCGCCCCGCCACCGGTGTGGCACTGGGCGCAAATGGGGCTGAAGATATCCGCCTGCAATTGGGCCAGGGTACCCGGCGTCGGCGGCGTGTCATTGCCGCCGTTGCCATTGTCCCCCGAGGGCAGCCCCTGCTCGTCCAGCCCCTCCCCGGACCCGGCCCCACAGCCGGTCAACAGACCGGCGAGCAGGAGACACAGTGACACTCGCTTCATGACTGCGCCTCCCGGTTACGGCGTTGCGAAGAACCAGGTACCAAAGCCATCGGTAATATCGCCGTTGGCATCTCCCGGTGCGCTGTCGCCCGCGTAGAAGTAAAGGGGCTCATCCTGATAGCGCCACTGGAAGCCACCCTCCGGGTGCTCGATCACGCTGAAGTCACCGAAATCACGAGCATCCTCCGACGCATAGAAGGCGGGCCAGACATCCAGACAACTGCCCGTGCAATTGGACTGGCCATCGGTATCTTCGGAGAAGGTATAGAGGGTGAATCCGTGCCGCTCGTTGTCCGGATCGCCATTGGCATCCACCAACATACCCCAGGCGACAAACAACTCACCCTCGTCGGGATGGGTGTTGACCGCCACCGGAGGAATCCGGGCAAGACGCCAGAGGTCATTGACTTCATCACCACTGACATCACCGGGCTCGGAATCCGCACTGAAGAAGTACAAGGGCATACCGTGCAGCGCCCACTGCTGTTCGCCGGAACCACGCTCCACCAGACTGAACGGCGCGCCCGCTTCGGCACCGTCGTGGGCGATCAGCGCCGGCCAGGCGTCCAGGCAACTGTCGGCGCAGTTGGAGACGCCGGGCTCGTCATTATCGAAGGTATACAGGGACATGCCATGGGCGGCGACCGCGTCGGTCTGCTCCGCCATACCATCGGGCGTGGCCTGCAGCAGCAGTCCCGCACCGGCAAAGGCGGAACCCCGCGAGGTGTCCTGAACCCGCCAGGGCAATGGACGCGCCAGCTCCCAGTTCTCGATGGCGGCACCATTGATATCCCCGGCCTGGGTATCGCCGACAAAGAAGTACAGGGGCATGCCCTGATAGGCCCACTGCATGGCCGTGGCCCCCTCGGTATCCATATCCCGCTCGATCAGACTGAAGGGCGGTTCGGCCACATCGTTTTGCTCCGCCAACAGCGGCGGCCAGTTGGCCAGGCATTGACCACTACAGACGGACTCTCCCGGTTCGTCCATGGCAAAGGTATACAGGGTGTAGCCGTGCCGGTTCTGTTTTTCGGCGACAAACGCATCGGTCTCGCCGTCGGTTTCAGGGACGCCCACGGAAACCTCACCGGTGGCATTGAAGTACCGCCCTTCATCGGTATTGCTCATTTCATCACTGAGCCGTGCCGGCTCGGTGACCGCCACCCGCCAGAGATCGTTGACGCCCTCGCCATTGATATCGCCGGGTTCGCTGTCACCGGCATAGAAGTACAGCGGTTCGCCGCGCAGCGCCCACTGGGTGCTGCCATCGTCCCGCTCCACCGTGGACAGGGGCGGTTCCACCACCGAATCGTCAGTGGTCAGCAACGGCGGCCAGGCCTCCACGCAGTCGACATTATTGCAGGCCGACTCACCGGGGTTATCCATGTCGAAGGTGTACAGTGTCATGCCATCCAGGTCACGATTTTCTTCCATAAAGGTGCCACCGTCGTCGTACAGTACGCGGGCGGTGCCATCGGCGGTATAGGTGCCACCAATCAGAGTCAGGTTAACCGTCAGAGGGGTCGGCGAAGGGTCATCAACAGTACCGTTACTGCTACTGCTACTGCTGTAGCCATTGCTGCTACCGTTACCGTTGCCACCACCGTAACCGCCCCCACCCCCGCCTCCGCAGGCCATCAGGGTCAGGGCGCACCAGAAAATCAGAAATCGGAACAAGTTGGAGACTGTCATGGGTCGCACTCCTTTTCGGATTGAGTCTCCGCAAGTTACGGACCAATCAGAAAAAGGTTGCAGGTGATGGGAAACGTTCGATCACTTCGTAGCGTGCGCCATCAGAGGACAAGTGGCTGGCGAACAGGGTGAGGGTGTCGACATCGAAAGGAGAGGAGGTAAAGTCGGCGTGAGCCTGTAAAAATGCGTCGACGGAAACCGGGCGGCCGCCGAAGCGGGCCAGGGTCAGGTGGGGATGATAGGGACGCGCTTCCAGCGGGAAACCCTGCGCCACCAGCCGTTTCCCCAGCGCCTGATGCCAGGTGTGCAGCGGCGCTTCGGGATCGACTCCGGCCCACAACACCCGGGGCCGATCCGGCGAACCGAATACGCCCACGCCGCTCAGCATTACCCGACCGGGTGATAGCGGTGGCGCCTCAAGCGTCTCACTCAGGCGCGTCAGGTCCCCGCACGCCACCTCTCCCAGAAAATGCAGCGTCAGATGCAATTGCTCCGGTCGTTGCCAGCGGGCACCCGGCCATGGCCGTCGCAACGACAGGGCGTCAACCTTGACCGGTTCGGGCAATTCCAGCCCCAGAAATAGTCGCACAGGTCCCCCCTCTGTTCCAAATTGTGAACCCCGTGGCCGCGGCTGCGACAATTTGTCACTGTGCGCTGGTCTCCGTCTTGCTTAAGCTTGCGCGCACTGCGGATCAATACGAACAAAGCGGAGGCCAGGGGTCATGTCATTATTGGGAAAGCATAACATCCGGGGGCTGGGGCTGGCGGGGCTCCTGGCACCGTTCGCCGGCGCGGATCATGCGCCGGGGGTACTGGCCACGGAAGAGGTGCGGGTCTGGGGTGAGCGCGGGCGCGGCAGCGAATACCAGACCACCGGCCCAAGCCACATCATTGGCCCGGAGGATATCCAGGGCATCAATATCGCCACCACCGAGGATCTGGTGAAATTCGAACCCAGCCTGGTGGTGCGACGCCGGTTTATCGGCGACGCCAATGGCACCCTGGGCATACGCGGCTCCAATATGTTTCAGACCACCCGCTCCATGGTATTTGCCGACGGTGTTCCGCTGCACTACCTGCTGGAATCGCGCTGGAGCGGCTCGCCCCGCTGGACCCTGGTGTCCGCCAGTGAGATCGCCCAGGTCGAGTTGCTGTACGGTCCCTTTTCCGCCGAGTACAGCGGCAATGCCATGGGCGGGGTAATCAATATTGAAACCGCCATTCCCGAATCCCGCCGCATTCGTATCGACGGCAGCGTGTTCTCCCAGGACTTCGACGCCTACGGGTTTGACGATTCCCTGAGCGGCTACAAGGGTTTCGCCTCCTACGGTGACCGCTTCGGCGATCTGAGCGTTTACCTGTCCTATAACCACCTGGACAACGAAGCCCAGCCCCAGTCCTATTACTACGGTGGCGGCACTGACGACCCCGCGCCCCAACCAGTCAGCGGCGCCCTTCCCGGGCCGGACAGTGAGGGCAACGAGCGACTGTTTTTCGGGGACGCCGGGGTGGTCGATACCACCACCGACAACCTCAAACTCAAGCTCGGCTACGATTGGACGCACTGGTCCACCCTACTCAATGTGGCCTATGAAGATCGCCTGTCCCGCACCGACGAGGCCAACAGTTATGTGACCGACCCCGATGGCGACACCGTCTGGGGCGGCGATGTGACCCAGGACGGCACGGCCTTTTCCATGCCCGCCTCGCGCCTGAACGTCGGCGCCATGGAGCGGGACAGCCTGTCCACCGGCTGGCGCCTGCGGGGCGATCTGGCCGAGGGTGTTTCCCTGGAAACCAGCCTGAGTCATTTCACCATCCTCCGGGATGAAAGCCGGGAGTCGGCGGTCAACCCGGCACACCCCGAGGCCTCGCCCGCGGGGCAGGTCAGCGACTACGGCGATACCGGCTGGCAGACCGCCGACGTCAAACTGCGGGTGGAGGACTGGCTGACCGAGGGCCTGTCCCTGGTGGCGGGCGCCCGCACCGAAGCCTACGAACTGAACCTCACTATTTACGACTCCGACGATTACCGCACCGGGGAGAAAACCGAGGCCATCAGCCGCAGTGGGGGAGAAACCCGCGTCGACGCCCTCTACACCCAGGTGGCCTGGCAATTTCATCCCCGGTGGGATACCACCCTGGGGGTTCGCTACGAAGACTGGCGGAGTGACAAGGGCTATTTCTCCGATGACCGGCCCGACACCCCCGAGTTGGATCTCACTCCGGTACCGGGCAATGACCGCCAGCGCGTCTCGCCCAAGTTTTCCCTCGGGCTGACCCCGAACAGTGACTGGCAACTGCGCTACTCCCTGGCACAGGCCTATCGCTTCCCCATTGTGGAGGAATTGTTCAGCCAGTATCAGGCCTACAACGCGGTCAGTGAAGCCAACCCGGAACTGAAACCGGAAGACGGCGTGCACCACAACCTGATGCTGGAACGGCACCTGACCAGCGGCCTGATGCGCTTCAATCTGTTTCAGGAAACCGTGGGGGACGTGATCGAATCCCAGACAGAACAGCTGCCCGGCGGCGGGTCGGTGCGCACCTTCGTGCCCATCGATGAAGTGGACACCTGGGGCGCCGAGTGGATTGCGGACCTACAGGGTCTCTGGTACTCCCAACTGGACCTGCGCTTCAACCTCACCTACACCCGCGCGGAAATCACCGACAACGAACCCAACCCGGACCTGGAGGGCAACACCTTCCCGCGCATGCCGCGCTGGCGTGGCAACCTGCTGACCAGCTACCACCTGAGCGCCGACTGGCAGATAAACGCCAATGTCCAATACGCCAGCAACAGCTACGGCCGTCTGGACAACCGCGACACCGAGGAGGGAGTCTACGGCGCCCAGGACGGTTACACCTTTATCGGCCTGAAAACCCGCTATCAACTGGACGACCACTGGGGCTTCAGCCTGGGCCTGGACAACGTCACCGACGAGCGCGCCTACGTGGCGCACCCCTGGCCCGGCCGAACGGTACATGCCAGCTTCTCCTACGATTGGCACTGACGTTGAGTCAGGAGTCTGAGCAAGAATCAAGGTGGATGACGGGGCTGATGCCCCTCATCCACCAAGCAAACGATACCTACTGCCGGATCAACTCAAACTGCTGGTTGGTACTATCGGCACTGCAGGTCCACTGAACAATATTGGCGCCATCCCCCTGACTGCGAGCCTCCACGTCCAGACACTTTTCACTTTGCCGGCCAATGATGCGCCAGCGACCTTCGCCCGCACTCTGAAAACGGAACTGCTGGTTGTGGCCCCCAAGATACTCCCACAGCATCAGGTTCGCGCCGTTGTCGGTCGACAACCCCTCCACATCCAGCGCCCGGCTCGAGGCATTCAGTGGAGAAATGCGATGGTAATCGCCATCGACCGGGGAGATATCCCACTTTTGGCAATCGTTATTCAGCCAGCTCCACTGCTGCACATTGGTGCCATTTCCGGTGCCGCAATTGGCGACATCCAACGTTTTGCCGCTGTGCACCGGCACAATGCGGTAGATGCCATCCACCGTGCCATTGCTGCCGCCCCCTGAACCATCATCGGGCGCAGTGCCAACACTGTCGCAGCCGGACACATTGATGCTTGAGCTGTCGGTGCGCACCAACTGACAGTTGGGATTGCCATTGGATACCGAGCCGCTCAAGACATGGGTATTTGAAGCGTCTTCGAGGAAAATACCGTGGGAGGTGGTATCGGCAATATCCACGTAGTTGACGGTAGTCCCGTTGCTGCCGGAAACGCTAAAGAAACCCCGCCCGGAATTGCGCGAATAAACGCTCTGTACCGTCACATTGGGGCCGTTGTTGTTGGCCACCCGGAAGGTCGCATAACCACCCCCCTGATTGTTGTAGTGGCCGGTCACATTACCCACGGTACCATTGCGGGAGTTGTTCAGCAGCAGGCCACAGCCCCCGTTGTTCGTGACCGTCACATCGCCGATGCTGAAACCGTCAATACCATAGGTTTCCACCCCGTGACCGTTGGCGCCATTGATATTGATGTTGCCAGCGATGGTCAGGTCCGTGGCCGGGCCAGTGGAATCATCGACCCGAATACCCAGTCCGACCGGGCTGTTATTGCTCAGATCCATGGTGATGTTTTCGAGGGTAACGTTTGAGCAACCCCGAAACCAGACCCCATAGCGTGGATTGCCGGTTACGTGCAGGTTGCGCACGGTGATGTTGTCGCGACGATCGCAGTACACCGGCACCACCAGGTCGCCGCCATTGGCGTTGACGGTATGCCCGTGAAAATCCAGTGTCTGACCGGCGAGCGGTCGGATCGCATAGACGTTACCTCCATCCGGGCCACTGTCACCGGAGTTGCGGATATTGACCGTGCCGGTCCCCATATTGTTGATGGCCGCGTTAATGGCCTCAAAGTAGCGGGCGCCGTTATATACGGTGTTGCCATCCACCCGCGCCAACCAGTTGCCATTGGTCCGGGTCACTTCGGCATCGGCCCAGAGACTGGGCGACAGAATCATGAGACAAAACAGAATAACCAGCGGCGAATGCCGCAAGCGAGATAGATACATAGGTGCTCTCCAGTTTTTATTGCCGTTATGGTGGAGACGCTGACGCGTCGGTCCGACGAGAGATACCGCACGTGGGGACTGCCAACCCCACTCAGGTCGGGACCTACGAACCTACAAGAGATTTTCGGCTACCTGAATCACATTCCGCGCAAAATGCGAACCGATTCACACAAAATTAATCCATTTTGCTCAATCTGAATCATAATGGCACGCAAAAACTGTCAACTTATATCATTCCGCTACCAGGCCAAGGCATATAGCAGGTGCATAAACACCACCACCGCGGTCAATTGCCAGCGCAGCTGAGGGTATCGGGCCGGGTACTGACGATCCACGCCCGCCAGATACTCAAACAGGCGCAACCCCAGAAACAGGGCCGCCTGCAACACCAGTGCCTCCGGGGGCCGCAGGAACGCAAAACCGATGATACTCGCCACCGGGAATGTCACCGCCACCAAGGCCCGGCGAACGGGGTGCGCCGCCTGGTGCAATACCGGCCAGAGCACTCCCGCCATAAAACCCAGGATCAGAGCACTATAAAGTTGAAACAGGCGCAGTGCCTGACCGGATTCGATCAGGCCCAGAGCGGATAGAGGAGGCAACAGAACAAATGGAATCAGTCCCAGATAACCGAGGCGCTGGATGGCATTGAGACGTCTGATAAACGACAGATTCATCTAGGATCTCCAGGGAATCGGTGGTGCGGGCAGGGGATCACCCTCGTAGCCGGGCACACTGCCAAAACGCTCACTGCCCGTTTCCCACTCATCCTGCGCCTCGGCGATTTCCTCTCGACTGTGCCCGACGAAGTTCCACCAGATCAGAATTTCTTCCCCCAGTGGCTCTCCCCCCAGCATCAGCAGGCGGGTGCCCGCCGCCAGATGGACGCGCACCGCGTCGCGGCCGCCACCGATATACGCCAGGTGATTGGCGGCAAACGCTTCACCCTCCACCTGAATCTCGCCCTCAAGGGCAACCAGACCGTACTCGAACTCCGCTCGTAAGCTCAACGCCACTTCAGCGGCCTCCGATGCCCGGAACTCCACAGCGACCAGTGGGCTAAAACTCAGTGTTGGGGCCTGCCGTTCGGCGTACTCGCCCACCAACAGCGTCGCGTCGACACCCCGCTCCTGCCAGCGAGGCAACTCCGGGTAATGATCAAACCGCGGTGCCGTATCTTTGTGCGCCTTCGGCAGGGCAATCCACAACTGGGCGGCATGCAATACCGGCTCGGGGCCCGTGGCCTCCTCGGTATGGGCAATGCCGTGACCCGCGGTCATCAGGTTCACCTGTCCCGGCCGCACCACCTGCTCACTGCCCAGACTGTCCCGGTGCAACACCTCCCCCTCAATCATCCAGGTAAACGTCTGCAGGCCAATGTGCGGGTGGGGCCCCACGCGAAAGCCCGGCGCGTCTTGCGGGAAGTGGCTGGGGCCGGCGTGATCCAGAAAACACCAGGCGCCAACCGTACGCCTTTGCCGCCGAGGCAGTATTCGGTTGACCGGAATCCCCCCCACGTCCGCCGCTCGAGGCGTCACCCGTTGAATCTCATAGCGACCGTCCACTTTGGGACATTCCAGAGAGGAGCCCGGCTCCCCCGGCCATTCGGTGTTGGTCATCGCACAATCCTCTAAGCATGTTCCAAGGCGGAGAGCGTCGTCACCAGGCGCTGGGTCATCCCATCCAGGCGGCTGCGCTGGCCTTCGTCTTTGAGTGAACCCGCTTCATCGAATGCTTCATGCGCTCTGGACACCGCCAGTTGCTCGGGCAGCAGAGTGACACCCAGTGTCGTAATAAACTGTCGCGCCGCCGCCAGACTGCGAATACCGCCAAGGGGGCCCGGAGAGGCGGACATCAGCACCCCGTATTTGCCTTTGAACAGGTCAAGCCCACTCTCGTCGCCGTCTTTGCGGGACAGCCAGTCGAAGGTATTGACCAGCAGCGGCGTGACAAAGCCGTTGTATTCCGGTGAAGCAATCAGCAGGCCGTCGGTTTCCCGCAACAGTTTTCGCAGACCGCGCGAAGCCTCCGGAACGCCCTCCTTCGCTTCCAGATCGCCGTGGTAAAGCGGCATCGCGTAATCATTGAGGTCAACGAAGGTCACATTCGCCCCCGCCGACTCGGCGCTCAGCGCGGCGGCGCGGGCGAGCTTTTTATTGAAAGATTGTTCGCGGGCACTGCCCGCCAGTGCCAGTAGCTTCACGGCCATGGTGCTTCTCCAGTATCAGTGAGTGTAGGCGCAATACGTAACTGCTATAGTCTACCCCGATTTACACCCATAAGATCACTGCTGCGACCACCCGTTACCTTGACCTTCAGCGCCATCGGATAAAATAAACCGGCTATTCTCAGAAATAGGGAGTATAAGAAAAGTGGGCGACTGCCAAGCAGTCGCCCACTTTTTTACGTCGGAAAAATGAATGTGAACACCTGGTGGGCCGGGCGGCCAGTTCGGTAGTATTCAAGGGTATACGAACATCCACCCCTTACGGTAATCTCGCTTCTTCAATGACTACATAAGCGAGTTGACCGTGACAAAGTCGAACGAAACCATTCGATGGGCCATTATCGGCGCTGGCGATGTCTGCGAAATCAAAAGCGGGCCGGGCTTCCAGAAAGCGCCGGGCTCGGAATTGGTCAGCGCCATGCGCCGCAATGCCCGCAAAGCGGAGGACTTTGCCCGTCGCCACGGCGTCCCCCGGTGGGCCGACAATGCCGAGGCGCTGCTGAACGATCCCGATATCGATGCGCTCTATATCGCAACGCCCCCCGCCAGTCATAAAGATTACGTCGTTGCCGCTTTGGCCGCCGGAAAATCCGTGTATGTGGAAAAGCCGGTCGCGCGAAACGCTGCCGAGTGCGAGGCGATGATTGCGGCCGAGAGCACCTCAAACGGCAAGCTATGCGCGGCTCACTACCGGCGGTTTTTGCCGAGCTTCATGAAGTTGAAGGCGTTACTGGACGAGGGCGCGATCGGCCGGCCATTGATCGTTCGGCTCGATATGCTGCAACCGGCGGACTCATCCTTGATCGCCAACTCGGAAGAAAACTGGCGCATTGATCCCGCCATTGCCGGTGGAGGGCTGTTTCACGACCTGTCTCCCCACCAATTGGACCTGATGCTGCACTGGTTCGGGCCGGTGTCCCGAGCGAGCGGATTCGGCACCAACCAGGGCGGTCACTACAAAGCGGATGATTGTGTGCACGGCTGGGCCCAGTTCGACAGCGGCGTGGTGCTGCAGGGGCGCTGGCATTTCTCTGTGTCGGAATCCGATTCCAGGGATCTGTGTGAAATTATCGGCACCGAAGGACGAATAACCATAAATTTTTTTGGGCAACAGGTGTTGACCTTATTCAATCGGGAAGGGGAACAGACGTTCCGCTTACCCAACCCACCCCATATTCAGCAACCGATGATTGAGCAGGTGGTGCGTTACTTTCAGGGAGAGCGGGACAATCCATGCAGCATGGCGGAAGCGCGGGATGTGATGGCGTTGATGGATACGTTTGTGCGGTGATGACAAAAAAAGGCGGCCCGCTCACGCGGCCGCCTTTTTTGTGGTTTCGCGTGACGATAACGATCAGTCGTTCGCGCGCTGCTCCAGAATTTCCACAGCCGGGAGTTTTTTGCCTTCCACAAACTCCAGGAAAGCACCCCCACCGGTCGAGATGTAGGAAATTTTGTCCGCCAGGTGCCACTTGTCGATGGCCGCCAGAGTGTCACCACCGCCGGCAACAGAGAAGGCATCGCTCTCGGCAATAGCATCGGCCACGACTTTGGTGCCTTTGGCAAAAGCATCAAATTCGAACACACCGCACGGGCCATTCCACAGAATGGTTTTGGCGTTCTTGATGATCTCCGCCACGCGCGCGGCGGTTTCCGGACCGTAGTCGATGATTTCCTCATCGGCACCAATCTGATCAACCTTTTTCACTTCGGTCGGCGTGTCGTTGGCCCAATCATCGAAACCGGCGGTGGTGGTGCGCACGTCGGTGGCGTAGATCACTTCGGTGGTATTGGTCAGACGCTGAGCTTCGGGAATCAGGTCCTTCTCGTGCAGGGAGTTGCCCACTTCGTAACCCGCAGCGGCCACAAAAGTGTTGGAGATGCCACCACCGACCACCAGAGTGTCGGAGATCTTGGACAGCGCATCCAGCACGGTCAGCTTGGAGGAGACCTTGGCGCCACCGACAATGGAGACCAGCGGGCGCTCGGGGTTGTTCAACACTTTGCCCAACGCGTCCAGCTCATTGGCCAGCAGCGGACCGGCGCAGGCGACGGGGGCGTACTTGGCCACACCGTGGGTAGAGGCCTGGGCGCGATGTGCGGTGCCGAAGGCGTCCATGACAAACACGTCGCACAGCTTGGCCATTTTCTTGGCCAGCTCGTCGTCGTTGGCTTTCTCGCCCTTGTTAAAGCGTACGTTCTCCAGCAACACCACGTCATGGCTGCCCATATCCACACCATCGACCCAGTCGCGGATCAGCGGCACTTCTCTACCCAGCGACTCACCCAGAGCCTTGGCCACCAGAGCGAGAGAATCCTCTTCACTGAACTGGCCCTCTTCGGGACGGCCCAGATGAGACATGACCATCACTTTGGCACCCATCTCCAGGGCCTGTTTGATGGTGGGAACTGCGGCGTCCAGACGCACGGTGCTGGTGATTTTGCCATCGCGAATCGGGACGTTGAGGTCTTCGCGGATCAGTACGCGCTTGCCGGACAGGTCCTGGTCTTGCATTCGTTTTACGGTCATGAATGGCTCCAAATTCGTTGCATTCTGGGTGGCCGCCGGGTCTGACAGCCACCCCGGAAAAAAATAGCCCGACTCGGGCGAGTCGGGCTAATGATAGCGCATTCGCGCCCGGTCGTCGCCGACGCGCGCGCGTGCGCGGCGCCGACAAGCGGCCGGAACCGCTTACAGCAGGCTTTCAGCGGTTTTGGCGATATTTTCAGCGGTGAAGCCGAAGTGCTTCATCAGGTCACCGCCCTTGCCGGACTCCCCGAAGGTATCCAGAGACACGGTGGCACCATCAAGGCCCAGGTACTTGCGCCACTGATCACCGTGGGCGGCTTCCACCGCCACTCGTGCGGTCACACTGCGCGGCAGCACTTCGTTCTGGTACTCCTTGCCCTGCATATCAAACAGGGTGGTGCTCGGCATGGAAACCACACGCACCTTGCGACCTTTTTCGCTCAGCAGGTTCGCCGCTTCCAGGGTCGGCGCCACTTCGGAGCCAGTGGCCATCAGAATGACTTCCGGCTCGCCGTCACAGTCGCGCAGGATGTAACCGCCGCGAGCAATGGCTTCCACCTGCTCGTTGGTACGCTCTATGGCGGGCAGGCCCTGACGGCTGAATACCAGCGCACTCGGGCGATCTTTGTTTTCGATGGCCAGCTTCCAGGCAGTGGCGGTTTCGGCCGCATCACAGGGGCGCCATACGTCCATATTCGGGGTGGCACGCAGGGTGGCCATGTGCTCAACCGGCTGGTGCGTCGGGCCGTCTTCACCCTGACCGATGGAGTCGTGGGTGTACACAAAGATGTTCGGCAACTTCATCAACGCCGACATCCGCACCGCGTTGCGGGCGTAATCCATGAACATCAGGAAAGTGGCGCCGTAGTGGATAAAACCACCGTGGGCGGTGATGCCGTTCATCATGGCGCTCATGCCAAACTCGCGCACCCCGTAGTACACATAGTTACCGGAGGCGTCTTCTTTGGTGATCGGCTTTGAGCCGTCCCAAATGGTCAGGTTGGAGCCTGCCAGGTCGGCGGAGCCCCCCATCAACTCGGGCAGGATCTTGCCGTAGGCTTCGATGGACTTCAGGGACGCCTTACGGCTGGGCATGTCCTCTTTCTTGGCCTGGCACTCTTTGATGAACTCGTTCGCCTTGGCCGCGAAGTCGGTGGGCAACTCACCCTTGATCACACGACGCTCGAATTCAGCGGCCAGCTCGGGATGCGCCTTCTTGTAAGCTTCGAAACGCTCGGTCCAGCTGCTCTCGGCGGCCTTGCCCTTCCCGTTGGCGTCCCACCCCTGATAAACGTCGTCCGGAATTTCGAATGCGCCATGCTTCCAACCCAGTTTTTCCCGGGTCAGCGCGATTTCGTCGTCACCCAGGGGCGCACCGTGGGAGGCGTGACTGCCCGCCTTGTTGGGCGAACCAAAACCAATCACGGTTTTGCAGCAGATGATGGTGGGCTTGTCGGTCTCGGCACGGCCGGCTTCGATGGCCGCCTTGATGGCCGCCGGATCGTGACCATCTACCCCCGGCACCACGTGCCAACCATAGGATTCAAAACGCTTGGGGGTATCGTCGGTAAACCAGCCTTCAACCTCACCGTCAATAGAGATGCCGTTGTCATCGTAGAACACGATCAGTTTGCCTAGGCCCAGGGTACCGGCCAGAGAGCAGGCTTCGTGGGAAATGCCTTCCATCAGGCAGCCGTCACCGGCAAACACATAGGTGTAGTGATCGACAATGTCGTGACCATCGCGGTTGAACTGGGCCGCCAGGCTCTTCTCGGCCAGCGCCATGCCGACACCGTTGGCCAGGCCCTGACCGAGCGGACCGGTTGTGGTTTCAACACCGGGGGTGTAGCCCAGCTCCGGGTGGCCCGGGGTTTTGGAGTGCAACTGGCGGAAGTTTTTCAGCTCTTCCATCGGCAGGTCGTAGCCGGTCAGGTGCAGCAGCGAGTAAACCAGCATGGAGCCATGGCCGTTGGACATGATGAAGCGGTCGCGATCAACCCATTCCGGGTTCTGCGGGTTGTGCTTCATGAAGTCGTTCCACAGGACTTCGGCGATATCGGCCATACCCATGGGGGCGCCGGGGTGACCACTGCCGGCTTTCTGGACAGCGTCCATACTCAGGGCGCGAATGGCATTGGCTAGATCGTTACGAGTGGGCATGTTTTGAATAGCTCCTTCGATAATGGTTGGGTGTTCTGGGTTTACCGGCCGACGATGGCCCGCCAGACGATGGCGGCAAGGGCCAATGATTCAGCGCCTGGGCCATGACTTTGTGGCGTCTGCCGGCCTCTGGTCACGCTGACTCGACCTCCGGCCGCGTTGATTCGGAAGCGTCAGGACACGGGGTATTCGTCTGTGTTCTTGGGGTCTCTACGCTCACAACGCTGACTGTACGGCTCTTGTGTGACGCTCGGGCGTTCCGGCGATCGGACCCACCTGGCTGAGCTGGCCGCTAATTGTATGACATTTGACGGACAATTTTAACTGTTCCGCCCAACTTTCACTGCATTGATCACAAAGCGCGCTATTTTCCCCTACCCGGCGCTGACAGTAAACCCTTGTTATGGTTTTTGTGACTATTAAAGGCGCCACAATCTATATCAAAATATTTTGATATAGGGCCAAACCCCTGCTAAACTCCTCCTCCATGAATCAAGCCCACACCCTCCCGGACCCGGACGCCCCTGCGCCGGACGCCCTGCCCCAGCTGCTCAAGGCCGCGGGCGATCCGTTACGTCTGGATATCCTGCGGGTCATGAAGCGGGACTCCTTTGGGGTGCTGGAACTGTGCCAGTTGCTGGACGCCAAGCAATCCGGCATGAGCCACCACCTGAAAGTGCTGACCAACGCCGGGTTACTGGCGCCGCGGCGGGAGGGCAACTCCATTTTCTATCGGCGCGCCTACCTGGCCCCGGACAACCCACTGCAAGCCTTGCAGCAACAGTTGTTCGCGACGCTGGACCGGGAGCCCCTGCCGGCGACGTTGAACGAGCGTTTGAAAAGTCTGCGCGGTGAGCGAGCCCTCGCTTCACAGCATTTTTTTGCGGATAACGCCCACAAGTTCCGCGCCCAGCAGGACCTGATTGCCAGCTACCCGGTGTACGCCGATCAGGTGGGACAACTACTGGCCAACACTCCCCTGCCGGATAACCACCTGGCACTGGAGGTGGGCCCCGGTGAAGGCGAATTTCTGCCGGTGCTGGCCAAGCGCTTCAAGCACCTGGTGGCTCTGGACAATGCGCCCATCATGTTGGAGCGTGCGCAAGCCCTGGCGGCCGATCAGGGGCTGAGCAATGTCGAATTTATCGGTGGCGACACCCGGGCACTGAAAGCGCACAAGGTCTTGGCCGACTGCATTGTGGTGAATATGGTGTTGCACCACACACCTTCACCGGCCGATATCTTTCAGGATTTGAGCGGCGCCCTGGTGCGCGGTGGCGCTCTGCTGGTCACCGATCTGTGCCGCCACGAGCAGACCTGGGCCCGGGAGGCCTGCGGCGACTTGTGGCAAGGCTTCGAGCCGGACGACCTGTCCCGCTGGGCGGTTGATGCCGGCCTGAGCGAGGGGCAGAGCGTTTACTTCGCCTTGCGCAATGGTTTTCAGATTCAGTTACGACAATTTTTCAAATCGGTTAATCCGTTACAACCGTAAATGGCATTATTGAAACTGTTCACGACCTTAAAAATAGGAGCCGCCCATGGCTGAGTACTCGTTGTTTACCTCGGAATCCGTGTCCGAAGGTCATCCAGATAAACTGGCCGACCAGATTTCCGATGCCGTGCTGGATGCGATTCTCAAAGACGACCCCAACGCCCGCGTCGCGGTGGAAACCCTGGTAAAAACCGGCATGGCCGTCGTCGCCGGGGAAGTACGCACCTCGACCTACGTGGACCTGGAAGATCTGATTCGTCAGGTGATCCTCGACATCGGCTACAACTCCAGCGAGGTCGGTTTCGACGGTGCCTCCTGCGCCGTGCTCAACGCCATTGGCAAGCAGTCCTCCGACATCGCCATGGGTGTGGACGAAAACGAAGCCTCCGCCAAAGACCAGGGCGCCGGCGACCAGGGCCTGATGTTCGGCTACGCCTCGGATGAAACCGACGTGCTGATGCCCGCGCCGATTTACTTCTCTCACCGTCTGGTGGAGAAGCAGGCCGAGCTGCGCAAGAACGGCACTCTGCCCTGGTTGCGTCCGGACGCCAAGAGCCAGGTCACTCTGCGCTATGACAACGGCAAGCCGGTGGCCGTAGACGCCGTCGTACTGTCCACCCAACACAATCCGGATGTCAGCCAGAGCCAGATCCACGAGGCGGTGCGCGAAGAGATCATCAAGAAAGTGCTGCCCGCCGAGTGGCTGCACGCCGATACCCGCTACCACATCAACCCGACCGGCCAGTTCATCATCGGTGGTCCGGTGGGCGACTGCGGTCTGACCGGACGTAAGATCATTGTCGACACCTACGGCGGCATGGCCCGTCACGGTGGCGGCGCCTTCTCGGGTAAAGATCCCTCGAAAGTGGACCGCTCCGCCGCCTACGCCGGCCGCTATGTGGCCAAAAACATTGTCGCCGCGGGCCTCGCCAGTCGTTGTGAAATCCAGGTGTCCTACGCCATCGGCGTGGCCGAGCCGACCTCGATTTCGATCAACACCTTCGGTACCGGCAAGCTGCCCGATGACGAAATCGCCAAACTGGTGCGCGAGCACTTTGACCTGCGCCCCAAGGGCCTGATCGATATGCTCAACCTGAAGCGCCCGATATACCGGCCCACTGCCGCTTACGGACACTTTGGTCGGGAGCTGCCGGACTTTACCTGGGAGAAGACCGACAAGGCCGAGTTGCTCAAGAAGTATTTGTAAACGCGTGACGCTGGGTAACGGCGGGTGCGGCCTTCGGCCTTACCACGCCCTACGCAACCTCTGAGGCATCCGCCGTCACCCAAACCGAATTCCAACGCTTAATCGGAGCTACACAATGAACATTGCCGCCAACTTCACCGACTACAAAGTCGCTGCCAAAACCGCCGAGCAGTTCCAGAAAGATGCCGCCTGGGGTCGCCGCGAAATCGACATCGCCGAAGGCGAAATGCCCGCGCTGATGGCACTGCGCCGCAAATACAAAGCGGAAAAGCCGCTCAAAGGCGCCAAGATCATGGGCTGCATTCACATGACCATCCAGACCGCCGTGTTGATCGAAACCCTGGTGGAACTGGGCGCGGAAGTACGCTGGGCCTCGTGCAACATTTTCTCCACCCAGGACCATGCCGCCGCCGCCATCGCCGCCGCCGGTATTCCGGTATTTGCCTGGAAAGGCCAGACCGAAGAAGAGTTCTGGTGGTGCATTGAGCAGACCGTCAACAAGGACGGCAAAATCTGGGACTCCAACATGATTCTCGATGACGGCGGCGATCTGACCGGCCTGATGCACGAGAAATACTCCGAGCAACTGGAGAAAATCCACGGCATTTCCGAGGAAACCACCACCGGCGTACACCGCCTGCTGGATATGCTGAAAAAAGGCGAACTGAAAGTGCCCGCCATCAACGTGAACGATGCGGTCACCAAAGCCAAGAACGACAACAAATACGGCTGCCGCCACAGCCTGAACGATGCCATCAAGCGCGGTACCGATCACCTGCTGGCCGGTAAAAAGGCGTTGGTCATCGGTTATGGGGATGTGGGTAAAGGCTCCGCCGCCTCCCTGCGTCAGGAAGGCATGATTGTCAAAGTGACCGAAATCGATCCGATCTGTGCCATGCAGGCCTGCATGGACGGCTTTGAAGTCGTGTCCGCCTACAAAAACGGCGTCAACACCGGTAAAGACGAAGACATCAACCACGCCGTGCTCGGCGCCACCGACCTGGTGGTCACCACCACCGGGAACGTCAATGTCTGCGACGCACCCATGCTGCGTGCCCTGAAGAGCAGCGCCGTGGTGTGTAATATCGGTCACTTCGACAGCGAGATCGATACCGCCTACATGCGCAAGAACTGGCACTGGGAAGAAGTGAAGCCCCAGGTGCACAAGATCTACCGGGACAAGGACAACAACGACCACCTGATCCTGCTCTCCGAAGGTCGTCTGGTGAACCTGGGCAACGCCACCGGTCACCCCTCGCGCATCATGGATGGCTCCTTCGCCAACCAGGTACTGGCGCAGATGTATCTGTACGAGCGCAAGTTCGCGGACCTGCCCAAGGACCAGAAAAAAGAGCACCTGTACGTGAAGGTTCTGCCCAAGAAGCTGGACGAAGAAGTGGCCAAAGACATGGTGGAAGGCTTTGGTGGCGTGATCACCAAGCTGACCCCGCAGCAGGCCGAGTACATCGACGTGCCGGTGGAAGGGCCGTTTAAGCCGGAAAGTTATAAGTATTAAGAGAGTGATGGTAACGGCGGGTGCGGATTTATACCGCTGCGCTCGGCCCCTACGCAGACATCAATGGTTGTTTAGGGCGGATAAGGCCGAAGGCCGCATCCGCCGTTACCCAACCCTGAATCTACGAAAAAAGACCAAAGAGCACCACCCAAAATGACCGACACCGATCAACCCCAATTAAGCTTCGAGTTCTTCCCTCCCAAAACCGACCAGGGCCGGGAAAAACTTCTGAACGTGCGCAAGAAGCTCTCCGAGTTTGCCCCGGACTTCTTCTCCGTGACCTACGGCGCCGGCGGCTCCACCCGCGATAACACCAAAGGCATCGTCAAGCACTTCAAAAGTGAAGGCGTATCCGTGGCACCCCACCTGTCCTTTGGTGGTGATGACGAAGCCACCATCATTGAACTGATTCAGGAATACAAGGACGCCGGTATCGATCGGATCGTCGCCCTGCGCGGGGACATGCCCTCCGGCGTCGGCGGCGGCTACCAGATGGTGTACGCCAATGAACTGGTGGCCTTTATCCGCAAGCACTTTGGCGATCATTTCCATCTGGAAGTGGCGGCCTACCCGGAAATCCACCCCCAGGCCAAGAGCTACGACGACGACGTCAAGTTTCTGAAAGGCAAGTTCGATGCGGGCGCCGACAGCGGTATCACCCAGTACTTCTACAACCCGGACGCCTACTTCTACTTTATGGACCAGTGCCACAAAGCGGGCATCACCCAGCCCATCGTGCCCGGCATCATGCCCATCATCAGCTTCAAAAACCTGACCCGTTTTTCGGACGCCTGTGGCGCGGAGATTCCCCGCTGGATGCGCAAGCGCCTGGAAGCCTACGGCGATGACAGCGACAGCATCAAAGCGTTTGGCGAGGAGCTGGTCACCGAGCTGTGTGAGACGTTGCTGGAGAACGGGGCGCCCGGACTGCACTTCTACACCATGAACCAGTACGAACCCACAGCCAGCATCGTCAAGAACCTGGGCTTACAGCCAGAATAAAGTCATCTTGACTCTAAGGCGTCGAGTCACTACAGTCCTCCCTCCATTTCCAGCCAGGATTCTCCCGTGGACACCATCGAACAGCTGCTCGACGCCTTCTTCAGCTTCAAAGCCTACGTCATGCTCCCGGCGATCATTTTTATCATCGCCCTGGCGGTCCGGTTGCCGTTCAAGAAGTCTCTACTGAGCACCGTTGAGCTGGCGGTCGGTTTTGCCGGGGTCTTTATCGCCTTTGACTTCTTCGTGGCGAACATCAAACCCGCAGTGGAGCAATTGATGGTCATTCGCGGCCTGGAATACAACGTATTGGATGTGGGCTGGCCGCCGCTCGCCGCCATCACCTGGTCATCACCCTTGGCGGCGCTGTCCATTCCGCTGATTCTGTTTCTGAATATTTTCATGCTCGCGGTGGGCTGGACCCGCACGGTGTATATCGACTTGTGGAACTACTGGCACTTTGCCCTGCTCGGTGCGCTGGTAATGGCCACCAGCGGCAGCATGGTGCTGGGGCTTTCGGCCACGCTGTTGTTGGCCGTTTACTGTTTCAAGCTGACCGAGTGGACCGCGCCGGATGTGGAGCGCGAGCTGGGGCTCAAGGGCGTCTCGGCCTCACCGGTGTCGGTCAATGGCATCGTGCCTTACACCGCCTGCATCAACTGGGTATTTGATCGTATTCCGGGGTTCAACCGCCTCTCCTACAACCCTGAGAAAGCCGCCATCAGCCACGATGTGCCCGGCGCCGAAGAGGACGGCCAGAACAGTTCCGAGAAAGATCACTCCATGAGTTGGCTGGCGTTCTTCAGCGAGCCCATGGTCATCGGGGTGTTGATCGGGCTGGTGCTGGCCTTTGCCGCTGGCTACGACACCAGGCAGACCCTGGAGCTCGCGGTGCACATCGCCGCGGTGATGTTCCTGCTGCCAAAGAGTGCCGGCCTGATCGGGGAAGCCATGATGCCGATCACTCACGCGCTGCGCGCACAGGTAGAGCGACGCTTTCCGTCCCGCAAAAACCTGGTGGTCGCACTGGATACCGGCTTTCTGATGAGTCACAAATCGGTGATCGTCACCGGCCTGATACTGATGGTGGTGGCGGTACTGATCGCCCTGGTCCTACCGGGCAACCGGGTACTGCCCCTGGGCGACCTGCCCAATCTGATTTCGGTGATGTCGATTTCGGTACTGATGTTTCGTGGCAATGTCATTCGCGCGGTACTCGCGGGCATCCCCGTCATCATTACCTTTCTGTTGATTTCCACTCACCTGGCTCCGCTTTACACGGAGTTGGCCAATCAGACCTCCGGCTTTGACGCCGAAGGCCTGGGCCTGATTACCGCCTTTACCGACGGCGGACATCAAGTGCGCTATCTTCTGTTCCAGCTTTATCAGGGTAACCTCTGGGCCGTCGGCGGCGTAGCGGTTCTGATAATGATGATGGTCTTCACTTGGCGGCGCTGTAAGGCACTACAGCGCCGCTGAGCCGAGGACTAGGACGACAGCGCCCGGGCGATGGATCGCTTGGGAACAATCGGCACCTCGCGATGCAGGCGCTCGGCGATATCGTCCACCGAAATGACACCCCGGATATGGTGCTGATCGCGGTCCAGCACCAGGCAGTGTGTCTCGCCCGTTTCACGTAGCACTTGCACCAGGTCGCCCACCGTCGCCGATGTTAAAGCCTCTAGATCCAACGCCGGAATTGACACTCTGGGTAACATTAAATCACCCGCGGTCAAATCACCACGCTCCACGCCCTGCAGCGTCTGGGCTACCAAAATGTACTGCTCGGAAAGACGCTCCGCCGTCAGCAGCCCAATAAATTCCTGCCGCGCATCAACCACCAGCTTACAGCTCACGCCTTCCATCGCCATCAAGCGGGCAACGCCCACCGCCGACACGCTGGATTCAACGGTATGGGGTTGATGCGCGCGAAAGTCGGTCATCAGGTCCAGCGCGGGTGAATGTTCAGTCACATCCTCAAACTCTCTGGGCTGAACCAGATGATCCACAGGATCAAGTTTGTATATGTTTAACGTTTTCATGAAAACTACCTCCGGGGGCGAGCACCACCGATGGATGCCAGCCAAGATTCGACAATGGGCTGGAGCCCAAACTTCAAGAGATGAATCGAATCACAGACGGACCGGTGAGGCCCGGGCGGGAGGACGTTCCGAGGTTCGGAGCAGGAAGGGCGAGGGCGGCAGGCTTTCACCCACCCCCGACTGGAGGGCGGCCACAGGCCAAAGGAACACGGCAGAAGAGCCATCGTCCGCATCCGTGTCATACGACGACGCCGAGAGACCAGCGCTGTCCAGGGCCACATCGGCAAAGGCTTTCCCGTTCTCATACCCCCAATCGGCCACCACCACGGGGGCCGAAAGGCTCGCGCTCAAAAACAGCGCGAGAAGCAGAGTGAACAGAGAGCGATTTACCATTTAAGTTTCGTTGGCCAGTTCAATATGGATCCATCTACGCTAGCGGAGCCTGCGCAAAGGTACAAGCGCCTTAACAACACTTTATGTTATATGAGGGGCCCACGGCCAAAGTTCAATCCTCCAGCCACAGCCTGAGTAAATTATTGCGGCTGCGACTCAGGCGATCGAACTGCTCGGTTTTTCCGTGGGCATCAAACTCGGTGCGCAGCGCGGTATCCAAGTCCAGCAGAATTTCCCGCTGTTCACTGCGCCGCACCAGACTGCGCACCCAACCGACCACCGCCATCCGCTGCCCGGTGCGAACCGCCTCCACCCGATGCAGGTAAGTGGTGGGGTACAGCAGCAGATCCCCCGCATCTACCTTCCAGGCCCGATCCCCTGTGCTGTCCTCCAGCACCAGCTCGCCCCCCTCGTAATCGGCGGCGGGTGTCAGCCCCAGGGTGAACGACAGGTCCGTGCGTTGGCCGTGAATCACCGCATCATCCATGTGGGACCCGTAATGCATACCCGGCCCATAACGATTGATCAGGATTCGGGGGAAGCTTTTGGGCAGCGCCGCACTGGCAAAGAGCGGATGCGCCCGCAGCCGTTCCTCCACCAGACGAACGATGGCCGCCCGAGTCTTGTCATCCCGGGCCTGTTCATTGCGCTTGACCTGCTTGGCCGCCCAACCGGCGCTGGCGGCGCCATCATCGAAGGCCTGGGAGGCCAGCCGGTCCTGCACCGCCGACAGGGTGCCAGCGTCGAGCACATCTTGGATGTAAAGAATCATTGCATACCCTATATTGAGACTCACTCTCATTTATGCCAGAATCCGGGGCATTATGCCACCCTTTCCAGAACGGGAGTTCCACGATGAATGAACAACGCAAAGTCTGGCTCGGCCTCGGCGCCGCTCTGCTTGCCGGCAGCGCTGCCAGCCAGGCGACCGACAGCACGCCTTTTGACCATCACGCCAGCCAGCAGACCCTGCAGGTAGCCGCACTCGCCGGAGAGGGGGGCGAAGGTGAAGGGGGTGAGGGAGAAGGCGGTGAAGGTGGCGGCGCTGCCGACCTGACCAAGGACGACGCCGCCTACCTCGGCCAGTTGGGCCTGGTGCGCGGCCACCTGTGGGTGGGCGTGCAACTGTACAAGGCCGGCCATAAAGACATGGCACTCACCCACATGAAACACCCCGGTGATGAGTTGTACGCGGGATTGGAACCCGCGTTCGCCGCCCGCGACGAAGCGGGCTTTGCCGACGCGCTGAGCGCCCTGGCCGACGCCGTTGAACAGGGGCTGTCGGTTGAAGTCGTCGAACAGCGCCACCGGGAGCTGGAAGCGGGCATTGCCGATGCCGAGAATCTGCAAAGTGCCAGCCTGAAAGTCGCATTGGGCAGTATCGAGCGCATGGTTCGCACCGCCGCTGAGGAGTACGCCATCGGTGTGCGCAACGGCGAAATCGTCAACGCCCACGAATACCAGGACGCCTACGGTTTTGTCGAAGCGGCCAAGGCGCGCCTCGCATTGCTGAATGATGTACAGCGTCGGGAAAGCCCGGACGCGGTGGCCGAGGTGGAGACGCAGTTGAATGCGGTCGCGTCACTCTGGCCCGCCTTGGTGCCCGAGGGGAAGGTCGACGGTGACGCCAGCAAACTGTACGGCGTCGCAGCGCGGATTCAGTTGGCGGGTTGGGAGCTCGAGTAGGTTTTTCCACAGACGGCGGGTGCGCTTCGCTCCGAAACGTCGGACCGACCCGCCCTACGGATAGCTCTGAGGTTGGGTTGATGGTGGATAAGCCCGAAGGGCGTCATCCACCATCAACCCACCCGCTGTCCACCGTACAGAATCAACGCCGCCCCACCAATACACACCAACGCCCCAAGGTAATCAAACAGCTGCGGGGAGCGGTGCTCCACCAACGCCATCCACCCCAGCGACGCCGCAATATAAACACCGCCATAGGCGGCAAAGGCCCGCCCGGCCAATTCGGCATCGGCCCGCGTCAGGAAAAACGCAAACAGGCACAACGAAATCACACCCGGCACCAACCACCAAGCGGAGCGATCCAGCCTGAGCCACATCCAGAAGGTGTAACAACCGGCGATTTCCGCCAGAGCGGCGAGGATAAACCAGATAAAGGTCATTGCCCTCTCCCGTCCTTGAGCACACCGTTTCTAATGCCATCGGAGCCCACCGGGTCACTCTCCCAATTCGGCGGGGGTAACGGACCGACGGTGCCAGAAGTAATGAAACGCCCCCACAATATGCAGCAATAACAACGCCGGGAGCACGTAAAGCCCGGTAATGACATGCAGCACTTCCACCGGCTCATGGATAAAGGCCAGGTTCTCCAGCGGGATCAGCACCGTGAACCAGCCAAACACATTGACACCTTCATTTTCGGTGAACAGGTACAACGGGCCGGTAAAAACCTGCAATACCAGTAACCCCAATACGAGGCGATGCACCCACCATGCCAGCTGGCGCTGCCAAGGGGTTTGCCCCTGAGTGAGCGGAAACCCCTGGTGCACGCGGTACGCTGCCCGCCAGAGCACAAACCAGAACACAAAGAAGCCGAGGCTGACGTGTACCGACATGATGAAATCTTCGGCACTGTCCGGCGCCGCTGACGCCAGCAACCCCAGAATCAACATTGCCATTACCAGCAACACGGTAATCCAGTGGTTGATCACCGAAATCGCGGAGTAGCTTTCCCGCCCACTCGTCTGTATCAAACTGCTCATATCACCTCCTGATCAGAAAAAATCGGTTCCGTTAGGTATAGCATAGTCAGACAAAGGAAATATGATCGTTGAGGATAAAAGCACCTACCAAAACCAGAATTACACCGCCCAACACCTCCGTTCTTCGCCCGAAAGCGGAGCCTATACTCCGACCCACCATTACTCCGGTCGTCACCATGAACAGCGTTGCCAAACCGATACAACCCGCCGCGAGCAGAATATTCACCTCAACAAACGCTAGCCCGACCCCGACAGCCAGGGCATCAATGCTTGTTCCAACCGCCGTTAGCGCCAGACGGATGAATGAGTGCCGTTGAATAACCGCCTCTGGTGTCTCCTGATGTTTGCAACCTTCGATCACCATATGCAAGCCGAGTCCAGTCAAGACCGCGAAGGCGATCCAGTGATCCCAGTTTTCCACCAGGGTGGATGCGCTACGCCCCAGAAGCCAGCCTATAATCGGAGTGATGGACTCAATCAGACCAAAAATAACGCCGGTGCGAAGCGCTTCAGAAAAACGCGGGCGGTGTAAACTCGCCCCTTTCCCAACCGCGGCCGCAAAGGCGTCGGTCGACATGGCAAAGGATAGCGAAAGAAGCGCAAGAGGTGACATTACTAAATATCCAGTTCGTAAGCCATTCACAGGTTAAGATCAGGGGGATGGGCAATGTACCATATCGCCCCCGACCGATCATCACTCAGGCCCACGGAAATCCAGCAACCTCACACACACCAGCTTATTCAGAAGTGGGCAGTTCGGACAATTTCTCCTTTATCTCAGCTCGTCTGCCTTCATCCGCCAACGGTCTGTCCGGGCGGCTTTCGGCCTGAAATGCCTTCTGAAAATAACGACGAGCCTCACCATGGCGGCCCTGGTCCATGAGGAAATCCCCATAAAAATAGTTGGGATCAATGCCATCGGGATTGATGGCAAGCGCCTCTTTAAGGTAAGCCTCTGCTTTCTCGTCGTCACCAAAGCCCAGGGGCCATCCGGGCACCTGGTAGTAAAGGCTGCCCAGTGATGTGTAGGCCGACCCTTGTAGCGCGGACGCATCGATCGACAACGCACGCTCAAAATCGTTACGGGCCACTTTCACCAGTTTCAGGGCACCCAGACCTCCCTTCGCCCCAGCATAAGTGCTCAACACAATCCCGTGCCAGATCAACGGCTCCGCACGCCCGGGGTATTGCTCTACCAGCGCATCAGCCTGCTCCGCCAAGGCTTCAAAGGCCTTCTCTCGCTCGGCCTCCGGCATTTTATACTGAATCTCAGCCCAGCGATGTTGAAGGTCGGTCAGTCCGTCTATGGGTTTTTCCGCCAGTGCCGCTACAGAGGCGACACACAGCGACAGGGTCAACAGGATACGTTTCATGTCAGTACTCCGATTTGAGATACGATTGAATAATGGACAGTTTTCGGCGTAGCGCGGTATCCACCACCGCCGGAATAAGATTGTTAACAGCCACAATCAGCCGTTCAGGCCACCCCAGATACCGTCGCCCACGCTTTTGCTCAATCGTCCGTACAATCGCGAGAGCAACGGCCTCGGGACTGTCAGAACGGTTCCCCAACGCCCGGTTCATGGCTACAACAGCCGGGGAATTCATACCCGTTCTGGTCGCTCTAGGGGCGATATAACGTACCGCAATTCCACTGTCTGCCCACTCCCGGCGCAACGCTTCGGTCAGGCCCCGCAGGGCAAACTTGGTCGCGCAATAGGCCGAGTATCCAGGGAAGCCAATACTTCCAAACGTGGAACCAATAAATACCAATTCACCATGGCCGCGCTGACGGAAGTAGCTCGAAAAGCAGCGGGCCACGGCGTAAGCACTACGAAGGTTCACTCGCCACAACCGCTCCAGCTCCTGGAGCGGAGTCTGCTCCACGGCCGCGAAAAGGCCCTGACCGGCGCAGTGAATTACGCCATCGATGTCCGGGTAGCGCTGACAGATGTCCGCCATTTGGGCCTCGACATCCTCCGACGCAAGGTCAATCCGCACGTAAGTAGAGCCTTCTGCACGGCAGGGCGTGGGCGACCGGCTTGCGAGCAGAAGGCGAGCTCCTTTTCGGGCCATTTGCTCTCCCAGCGCCTCTCCGATTCCTCCGGAGGCTCCCAGTATGAGCCAACGCTGATTATGCCAGACCACGACGCACCTCCCTGATCCGATCAGCCGGTGACGCCAATGGAACATCTCTGAGCATATCCCCATAGAGCCGATAAACGACATTGGCTGCATCAACGATCGCCCGTTGGTCTTCCCGCTCAGTGATGCCGTTCATCAGGCTTTGAAAAAATTGAAAGTGCTCCTGATCCAGGCTTCCATGAGAGTAGAGGTAGCTGAACGCAGTATCCGGCAAGTTCAAAGTACGCTGCACTTTTTCTCCCATCGGCGTTGCCACGGCCACACTCGTTCCCTCAAGCACCTGTACCATGCCAAATAGCCCCACCGGATTCCCTCGGTTGATCAGGTCGTACAAAAAAGCCACCATCAACCGTATCGGCAAATCGGGCTGACCGTTACGAACGGTATCCGGGTCGACACCACAAGCTTTCAGATCATTGAGAATCCACTCGTGGTGGCCATACTCCTCCTCGATGTACTCCACCAGTGCTTTACGCACCGGCTCCAATCGATCCGGCAAGCGGGCACCGCAGGCCATCATCAAAGGCGCGGTATGTTTTACGTGATGGTAAGCCTGACTCAGAAAATAGGTGTAGCTGTTTATATCGAAACGACCATCCTCAATGGCACTGAAGATCGGCGCCTCGTAAAGCGTTTTGCGGCCAAATTCGGAAGCATTTTGCAGTTCATGAAAAAAAGTCATAGTGATTACTCCTGGGCGAACATTCTCGGTTGAGGCTGTTCAATGGATTGAGTGGAAAGACATTCGGCACTCGCCAGCCAGGACTCCAGGCTTTCCAGCACCAGTGCCCTCCTGATCCGGCCGTTGGGTGTGACTGCGGTGGAATCTATGTTCTGGAACGGGCAAGGCAACAGATACACGTGACTCAAGCGCGCATAGTCAGGCAGATTTGCATTGAGTGCCTCAATCGCCTGACGACAATCCTCCACACCGTTGTCAGTTGGTCCCGGGTACAGCAGCGCCAATGGGTGGGGCTCCCCGTCACCGAACACCAGGGCCTGCGCCATACCGGCACTTTGGGTCAGTTCCGCCTCCAGCCATTCCGGGCTGATATTGCGCCCAAAACCGGTGATCAGCAGGTTCTTCTTCCGTCCGGACACCCATAGAAACCCGTCCTGATCCAGAAAACCCAGGTCACCACTGGCTACCGCATGCGATTCATCCACGGGCGTTTCTCCCAGGTAACCGAGAAAACTGCTGCCAGAAATCTGCAGTTCACCACCGGGGCCAACATGGACATCTACATGGTCCAGAACGCGGCCCGCCGAACCGATACGATTCTCTGCGGGTGCGTTCAGCGCTACCACGGAACCACACTCCGACAACCCATAGCCCTGGAACATCGGCAATTCCAGCTTCTCCGCTCGGCGCAGTAGCGAGGGCGATACGCGCCCACCACCAACGGCCAAGAAGCGATAACCCCGGTGCTGGAGTGCGCCCGACTCCGCGCCCTCGATCAGCACTCGTGTCAACTCCGGCACCAGAATCAACGACGTTGGCTGCCAACGATTCTGCTCCGAAAGCCAGCGCTGTGAGTCCATGCCACTACTACCGGATAACCCCAGGCTGGCAAGTCCCGGAACGGACACTTCAGCACCTCGAAACAGGCTCAAATACACGCCCGCGACGTTTTCCAGAAGCGTCGCCAAGGGTAAAACCGACAGATGTTGCGGCAGCTCCAGCTGGCTCAATCGGGTGTCCAAAGCCCGCAGGGTGCGTCCCAGTTGTGCAGCGGACAAACAGACCCCTTTAGGCGTGCCGGTGCTGCCGGAAGTGAACGTGATTTTCACCGTGCCCGGGGGTAACACTGACAGTTCCCGCTCAACGGGAAGACGGTGCATCCAAAGGCCACCGCCAACCGTCTCGGCCACCTCCTCAGCCCGCACATCGGCCGTGGACAGCAGAATCCCGTCCAATCCTGCCGTTTCGACAAGATGCTGACGCTGCGACGGCGAGAAGAACGTCGGAACGGGCACTGAGACAACCCCGGCACGAACGCAGGCCAAATCGGCTACGACCCAGGCAACCGAGTTGTCACCTACCAGGCCAAGTCGCTGAACGCCCGAATCCATAATTGCCTGCGCAACCCCTTGCACACGGTTCCATAACTGTCGGTAAGTCACCGTCTGCTCATCGTCGCGAAGCGCCACTCGGCTCGGGTGCAACAAAGACCACCGGGCCAAGCGCTCAAGTAATTCATTCATAGTGACTACCTCAGACCGTGGTTTTTTTCCAGCCAACCGGTGTGCCGCATTGCCTCGACACCACTGGGAACGTGCGCCAGCACCACTTCGGGGCGGTTCTGGTAATACGCCCCCCAGTCTTGCGCCGCCCCCTGCAGCCGCTCGGGCAACGCTGGGCCGAGTACCCTCGGTTTAACACCCATTTTTGCGAAACTCAGCCGGATCGATTGAGTTCCGGTAAAACAGATCCATTCGACACCTTGGGTAACCAACCATCGAGCAATCGCGGGAAAGAACAATCGACTGACGCCCTCAACGGCGCCGGCCAAGTGAGCGATCTCCACGACCCCTTCCCGATGGCCAAGGGCGCCTGGAGGTAGATAATCCTCAATGGGATGGTCCAGATAATCCTCAAGGAACAAAGGCTGATCTGCCGCGTGCCGTGTGCCCACCGCGGCCATAACCAGCCCGGACCGGGCGACAAGAATCAGAGGAGAGGGGACAACAAGCGACGGGCAACGCCCATACGCCGCACGAAAGCGCTGTTCGATGAAGAAGGCAATAGCGTCTGTGGCCCGTGATTCGGGATCTACCGAGCACAGTTTCCAGTCCCCCACGGGCATCAGCTCTGTGACGGACGGATCGAACAGGTCCACTTTTAACGGCAACAAGCAGGAAGATGACATCAAATGAAACTCCAGTGAGGCACTCTGTCCTGCTCATGCTAAGGGTGCTATCTTAATTAACACTTAAACAATGCCCCCTGAATTCTTAAGCCAGAATTAAGAAAACTCTGCCACACTGGGGGCATCCACCATTTCCAGGCGCAACGCTGCTGCGGGAGGACCATGAGAATATTGCTGATTGAAGACGACTCGATGCTCGCCCAAACCATGGTCCGCATGCTAGAGCAGGCACAGCACCAGGTTGACTGGATCAATGACGGCAGGAAGGGACTGAATGCCCTGAAAGATCAAACCTTTGATATCGCCATTGCCGATTTGACGCTTCCTCGGCTGGATGGTCTTGAGATTGTTCGGCAAGCCAGAAAGGCACAATGCCGAACCCCCATTATTATTCTCACCGCTCGCGAAGAGCTGGATGACCGGGTGCAAGGGCTCGACTTCGGAGCGGACGACTATTTGACCAAGCCATTTAAAATGGCCGAGCTTGAAGCCCGCATGAGAGCCGTTATCAGGCGCACCGACGGCTATACCGACAACAACGTCCTGACATCGGGCACCATTCGCCTGAATTTGGATCATGCGGAGCTTCAGGTAGGGGAGAAGCGCTTCCAGCTACCCAAGGCCGAGTTTCAGATCCTGCAGGTACTGATGCGCAACACGGACAGAGTGGCCACAAGGCGACGGCTGGAGGAAGTACTCTATGGGTGGGACAGAGGCGCAGAGAGCAATACGCTTGAGGTACATATTCACCACCTTCGCCAGCGCCTGGGTAAATCCGTGATACGCACGGTACGCGGCGTTGGGTACACCCTGGATAGCGAAGCCGCAAAGGACGCTGGATGATGTCACTGACTCGTACGCTTATCCTTCTGAATACAGCAATGGTCTTGATTATTGTTACCCTGGCCTCGACCTGGAGCTATTGGCAAAGCAGCCACGAGCTGGAGGAACTGTTTGATGCGGAGTTGGCTCAGAATACCCGAATCGTTGAAGGCCTCGTTCGTCACTTGGCAGAGAATCGCAGCCGACAGGAGTTACAACGTACCCTGAGTGAGACGCTGGACCCCCTGGCGCTAACCGAGAACACCCAGGAGCCGGAAGAGCGTTGGTTCGAAAGTCGTGAGGACGAGATCCTCTCCGGTGGCCTCGGACACCGATACGAAAAGAAAATTTCTTTTCAGGTCTGGACTAAAACCGGCCAACCGATTCTACCGAACAAGTTCGGAGAGGTGGATACCCTTGCTCCCGACAAGACAGGGTTTGGGTGGCTCAGCCAGTCCGACTACCGGTGGCGCACATTTACATTACACGATGAGGAAAACGGGTTCTGGATTCGCTCCGTGCAGCGCGAAGATATTCGGGAGGAACTGAGCGGCCACCTTGCCCTCGGTAATGTTCTTCCTATTGCTTTTGCGTTGCCTCTTTTTATTGTCGCGACACTGTGGGCGGTCCGTACCAGCTTCCGCCCGCTCCGCCATCTGCAATCCATCGCCGCCCGCCTGGGACCGGGCACCGACAGATTTTTACCATCGAATACCGTCCCTCAGGAAGTGGAGGGATTGGTCACAGCGCTGAACCAACTGTTGACCCGCCTTAACCGGACGATCGAGCGGGAACGTCGCTTTTCCTCCGATGCAGCTCACGAGCTGAGAACACCACTGGCGGCATTGCGCCTGCAACTGGAGAGCATCAGCCAAGACTCCCCGACGGTGGTCAATGAGCTGTTGCAGTCACTAGACCGAATGGCCCACCTGGTGGATCAGATGCTGGTCCTGAGCAAAGCCGACTCTGATTTCAACGACCATCCGGAACGCCTATCCCTGTCAGAGTGGGTTGCCCAGAGCGTGGCGGATGTCTACCCGCTAGCTCAGGAAAAGCAGATTGAGCTGCAGTTGCTCGAAACAGATGGCGAAGCCTGGATTATGGGCAACCCCACGCTGATCAACACCATGATTCGCTCATTACTGGCCAATGCCATACAGTACGGGCCTGAGCGCAGTGAAGTAACACTCACATTAAGCCCGACTCGCGGTGGGTACCAGCTTACAATCTGCGACCATGGCCCGGGCATACCGGAAGAGGATCGAAACAAGGCGCTCAACCGCTTCGTCCGCCTCGACCAGCGCCAGGGCTCCGGAGCCGGCCTCGGCCTGGCAATCGCCCAGAGAATCACCGAGCGCCAAGGCGGCATATTGACACTGGAGGAACGCCCCGACCGTCGAACGGGGTTATGTGCAGCAGTCTGGCTCCCATCGTCTCTAACATAGGGGGATCACTTTCTGGCTTTAGTCAATTGCTAACAAAGCACCGTTACCCAATGATTGAGACCGAGAGGGAGGTGTAGTCAACGATCCCTACATGGCTCTGTATCGAACTCCAGCTCAACCGTTGTATGTGCCAACTCATACTCGGAAAGGGCGTGAGAAATGGCATGTTTCAACTGTTTCTGGTCTTCAACGCTGTTCAGCACCCCTGTTCTCAGGTGCACGGACAACACATGACGCTCTCCATCTAACGACCAAAGATGCAAATGGTGCAGGTCCTCGACGCCCGGCAGCGAACGCAGGGTTTGTTCTACGGACTGCTTCAGTTCTGGACTTGGGGACGCCTGCAGGAACAGTCTGACTGTCTGCCAGAAATTGCGACCCACATTGAACAGAATGAACAAAGTAAAGCCGATAGAAAGCAATGGGTCAAGAATCGGCCAATCGACGAACATCAGAATGATCGCTACCACCAAAACGGCGACCCAGCCCAATACGTCTTCCATCAGGTGCCAGTTCAGGACGCGTTCATTCAGCGTCTTACCCTTGCTGAGCTTGTAGGCGGCAAAACCATTGACGAGTACACCAAAAACCGCCATGCCCAGCATGCCCCCTGCCATCGGCATGGGCGGATCATCGAGTCGGGGAATCGCCTCACTGAGCACCCACACCGAGCCGACAATGAGTACCAACGCGTTTATGAAAGAGCCCAATAAGGAGAAACGACGATACCCGTAGGTGAAGCTGGCCGTAGCCTGCTTACTGCTCAACCGGGCCAGCAACCAGGCAAACCCGATAGACAAGGAGTCGCCCAGATCGTGCACTGCATCGGCCATGATGGCAGTACTGTTAGTCAGTACACCACCGACAAACTCAATAATGGTAAAGCCAACGTTCAGGAAAAACGCCCAGCCGATGCGCGCACCTTCGCCTCCATGACTGTGACCATGATCGTGCATCTTTACCCTCCCCGCCTCCAAAAATAAGAAATTGCCGGTCGCCCAGGCGACCGGCTCAGGCCTGAATCAAACCACCGAGTCGCCTTCTACTCCATCCTGTATGCGGACGGCACGACGCACGTCGGTCACAAAAATGCGACCATCGCCTCTAAGCCCGGTATGAGCCTCGGTTTTCAGCAGTTCCACCACGTCATCCACCAAGTTATCCTGGCACACAATTTCCAGTTTCACGTGCTCGGAAAATTCCGACGCACCCGCAATCGGGTGCGTTGCACTGCTGTGTGCCTTACTGCGTCCGAATCCTCGAACATCCGATACGCTCATCCCGGTAATGCCGTCCAGGCGGTGTAAGGCCAGCGTCACCGGCTCCAACCTGCGTGCCTTAATGTAAGCTTTTATCTCTTGCATGGTATCACCTCAAGACGTTGTTTGGTCGTCGCCGTTTGAACGGTCGGCGAACCAGGGATACAGGGCTGGCAGAATCACCAGCGTGAGAATGGTGGCGGTCACCAGGCCACCGATCACTACCGCCGCCAACGGCCGCTGAACTTCGCTGCCCGTGCCCGTAGCAAACAGCAAGGGCGCCAGGCCCAGACCGGTAGTGACGGCCGTCATTATGACCGGGCGCAAGCGCGCCATCGCGCCCTGAACGCAGGCTTTCGCCATGGGCACACCATCGCGCACCAACTCATTCAGGTAGCTGACCAGCACCAAGCCGTTTTCAAGCGCGATACCGAACAGGGCAATGAAGCCCACGGACGCTGGCACCGACAGGCTCAGCCCCGCCAGCCACAGCGATACAATACCGCCAACCAGAGCCAGAGGAATATTGAGCATGATCAACAGCGCATTACGCAGCGAACCGAAGTTGGCGTACAGCATGAAAAATACCAGTGCCAGGGTGATCGGTACCACCACCATCAAACGCTTGTTGGCCTGCTGCTGAAGCTCGAACTGGCCGCCCCACTTCAGGAAATAGCCCGGGGGAAGATCCACCTTCTCGGCAATAATACGGTCCGCCTCGGCCACATAGGAACCGATATCCCGGTCGCGGACGTTGGCCTGAATGGTGATAAAGCGCTGATTATTTTCTCGGGTAATCTGACGCGGCCCGACCACTTCCTCAACGCTCGCCAATTCACTCAACGGAATCTGCTGACCTTCGTGATTGCGGACTTTCAAGTCCCGAATCACTTCAGTGCGATCCCGCGCCGACTCTTTCAGACGCACGTAGATATCAAACCGACGGATCCCCTCGAACACCTGACCGGCGCTGTCCCCGCCAATGGCGATACTGATGGTTTCCTGTACATCCGATACATTCAAGTTATAGCGGGCGATGGCCTCCCGGTCCAATTCGATGCGCACCTGGGGTGTGCCTCCCACCTGGTCCTTCTGCACATCTTCCCCACCGGCGACCTGCCGCATCACCTCGGCAATTTCCGTGGCTTTTTGATCCAGAACGCTCAGGTCATCCCCAAAGAGCTTGGCGGCCAGCTCGGCTTTTGTCCCGGTAAGCAGCTCATCCACGGAGGCGGCAATGGGCTGGGTAAAGTTGAACTTGGTGCCGGGGAAGTCTTCAAACTCGGCGCTCATTGCGGAGTATAGGCCATCGAGTGTTTCCGCCGTCTGCCACTGCTCCTTGGGTTTGAGTCCGACAAAGATCTCCGCGCTGTTTACCGGGTCGGCATGCGCACCGACTTCACCGCGGCCGATCCGGGTCACGACCTGAGTCACTTCCGGGAAACGCTCCAGCAACTGACGTTCAAACAGCGTCATGGACTGTTTGGCCTTATCCAGCGAGATGGAGGGCGCCATAGTGGCACGAATCAGAAGGTCCCCCTCATTGAATCGAGGCACAAACTCAGAACCGAGACGAGGGCCGACAACCACACCGACGGCAAGCACCAACCCTGCGATGGTCACCCCAATCCAGCGGCGTCGGATAACGCCCTGCAAGAGCGGTCGATAGCCTCGGGCAATAAAGCCGACCAGGCCGCCGGGTTCATCCGAGGCTTGCTCCGATTTGGGGCGACGCATGATCAAGGAGGCCACCACCGGAGCCACCACCAGAGCAAAAATCAGCGAGCCCACCATCGCCAGAGAGACTGTGTACGCCAGCGGCCGGAAGGTGGCCCCTTCCACCCCCTGCAAACTGAACAAAGGCAGAAACACCACGATGATAATACTGATGGCAAAGAGTATGGGCCGAGCTACCGCCTGGCTGGCCCGCGCCACAATGTGCAAACGCGACTCGTCCGCGGAAGATTCGCGCAACAGTCGGTCGATGTTCTCGACCACCACCACGGCGCCGTCCACCATCATGCCGATGGCAATGGCCAGACCGCCCAGAGACATGAGGTTTGCGGAGATACCAAACCACTTCATGGCAATCAACGCCAGGCAAACCGAGAACGGAATGGACAGGGCCACTACCAGGCTGGGTCGCCAGCCCCCCATAAAGGCGAGCAAGACAATCGCGACCAAAACAATACCCTGAAGCAGTGCATTGGTCACGGTGGAAACAGCGGCTTCGACCAGTTGCGCCTGATCGTAGTAGGGGCTGACTTCGATCCCTTCCGGCAAGTTGGCATTGATCGTCGCCAACTCTTCTTTCACCGCACCGATCACATTGGAGGTGTTGGCGCCAATCAGCTTTAACACCATCCCCACCACGGCTTCGCCTTCACCATCCTTGGTGGTCAACCCGCGACGGATTTCACCACCAATGGCCAGTTCGCCCAGTTGATGCAGATAGACGGGTATACCATCAACGCTTTTGACTACAATATTGCGAAGGTCATCCAGGTTTTTTGCCAGCCCCACGGAGCGAACAATATATTGCTCGTCGTTCTGAATAATAAACTGAGCCCCCGCATTGGCATTATTCGCCTCGATCCGGCGCTTGACCTGCGGTAAAGAAATGTCGTACCGCAGTAATGCCTCGGGATCAATTCGCACCTGAAACTGCTTGACGTTACCGCCAATGGACAGCACTTCAGTCACGCCCTTGACCGTCTGCAGGTTGAACTTGACGATCCAGTCCTGAATTTCCCGCATTTCGGTGCGACTGTACTCACCACTGGTATCTTCCAGCACATAGAACAGAATCTGTCCCAGACCGGTGGTAATCGGCCCCATGACCGGCTCACCAAACCCGTTCGGAATGGCCTCTCTGGCCTGCTGCAGCCGCTCACTGACCAGTTGTCGGGCGAAGTAGATGTCCGTGCCGTCCTCGAAATAGATGTTCACCACCGACAGGCCAAAGTTCGACACTGACCGAACGTGGTCCAGCTTCGGCAAGCCGTTCATGGCGCTTTCCAGGGGGTAGGTCACATACTTTTCCACCTCTTCGGGTGCGAGCCCCTCCGTCTCTACAAACACCTGTACCAACGAGGGTGAAATGTCCGGGTAGGCATCCACCGGCAGGCTCCGATAAGCGGCATAACCGCCAATCACTGCGGCCAGTGCAATCACCACCACCAGCAGCCGGTTTTGCAACGCCGCTCGAATAATCGCTTGCATAAAAACCTCCGAATGCTAGTGGTTGTGGCCCGATTCGAATTCGCTTTTGAGCAAATCCGCTTTCAGCGTGAAGCCGCCTTTTGCGACGTATTGTTCACCGGAAGCGAGGCCGGACCGGATGACCACCTGGTCCCGATCTTTTGCACCCAGAGTGACGGGCCGGGGGTGCCAACGCTCACCCTCCCGTACAAAAACCACCTCGCGGCCCTGATATTCGATGACCGCCGTATGAGGCACCACCACCTCGGCCTGTGTCTCGGCCAGCGTCACCTCAGCCTCAATAAACATGCCGGGGCGCCATTGGCCCGACGTGTTATCAAGATATACCCGGGCCAGGCCGGTGCGTAGCTGTTCGCTGACCATGGGATCGAGATAATCGATTCGGGCGTTGACCGGTTCGGGACCGAACGCCGTGCTGAGGCGCACCGGCTGACCTGTCTCCACACGCCCAATCTGCCGTGGGTAGAGCGCAATATCGACCCAGAGCGTGGAAAGGTCCGCCACAACGAACGCGGCGTCGGTGGGTTGAATCTGTTCGCCCAGTGTTGCGGAGCGATCAATGACCGTGCCGCGAATCAGGGACTTGAGCGGAAAGCGCTGCAGGGTCTGGGAGCTCTCGCCAACCGCGAGGGTATCGCCGGCCGCAACGGAATCACCAATCCGGGCACTGACATCAACAATCTGGGCCGGGTAACGAGGGCTAACCTGAGCCACCGCTTCTTTGTTCAGGCGAACTTCTCCTGGCAGAGACACGGTCTGACTTACTTTTCCGGGGCCTGCAACTTTCACTTCTCCACCCAACGCCCGGAGCGTTTCGGGATCAACCGAGGCTCCTTGCTCTTCGTGGCCTTCATGCCCGCCATGCTCCTCGTGGGCTCCTCCGCCCGCTTCATTATGGGCTTCTTCCCCTTCTCCATGGGCTTGGTGATCAGATTCCCGCTCACCGTGGTTTTCCTCCTCACCGTGGCCCTCGTGCTCGCCGTGCTTTTCTTCGTTATGGGTTTCTCCTTCCTGCGCTTGTTCGTGCTCGTGATCGTTGTGCTCGGTTTGCTGAGCCTGTGCATTGATGCTCACCCCGGACAAGGGCAGCGCGATACTGATCATAAAAATCCAGACGGATGCTAACGGCTTCATGATTCACCTGCTTGTTCTTTAGTAAAACGGGTTTCGGGTTCGTAGGGTTCACTGACCCCTTCTATTGAGTCGGGAGTCAGACTCCATTGCCCGGTCAAACCCGTGCCAGTCAGTTGTTCGAGAGTCACCAGCGTCTGGTGAAAGTTGACGGCCGCCTGGAGCGCATCGCGCTCTACCGCCAGGCGCTCTTGCCGGGCATCCACCAACTCCAGGTAGGTATAGAGCCCTTCCTGATAGCCACGGCGAATGCTCTCAAGGGCGGCGCGCGCGGAAGGCAATGCCTCGCCTCGCAGGCGAAGCGCCGTGCTACGAAACACTTCCAACTCCTGATACAGCCGCTGGATTCGGGCCATCAAATGCACCCGAGTGGCTTTCTCTTCCAGTGCCAGTTGCTCGTACTCGGCCCGGCGGGCCCGGATTTCGCCCTGGTTCCGATCGCTGACGCCAAGCGGCATTGACAGGCTCAGGGTAAAGGCGTGGTCGTCGGTTTCCCGCACCTGCTTGACGCCGACTCCGACACGAAGGTCCTGCCGGCCACGGGCCCGGGCCAACTGCAGTTCCGCTTCTCGCAGTCGCCGTTCAGTGATATAGCGGGACAGCTGAGGAGAGTCTTCCAGGTGACGGCGGACCCGGCTGAATTCCGGCAACGCCACCAGGTCGTAAAGCGCGGCGCGAACCCGTTCGAAATCCGGTTCGGTCTCGCCCCACTGCGCGGCAAGCTCGACTCGGGCCGACGCCAACTGCTGCTGGGCCGACTCAAGGGCCAGCTCCGCCCGAGTGACCGCAATGGCCGAACGCTGAAGTGACGCATCGCTGGTGGTTCCCGCCTGGACGCGCCGCTGGATGGTTTCCCGGCTTTCCCGTGCCAACGCCAAAGAGAGTTCGGCCAGTTGGATGTTCTCCTGGGCTTCAGCGACACTCAGATAGCGACGTACCGTTTCCGCCAGGACCTGCCAGCGAACCTGACGGTACTCACTATCAACCAGGTCAGTGCGATAGCGCGCAACGTCTTCCCTCTGGCCGCGTTTACCTCCCAGCTCGATCAGTTGACTCAGCACCAGCGAGGCTTCGGCCGAGTCGGTACCGCTAAAACGACCGCTGCCGCCGATATTTTCCACTTCCACGGCCAGCTCCGGGTTGGGCCTCAAGCCCGCCTGAAGTTCACGGGCTTCAGCCGCTCGGCGACGATAGGGAAACTGCGCCAACTCGGGGTGGCGCTCCAGGGTATAAGCCAAGGCTTCATTCAAGGACAGAGGCTTTGGCGCCGCACTAGCGGGCACAGCGGCCCAGGCCAGCAGTAGCGCAATGACCCCGAATAGTCCCCTCCGCCTTGACGGAAGGGTAAATAGAGAAAGAAACATGTGTTACCTGCCTGATGATTCAGAAATAGACACGGGCCGACTCATTCCGGACGAATCGCCGGGCCAACAAGTCAACGCTTGATCACTAAGGTGTCAAATCAGGCTATGGGAGGTGGCACATCGGGTGCCATAAAGAACTGCGGAGGTAGGGGCAAATGCTCCGCCTGCCAGCGGTGACCGGTCGGCCGGAGGGAGCCAAAGTCACCAGTGGCGACAAAGAACAGATGAGCGTGGGCGTGACAGCTGTGGGCGTGAACGCAGCTTCCACCCGGGGGATGAGAATGCTCGGAGTAATCGGCGTCGACGACGCGATCAGCATTCGCCACCTGTTCAAGCGCCAGCGTGTCTCCCGCCGCCAAATCATGCCAATCCGCCGCAAACACCAGGTTCGCGACGGCAACCAGCATCAAAAACAGGATCAGGGCGCCTCTACTCATACAGATCAGTCTAACTGCTAATGACCATTGATGACAAGCACGCCCACAAGGTCAACAGCCCGCTGCACGCCACTTAATGACGCGTAAAGTGCCGATCAGACATGGTTGAACAGCGCCTGCACATTCTGTGCGCTCTGTTCGTATAACCGAACCAGGGTTCGGTTGACGGTAGACAGGTCTTGTTTCATCGCCAGGCGACGCTCCAGCCGCTCGATGACATCAACCACCTTCCCAAGACCGCCCTCTCGGGCCAACGCGGCGGCTTTCACATCACTGGAAATATCCAGCGCATTCAGAAACGTCGGCAGATCAACGCCCAGCATCACGTCCGCGCCGGACAGCAGCCCGGCCAGGAACGCCCGCCCGGAATCCAGCGGTTTACCCCGGTAGTATTCAGACAGCGCGGCACAGGCCTGAGCCCGCACCAGAATCAACCGCACCTTTTCCGGCGAGCCACCCTGCAGGGAAGAAATCAGCAATACCCAACGACGGATCGCCAGGATGCCCATGCGCATGACCACCTCTTTGAGCGAGCTGACTTCCTGGCGGGTTTTGTAAAGGGGGCTGTTGACGATCCGGATCAGACTCACCGACAGCATCGGATCTTCGGACAAGACTTGGGTAATGCGATCAATATCGGGTTCAAGCGCGTACAGAAGACCAATCAGGCGAGCCACATTGAGAGCCGCCGGACTGAGCTTTTTTCCGTGAATGATTTTCGGGCGGGCAAAGAAGTAACCCTGAAACAGATCAAACCCGGCCGCGTAAAAACGCTGATGATCCTCCGGCGTTTCAATTCGCTCGGCCAACCAGCGCACCGGGTAGTGGGATAACTGTTTGCGGTAGGTGAGGGCCTGATGAAAGGGGGTTTTCTCCACATCCACTTTGATGATGGAAGACATGCGCAACAGGGGTTCCCACTCGGGTTTGAACTCAAAATCGTCCAGCGCAAAACTGAAGCCGCGCTGGTGCCAACGCCGAACCGCTTCGATCACTTCCGCGTCCGGGTCGATCCTCTCTACCAGCTCCACCACGACCCGACCCGGGTCGATGGGCAGAAACGCACCGGAACACAAAAAGCTGCGGGACACGTTAATAAAAGCCGGGGCCTGATAGCGCTTGATCTGATCGCTGACGCCCGTACAGAAGTTGAACAACAGTTCGTTGGTCGCGTTGCGCTCACCGACATCAAAGGCGGTCTGGCCCTCATCGTTTCGATACAGCAGCTCCACACCGGCCACAGCACTCTCTCGGTCGTATATGGGCTGCGCGGCCAGAAGAACATTCAGTTCACTGTCGGAATCGTCTGCCGGCAAGTCGGGGCCATTCGCCATTGGGAAACTCTAATGCAATTGTTGTCTTGACGATGTGAGTATACGTGCCAGACAGACCCCTGTCGCCCCGGTGTCGGTAAGTTTAACAGGGGCACCCTCGAGGTGCCCCGGACCACCCAACGCGACTAAATCGTCAAGGTGATCTTGCCAAAGTGTTGGCCCGACTGTTCATACTGAAAGGCGTCAGCGATATCTTCCAGAGCAAATGATCGGTCAATCACCGGCTTGAAGCTGAGCACTTCCAGTGCGCGCACCATCGCTTGCTGATCCGCACGACTGCCGACAATCAGCCCCTGAATTCGGGCCTGCTTCGCCATCAGCCGTGCGGTGGGAATATCCCCGGCGACGCCGGTCAGTACACCGATCAACGCAATATGCCCGCCGATCGCTACTGCGTTAATGGATTGCGGCAGGGTTCCCGGACCACCCACTTCGATGATGTGGTCGGCACCGTGGCCGTCGGTGAGTTTGCGCACCGTTTTGCCCCACTCGGGATCGTTCCGGTAGTTGATCACATGATCGGCACCGAGGGCTTTGAGCTTTTCCAGCTTGGCATCGGAGGACGACGTGGCAATCACCTGCGCCCCCATGGCCTTGGCCATCTGCACCGCAAAGATCGATACCCCACCGGTGCCCAGGGTGAGCACCGTCGCGCCCGCTTTCAGGCCACCATCGACGACCAGAGCCCGCCAGGCCGTATGGCCAGCGGTGGTGAGGGTCGCCGCTTCTTCATGGCTGTAGCCTTTCGGGGCCAGCGTGAAATAGTGTACCGGGCGCACGACCGACTCCCGGGCATAGCCGTCAATACCGTCACCAGGGGTGGTGGAGAAGTCACCGATACGGGGTGGGCCCGACAACCACTGGGGGAAGAAGGTGGACACCACATGGTCGCCCGGCTGGAACTCGGTGACCTCCGGCCCCACGGCCTCCACCACCCCCGCGCCGTCGGACATGGGGATACGGCCATCTTCGGTGGGGATGATGCCGGTGACCACACTCAGGTCATGAAAGTTGAGGGAGCTGGCGTGCAGACGCACGCGGATTTCCCCCGGACCGGGTTCACCCGGGTCCGGGCGGTTTTGAAGCTCCAGAGATTCGAGGGTGGCGGGGTTGCGTACCGCAATGGTTTTCATGGGGCACTCCTTCAGGGTGAAATGAATGATCCCAGTGTAGCTTATGGGGAGGTGGGTGTGGTTGGGGGATGGTGCAGGCGTTGGGTGACGGCGGATGCGGCCTTTGGCCTTATCCGTATATGGTCTCCTCCCCGTTTGCAAGGTCTCAGTGCTCGATGTCAGGGACAGGTTGGCTCCCGTATATCCGGCCTGTTGAACGAGGCGGCTTTGTCGCCTCTGGCCTTGATGGAAGATGCGCGCCTGCCGTCCTCATCGCCCTAACGGCCTTTGGGGCCCTCGGATAAGTCAGGTTTTCGGCAGGCCGGTCTGACCTGTTATGCCATCGATCGCTGTGACCCTCGCAACCTGAGGGAAGGTTTACCTCCGTAACTATCTACGTCGCCTCGTTTGTCTATTCCACTCGCTCCCTGATTAACTTATCCGGCCATTCGCTCCTCGATCGGCCGGTACCGCTCGCCTCGGGCGATGATCACCCAGGCCATGCGGACTAACTTGTTGGCCAGCGCTACGGTGGCTTTGTTGAACCCCCGCTCGGCCTTGATGCGCTGGATCCAGCGGCTGAGCGGGTCGCTTTTCTGGTCCGCTCGTGACACCACCGCCCGAGCTCCGTGGATCACCTGCGCCCGCACATAGGGATCACCCCGTTTGCTGATCCCCAGAAGGACCTCCTTGCCACCGGTGCTGTTCTGTCTCGGTATTACCCCCAGTGCCGCCGAGGCATCCCGCCCCCGGCCGAACTGCTGGCCATCGCCCATCCAGCCTTTGAGCTGGCTGGCTACCACCGGGCCAACACCCGGCAGCGCATCCAGGCGTTGGCAGACCTCATCGGCTTTGGCCTGTCGCTTCACCTCCTGGTCATACCAGGCCAACTCCTCTTCTACCTCCAGGAAGCGCTGATACTGACGGTGCAGCAACTGCCGAGCCCGTGGGCTCAACTCGTTCTCGGCATCCTCCAGCGCCAGGGGCAGTTCCCGGCGCAGGGCCGCTATCCCCTCAGGGATGATGACACCGTACTCGGCGAGCAAGCCTCGCAGCCGGTTGCCCATCCGGGTGCGCTCAGCGATCACGCTGCGGCGCAGCTTGTGCAGCATCTGCTCATCCTGCTGCTCGATACTCTTGATCGCCACCGGGCGGATTCGTCCGTGCTCACAGGCCTCGGCGATCGCCTGGGCATCGTTGTAGTCGTTCTTCTGGCCCCGCAGATACGCCTTCACATGCTGGGCCGGCAGCAGCTTCACTTCGTGCCCCAGTGCCTGTAGCTTGCGCCCCCAGTAATGGGCGCTGGCGCAGGCTTCCATGGCTACCTTGCAAGGGGCCAGCTTTGCCATCTGATTAAGCAGTTGCTTGCGGCGCAATTTGCGCCTCCACCCGCACTGGCCATTCGGGCCCAGTCCGTACACTGCAAACTCATTCTTTGCGAGGTCAATGCCAATCGTTGTAAGCTTTGCCATGGTCTCCTCCCACTCATCTCAGATAGGAACTTATTCCTCCCCTATCTTGGCGCATCGCGACGCCGATTAGGAGGGGAGGAGACCATCTCATCGCCCTACGCCTGGCTCCGAGGTACCCGTAGGGCGGATAAGCCGAAGGCGCATCCGCCGTTACCGCATGTAAACCTACGCCGTCACCACTTCGGCCTTCGCCGTTGCCGCCGCATCATCCTCCTCTTCCACCGAGCTGCGGATCAGATGATCAAAGGCACTCAACGCTGCCGTCGCACCGGCGCCCATGGAAATCACGATCTGCTTGTACGGCACCGTGGTGGCATCCCCCGCGGCAAACACGCCGGGCATGGACGTCGCACCGCGGGCGTCGATCTCGATTTCACCAAAACGGTTCAACGCCAGATCGCTGCCCTTGAGCCACTCGGTATTCGGCACCAGGCCAATCTGAACAAACACCCCGGCCAACTCAATGGTCTGGCTCGCGCCAGTCAGGCGATCGGTGTAGGTGATTCCGTTGACCTTGTTGCCATCGCCATTGATCTCGGTGGTCTGGGCGCTGGTGATGATGGTCACATTCGGCATGGATCGCGCCTTGCGTTGCAACACGTCATCCGCTTTGAGCGTGTCGGCATATTCGAACACGGTCACATGCTCGACAATGCCCGCCAGGTCAATGGCCGCTTCAACGCCGGAATTACCGCCGCCAATCACCCCGACATGCTTGCCTTTAAAGAAGGGGCCATCACAGTGCGGGCAGTAAGCGACGCCCTTGTTACGGTACTTGGCTTCGCCGGGCACACCCAGCTCGCGCCAGCGGGCACCGGTGGCCAGCACCACGGATTTGCTCGACAGAGTCGCGCCGCTTTCCAGTTCCAAGTCAATCATCTTGTGCCGGGCGATGCTCGCCGCACGCTGTTCGGTGATGATGTCCACGCCGTATTCCTTGACGTGCTGCTCCAACCCGGCGGACAGTTTCGGACCCTCGGTATAGGGCACCGAGATAAAGTTTTCAATGCCCATGGTATCCATCACTTGGCCACCAAAACGCTCGGCCAACAGGGCGGTGCGCACGCCCTTGCGCGCGGCGTATACGGCCGCGGCGGCACCGGCGGGGCCACCACCGACAATCAATACGTCATAGGGATCGCGCTCGCTAAGCGCGGCGGCTTTCCGATCGGCCGCGCCGGTGTCCAGCTTGTTGACGATTTCTTCCAGGGTCATGCGGCCCTGACCGAAATGCTCACCATTGAGATAGACAGCCGGCACCGCCATCACTTGTCGCTCTTCCACTTCCTCCTGAAACAGGCCACCGTCGATCATCTCGTGGGTGATATTCGGATTCAGGGTCGCCATCAGGTTCAGGGCCTGAACCACATCCGGGCAGTTCTGGCAGGACAGGGAAATGTAGGTTTCAAAATGGAATTCGCCTTCCAACTGACGCACCTGCTCCAACACCTCCGGGTCGGCCTTGGACGGATGACCGCCCGCCTGAAGCAGCGCCAGTACCAGCGAAGTGAATTCGTGCCCCATGGGAATACCCGCGAAGCTGACGCGGGGTTCTTCACCGGCGGGGGCAATCGCCATGGCCGGACGGCGCTTGCCGTTACCGGGCTTCTGTTCAATTTTGGCGGACAGCTCGGCGATTTCGCTCGCCAGGCTCTCCAGCTCGGAAGACTTGGGGCTTTCATTACCGGACACACGAATCTCGATCGGATTGACGATCTTCTGCAAATAGGTGTCCAGTTGCTGTTTCAGCGTTGCATCCAACATCGGTGTGTCCTTAAAAAATTCGGTCTAACGGATTCGTTAAAAAAGGGCCCATCCGAAGATGGGCCTAAGGCGTGATTAAGCAATGATCAAGCGATGAACGGGTCGGGATTAAATCTTGCCGACCAGGTCCAGTGACGGAGCCAGTGTCTCCTCACCTTCTTTCCACTTGGCGGGGCAGACTTCGCCCGGGTGAGCGGCGATGTACTGGGCGGCTTTGATCTTGCGCAGCAGCTCGGACGCATCGCGGCCGATACCACCCGCCGTGATCTCCACGATCTGGATCTTGCCCTGAGGGTCGACCACAAAGGTACCTCGATCGGCGATGCCTTCCTCTTCAATCAGCACGTTGAAGTTGCGGCTGATCTGACCGGTCGGGTCCGCAATCATCGGAAACTGGAGCTTACCGATGGTTTCGGAGGAGTCGTGCCACGCCTTGTGAGTGAAGTGGGTATCGGTGGACACCGAGTAGATCTCGACACCCAACTTCTGGAATTCAGCGTAGTTGTCCGCCAGGTCGCCCAGCTCGGTGGGGCATACAAAAGTGAAGTCGGCGGGGTAAAAGAAGAATACGGCCCACTTACCCTTCGCATCTTCGTCAGTGACTTTTACGAACTCACCGTTGTGGTAAGCATGGGCACTGAAGGGTTTCAGGTCGGATTCAATATAGCGAGACATGCAAAGTTCCTCGTTGAGTGGATTTAAGGGAAAACCTAATACGAGGCTTATGCTATTAAAAAATATCTTTTAATAGAAATTCTATATATCAATGGGCATGATAGCTATTGGCAATATTTACTTGATAGCCAAAATATATCGAATCTGCTTTATGAGTTTTCGGTGGATGACAGCCCCTTCGGGGCCTTATCCACCCTACGATGCGTCGATGTCGTGTCGGGTGGATCGGTCCGACGCATGCCCGTGCCACAACGTCAAAGTCACCAGAGCTCGACTCCAAAACGGCGAACCAACAAGGCAAAGCCAATAAAACTGACCAGCGTAATCACCACACTGACTCCCAGGGTCGGCCAGAACCCCAGCTTTGGCAGCATGAATGGGAACGCGAGAAACATCGGCAGCGTTGGCACCACGTACCAGAAGGTGTACCAGGCATGGTTGGCGATTTTCTCCTGGGGCTGGTTTTCGATGTAGAGCCAGATCAGGGCCAGCACCGTCACCATGGGCAGGGCGGCGAGCAGGCCGCCCAGGCGATCACTGCGCTTGGCGGCTTCGGTGACCAGCACCACCACGGCGGCGGTGAGCAGGTATTTGGTAACAATCCACATCATGGTCTTGCCCTTTTTGAGGTTGTCATGAAGTGTCGGGGGGCAGCGCCTTGCCCCTCGAACCTGAGTATAGACCTCGCCCTACCCCTATTGGCCGACTCCCCTTCCCCGTTCTCACCCGCTACACTGTGGCAATAGCCACAGTCACGGAGTCGTTCATGGTTCGCAGTCCCGTTCTGGTGATCAATTCAGGCAGTTCATCGCTCAAATTCTCGGTGTTTGATATGCACACGGGCCGCGAAGTCCTCGCCGGTCTGGCCGAGCGGTTGGGGACAGCGGAGGCGCTGATGAGCTGGCAAGGCGAGGGCGCCAAACAGCACCGGGCGATTCCGGACCAGGGCCATGACGGTGCCTTGCGCGAGGTGCATTCGCTGCTGGATGACGTCGGCACCCCGGCCGCCATCGGTCACCGGGTGGTCCACGGCGGCGAAGCGTTTTCCGGCTCGGTGGTCATTGATGAGGCGGTCATTGAGGGGATCGAGGGTTGCGCCAGCCTGGCGCCGCTGCACAACCCGGCCAACCTGCTGGGTATCCGGGCCATGCAGCGTCTCTACCCGGCGGTTCCCCAGGTGGCGGTGTTCGATACCGCCTTTCACCAGAGCCTTGCGCCCGAAGCCTATCTCTACGCCATCCCCATTCGCCTGTACCGGGAGCAGCGCGTGCGCCGCTACGGCTTTCACGGCACCAGCCATCAATACGTAGCGGGCGAAGCGGTTCACCGCCTGGAACTCGACCCGCAGGATCACGGCCTGATTACCGCCCACCTGGGCAATGGCTGCAGCGCCGCCGCCATCCACAATGGTCGGTCGGTAGACACCACCATGGGCATGACCCCGCTCGAAGGGCTGGTGATGGGCACCCGTAGCGGGGATGTGGACCCGGGCCTGCATGAGTTTCTGGCCGAAAAGCTGGGGCTGACACTGGCGGAGATCACCGCCATGCTCAACCGGGAAAGCGGGCTGCTGGGCTTGTCGGCGCTGTCCAACGATATGCGCACCCTCACTGAAGCGGCCCAGTCCGGCAACGGCGATGCCCAGCGGGCCATTGATGTGTTCTGTTTCCGGCTGGCGCGGCAAATCGGTGCGCTCGCCGCGAGCCTGCCAAGATTGGATGCGCTGGTCTTTACCGGGGGTATTGGCGAGAACGCCGCCCCGGTGCGCGAGCAGGTACTGAAACGCCTGCCCCTGTTCGGCTTTGAATGTGATACCGCCCTTAACAACCAGCACGGCGACGACCGGGGGCGGATCAATGCCCCGGGCACCACCACCGCGGTAGTCATTCCCACCCGCGAAGAGTGGATGATCGCCAACGATGCTTTTCAACTCACTCATCCGTCATCAGGCGTGGAGTAACCGCTGTGCAACACACCTTTTTCATTACCGCCACTGGCGTCGGTACCGGCCTGACCTCCGTGTCCCTGGGCCTGGTTCGGGCGCTGGATCAGCTCGGCGTCAAAGTCGCCTTCTGCAAACCCATTGCCCAGCGCTCCGGTAACGATCGCGGGCCCGAGCGCTCCACCCATATGGCCCAGGCCACACTGGGCCTCAAGCCAGCCGAGCCGCTGCGCCTGAGCGATGCCCAACAAAAGCTCGCCCAGGGCGATGCCGATGCGTTTATGGAAGACGTCATTCAGGTGTACCAGCAATCCGCGGGCGACGCCGAAGTGGTGATTGTGGAAGGCCTGGTGCCGCTGGCGGACAACAACTACATCGATCGACTGAACCAGGACATGGCCAAGGCGCTGGATGCCGATATCATTCTGGTGGCCGCCAAAAACGCCGACAGCACCGCACAACTGAACGAGCGCATCAAAATGGCGGCCAGCCTGTTCGGCGGCTTCAACAATCCCCGGTTACTCGGCTGCGTCCTGAACAAGGTGGGCGCGCCGGACCTGGAGTACCAACAGGTGGTGGCCACCGAGGAGCCTACCAGCGAAGAGCCGGAGAACATCGGACTGGAGCGCATCATCGCCTCGCTTCCGGTGTTCTCCCAGCAGCACTTCCGCTGCCTGGGCGCGATTCGCTGGCAACCCCACCTGGTGGCACCCCGCACCCGGGATGTGTGTGATTACCTCAATGCCGAAATCATCAACGAAGGGCAACTGCTCGAGCGCCGGGTGCAGAACATCACCGTCTGCGCGCGCACCATGAAAAACATGCTGCAGACCCTCAAGGCCGGCACCCTGGTGGTGATTCCGGGGGACCGGGAAGACATTCTGGTGGCCAGCTGCATGGCCGCCCTGAACGGGGTGCCACTGGCGGGCATTCTGCTTACCGGCAGCCTGCATCCCGACCCGAACGTCATGGCGCTGTGTCAGGCCGCCCTGAAAACCGGCCTGCCAGTACTGCTGGTGGGCGGCAACACCTTCAAGGTGGCGCAACAACTGAACAGCATGAACACCGAAGTACCGCCGGACGATATCGAACGCATAAACAATGTGATGGACAGCACCGCCGCCGACCTGGATGCCCGCTGGCTGATTGAGCGGACCCATGTCCGGCTGGAAAAGCGACTGTCCCCTCCGGCCTTCCGCTATCAACTGGTGCAGCGTGCCCGCGCCAACCCCAAGCGCATTGTGCTCCCGGAGGGCGACGAGCCGCGCACGGTTCAGGCCGCCGCCCTCTGTCATCAGAAAGGCATCGCCCGCTGCGTACTGCTCGGCAAAACGGATGAAGTACACCGCGTGGCGGCCAGCTACAACGTGGTGCTGCCCGAGGATATCGAGATCATCGACCCCGAAACCGTGTACCGCCATTACGTGGCACCCATGGTGACCCTGCGCAAACACAAGGGGCTGACCGAGCCCATGGCCGAGGCCATGCTGGAAGATACCGTGGTGCTGGCCACCATGATGCTCGCCCAGGGCGATGTCGACGGCCTGGTCTCCGGTGCGGTGCACACCACGGCGAACACCATCCGCCCCGCGTTGCAGTTGATCAAAACCAAACCCGACGCGGCGCTGGTGTCCTCCATCTTTTTCATGCTGTTGCCGGATCAGCCGGTCATTTACGGCGACTGCGCCGTCAACCCGGCCCCCAACGCCGAAGAGCTGGCCGATATCGCCATCCAGTCCGGTGATTCAGCCATCGCCTTCGGTATTGAGCCGCGCATCGCCATGATCAGTTACTCCACCGGCAAGTCCGGCTCCGGCAGCGACGTGGAAAAAGTCCGCGAGGCCACCCGCCTCGCTCAGGAAAAACGCCCGGACCTGGTGATCGACGGCCCGCTGCAGTACGACGCCGCCAGCGTCCCCTCGGTGGCCAAAAGCAAAGCCCCGGACAGCCCGGTGGCGGGCAAGGCCAACGTGTTCATTTTTCCCGACCTGAATACCGGCAACACCACCTACAAGGCGGTACAGCGCAGCGCCAACCTGGTGAGTATCGGCCCCATGCTCCAGGGCCTGCGCAAACCGGTGAACGACCTGTCCCGGGGGGCCTCGGTGGACGACATTGTGTACACCATCGCCCTGACCGCCATTCAGGCCAGCGCCTGATTCAGAAAAACCAAAACGGTTCCTATAGATGAACACTGGTAATCCCCCCCATTTTTGAAAGGGTTCATAAGTAGAGTCAGGCCACCATGGCCAGTTTCTGTTTGGGCGTATTGCCGCCGAGCGTCATGTTGGGACGCTCATGATTGTAACTCCATGGCCACCGGGTGGCGAACTCCTGAACCTCAGCGATACTGTCAAACAGGTATTGCGCTAACCAGTCATAACGAACGGTCCGGTTGTACCGTTCTACATAAGCATTCTGTTGAGGCTTACCCGGCTGGATATGCAGCAAGGTAGTCTGACGTAGTTCGGCCCATGCGATCAGTTCGCCGCTAATGTATTCAGGGCCGTTGTCGCACCGGAACATCTCTGGAACGCCGCGCCACTCGATGATCTGATCCAGCGCCCAGGTAACTCGCAGTACTGGCAGTGACAGGTCGACTTCAATGGCCAGGCCTTCGCGGTTAAAATCGTCGATCACATTGAACAGCCGGTAGCTTCGTCCATCGGATAACTGATCATGCCTAAAGTCCATTGACGAGCACTGGTTGATGCGCTCAGGTACTGCCAAAGGCTCCGGCCTCTCCCGTTTCAGCCGCTTCTTGGGCTTGACCCGAAGATTCAGCTCAAGTGCTTTGTAAATCCGGTACACGCGCTTATGATTCCAGGCAAAGCCCTTTACGTTGCGCAGGATTAGAAAGCACAAGCCAAATCCCCAGTTCCGGTGTCGCTGCGTGAGACGCAACAGCCAGTCGGCTATCAGCTCGTTCTCATGACCGAGTTTTGACTGGTACCGGTAGCAGCTTTCGCTAATCCTGAATGTCTGGCAGGCCAGACTGATGCTCACGCCATACTGATCAACAGCTTTCCTTGCCATCTCCTTGCACTGAGATGGCTTTACCACTTTTTTGCCATGGCCTCCTGGATGATCTCGGCCTTGAGGCGCTCTTCGGCATACATCTTCTTCAAGCGCCTGTTTTCGTCTTCCAGTTCGTTCAGGCGGGCCATCATGGAGGCATCCATGCCGTCGAATTTGGCGCGCCACTTGTAGAAGGGAGCACGGCAGCACAACTCAGGCACCGGAACGCCAGTCTCAGCTTGTTTCAGAATTGCCAGGATCTGGCTGTCGGTAAAACGTGACTTCTTCATGCAAAATCTCCTCTGGGGATAGATTACGAGAAAATTCTACTTATGAGCACTCTCAATTTATGGGAGGATTACCAATTTCCAACGCTGTTAGCGCTGTTAGCGATCTTGCCACCGAAGTTTAAGGAACCCGTAGAGATTGCTCCTAGAACTGCCGCTGTAACCGCACCAACAGCCGCACCTGAAGCCAAATGCAAAGCCAAATCCTTACCACTGAATTCGTCCGTAGTAATAGCGTACGCGATACCTGATATCAACCTTCCGGCAACTGCAACAATAGCAATATGCGCCCACTCACCAGTAGGATCGGTATAACTCAAAGGATCATTATGGACATAGCCATAAAGATTCATCTGATCCTCATACCCGATCGGATCAGTCTGCAAAAACCATCCGCCTACGTGCCTTCGCAGTTATATCCGTTGAAAACCTCAACGCAATCAAGCACTTGCAGAAACCGATCCCCGCTGCGAAGACTTCTTTACCAAGTCACAGCCCGCGACGCACGTTTTCCCTTAGCTGCCGGGTACAGGGGCGCCGATAGGCGCCCCTGTAACATCCGCCCAAAAGCGGCTCAGAAGGGCAATCGCCCCTCCATCAAGTGCTTGTACTCGCACTTGATGATTTTCAAGTAACTCTGCCAGTCACCAAGCCGCTCCCAACCTTCGACCACGTCAGGATAGCTGCCGGTCAAGGTAATCCATCCGGTCGAGGGCGAACGCCGCCGCGATGAATTCGCCGTTGCTGGCGTCGGTTATTCCGGTGCGTTGCAGTTGGTTGGCGACGTTGATGATGGTCATGCTCTACGACTACCGGGCAAGGATCGCTCTCAGGCAGGGTGCCCAGGCTGCAAATGAAGGGCCAATGGCTCGATCAGACCGGTTCGGGGCTTGATGTGCCGGTGACCGTCCGGGTCATGGGGAGTTGTGTGGTGTTGACGGCGCAGGAAAGGGCAGACCGCTAAAAAGAAAAGCCCAGCAGGGCTTTCCTGCTGGGCTATTCAATTCAAGATTCAAGACCTGACCCCTTTTTTTGTAAAGGGTGCAAAGGGAGTTGGCGACTGATCAAAAAATAATCCCTCCGTCCCCATTAATTGCCTTTAATTTAATTATTAATCTGACACCTTCGATTGCTGTTTATTGATGCCAATCAACTTGGCCGCGACCAAACCTGAAACAAGAAAAACAAATAACCCAGACAGATAAAGCATATCTCTATTTTCTTGAAACAAATTCGTCTTTTCTCCGAGCCAGACCGGAAACACCGCGCAAACCAAAAAACTTGCCGCTATCGTTATAAACATCAAAAAATGCAAACTGAAAGCCGCAAGTTTATTAAAGTGATTTCTCACATAATTGACCGCTAGGCAGTATCCAGACAAAAATGCGATAGAGAATATCGAAAATATTAACATGCCAATTAAAAACAACATTTGTTTTAAACTCTCTCGTCAGCTAAATATTCTGGCTGTTCCTGTCAGGCAAAAAACAAAGCTGTCTCACTTTTAGCAGCCGCCATCTTGCGTGCAAGAATCAACAACTTCCCCGACTGCATTACCTGCGGTTTCTCCTGCTCCAACCGTCGCTCCCTCTATCACAGCCCCCACAGTTTTGCCAGGGGCATTAGAAGCATTACTTGCTTTAAAGGTGTTACCGACAACGCTTCTAGCTACTTTTGGAGCGGCTCCAGCAACAACTTTTGCAACCGATCCGCCAGCACCACCACCAACGAGGGCACCAGCAGTTGTACCTACATCAATTTCAACATTCGTAACCGCATCAACCGACAACCCTTCGGCTTGAATATTATCTGCAATCTGAGTAGCAGCCTGACCGGCAGCACTAGCAGCCGCACCACCAAGAGCCATACCAACAGCATTTGAGGCAAGCGGGTTGACGGATCCTACCGCTCCTCCGGCAACCGCGCCAGTTAATGTTCCTTTTAACGTACCGCCACTGGCTACATACCCACCAACAGCACCAGCAATTGCACCGTAAATGGCGCCCGCTAAACCCCATTCTCCTGTCGGATCCGTATAATTCAACGGGTCGTTGTGAACGTAGGCATAAAGATTCATCTGATCTTCATACCCCACAGGATCGGTTTGCAAAAACCTTCCCAGATAAGGAGAATACACTCGCGCCCGATAGTGATACAAATCTATCTCATCAAGATACATCTGCCCGGTGTAGGCGACGCGTGGAGGATCCTTCTCTTTCGGTATTCCGTATGGATCATAGGCGTAGATGCTAACACTCGACCCCGTTTGATTCGATGTCGCTATCACTGATCCCTGATGGTTCTGATAAAAGTACCGACGGTTAGAGGATGCAGTGCTTGTACCATTGTATTCAACCAACGGCTGATCCAAATCAGGCCCTAGAATGTAGCGTTTAAGAAGTGCACCAGAAGCACTGTACTCCGCGACGAGTGAATCTCCCGAGTATATGAACCTCGTTCTAGTTGAAGAAGAACCTTTGTCAATCTCACGTAATCGCCCTAACGGATCGTACCGAAGGTAAGCATTTTTGGCGCCAGTCGCTCGAACTAGACGATTCTCTGTATCATATTGGTAACCAATCCCATCGTGATAGGTTAGATTTCCGTTGGCATCATGCGTCAAACTATGCCCACCAATACTAACGTATTGATTCAAACCGTTTACCGTGTAACCTTCTATGCCTTTCTCTTCGGCGACATAGTGATATCGGCTATTACTCGCGTCATTACGGACTATTTGGCTGGCGGGATTAAAATCATGCTCAAGCCGCACTTGATGATTTGCATTGGGGAAAGCATGATGAAGATCGCGTAATCGATTGACGGCGTCGAACTCGTAACTAGTGGAGGACGCCCCGGATCGCCTCAACTGACTCCGATAATGCTTGTCATACGTCAAAGATATAAGTTGACTACCTGAAGGATCCAGTATTTTTTTCAGCCGGTCTAACCCGTCATACTGATAGCTAATTGACTTTCCGTCTGGATAGGTTATTCGCTCCCTATTTCCGTGTTTGTCGTACTGATACGACAAAGTGTAGTTAGTGCCGTAACTGTTGTTTCGCTCCTCCGTTACGTTACCGAATCCGTCATAGACCCGGCTGACACCCGGACCGGAATGCCCCTGATACCTAGCATAAACTTCCAATCCTTGCAAGTTATAACCATAATACACGTTCTCCGTCGAACTAGCTGGAAAGGTCTTTGATATTACCCTATTCAGCCGATCGTACTGGTAATTAATGATCTTCCCGTCTCTCTTTCTTATAGACGTACGATTTTGGTTCGCGTCGTAGCTGTATTTTTCGTAATCACCCGAACTGTAACTTCCTTTTGAGGTTTTATGAGGGAAAAACCAGTAATGAAGCCGACCATATCCGTCATGATCATACCGAGTAAGATTTCCATTCGCGTCCTTAACGGTCCTTACCTCCCAAAGATAGCTGCTAGCGTGGTCACTAGCGCTGTCTACATAGTAAGTGTACTCTGCATAAATTTGCTGCAAGCTGGTTCCATATGCCTTAAGCACTCTTCTGGGAAGACCGTTTTCGGAATAAACGGTCTTCGTGATACGATCAGGGCCATATAGCCCGGCTGACCCCAAGCTGCACGCACTTGACGGAATTGAGCCATAACTTGTCGGATTCATCCGAACAGCAGTGCATTCCAGACGGCCCAACCCATCATAAGAGTACTGGGTCAACGAGAGAACGGCCCCTGAAGGCGACTCTCGGCGCTCAATAGTTTTCCGACCCCAATCATCGTACTCGTAAGTGGTAATCTGAGTTACCGAAAAAGGGTATCCTTTCTCCTCCCATTTTGAGGCATCGACTTCATGAGAGGGCCAGCCAGTAAGCTCGCCTTTTTCTATTCGATAAACCAGCCCTTGATCGTTATATGAGCGTCTTACCGCAAGAAATTTATTCTCTGATGCTGTAGCCGATGGCTTTATTTCGGCTGTAAGGTCTCCACCTAGATTGTATCTATTCCCATGCGTATAGGGTGATGGCGTACTTTGTGCGAAGGACGAGCTAGCTCCCAAGATGTAAATCAACGACGTCAACCAAAGGACAACTGCGCAGCTCCGATCTATTAACATTACGATTTACTCCTCAGTAACAGCTAGCCTTGCTGGCTTTAGGCATAGTTTCAGCAATCATGTTTCCGACTTTGTCGTACTGATAGCAGGTCGTCAGCGTCTTTCCATTCGCCTCAACACGCTTTCCCCTTAACCATAAATTGTTGGCGCCTGAAGTTGGACCGTAATCGTATGTGGTAACGACTTCATCTGCTGGACTGGCGCAGCCGCTACCGGAAGCCGACCCGCTGCGGCAATAACTTGTCTTTATCAACAACCAGATCGGCGTATCTGCCGCTTCGATGTGGGCACCTGACTTCTTGTAACGAGCATACCTTTGCTCGTAAAAGTAGCGTCGTTGAGGCCGAATGCCATCCCTGTCAGCGGGGAGAGTTACCGTTTCAACCTGGCCGGACTCCGAATGGTAGGTGTAATTGGTCCTATTCCCCCTTCCATCTTCTATCCAGTTCGGCTTATTGCACCAAAATCTATTATTAGTGTTGCAATCAGGCTCATATTCAGCAACGAGCTCTATATGAGAGCCGTAATTATTATGGCCATGAACTTCAACTTGAGACCGCTTTATTAAGTTTCCCCGACCGTCATACTCAAACTCATACCGGCGCCCCTTGTCCATCAATGACTCAATGTTGTTATGGTTACGATCTGAATACATAGCCTTCATGCCATCAGGCGTCCATATAGATACCAGACTACTGTCTGGGCCCAACACGGCGAGATGCAAACCAAGCGGTCCTCTGCTAGCGCTTTGAGACGCATAAGGCGTGTTGGGCAGCTTATAGTCGTGCTCCCACTCCGCCCCATCTATGATGACTTTATCAATGGAATTCCTTTTATAAATTCCGTTACAACCAGTGATCTGATTTTCCGCACAATACACGTGGCGGTACTCATACCGACTTGTTCTAGACGCACTTGATTTTCCCGTAGGTAGTTTCACAGATGTAATTAGTGCTTCGTATGGAGCGCCACTCTGGTTAATGCTGTGCCTTTGATGAAAGTACTCAGTCTTTAAGTTAGATGCGTCCGTTATTCCAAAGGCCCCTCCCCTAGCAGTTCTCTCTGACACTGAGGGAAGATCAAACATCAGTTCTGGCCAATTTTCTGAAAGTGAACACTGATTAGACTCTGGGTCACAGTACTCGTATGCATTATTGATAGCGACAATCCGCTCCGGGTAGTTGTAGTAGTACAGACTACCCGTGGAGGGCTTTTGATCTTCAATGTAGTCATACTTGAGCTGGAGCCCTGTATTGGTTGTCACAGATGATTTTCTTAAAGTTCCACCATGAATTTTAATTTTAAACCCGTTTGGATAAGTTATCTCTCGATAGTCCGGCTCGATTAAGACAATAGTTCCATCGTGCTTAACGTAGGTATAAGCGTCGAACAAAGACCCGCAACCTCCAACATGACACACGCCTTCAAGGGTCGCACTATCCCTCCGTTTGGATACGAACTCTCCTGAGATATATACAAAGTCCTGAGCTGACCGTCCTATCTGAACAGCATGGGAATTCTCTCCCGATCCCTGTGGGCGTGGAGTCACTTGTATAGTGTAGTCATCGCCGAATCCATAAAAATAACTTCTCGTCCAAGGGTGAATCGTTGCAGAAAGGCTGCTGACACCGGAACCGATACTTAATCCTTTATGACTAAAGTCTGGCTCCCTAGATAGAATATCGGTTCCCGATGCATCCCTCACTGACACTTCTGGTGGTGGCTCAAGACCTATCGACTCCTCTTCTTCAATTTCCTGAGCATAAGAAGAGTTGAACGCCACCAGGAAAAGTATAGACAACAAGTCGAGAAGCATTTTGGCCATATTTAGATAGCTTTTACTCATAATGGAATCCTTTAACTACTTTTTTAGTTATCTCGTTCGACCGATTCACGATTTCCGGCAGCGTCATACTGATATTCTTCATGATGGCCGTTTGAGTCGCTTCGCTCTATCAGGCGACCGAGTGCATCATATCCATAATCCGTTGTAACGGAGCCATGAGACTTGAACTGGAAGTACACGGATGATTCTGTTCCCGGAGCACCTCCCGAGGTATAGCCTCTGGCCCGAAGTCGAACTGTCGACGAAACAGTAATCGGTCCAGTATAAAGCGGGGATGAAGACGTAACTTGAGAGTTATTAGTGGTGTAGCGAATTGCAATTCCCGACTCTGGAGTAGACAGGGTAATTTTAACCGGATCGTAGTAAATGCCACCTTGAGGATTAATTGTAGGCGCGACCGGGGGAGGCAAGATCGTGAAGCTCCTTGATCGTGTCCCACTACTTTTCCATCCGGTTCGAAATGCTTTGGCCTTGACGGTCCTACTGGAAGTGATATTAATAGGGCCAGAGTAGACTGGTGACGACGAGGTTACAGAAGCACCATTTGTCGTATACCGGATGGTAGCGCCTGTAGTCGACGTTGAAACCATTACAGCTAAGGATCCGACATGAGTGCCACCAGAAGGAGATATCGTTGGAGTGGAGACTGTCGGCTGAGAGATAGTAACTGATAGCACTGACCCCCAAGAGCTGCACATAAAGTTGTAGGTGCAATAGTTAGCCCGGTATTCGTATGTACCCGGACTTTTACTTGATGCAGAGTAAGACGTCGGTGCCCCACTAACGGAGGTATAGACTGTACTCCAACTGCCACCACTAGTTCTTTGTTGTAACTGGTAGTTCGGGACTGAGCTATTCCTTGCCCATGATATCGTGTAATTTCCTGTGGTGTTCGTACCCGAAGGATTAACGCTAAGAGAAGGACCACTAGGAGGCAAGTAGAACTGACCCAAAGCGAGAGTCGGTATCCCGCAAAAGATCAGAAATACTGCAGATTTTTTAATACAAGAAAGGTGATGACGCATGCGGCATCCTTACCCTTGGTTTGATTGTTATCATTAATCGCTATTCATCAATACGTGACATAGCATCCAAAATCAAATGTAATGCGCCAACATTCGATTGGCAACACAGTACATACGTATTCATAGCAAGTTTCAAATAACAAGATCGACGACCCTCTCACCCAATGACGTCAAAATACACGTATTTTCGTCAAACATCACTTAGGATTCTCACAACTCCAGCCCTGGTTGATGGCGTATCTTAAGTTAGAGTAGGCATCCATACCGATTCCGCTTGGGCTGGGCGCCCGTATCCGGTAGACTGCGCTCCTTTTGCGCCCTTCCCTACCGCGCTTGCGGCGCCCACACCTCCCAGTTGGACCCCTTTGTGATCTCTACCGCCAATATTACGATGCAGTTCGGGGCCAAGCCCCTGTTCGAGAACGTCTCGGTCAAATTCAACAACGGCAATCGCTACGGCCTGATCGGCGCCAACGGCTGCGGCAAATCCACCTTCATGAAAATTCTGGGCCGCGACCTGGAACCCTCCGGCGGCCAGGTCATGCTGGAGCCCAATGTGCGCATGGGCATGCTGCGCCAGGACCAGTTCGCCTTTGAGGAATACACGGTGCTGGATACCGTGATCATGGGGCACACCGAGCTGTGGAAGGTGAAGGCCGAACGCGACCGCATTTACAGCCTGCCGGAAATGAGCGAAGACGACGGCATGAAGGTGGCGGAACTGGAAGTGCAGTTCGCCGAGCTGGACGGCTACACCGCCGAAGCCCGCGCCGGCGAGCTGCTGCTGGGACTGGAAATTCCGGAAGAACAGCACACCGGCCCCATGAGCGCCATCGCCCCCGGCTGGAAGCTGCGGGTACTGCTCGCCCAGGCACTATTTTCAGACCCCGACGTACTGTTGCTGGATGAGCCCACCAACAACCTGGACATCAACACCATCCGCTGGCTGGAAGGCATTCTGACCCAGCGCAACAGCACCATCATCATCATTTCCCACGACCGGCACTTTCTGAACAGCGTGTGCACCCACATGGCCGACCTGGACTTTGGCGAGCTGCGCATTTATCCGGGCAACTACGACGACTACATGATCGCCTCCACCGCCGCCCGCGAACGGCTACACAACGAAAACGCCAAGAAGAAAACCCAGATTGCCGATCTGCAGTCCTTTGTCAGCCGGTTTTCTGCCAACGCCTCGAAAGCCAAGCAGGCCACCTCGCGGGCCAAGCAACTGGAAAAGATCAAACTGGAAGACATTCCACCGTCGAGCCGGGTCAGCCCGTTTATCCGCTTTTCCCAGGACAAGAAGCTGCACCGTCTGGCGGTGGTCATGGAAAAAGCCAACAAGGCGTTTGACAAGACACTGTTCGAAGATCTGAGCCTGAGCATTGAAGCGGGTGAAAAGGTCGCGATCATCGGCCCCAACGGCGCGGGTAAAACCACCTTGCTGCGCTGCCTGTACGGAGACGTATCCGCCGACTCGGGCACCATCAAGTGGGCCGAGCAGGCCGACGTCGGCTATGTGGCACAGGACCACTCCGATGATTTTGCCTACGAGGCAACACTGTTTGAATGGATGCAGCAGTGGACCACCGGTGATGAACAGGTGGTACGCGGCGCCCTGGGGCGCATGCTGTTTTCCAACGACGACGTGAAAAAATCGGTAAAGGTGATTTCCGGTGGTGAACAGGGTCGGATGCTGTTCGGCAAACTGACCCTGCTCAACCCCAACGTCATGCTGATGGACGAACCCACCAACCACCTGGATATGGAATCCATTGAAGCCCTGAACCTGGCGCTGGAGAATTATCCGGGAACACTGATCTTCGTCAGCCACGACCGGGAATTTGTTTCCTCACTGGCCACCCGGATTATCGACATGAAGCCCGATGGACTGGTGGATTTTCACGGCTCCTACGATGAGTATCTACGCAGCCAGGGATTGTAGGGCACCCGCGCGGTACCACCGCATCCATCAAAAAGAGCACTCCAGAATATTATCCTCGCGCCTTATAGCGATACAGTATAAACAGGACGTAACTCGCCGTCTGAAGCATGATATAACGTTGCCCAAGACGGCAGTCTTCCGGTTGAATACAGACACACCCTACCTGAGGGAATCAGGCAATAAAAAAACGGATGAAAGTGCATTTTCATTCACTCTCAATAATGAATATACACCACAAAAGGATCTGGCCATGCTGATCAAGCTACCCTGCATCAAACTACTTTGCGCAAGCCTGTTTCTTCTGGCAAGCCACACCAGCTTTGCCGACACTGACAATATCACCCAAGCTTTGCGACATGAGGTTCGCACGGAAGAGAACAAAGCACGAGATTCAGCGCGCAAGCCCGAACAGGTACTGAGTTTCTTTGAAGTTACGCCGCAAAGTACTGTCGTTGAAGTGTGGCCGGGCTCTGGCTGGTATACCGAGATCCTGGCGCCATTATTGGCGAAAGAAGGAAAACTCTACGCTTCCCACTTCTCTGACAAGTTCAGTCTTCTGGACGCCGAATATATGCAGAAAGCCCGGAGTGAATACCAGGACAAACTTGAATCGCACCCGGTTTACGACAATGTGATACTCACCGAGTTTGCCCCACTGGCCGATATCGCTATTGCGCCGCCAGAGAGCGCTGATGTGGTGCTCTCTGTTCGCAACCAGCTTTATGTATTTGAAGGCGAGAAATCAATGAATCACGCCTTGGCCAACTTTTATCAGGCGCTCAAACCCGGCGGAGTACTGGGAGTTGTGGCGCCACGCCTACCGGATGACTTGCAGGATGTGGATTGGGGGAAATCAGGTTATGTCCCCGAGCAACTATGGTTAACGTTGGCTGAAGAAGCCGGATTCAGCTTTGAAGGCAAAAACGACCTGCTGCTAAACCCAAAGGATACTGCCGATCATCCGCAAGGAATCTGGTCCTTACCTCCCTCCTTGATGGGAGATGCAAAAGACAAAGAAAAGTACCTGTCCATCGGCGAAGCCAACCGGATGGTGCTGAAGTTCAGAAAGCCAAGCAATTAAAAGGTCGGAGTTTGTAATCCCGTAGGGCACCCATCGGGTGCCGTGCTCGGGTTTATGCCTACGCCCTAAGCCGAGAAAATACGCATCATGTCATCTCTGACGTTCAATAAAGACGAAAACCGGCGCATTAAACATTCTTCCGTTGACTTTTAACTGGATATGTAACCAGAACATTTCCTTCTAATATCGCGCACAAGGAAATTCTATGTACTTGGATTCAAATCCGAAGTGTTTCTTTTTATGAGAAATCAGGGGAGGATTGTAGCGAACACATTGACCTGCGGAATCGACAGAGTCACCGGTCCTGTTACAATGAAGACGTCGCGGGTTCCCATTACTCGTCATATTTTGGAGAAAAGAGCGGACACGTTATAAATGAAGAACTCCAATCAAGGAAGCTTTCCTCGGGAAACCATGAAAGGCCATGTGTCAGTAGACGAACACTACGTCACCTGGGGAGCTCACAACAAGCAGGAAAAGCGGGCCTGCCTTGGTCAGTTGCAGTACGCCTATCTTTTGGTAAACAAGCGCGGCGAGGCTTTTCTGTTTCTCTTTGATGACCACCAGCATGCCATTCCCGTCCATTTCCAGGGGTTTGAACAAACCTACACGGTACTCTCTGAGCGGTTCGGGTTTGATGATGACGCCTTTTTTGATCATCTGCATCAACCGGGTGCAGAAAAAATCGAGCTATGGCGACGGCGCGGCATCCAGAATTACCGGGTGCTAGACGGTGAACAGTATGATGACTATGACCTGGGGTTTGAGATTCAGTCTCCGGATAAAGCGTTCGTAGGCTGGGACACGCCGTATAAGGACGTCGCTGCTTCCGAGCATGTTGTCTTCGGGTCTACCCCGTATCAGGACAGTGTCGGTAAATTCAGACACCCCGTCCGCGTGGGGAACCTGATTTTGGAAAATCTTACTTTTTACCGAAGCGGAAACCCCGAGGCACCGGTATTTCACTTCTATACCCAGTGTTTTGACTCCACCAGCACGGCGCGCAGCTACGAGGATCTGAAAGCACTGTTTTCAAGCGACTTTCCCGCTCAGGATCAGCATCTGCTCTATGAGAGGGCCGACCAGAAGAATCACGATTTTGACGCCGCAGGCATAGACTTCAATATTGTCTATACGTTCGACAATCACTTTCAATTTGATGGCGGTTGCACGTCGCTGCAAATACGCAACAGACGACAATACCCGGCTTTACTGGTTGATGCAGAGTATGAGGAAATTCTTTCGGTTGAGCAGATCCTGCCGCTCCCCAGGGCCATCAGTGCCCCTTCGGATGTGAATGATAACCCGCGCATCAAGCGAAGGCCGCCCCAGTTGCCGGAAAATGGACCTCCCGTGATCTGGGTGGACAGAAAAAACGGTATCTTGGGCTTTTCCGATCAGACGCATGCCCTGAGGTTTGATGAAAGCGAAGTGGCGGCGATATCCATTCAGAATATTTTTCCGGCCAAGGGCTCCGGTGGCGCCGAATTGTCCGTGGTACTGACTGACCAGACACCCACAACGGTGTTCTATGGGAAGTGTTATGTCTTTGATGATTTCAAGGACCGACTCGCCGCGTTGCTAAACAAAGAAGTGATCAGGGAAACACCCTACCATGACTGCTGAGACAGTAACCCAGGCGAGGTCCGACGCTCAAGAGAAGCTCATGATAGACAGGGATAATCTAGCGTTTCAATGGATTGCTAGTGGTCGATGCGGCATTAACTATACTCGTAAAATTCAAGATGGGGCTAAACATGACTAGAGTACTGATATTGGCGGTTTTCACCACGCTGTTCGGATGCGCTGCAACTCCTCAAGATACAAAAGACATATCATCTCCAGATCGTTCAATTACCTTATATGAAAACGTCCGTAGCGGCCCCGAATCAATCATAAGCAAAAAGGCGCTAGCTTCTTTTAGGGACAAGTATTTAGCTGCAGGCGAGCACAAAGCTTTTGCGCAATCACTGTCTGGAGCGTGGGACTGGAAATCGAGCAGAACTTCAGTTGAGCATGCAAAAACCAGTGCGCTTGTTGGCTGTCAGAAGAACAATCGTCAAGTAGAAGACCTATACCCTTGCAGAATAATCAACGTAAACGGGGAGTGGACAGAATAGTTAACAGCCGGCTGATGGAGAGCAAGTCCATCACTGGCTCACAGCGGAAGTCCAGAATGAGGCTCCCAACTATAGAGATGGCGGCATTTGCTCATGTAACAATTGCTACGGGGCGAGGCACTGAAACCCTATCTTTTGGCCATGGTGCTGGACTTATTGGTGGTGTGCCGCTAAGGGTGGAGCGCAGGACGATTCATCAGCTTATTGGTGATTTTAATAATCAGATAACTGCGGTTCACTACGGTGCGCCGTCATGGTGAGGTAAGCTGTATGTCCGAGCGATTCGATGCACTCACAGACCAACACATATCGTTCATAGAAGATCAGCATATTTACTTTGTGGGTACCGCCGCAAACGAGGGGTCGGTAAACGTGTCCCCTAAAGGAATGGACAGTTTCAGGGTCATCAATCAGTCTCTGGTGATGTGGTTGAATCTTACCGGAAGCGGTAATGAAACGGCGGCTCACCTGCGGGAGAATGATCGAATGACTATTATGTTCTGCTCATTCGATCGACAACCCTTGATACTTCGGCTTTACGGTCGCGCTACGGTTTTCCATCCGCGAGATGATGGTTGGAACCAGAGGGCGGCGCAGTTTCCAGACTATACCGGGGCTCGACAGATTTTCGAGGTCAAGCTGGACCTTGTGCAAACGTCCTGCGGTTTCGCGGTGCCTTATTATCAGTTGCTGGGCGAGCGGCCAACGCTGAATAAGTGGGCTGATGGCCGAGGTCGCGAGGGTGTGGAGGACTATTGGCAGGAAAAAAATACGGTCAGTTTGGACGGGAAAGATACCGGGATCGCTTCGCGTTAGTGCGTAACCTGGTAACGGCACCACATGGGTGCCCTACAGGATGGCAGGTTCAGCGCCCGTAGGGCATCCATGCGGTGCCAGTCCTTGGCACAAATCTCGGCACGACATGCGTGCCCTACACGGCGGCAGGTTCAGTGCCCGTAGGGCACCCATGCGGTGCCGGTCCTTGGCACAAATCTCGACACGACATGCGTGCCCTAGGGGTTCAGGCCGCTGAAGAAGTTATTGGCGTTGGTCGCCAGGGACTCCAGGTGGTAGCCGCCCTCCTGGATGACCAGAGTGGGCAGATTCATGGCGTTGATGCCTTCGCCCATGTGCCGGAAGCCTTCGCTGCTGACCGAGACTTTGGCCTGCGGGTCTTCGTGGTAGACGTCAAAGCCCAGGGCGACGATCAATACGTCCGGCTCGTACAGGCGGATGGCATCGGCGGCATCGGCCATTCTTTCGAAGAAGGTGGACTCCGGGGAACCATGGGGCATGGGCATGTTGATGTTGTAGCCGTAGCCGGGGCCCGCTCCGCGCTCGTCTTCATAGCCACTCACCACGGGGTAGAAATTGGTGGGGTCGCCGTGGATGGAAATATAGAGCACATCGTCCCGATCGTAGAAGATTTCCTGAATGCCCTGGCCGTGGTGCATGTCCGGGTCGAGGATGGCGACTTTGTCGTAGTGGTCCAGCAGGGCTTCGGCGGCGATGGCGGCATTGTTCAGATAACAGAAGCCACCGGCCGCATCGTGTCGGGCGTGGTGGCCCGGCGGGCGGCACAGGGCGTAGGCCCTCTGCTGCCCGGTGAGAAGCTCATCGGCGGCGGACAGGGCGCTCTGGGCGGACCAGTAGGCGGCCTCCCAGGTGTGGGGGCCGATGGGGCAGCTACCGTCGGCCTGATAGCGGGCACATTCCGCCAGAATACCGCGCATGGGGTTCGGTGAACGGACGAAGATGTTGGACATGACCTCCCCGCCCCAGTCTTCCGGCCAACGCCGGTGGGCTGACTCAAGAAAGCGCAGGTAACCCAGGTCGTGCACCCGGTTGATCACATCCATGCCGTGATCGGTGGCCTGCTCCGGCCGGACGCCCAGGGCCTCCAGGCCCTTGACCAGCTCCGGGGTCCGCTCCGGCAGCTCCTGAGGCGGGCGCATCTGGCCTCGGGTCAGGTAGGATTGCGGGGCGTGTTTATCCTGGGACGGATGAAAAAACGCTTTCATGGTCTCTCCTGTCTCCGGTGATCGTGTGTGTGATTGCCTCTGTTGAGACTAGCACATACCGGGCCGGGTTCATCCTGGCTTTGCCCTCGGACCCAGGTGCGCTAGACTAACGGCATGAATCGCCACTCGTTCCGTCATTGGTTGTTTGCGCTACTGCTGTGTCTGGCAGGGCCGCGGGCGCCTCGCATCCGCCGATGATGGTCGATACGGCGCCCGAGCCCTGCCATGACGCCATGGAGATGGCGGTGGCCGATAGCGGTGCCACCCACAGTCATTCGGAATATGACGCTACGCACAAGGCGGTCGCCCCGGATCACGACTGCGACAGCCAATGCGCCTGTTGCCCCGGTTCCTGTTCCGGTTTTGTCGCTCTGACGGCACAGGCCGTTACACCCATTTCAATCCCGGATCACTTCCTCTCTTCAGCGATCGACGCCGTGCCCGCACGTGCGCCGCTGGAACTGCTTCGCCCGCCCAAATTCGCCTGACCACAGGACAGGTGCGCCTGACGATCGCGCCCCCTTGGCCTTCCTCGGCCGTTTTTCTGTTGTGGTATACGTTTGTGGACAGGTGTTATGAACAAATCCTTATTTTTTGTGGCGCTGCTGGGCGCCTTTGCGCTGGGTGTGGGCAGTCAGTGGCTTTGGCCCGAGCCTTCGGACAGCTCAGAACCTTCAAAGACTGACAGCGACGAGAAAAAGCCCCTTTACTGGGTGGCCCCCATGGATGACAGCTATCGCCGGGACGGGCCGGGCAAGTCCCCCATGGGCATGGATCTGGTGCCGGTGTATGCGGAAGACCAGAAACGCGAGCCCGGCGATGTCCGGATTGGCCCGGCGGTTGCCCAGAACCTCGGGCTGACGCTGGCGGAAGCGACCCACGCGCCGGTGGGCCAGACCATAGAGACGGTGGGACTGGTGGAGGTGAACCAGCAACAGGTGCAGCACTTTCATGTGCGCGCCTCGGGCTGGATTACCGAGCTGGCCGTGGCCACCGAGGGCGACCCGGTCAAAGCCGGTGAAAAACTGTTTGAGTTCTACTCGCCGGAAATCATCAATCTGCAACGCGAGTACCTGCAAAGCCTGAGAGACCAGCTTCCGGGACGGGCAGAGGGCTCCCTGTCCCAGATGCGCGCCAAAGGGGTGAGCGAGCGTGAAATCGAGCGGCTGAAGCGCGAGCGCAGCGTACGGGAGAAGCTGCACTACTACGCGAGTCGGGACGGCTATGTGGTGCAGCTCGGTGTGCGCGAGGGCAACTTTGTGGACCTGCCGCAGAACCTGATGTCCATTGGCAGCCTTGAAGACATCTGGGTCAATGTCGAGCTGTTTGAGGCCGATGCGGGTCGTATCACCACCGGCCAGCCGGTCACCCTGACCACCGCCAGCTATCCCGGTGAAACCTGGGAAGGCACCGTCTCCTACCTCTATCCCACGCTCAACAGCGACACCCGAACGCTGCGCGCCCGCCTGGAATTTGCCAACGACGAGGGTCGGCTCAAACCGGGTATGTTTGTCAGTGCCCGGATCGAACCCGAGGACGAGCAGGCCGTGCTGTCCATTCCCCGAAGCGCCCTGATTCGCACCGGCGCCGGAACGCGCGTGGTGCGGGAAGTCGAACCGGAGGTGTATCGCTCGGTGCCGGTCAAAGTTGGACAAGTCGGCCGCGAGCGCGCCGAAATTCTGGAGGGTTTGCGCCACGGGGATCGCGTGGTTGAAAACGGGCTGTTCCTGATCGACTCCGAGTCCAGCCGCGAAGCGGATTTAGGCCGAATCGAAACTCGAGCACCAGAAGAGGACGAGACGGATCACGATTCAATGGATCATGACTCGATGAATCACGAGGACATGGACCATGGAACTATGGACCACAGCGAAATGGATCATGGCGAAATGAACCATGACGATATGGACCATTCCGAAATGGATCATGGAGAAATGGATCACGACACCATGAACCACGACAGTGAAGATCAAGACACGCAGAATACTCATGAGCATCACGACCACGGAGGAAGCGCGCCATGATTGCTGCGATCATTCGCTGGTCCATTCACAATCGCCTGCTGGTGGTGCTGGCCACTTTGATGTTGTTGGGTTGGGGACTCTACTCAGTGCGCAACACACCGGTGGATGCCATCCCGGACCTGTCCGATGTGCAGGTGATTGTCAAAACGTCCTACCCCGGACAGGCGCCGCAGGTAGTGCAGGATCAGGTGACCTACCCGCTCACCACCGCGCTTCTGTCCGTTCCCAAAACCCAGACCGTGCGGGGCTTCTCCTTTTACGGCGACTCTTACGTTTACGTGATTTTTGAGGAGGGCACGGACCTCTATTGGGCCCGCTCCCGGGTGCTGGAGTATCTGAATCAGGCCACCCAGGATTTACCCGAAGGCGCTCGCCCCGAACTCGGCCCGGATGCCACCGGGGTGGGTTGGGTATTCAACTATGCGCTGGTCGACCGCACCGGCCAACACAACCTGGCGGAACTCACCACGCTGCAGAACTGGTTTCTGAAATACGAGTTGCAGGCGCTCGATGGTGTGTCCGAGATCGCCACCATTGGCGGCATGAACCGGCAGTATCAGGTGGAGGTCGACCCGCAGAAGCTGCGCGCCTATAACCTGCCGCTGCAACAGGTTCACGCCGCCATCGTCAATGGCAATGCCGAAACCGGCGCGTCGGTCATCGAAATGGCCGAAGCGGAGTATATGGTGCGCGCCACCGGCTATGTGCAGAGCATTGAGGACCTGGAGCAGATCCCCTTGGGCACCAACGAGCGGGGAACCCCGCTGCAGTTGAAAGATGTCGCCAACATCCAGCTCGGCCCGGAAATGCGTCGGGGCATTGCCGAGCTGAACGGCGAAGGCGAGGTGGTGGGTGGCATTGTGGTGATGCGCTCGGGCGAAAACGCGGCGGAAGTGATCGACCGGGTGAAGGCCCGGCTGGATGAACTGAAGCCCAGTCTGCCCGACGGCGTGGAGGTGATCACCACCTACGACCGCTCGCAACTGATTCGCAATGCGGTGAGCAATCTGTACGACAAGCTCGGTCAGGAATTACTGGTGGTGGTCCTGATCTGTGCCCTGTTTCTGTTTCACCTGCGCTCATCCCTGGTGGTGGTGTTCAGCCTGCCGTTGGGCATTCTCATCGCGATGATCGTCATGCAGATTCAGGGCATCAACGCCAACATCATGTCCCTCGGCGGCATTGCCATCGCCATTGGTGCCATGGTCGATGGCGCGGTGGTGATGATCGAGAATTTCCACAAACACCTGGAGCGTCACAAAGGCGAATTGAATAACGAACAGCGCTGGCAACTGGCCGCCCGCTCCGCGTCGGAAGTGGGCCCGGCCCTGTTTTTCTCGCTGCTGATCATTACCCTGAGTTTTCTGCCGGTATTCGCCCTGGAGGCCCAGGAAGGGCGGATGTTTTCCCCGCTGGCTTTTACCAAAACCTACGCCATGGCGGCCGCCGCCGGATTGGCCATTACCCTGGTGCCGGTATTGCTCGGTTACTGTGTGCGCGGGCGCATCCTGCCCGAGCGGAAAAACCCGATCAATCGGGTGTTGATCGCGGGTTATCAACCCTTGCTGCGCGGCGTGTTGCGCTTTCCCAGAACGACGCTGCTGATCGCCCTGGCGATCATGGTCATCGGGCTCTGGCCGGCGCAGAAACTCGGCACGGAATTTATGCCCACGCTGGATGAAGGCGACCTGATGTATATGCCCACCACCTACGCGGGCGTGTCCATTGGCGAGGCGCGGCAGATTCTGCAGCAGACCGACAAGCTGATCAAAACCCTGCCGGAAGTGGATACGGTGTTTGGCAAAATCGGTCGGGCCGATACCGCCACGGATCCGGCCCCGCTGACCATGATCGAAACGGTGATTCAGTTCAAACCCAGAGACCAGTGGCGACCCGGTGTCACCCCGGAATCCCTGCGCGCCGAGCTGGATCAGTTGGTCGACTTTCCGGGCCTGACCAACGCCTGGGTAATGCCGATCAAAACCCGAATCGATATGCTGGCCACCGGCATCAAAACACCGGTGGGGGTCAAAATTGCGGGACCGGAGTTGTCGGTGATTGAACGGCTTGGGCGGGAGCTGGAAACCGTGATTGGTGACGTGCCCGGTGCAAGCTCCGTGTACGCGGAGCGCGTGGCCGGCGGACGCTACCTGACCGTGGATATCGACCGCGCCAGCGCCGCCCGCTACGGGCTGAATATCGCCGATGTGCAGTCGGTAATCCGCACCGCCGTGGGCGGTGCCAATATCACCGAAACCGTCGAAGGGTTGGAGCGCTACCCGGTCAACCTGCGCTATCCCCAAGCCTATCGTGACTCGCCGGAGGCGCTGGCCAACCTGCCCATTGTCACCCCCAATGGAACCCACATTCCGTTGGGCGAGGTGGCCCGTGTGGCCATCGAAGACGGACCGCCCGCCATCAAGAGCGAGAATGCCCGACTGAACGGATGGGTGTATGTCGACATCACCGAGCGGGATCTGGGCTCCTTTGTGGCCGACGCGCAAGCCGCGGTGAACGAGCACGTAGAACTGCCTCCCGGCTACTCGCTGCGCTGGGCCGGCCAGTACGAATACATGGCGCGCGCCCAGGAAAAACTGGCGCTGGTGATGCCGATTACCCTGGGCGTGATTGTGTTGCTGCTGTACCTGAACTTCCGCCGCTTCAGCGAAGTGGCGATGATCCTCATGACATTGCCGTTCGGGTTGCTGGGCGGCGTCTGGTTGCTGCTGGCGCTGAACTATGACCTGTCGGTCGCGGTGGCTATGGGTTTTATCGCCCTGGCCGGGGTGGCGGTGGAAATTGGCGTATTGATGCTGGTGTATCTGAACCTGGAATATCGAGCCGCCGAGGAGCGCTGCATTGAGGCCGGTCGGGCCTTCACCCGCGCGGACCTGCAACAGGCGGTCATGGAAGGGGCAGGGCTGCGCCTTCGACCGATCGTGATGACCGCCGCCACGCTGTTCGCGGGCCTGCTGCCCATCATGCTCGGTGGCGGCACCGGTTCGGAGGTGATGCAGCGCATCGCCGCGCCCATGGTGGGCGGTACCTTCACGACGTTGATCCTGACGTTGTTAGTGCTGCCCGTGATTTATTATCTGTGGCGTTCGGTGGGTAAGCCGGCGACTTGATCGCCGGTTCAACTGCGCAGAATGCTCTGGATCGTCGTAAACAAAAACGCGGTTAAGAGCAGCAAGCTGTAAACAGAGGCAGTGAGTAAAAATTTGAAGACCGATTTCCACCAACCCTGACGATAAAATATTTTGTGGCTCAGCAGCAGATAGAAAGGCACCGACCAGAACAGCAGACTACTGAGCACACTCAATGCCTCGGGCACCACAGGCCAAGCCGCCAGAGCATCCTCAAGCATGGCCAAGCCCACCGCCACCACCGCCAGTTGCAACACGAAGCTGTGGGTGTGGAGGGCGAGTATCAGGTGTTCCATATAAAAGTGATGTCGCCGCCAGTAGATCAGTTTCAGAACCAGGGCAAACAGCGGCAAAAGCAGAAACATTACCTGAGGAGCGAGGGAGAAAAACTGATTGATGCCGATTTGAGGGTTCTCGGCAATACGACCGAAGTTATACTCCAGTCGTCGATTGGTTTCTTCGCTGACCAAGGGCAGTTCAAAGTGCACATCCCGACCCGGTATGGGTGGTGCAACCAGACCGCCGCCTGGCGGTTCTGACTCATCATCTGCGGCGCTCTCGGCCGTCTCCTCCGGTGGGTTCAAGTTGATCGAATCCACCGGTATCGCCTGGGCGAACACCAGAAAAGCCACAATGGAGGTAAAGATGTAAAGGCGCAGCGGCGGAACATATGGGGCTCGGTGCCCCTGAACGTAACGCAGACTCAGAAACCCCGGGCGGACCCACAGTGGCCATAAGGTCCGCCAGAGACGATTGTCCCAGTTGGTGAATTCACCGAGAAATTCCGCAATCAATCCGAAAGCGCTGCGCACATAATTCTTGTTGTCCTGTCCACAGCGATGGCAATAATCGCCCTGAAGCGGCGTATCGCAATTGGCGCAGAGCGAAGGCTGAGTCATGTCATCCCTGTCGGCCATTGCGCTAAGCCACCACCCGGTCGCGCCCTTCAAGCTTGGCTTGATACAGTTTTCGATCCGCGCTTTCAATAAATTCCGCCAGCTCACCTTCGTGATCGGGAATAATACTGGCGACGCCGACGCTGATGGAAACCAACTGACTGGCACCGGAAGCGGCGTGGGGAATCTGCAACTTCAAAATGGCCTGGCGGCAACGGTTGGCCACCGCGCGGGCGGCTTTCTCATCGGTCTCCGGAAGCACCAACATGAATTCCTCGCCACCGAACCGGGCCAGGAAGTCCCGGGGACGGGAGGCTACGGCATCCAGGGTCTGGGCAATCGACCTGAGGCAGTCATCGCCCTGCAGATGTCCGTACCGATCGTTGTACTGTTTGAAATAATCGATGTCGATCAGCAATACCGACAGCGGCTGGCAATTGCGCCGGGCATTCAACCACTCAACATCGAGAATGGAGTCAAGCATGCGCCGATTGGCCACGCCGGTCAGGCCGTCCTGGTAAGACAGCGTTTCCAGCTCTTTCTGCAGTTTGATCAGTTCCTGCTCGGTTTTCTTGCGCTCACTGATATCGAACATGAAGCCGATCAGCGCTTCCACCGCGCCTTGCTCATTGCGGGCGACATGGACCACGTCCCGAATCCAGACGTAGTTGCCGTCTTTGGTCAGTGCCCGGTAGTCCGCCTCATGGTCCACACCGGACTGGGACTGGCTCACACAGAAGTTCACCACCCAGTCCCGATCTTCCGGGTGCATCCGGGTCGCCCAGTCCTCTACGCTGACCCAGCTTTCCGGCGTCCAGCCCAGGAGCGCTTCAATCTGTGGGCCGATGTAGGCGAATTTCATGGTCGCCCAGTCGATTTTCCAGGGGATGGCCTTGGTGGATTCAAGCAGGGTTTTATAGACCGCGCTATCAGTTGCGTCGGAAATGGGGGAGCTCATGAACAGGTGGCCCGGTGCTGGTTGGTCAAAGCCGTTCCTCTGGCGGGAACGATCACGCTGATTCAATATACTCCGAACCGCCGGGGCGGCCAACACCCGCCCACCTGACTACACCTCGAAATGGGCCACTTTGCGCGACAACTGCTGAGCCAGCTCGGACAGCTCCCGACTGGACCCCGCCACCTGATCGGCGCCAGCGGAGGACGCCAGGGTCGCCTCACTGATCCGGTTGATATTCTGATTGACCCCCTCGGCCACCTGGCTCTGCTCCTCCGCGGCGCTGGCAATCTGGTGGTTCATATCGGTGATAGCCACCACTTCCTGACGGATGGTCGACAGGGCGCGCTCGGCCTCACGGGTTTTCGCCACGGTTTTCTGGGCCAACTGGTGGCTGGTTTCCATCACCTCCACCGCGTCTCCGGCACCGGTCTGCAGGGTGCCGATCATTTCCCGAATCTCCCGGGTAGAAGCCTGGGTGCGGGTCGCCAGCGAGCGCACCTCATCGGCGACCACCGCAAAGCCCCGGCCGTGCTCGCCAGCGCGGGCCGCTTCGATGGCCGCATTCAGGGCCAGCAGATTGGTCTGCTCGGCGATGCCGTTGATGACATCGATGATTTTTTCAATATCGCCACTCTGGGTCGATACCGTCTGCACTTTGCTTACGGCGTCTTCGAGGGTTTGTGCCAACTGTTCAATGGCGGCAGCGGTTTCCTGCACCGTCTGATTGCCCGTGTTCACTTCCCGGTCGGCACTTTGGGTGGCACTTGAGGCGTTGGCCGCGCTGCGGGAGATCTCCACCACCGAGGCACTGAGTTGATTGATGGCGGCGGCCATCTGCTCGGTCTCCGAAGACTGCAGGCGCACCTGCTCGCTGTTGTCATCCGAGGTCCGGGTCAGTTCTTCTGAAGAGCGGGCCAGGGTTTCCGACGCCGTGCGTACATCGGTAATCACACCGGCGAGTCGGCGCAGGGTTTTGTTGATGTTGGCCATGACGCTGTTTGGGTAGCGAGAGTTCTCCGTCACGGTCAGTTGCCCGGAGGCAAAGGCTTCGATCGCCGCTGACAAGGCTTCCGGCTCAGCCCCCAGCGTGGCTTTGATATTTCTGATGATCACCACGGCCACCACCGCCCCTGCAATCAACGCCAGGAAAAGGAACGCCACCATGACTTTGGCAAAACCGCCTGCCACTGCCTGCACATGATCCACGTCCCGGCGAATATCCGCTTCCTGGTAGTCAATAAACGCGTTCACCCGGGCCAACCATTCGGTGTAGGCCCCCGAGACGTCGGATAACAGAAACTGGCGGGCCGCCTCGATGTTGCCTGCCTGACGTAGGTCGACCAGCTCGTCGGTCAATGCCAGGGTTTCCCGCTCGATATTCTTGATCCTATCCAGCAAGCGTTGCTCTTCATTGCTCACGGCCTGGGCGTCGAACAGGGCATCCATTTGCCGGGCCGATTCCTGATAAAACGCATCCAGGTCACGCACATCCTGCAAGTGAGCCTGCAGGGCCCGCTCGCTCTCGACCAGCACGGCATCGCGAATGGCAATGGCCCGGTCGTGAACACTGCCCCGAAAGTTGATGGCCGACCGTTGCTTCTGGGTCGCCCCCTCGTTGACGGCGGACAGGGTCCGGTCCATGACGGTCACCCGCTGGATACCCAGCACAGTCACCACGGTAAACAGTAAAAGAATCAATCCGAAGCCCAGTCCAAGGCGCTGGGCGATGCTGAGGGGTCTAGCCATGATCAGTACTCTTGGTGAGGGGCATCGCCCCGAGGTTGTCCCCGGCTCTTCGGCCAGGTGTCAATTTTCCCGACAGAGTACGCGCAAGCATGTCGCCCGGATCAACACAAGTGACCTTTCGTCGCTCAAACCTCCACATTCCCTGCATAAATCTGCGCTAAGCTGGGGCTTTGCAATAGCGGACACGCCATGACATCCATCGCAAAGGTCATCCGACTGAGGCTGGGCGCCAAACTGTTTCTGATCATCCTGCTGGCCAACACCCTGCTGGCCGGAGTGATGCTGTACGCCAATAATCAGGCCTTTACCCAGAGCTTCGAAGCCTACCTGAGTCAGGTTCAGTCCCGGCGGCTGGCGCCGCTACTGGACTCCCTGGCCGATGAGTACCGGGCCCAGGGTGGCTGGGCGTGGATTGGCGAACAGCCGGAGCGTTGGCGCGGCCTGAACCGTCGCTTTCTCTGGCCCCGTCACAACCGCCACGACGACCGGGACCAGCGACGGCTATTGCCACTGTTCCAGTTGCGCGATGCCCGGGGTGAGCTTATCTGGGGCGAACCGACCCCGGACCGTCGAACCGCCTGGCTCCCCATTGAAGTGGATGGCGAGCGGGTGGGCGAATTGGGGGTACCGGTCAACCTGCGCCTGACCTCGGAGTTCGATCAGTTGTTCGCGGAGCAACAGCGTCGTCAGTTCCTTGGCATTGCCCTGATGGCACTGTTACTGGCGGCGGCGGTTGCACTGCCCTTCGCACACCGGCTGACTCGTCCCATTGCGCGCCTGCAACTGGCGACCCGACAGCTCGCCGAGGGCCACTTTGACGTCAGCCTGACCCAACGCGGCAGCGATGAGCTGGCGGAGCTCGCCCAGGATTTCAATCGCCTGGCTCGTCGCCTGAAAGATAACCTGAGCGCCCGCCAGCGCTGGATTGCGGACATTTCCCATGAGCTGCGCACCCCGGTTTCCGTGTTGCGTGCGGAGTTGGAAGCCTTGCAGGACGGCATCAGCGAGCCCACACCCGAAACGCTGACCTCCCTGCACCAGGAGATCTGTCGCCTGGGCGGACTGATTGACGATCTGCACGAGCTGTCCCTGTCCGACGCCGGCGCCCTGAGTTACCAGATGGTGCCGGTTGACCTGGGCGAGCTGATTGATCAGATCTGTGCCCATAGCCGCAGCGCCCTTCAACAACGACACATTGAATTGAGCTGGCGGCCCCCGGAGCAACCCATCGTCATTTCAGGCGACCCCAGGCGCCTGTCCCAGCTGCTGAGCAACCTGATGCAGAACACGCTGAACTACACCGATGGACGATCAGAGCAGCCCGGTCATCTGCATATCGCACTGGTGCCCCGTGCTGATGCGGTGGAACTGAACTGGTCGGATTCGGCCCCGGGGGTCCCGGAGGCGGAGTTGCCCCGACTGTTTGACCGACTGTACCGGGTCGAGGGCTCCCGCAACCGGGCCACCGGCGGTTCCGGGTTGGGGCTGTCGATTGTTCAGAATGTCGTCCACGCTCACGGCGGCACCCTGGCCGCTCAGGCGTCGCCACTCGGTGGGGTGGCCATCGTGATCCGCTTTCCCCGGGAGGGGCTTGCATGATCCTGATCGTTGAAGACGAGGCCAAACTGGCCCGGGTTCTGGTGCAGTACCTGAACCGGGAAGGTTATGAAACCCACTGGTGTGAGCGGGGGGATGAGGCCCGTGACTGGCTGACCCGCCATGAGCCCACACTGATTCTGCTGGACCTGATGCTACCCGGTGTCGACGGGCTGACCCTGTGTCGGGAGCTGCGCCAACGCTCCCCGGTACCCATCATAATGACCACCGCGCGAGTCGAGGAAATTGACCGGCTGCTCGGGCTCGAATTGGGCGCGGATGACTACATCATTAAGCCTTACAGCCCCAGGGAAGTGGTCGCGCGGGTCAAGGCGGTACTGAGGCGTGCCAGCCCACCGATTCTGGCCGGGCGGGACGAGTTGCGCTGTCGGGGTAATCGGGTATCGCTGGGCGAGCAAAGCGTCGAAGTCACCGCCGTGGAAATGCGTCTGTTGCAGTGCCTGATACAGCGCCCGGGACACATTTACTCCCGGGACCAACTCATGGATGCAATCTACCCGGACCGGCGACTGGTGAGTGACCGTACCATCGACAGCCACGTCAAAAATCTGCGCCGCAAATTGCAGACACTGTCGCCGGAGCGGGAATTTATCCGATCGGTGTACGGGGCCGGTTACAAGTACGAATAGGATTCGCGGCAGAATCCTTTTTTCCTCCCCATTTCCTGCCAATTTGAGGCGCATGCTGAATACTCGCAGGGGCACTGAGGCCCTGCATTGATCACATTTAGTGAGGAATGCCGCTATGTTCAAGCCATCGCTTTTTGATAAAAAGCAGCTACTGACCGCCGCCCTGCTGGCCACTCTGATTGCCGCGCCCGTTTGGGCCGGAGACCGGGGCGAGCACCCCCATGGTCCGCGCCTGGAGTACATCTTCAATCAACTGGAGCTGAGCGACGATCAGCGAACCGAAGTGCAAACCGTCCTGCAGGACTTTCGCAGCGAACGACGTGAAGCCATGAAAGCCCGACGAGAGGCCGGCGAGCCGCGTCCAAGCCGGGAGGAAATGCTGGCCCTGCGCGAAACCCACCAGCGGGAGTTGGCCGAGCGCCTGAGTACCGTACTGACGGCCGAGCAGGTGGAGGAATTTACCACCTATCTGGAGGCTCACCGACCTCACCACCGTGGCATGAAAAAGCACCAGAAATAGGCAGGAACGGCCTGACGCATTGCAGCGACGCGTAATCCGACAACAGGACGGAGACCTGTCGGATTACGCTATCGCTAATCCGACCTCTCATAACTCAGTCAAGTCCCTTTATTTAATCATTTTACCTGCCTGTTGGGCACACGAGTCTGCTGGCATTGCCTGAGTCGTTGACGCACATGCCGGTGGTACTCGTGTGTTTAGCCTGTGTGCCAGCTCGAAGGCCTCCCGGATGAACGTCCATGGGGTCAACCGAACCTCTCGCATCGGATGTCCGCCTGGCGGCATCAACTCAGTTACCTTGGGTATCGCGTTCCATGGATCATCCCGCGGGCTGCCTCTTGACTACTTAGGAGCCTCAAGACTGGGCTAGAGGTCGGATCGAAGGTCAGCCCGAAGGAAGACTCGTTGCCAGCGTGTTACGGCTGGATTAACTCATTGCTCGCTCCTGTTGCTCGTCTCTGTTCGTCCTCATCGGTCGACTCGGTGGTGCTTATGCCACTTCGGCCCGGGGTGGCTCGGCAAAGAGCTTGGCCGGATCGAACCGCTTGCCTTGAGCCACATGCCACAGCGCCTTGGCCAGCTTGCGCATCAGCGCGATGATCAGTTTGCCCTTGGGGCCTCGGTGTCGGGCCAGCTTGGCGTCATACCAGGCTCTGGCCGGGCCTGATTGACGTATCAGGCGAAGGGCGGCGAAGTACAGGTAGTGGCGCACCACCCCGGGCCCTCGCTTGGTCAGCTTCAGCTGCCCTTTGTGTTTGCCGCTGGAGCGCTCTTTGAGGTTCAGCCCCGCCGCTTTCAGATAGCTGGCCGCACGCGGGTAGTCATTGGCCGAACCCAGGGCACAGTAAAGCACCACCGCGCTGTTATGGCCCAGTGCCTCGGCCATCCAGGCCAGCTCCCGGGTGTGCTCGACGTGCTCGGACAGCGCTCGCTCCAGCTCGCGGGACTGCGCCCGTGTGTCCAGCATCTCCTGGGCCAGGGCCCGGATGAGTTCGTGTTCGGTCTCGACCACCGGCACGCCCAAGGTCGTGGCGGCACTGCGCAGCAGGCCTTCGCGCTTGGACGTCTTAAGCATGTGCCCACCGACTCGGCGCAGCAGTCGGTCCGCCTGCTCCGGCTGTGCCGTCACCCGAACCGGGTCGCCGTACTCGGCCAGCAGGTGCAGCAAGCTGGCGCTCTGCAATGTCAGCCAGCACAGCGCCTCCGGCCAGTGCCGGGCCAACAACGCTTCGAGCCGATTCAGTGCCCGCTGGTGGCGCTCCTGTACCTGCTCCAGCCGATTCAGTAAGGCTCGCAGAGCTCGACGCGCTTCACTCGGCTCGCGCCAGCGCTGACTGATGCCATCCAGGTGCAGCCGGCCGATCAGGTAAGCCGCCTTGGCGTCGTGCAGGCTCGGGACCCCGTCATACACTTCAGCGGCGTCGTGCACCCGCTTGGGGCTGACCCGGTAGATTTCGGCACCCAGAGCTCTCAACTGGTAGCGCAAGGCGTCGCCATAGGTACCGGTCGGCTCCATGACCGCCTCCAGGCGCTGAGCCTTGAGGTTCGCCAGTTCCCGCAGCAGGGCCGGGCTCTGTTGCGGATGCTCCCAGCGGATGGTCTTCAGAACCGTCCGGTCCGGCTTCATCAGCGCCACGTAGAAGTCCTTCTTGGCCACATCAATCGCCAGAATCAACCGCTCGCCCGCCGTCTGCTCACGCAGTTGATCCCAGTTCACCTTCTGGAAATTTTGGGCACGATAGTTATACTTGCGCATAAGGGGACACCTCCAATGCTCTCGGTTCTTCGCACCTTGCTGTTACAGCAAGTTACCGAGTTATGAGGGTCCCCTTTCTTTTTTCTACCTTATAACTGACTACTCAACGCTGAGTTGTGACGCAATGGAATCCAGTGATTGTTGCAACGCCAGGGCAAAGGCCCGGGGCTGCTCAAATTGGGGGAAGTGGTGGGTGCCCGGCAGGACGGTTTCCTGCACGTAGGGCGCACAGCGCTTTTGCGCCGCCTCGGAAATGTGCTCTCCGTTCAGCGCCACAATGGGGCCCTTGATCTCGGCAAAGGCCGCGTCCGGGGACCAGCGCAACAGGTTGTGCCAGATGGGCAGCAGACGCTCCGGGTCGCCCGCGGCCATTCGGGCTTTGATCCAATCGCGGATCTCAGGGTCCAGTTCCGGCACCGTGGTACTGTCCACCAGTCCGGCCATGGCGCCGCGAAAGTCCGCCTTGAAAGGTTCTTCAATCGCGGCAATGGTCTCGGCGTCCATATCCCCATAGGGCAGTCCGAAGCTGTCCACCAATACCACACCCACCGGCCCGGACCAGCGCCGGGCCGCTTCCAACGCCACACAGCCGCCCATGGAGTGACCCACCAACATCAGTCGATGGGCCCCTTTTTGATCGGCCACCTCGGTCACGGCTTTGGCCAGGCCCTCGATCGTCCAGTCATCCCAGGGTCTATCCCGCGCTTCGCCGTGGCCAGGAAGATCCAGTGCCAGGCAGTGACGGCCCTGGGGCAGGGTAGCCAGCGTTTGCGCCCAATCGGTGCGCTGGCAGCTCCAGCCGTGAATCAGGATGACCAGGGGTTCGCCCCGGCCCTGCTCGGTCACAAAATCGTCACGCTCGTCGGACATGGTTGGTTTCTCGTTTGAATTAGTCGTTGCGGATTCGCGTATTCCATCGCAAACTTGTTAAAAATAAGCGAAAATCGCGCCAGAGTCGATGGGTTGATCTCCGGCTGCCCGCCACAGCCTCTGGCTGCGGCCTCTCGGAACCACGGTACCATGCCAGACAATACGCTACGGCAACGCCTTGCGGAGCATAACGAACAACTTCTGGGGACCCTGTACGGCAGTGCCCTGAGCAACGGCCAGTGGACGCCGTTTCTCAAACGGATGATCGATTTGACCGGGTCCCGTTCGGCCCGCTTACTGTTGTTGAATCAGGGCGCGAATACCGTTCAGCGCAGCATCAAGGTCAACATCGACGATAGTGCGCACCAACGCTATGTGGAACACTTCGTCAACCTGTGCCCCTGGCGCACCGAACTGGGTGAGAAGCCAGCCGGACAACTGTATTCCACTTATCTCGATTTCAGTTGCCGACAGCCGACGTTTTACCAGAGCGAATTCTTCAACGATTGGGCCAAGGGTCTGGATATCCACCATGGCGTGTGCGGCACGGTGTACAGCACCGAGCAACATAAGGTGCAATTGTTGATTCAGCGTACCGGTGGGCAGGGACATTACTCCCGGCAAGAGACCAATCTGATCAACAGCGTTCTACCTCATGTGCGTCAGGCCCTGCGCCTAAGCGCCCTGATGGCGGACCGGGAGGCCCGGCTGACCTCGGCCCTGAGTGCCGCCCAGATGCACCCGCTACCGTTTATCCTGTTCAATGCGAACGGTCAAATCCGCTACTTTTCCCCCCAGTTGGAGCAGGTCACACCAACGGGGTTGCGCTTCACCGCGGACGGGATCGAACTCACTGATCCGAACCTCAATCAGCAGTTCAAGGCAGCCCTGCACCGCCTGACGCGCAAAGCGGCCCACTGCCAGACTCTCGAATGGCGCGTTGAGGTCCCCCGCGCTCACTGTCCGCCGCTGTATTGCTTGTTGGCTCCGGTGTTTCCCGGTGCCGATCCGAACCTGCCGTTCTGGCAGACCGATATCCACGCCGCGCTCTATATCCGGGACCCACTGGCACAGACCGGCAAGCGTCATCAGCAGTTGATGAGCACGTATGGACTGACGGACGCTGAGGCGCGGCTGGCTCAGGACATCGCCCTGGGCCTGGAGCTCAAGGCCATCGCGGCCCGGGATCACCGCTCGATTCACACCCTCAGAAGCCAGTTGAAATCCATATTCAACAAAACCGGACGTTGCCGACAGAGCCAGTTGGCCGCGCTGGTCAACCAACTGCCCGCCCGGTAGCCAGGGCCCGTCGCCGGTGCCACTTTTGCTCGACCCTGTGATATATTCATTGCCAATCCGGTATTTGACCCGACACTCATCAGTACCGGGCTTGCCATGACAATGGCAATCGCATACAGAGCCATAACAACAGAGGCCAGTACCAGGCCCGGGACTTTCGGTGTATGAAAGACGACAAGCCCACCTCGTTCGATATTGCCTATCGGGCCGGGGTTTCTCAATCCACAGTCTCACGGGCGCTGCGCGACAGTCCGCTGGTCAACGAGGCCACCCGCAAGCGGGTTCAGGCGATTGCCCGGGAGCTGAACTACAAAGTCGACAAAAACGCCCGTAACCTGCGCTCCAAGCAGACCCGGACCATCGCCCTGTTGCTGTGTGAGGATCAGGGCATTGGCGACTCCATGATCAACCCCTTTTTCCTGTCCATGCTCGGCAGCATTACCCGCGCCTGCGCCAACCGCCAGTACGACCTGCTGGTGTCTTTCCAGCAGATGAGCGATGACTGGCACGCGGATTTTGAGGACGCCCACCGGGCCGACGGAATCATTTTCCTGGGGTATGGGGACTACGTGACCTACGTGGAAAAGCTGATCCACCTGAACGAGGCGGGCGCCCACTACATTACCTGGGGTCCGGTACTGCCGGGTCAGCCGGGCATGTCCATTGGCTGTGACAATTACAACGGTGCCTACAAGGCCACCAAACACCTGTTACAGCTCGGCCGGAAACGGATCGCGTTTATTGGGGATGCCAGCGAGCACTCCCCCGAGTTCCGGCGCCGCTATGAGGGCCACGCCCGGGCACTGAAGGAATTCGGGATTGAGCTGGATCCGGCCCTTCAGGTCGCGGCGGAAACTTCGGAAACCGATGGGAAAGCGGGCATTGAAACCCTGCGAGCGCGGGGCGTGGAATTCGATGCGGTATTTGGCGCGAGCGACCTGATCGCCATCGGGGCGATTCAGGGGATTGAAGCCGCCGGCATGATCGTACCGGATGATATTGCGGTGGTGGGCTTTGATGATATTCCGACCGCTTCCTACACCCATCCGCCTTTGACCACGGTGCAGCAGAACACCCGACTGGCGGGCGAGCTGCTGGTGGACAACCTGCTGAAGATGATCGATGGGGAGAAACCGGAATCGTTTCTGCTGCCCACCGATCTGATTTTGAGGAGCTCCTGTGGACACAAAGAGTAGTGTAACGGTACCGACTTTTCCTTATATCTAATGACAAGACATTCTTTTCTATACAATTATCATTAAACACACCAACCAATCAATGAGGAATGAATAAAAAATAAATCCAAAGTGGTGATTCCGTTACAGGCACTCTTTAATGCAGCTTGTTAAAAGTATATCAGTGTGCTCTGACAAACTCCTTGAATCTCTCCTTGCTGCGGTAGATATTTCATCAAAATTAATCCCAGAATCCTCCTTCATACTAATAAACTGTGAGATAGACGTCTTAGACATATCAACCCGAAAACCGTTAACTTCATCTGTTATTTGCTCAGACATACCCGATTCGCAATCCTGTATAATACAAATCTTCCCCATTGCCATACATTCCGTAACCACCAACCCCCAGGGTTCATAGATAGATGGAAAAACAACCCATTTCAGAGGCCTCACAAAACTCTTTACCTCTTCCCTTTCCAAAGGGCCATAATATTGTATAGTTCTATCAAAAAACTGCCGGCGTATGACCTCATTTTCAAGTGCACCCTGACCGGCGATCTGCATTGGATAATTTTTGTAAAAATCTGGGTTTCTATCTACGTCGTTTAATATTCTCTGAATCCCTTTCTGAATATCCAACCTTCCCAAGTATCCTACTTTAAGATTTTTGTTCTGCGGAGAGTATGGCCAATCTTCCTTATCTATTCCCAACGGAGCAACCTTAATCTTACTTCTTAAAGATGACCCATAATATTTAAGAATCTCTGATTCTGTAAACTCGGAATTTGCCCATATTTGATCCGCCTCCATGACAGCTCCCTGCTCAACTCGAGCACAATCTACCCAAGGATTAATATCGATCATTCCAATATCTAAATTGCACATAAAAGAATTTGTCACTCCTCGATATAGAAGGTGGCAAAAATAGACAGTGGTTATTCCTTTGGCACGAAAGTATGGGAAGTCCAAATATGGGAAAAACATATAATCAGGGAAAACTACCACTTTCACCCGAAACCGATCACATACACCCGATATAAACCCTGAGAGCCTATCAAAATCTACCCCTATATCGTAACCTTTAGGTATCCCAAAGCTTATCAAAGGGATACCTTTATAATTTAACTCTTCGATATTCCCGAAAACCTCACAAGAGTTATCGACATCAATAATAACCAGACTTTCCTTCTCGCTGATTAATGGAAGTACCCTCCTGTAATATTCTGGCATTCCTGTATTATCACTTTTATTCCTAATGTTTATGGTTAAAAATAGAATCATATAGAATTTCCTCTATCCATGCTCTTTAACTCTAAGCGGAGCAAAATTCGAATCTACGAGATCCGTGAAAACAAATCTTAAAAAAAGAATAAATATAGCTATCAAACCCGATACGCCTGGACCATAGCGAATAATCATCAATGCAAACAAACAAAGACTCATCGAGATAATCCATGAGCACGCAACATCAATCTCTATCAAAGACCCGCATTTTTCACATCTAGCTCCTGCAGCGACAGTGGAGGTATCGATTGATTTTTCTTTACAATAAGGACACACCCTATTCTCATTAAACATACAAATCCTCAAAATTGATCTCGGCTGCCTTAGCAGCCGAGATTCCTGTTTACTTACCCCCGTATTCAACAGCTGCCCCATAGGCCCCAGCAGCGAGAGCAAAACTGGATCCATAATGTCGCACTAACTGATTGGCCGTAAATCTCGTGGCCACACCAACAGCCAGACCAACTAGAGGAAGAAAAGCGCCATTAACACTTTTAATCTCTCTTTCATTCAATTCACGCATAATAATCTCCTTGATTACAGGTTAGTTTCCAATAGTATTCGGCGTCCTGCCGACTTGACCGTCTCCGGCCTGTGAGCTACCAGAACCCGGGTAATTGAAAGCGAAACGAGGTTATGGTTGACCTCCGCCTCCCTCTCAACATCCAAATGACTGGTAGCTTCATCCATGAACAGGATGCGTGGCTCGCGGTACAAGGCGCGAGCCAGCACAATTCGTTGTTTTTGGCCGCCGCTCAGGCTAGTGCCCATATCGCCGACCAGGGTGTTGTATTGCATGGGCATTCTCATGATCTCATCGTGGATACAGGCCATCTTTGCGCACCGGATGACTTTCTCCATATCAATCCGATCGGAAAAGCAGGCGATGTTGTCGGCAATATCGCCACTCAGGAGCTGATCATCCTGCATAACGCTGGCAATATTCGAGCGATAGCCGAGAATTTGACGAAGTGGATTCCCGTCCACCAGAACCTCTCCCTCCGTCGGAGTCATCAGGCCCATCAAGCATTTAAGTAGCGTGGTCTTTCCCGAGCCACTTGGGCCGACAATCGCCACGGACTCCCCGGCATTGATTTTAAAACTTACGTTTTTGAAGACAGGAGGGTCCATCGGACCATAGGCATAAGTCAGATTCAGAACCTCGAGCTCCCCAGCCAACTTTTCGGGCTCGGCACTCTGAGAAAGGGACGCTACAGCTGCATCGTTCGACTCCTCTGTTTTAGAGAACACGATGTCTGATAGCCGGGTCAGGTGGAGCTCCAGCATTTTGAACTCAATCCACCGACTGACAAGACTGTCCATAGAGCCGACAAAGCGGTTTTTGTAGCTGATAAAGGCGTACAACATGCCGACGGACATGACATTTCCGATCACAGCCATAGCGCCGAAGTAGATGATGATGATGTTTTCCAGTCCAAACAGCAGGCGATTGACGGTGTCGTAGCCAATTCCCCAGTTGGTCAGCCGGATATCCTTGTTCATGGCCGTAGCGAGGTTGTTTTGCCATTGACTCTGGCGGTCGTTTTCTTTTTGAAACAGCTTGACCGTCTGGACACCCCGGATCGATTCCATGAAATGGCTATTTTCTTTGGCGTGGGCGATCAGGCTTTCTTCCGACAGCAGGCGGAAGGGGCGGTATACGGCCCAGCGAAACAGGGCGTAGACAAGAACGATGGCGACCGCAATCAGAGTAAGCATTTTGTCGTAGAACAGCATGGCAACCAGGGTGATGATCGCCATAATGCCATCGACGATAGCGGTAATCAGGCCGGTGGTCAGAAGTTCCCGAATGCTTTGCAGGGAACCAAATCGGGAAACGATATCTCCCATATGCCGTTTGGCAAAGAAGTCCATGGGCAGCCGGATGAGATGCCGGAAGACATTGGCCGCCATTTGAATATTGAGCCGGTTGGACAGGTTCACTATGACGAACTGCCGTAAGGCGCTGGTACCGGTTTCGATCAACAGCAGCAGCCCGAACCCCAGAGCCAGCACCAACAGGAGATCTTGGTCCCCTCGCAACACCACATCATCAATGACGGTCTGCATATACAGCGGCGAGATCACCGCGAACAATTGGAGCAGAAGCGACAGGATCAGGATCTGGAGGAGGCTTCGTTTCAGTCCGGTTACGCGACTCCAGAAGTGGCGTAGCTTCAGGGTCTGCTTATCGGAGCCTTCCTCAAAGTCGGAGGTGGGTGTCAGTTCCAGGGCGACCCCGGTAAAGTGGTTGGAGAAATCCTCTACGGTCACCGCCCGCTCTCCCACGGCGGGATCGTGTAGCAGGTATTTCTTTCCCTTGACTCGCTTCAGGACCACAAAGTGGTTCATTCCCCAGTGGAGGATACAGGGCATCTGGAGCTGATGAACTTCATCCACTTCGGCTCGGATGGCGCGAGGGGCAAGGTGCATCTTTCCCGCCACGTCCATGAGTTGCTTCAGTTGCACGCCGTTCTGGGAAATACCGAACCGCTTTCTCAGCGTGGCCATATCGGTTTCAAAGCCGTAATAGCCGGCGAGCATAGTCACGCACGCCAAACCGCACTCCGCCATTTCCGTCTGGAGGATCACGGGCAGGCGGCGACCGCCTCGAAAGTTCAGCAGTCGGTCTGTTGTCAGTGTGGCGTTGGCGTCCATGAAGGTTCCATTCCGTGCCGTTCTCGTAAAACAAGGGTGTCTCTGGTTATACACGCCCTTTCAGGCTATAGAGCGGCTCCAATAACCACTCCACGATCGATCGTTCACTCAGTTTGATATCCGCCGTCAACGTCATTCCCGGCTTCAACTGTACGTGCCCGCCAAAGGCGGTGACGGCTTTTTCGGGAAGCCGGGCCTTCACGATATACACCGGCTCCTGGAGGGCTATGGGTGATCGGGTCAACTCGCTGGGCAGCATGATGCTGTTAGAGACATCAATCACCTCGCCCGAGTAAAAGCCGAATTTCTGATAGGGGAAGGCATCGTAACGGATTTTCAACAACTGCCCGGCCTCCACAAAACCGACTGCTCGAACGGGCACCATAAGCTCCGCCATTAGATCCGCCTGCTCAGGCACAATAGTCAGTAAAGGCTGCTGCCCGCTGACATCGGCTTTTTGCCCCGGGCTTGCTTGAAGGTTATTGACTACACCCGTCGAGGGCGCCTTGATGACATAGGCTCGCTCACCGTGAAGACGCGCGATTTGCCTCGCGATATCTCCCAAGGACGTACGCAACTGATCCAGTTGGTCCTGCTCCTCAATGGGCAACAGCGCAATCTGTGTATTCAGTCGTCGAATGTCCGTCTGCTGGCGGAGTTTTGCCCGAACGAGACTTTGGCGTTCGCTGTCAATTTCGAGAGCCTGGGCGAGGATTTTATTGTAGTCGTCTTCAGACACATGGTTTTTCTCCAGAAGCGATTGGTACCGCCTATGACGATCGGCCACGATGTCTTCACGTTGTCCAAGGGTCGTCAATTGCTGATCGATCAACTCGAGATCCTTTTTGGCGGCATCAATCTGCGCTTCCAGGTCGGCGTAGCGGTTTTCGTATAACGTCTGGGTTCTCTCCATCTGCTCCAGCACCCGCTCTTTCTGAGCGGTGTACTCGTCCAGCAGTTGCGCCTCCAGCGCGGTTCCACCCACCAGAAACCGATCGCCATTCACAACGGCCAATGGTTGGCCTTCGGTCACCGATTCGCCTTCCGATACCAGGATCTGCTTTATGATGCCCGGCGAATCCGGGTAGACACGGGTAACACCGGACTGCGGCTCCACCCAGCCAGACACGGTTTCTTTACGGGCGTATTCATTGGAGAACAACCAGAACGCGAGCAATGCAACCCACAGAAGGAGAAAAGCGGTGAGCACCACATAGGAGGCTTTTGGCAACAGGAGTAGTTCGCCCTGTAGCCGACCCTTTTTAAACTCCAGTGCCTGTTCCCGAAATAACTGAGGCATTCCTTTTCGTTTCCCTTAATAATAGCTCATAGAGTTATCAACCCTTCTGCCAAGAAGGGAAATTTCTTAAGGTCATCCTGTCAAATCCTTCCCGTAGAATCTTGTGCTAAAATTTATACTTTTTTCTATATGGAGAAATTAACGACACGAATGATTCTATTAGCATAAAACGTCCCTGTTTTTTTGACCGTCAAAACGATATCAAAAACATATATTTTCCACTAGTTGAAAAAAAATATCTATGCCCCCATAGTTATTTGATTTTAAGTTCTTCCAGCCTATTCATCAAGTCGCTGTTATTGACTTTTCCATCGTAAAACAGAACGCGTACACCATTACCCGGAACACCCAGAGTAATCTGATCGCGGACGTCGAACCGCTCTCCGGTATCCGCATCGCGCCACTCACCCTCGTTCAACCAGCGATCGACACTGATGCTGGCGGCGTCGTCACCCTTGTTCAGAAGCACCAGCGCAGTCTGCGCCTGATGTTCATCCTGATACACGCGCAGGAAGGAGGCGGTGTCACCGTCGAACTCCAGGTTCGCCTGCAGACCTTTCTGCAGCGCCACGGATTCCTGACGGATATGGGCGATGTGACTCAGGTTCTCCGCAATGGGGTGCTGCTTTGCCTGGTCGATTCCCGCTTCGCCAAAGTAGTTGCGGTTACCTTCATGCTCCTTGGTACCGGGCATAAAGCCAATTTCCGAACCGTAGTAAATGGACGGGATACCCCGTGAGGTAAACAACCAGTTATTGGCATTGATGTAAGCCTTGGTGCCCCCATCCATACGCCGGATATCGTGATTTTCGTAGAAGGAAACCAACTCGTAGGGATTGTGGTACGGGCTTTCTTCCAGATGCAGGTAGCTCAGAATGTCGGAATAATCACTGTCCGGGTTTTCGAACACTGAGGTGATAGTTTCCTGCGCAGGGAAATCCAGCAGGCTCAGACCGCCATTCTCCGGCTGGGTATGTTCGCCCAGAAATTCAGCATCGAACACGAAGCTTTCGCCGAACATGAAAAAGTCCGGGTGCTCCTCGCGAATCCGGTCGGCAAACTCCTTCCAGAATTCATGGGGTTTGTGCCGCAATGTATCGATACGGAAGGCCGCCGCGCCCTGGTCAATCCACTGCAGGTAGGCACCGACCACGTAGTCCATGACCGCCGGGTTATCCGCATCGAACTTGCCCAACTGCGCCAGATCTTTTTCCCGCTCGTAGAAAGCATGTAGCGGGTTGTTGGGGTTAAGCTGTTCCGGTTCGAGGTTTTCGTGGTCGGCAATCAACTCACCATTGGGGCCGTAGACCTCGCCGAACATCGGCTGGTCTTCTTCCATGGAATAGGCAGGAGAGCTGTGGTTGGCCACAATATCCAGCACGATTTTCATGTCGTGCTCTTCCCGCAGACGACGGGTCAGGTCGGCAAAGGTCAGCCCCTCGGACTCCCAATGCTCATCCACTTTATAAAAGTTGGTGCCCCAGTAGCCGTGAAAACCGGTTTTACCACCGTCCCCCGGCTGGGCAAAGCCCACCGGATCACCGCCATTAAAAGCCTGATTGGGATTGTCGACAATCGGCGAGATCCACAGCGCCGTGATACCCAGCGACTTCAGATACTCCGCGTTATCGAGGATGCCCTTGAAGTCCCCGCCCAGATAACCGACATTGGCCTCTTTGCCATCGGGACCCGGCAGGGGCACATCGAAGGTGGGGAACTCGCCGCCCTGATCTTCGTGGTTGTTGGCCGGATCGCCATCCACAAAACGGTCGGTGAGCAGAAAGTAAATGGCCTCCTCGGCAAACGCGTCCTGCGTACCGTAATAATGCGGCCGTTTTTCGGTCGAGGTAGAGGCACAGGCGGCCAGAGCCACCGCGGTGGCGAGAATACTTAAACGGGTTGTCAGTGCGCGCTTCATGCGTCGACTCCTTCATCATTCACAATCAGGGTAGCGGCGGCGGCTACCAGAAACGATACGCCGCCGGCCACGAGTACCCAAATGGCCTCGCCGCCGAACAGCTTGTTCAGTATCAGCCCCAGCAGGCTGCCGGCAATAATCTGCGGGATGACGATAAAGAAATTGAAGATCCCCATGTAAACGCCCATTTTATGGGCCGGCAGTGAGCAGGAGAGAATCGCGTAGGGCATGGACAGGATGGACGCCCAGGCAAACCCGACGCCCACCATGGACACCAGCAGCCAGGCCGGATCGCGAATGACTATGAATGAAATCAGGCCCGCTGCGCCCAGGCAAAGGTTCACAATATGTGCGCCTTTGCGGCCCAGCTTTCTCGCCAGTAGCGGAATTACGATCGCCGCCAGCGCCGCAAAACCATTGTAGGCACCAAACAGAACCCCCACCCAGTCGGCGCCGTCGTTATACAGTTTGGAGGAAGTGTCGAGCGTCTCGTAGTGATAGCTGGTCACCGCACTGGTGGCGTAAATCCACATGGAGAACAGGGCAAACCAGGAAAAGAACTGAACCACCGCCAGTTGGGCCATGGTCCTGGGCATATGAAAGAGGTCGTGAGCTACCTGATAGACTCCATTGTTGGTTTTTCCATTGCGCAGCATATAACCGGCCACCAGTTGCAGTACGCCGACACCCCCCAGAAGCCCGGCCAATACAATCACCTCTTTCTGTAACCCAAAGGTGTACACCGCAATCGCTACCAGAGCACCAGCCACCACAAAGGCCAGCCCCCACGCGCCATAGGAAGCGGAGGACCGGGTTTCAACCTCTACCGGTGCGGCCTGCTTCTGCTGCGCCTTGAATTGTTCGAACGCCGCCAGCTCTTCGGGGCTGTACTCACGGGTCTTGATCACCGTCCAGAGCACCGCCAGTAACAGGATGGCGCCGCCGATCCAGAACGAGTAGATGACCGAATCCGGAATGATACCGGGCTCGGCGGTATTACTGATGCCCAACCAGTTGGTCATGATCCAGGGCAGGAGCGAAGCCACCACGGCGCCGATGCCGATAAAAAAGCTCTGCATGGCAAAGCCTTTGGTGCGTTGCTTGTCCGGCAGCATATCGCCGACGAAGGCCCGGAAGGGTTCCATGGAGATATTGATGGACGCATCGAGTATCCAGAGCATACCGGCGGCCACCCACAGCGTTGGGGAGTGGGGCATGTACAGCAGGGCGAGACTCGCAAAAATGGCGCCAAACAGAAAATAGGGGCGGCGACGGCCCAGCCGGTTCCAGGTTTTATCACTCATATAGCCAATGATCGGCTGCACCAGCAGGCCGGTAACCGGCGCCGCCAGCCAAAGAAAGGCCAGGTCATCAATGGGGGCGCCGAGAGTCTGAAAGATACGACTGACATTGGCGTTTTGCAGGGCAAAACCAAACTGAATGCCCAGAAATCCGAAACTCATGTTCCAGATCTGCCAAAAACTGAGTTGGGGTTTTTGATTCATATCGATCACTTGTTATCCGTTATCAGATGCTTTTAGCTTAGCATGTTCACACCCATGGAAAGCCAGCCGTTCAAATTAAGGAAGCAGACCCGACGCGGCAATAGCTTGCATACGTATTCATCCCAATCTGTCTTTTTTTTGAGCGTTTTTCCGGCTCGACAGACAATGCATACGTATGTAGCGTATTGCTGACAATTCCGGCGCTAACGTATATTGGTCCCACATCGAATAAGGCCGGGCATTCAACGACCCCGCCCACACAACGAAGACAATAATGTGTCAGGGCTTCTCGCTATGAACTCTTTACTGACTGTTGCAAACGGCCCCTGCCGACTGGGCCGGTATGAACTTCCCGCGGAGGTAACCCATGCAAACTAACCCTTGGTGGCGTGGCGCCGTCATTTATCAGGTTTACCCCCGCAGCCTGATGGACAGCAATGCCGACGGCATTGGTGACATTCCGGGCATCATCGACAAGCTGGATTACATTGCCAGCCTCGGGGTGGACGCCATCTGGGTATCCCCCTTTTTCAAGTCGCCCATGAAAGACTTCGGCTACGACATCAGCGACTACCGCGATATCGACCCTATTTTCGGCAATCTGGATGATTTTGACCGTCTTATCGAACGGGCTCACGCCAAGGGGATCAAGATCATCATCGATCAGGTGCTGAGCCACACCTCCGACCAGCACGCCTGGTTTGAAGAAAGCCGCCAGTGTCGCGACAACCCGAAAGCCGACTGGTATGTGTGGGCCGATCCCCGCGAAGACGGCACGCCGCCGAACAACTGGCTCTCCATCTTCGGCGGCTGCGCCTGGGAGTGGGAGCCCCGCCGCGAGCAGTATTATCTGCACAATTTCCTGAAAAGCCAGCCGGACCTGAACTTCCACAACCCGGAAGTGCGGGCCGAGATTCTCGATGAGATCGAGTTCTGGCTGAAGAAGGGTGTCGACGGGCTTCGCCTGGATGCGATCACGTTCTGCTTCCATGATCAGCAGCTGCGCGACAACCCCGCCAAACCCAAAGAAGAACGAAAAGGCCGCGGCTTTTCCGAGGACAACCCCTACGCGTTCCAGTACCACTGGTACAACAATGATCGACCGGAGAATCTGCAGTTCCTGGAGTCGGTTCGCGAGCTCATGGACCGCTACCCGGGCTCGGTCACACTCGGGGAGATCTCATCCGAGGACTCTTTGGCCACCATGGCCGAGTACACCAAAGGCGACAAGCGGCTGCATACCACCTACAGCTTTGAGCTGCTTGTGGAGAAGTTCAGCACACAGTACATCCGGGAAACGGTGGAAACCCTCGAGTCCCGATTGGGAGGAGGCTGGCCCTGCTGGTCCATTGGTAACCACGACGTGCGCCGGGTGATGACCCGCTGGGGCGGTGCCGACAAGCCGGATGCGCTGGCGAAACTGTTCAATGCCATGATGTTATCCCTGCGCGGCAGCGCCTGCAGCTACCAGGGGGAAGAGCTCGGTTTGACTGAAGCGGACATTCAGCAGCATGAGCTACAGGACCCTTACGGCATCACCTTCTGGCCACGCTTCAAGGGGCGCGACGGGTGTCGCACCCCGATGCCCTGGCAGCATGACCAACATCAGGCCGGCTTCTCTACCGCTCCCTCCACATGGCTGCCCATCCCCGAGGAACATAAGGCCCGGGCCGTGGATATACAGAACGAAGATCCGAACTCGGTGCTCAACGCTTATCGTACCTTTATTAATTGGCGCAATGACCAACCGGCGCTGCGACTGGGAGATATCGAATTCCTGAATGCACCGGAAGGGCAGATGCTGTTTACCCGGCGCCATGACGACCAGTCACTTCTGGTTGCCATGAACTTTACCGGTCAGGAAACCACCCTGGCGCTGAATGGTTTATCGGCGGGGACCGCACTTGAAGGGCATGGCTTCATCGGCGCACGGATTGAAGGTCGACAGGTCATCCTGCCCGCCTACGGCGCGGGCTACTTCCAACTGGACGCTTGACCGCCACTGCGAACAACGCTCTCGCGAGACACAGCGCCAAACGCCGACTGATTTTTCATCAGTCGGCGTTTTTTATGGGTATCGCCCGCAACCGTCATACAAACTGATATCAAACCGGATTCACTTTGCATACGTATTCAATCGGTTGTCAGCCGAAAACCGGCTTTGAATACGTATGCAATGAATTGCCCGCCTATACCCGATGGGATAGCCTGAGTTTCAGCAGGAAATTAGCGGAACATCGCTGGAACTGGAAACGCCCGCACTGAAATCATCAGTGACTGGCACCAACTTTTATCACTGCTCAACGCTTAACCATAATAACCTATGAAAGGGGATTGTTAGATGATGAACACCAAGAAGCTCATGCTCCCATCCGTGATAGGCTGCCTCGCCGCCGGAATGACCGTTGCTCCCGCCTACGCTCAAGACCAGGAAGCCGGCATGCTCGAGGAAGTGGTGGTGACCGGTATTCGCCGCAGCCTCATGAACTCCATCGCCATCAAAGAGAACTCTTCCTCCATTGTGGAAGTGGTATCCGCCGAGGACATCGGTAAACTGCCCGATACCAGTATTGCCGAGTCACTGGCACGCTTGCCCGGTCTGGCCGGTGAGCGGGTCAACGGCCGCACCAGCGGCATCTCCGTTCGCGGCTTCAACGAAGACTACGTTGCGACCACCATGAACGGTCGTGAACTGCTCGGCATCGGTGACAACCGTGGCGTTGAGTACGATCTGTACCCCTCTGAAATCATTTCCGACGCTGTTGTTTACAAAACCATGCAGGCTGATCTGGTAAACCAGGGCCTCGGTGGTGTCGTTGACCTGCGCACCCTGCGTCCGCTGGAAAACGATCGCATCATCAGCTTTAACGGTAACTACGAAGTCAACGGCATGGAGTCCGCCAACCCGGACTACGATGACACCGGTCACCGTCTGGCCTTCACCTACTCGGACACCTTCGCCAACGACACCATGGGCTTCGCCGTAACACTGGCCTCCATGGAATCGCCCAGCCAGGAAGAGAACGTCCGTATCTGGGGTTACCCTGAGGATCCCAACTCCGGGAATTTCATTTTCGGTGGTCATGACTCCTATGTCCGCTCTGCCACCATGGAGCGCGACACCGTCTCCAGCGTATTCCAGTGGGAGCCCAACGAAGACCTGAGCGTTACCGTTGACGCGCTGTACATCGACTTCCTCGAATCCAAGGTCTTCCGTGGTTTTGAAGAAGGTGGTCCGGTCTGGAGCGGCGCGAACTACACCGCCGGTGACGTTGAAGACGGCCTGGTCATGAATGGCGTTTTCGACGGTTTCCACAGTGTGATCCGCAACGACGGTGAAGACAAAGACGGCGAACTGACCACTTTCGGTTTCAATGCCGAATATCAGATCAATGACACCTGGTCAGCCGAACTGGATTTCGCCACCAGCGAATCCACCAAAGACCTGATCAATATCGAGAGCTACTCCGGCACCGGCCGCGCCGGCACCACCCAGCAGGGTGATCCGGCAGCCCGCGCCTGGCAGCAGGTGTCTCCTGAAGGTGTCATGTTCAGCGAACACCCCACCATCGATATGCCTGACTACACCGATCCGGCAGGCATTCGCCTGGCTGGTCCTCAGGCCTGGGGTGGCGCCATTGCCCAGCGCGTCGGTGGCAAAGACAATGCTCAGGACGGCTTCGTCAACTATCCGCGTTTTGAGGAAGAGCTGGACACCCTGCGTCTGTCCACCACCGCAGCGATCAACGGTGACTTCTTCCAGAGCGTTGAGCTGGGCCTGAACTACTCCGACCGCACCAAGAGCAAGGTCAACTACGGTGCCTTCCTGGTCGCTCCCGGCTTTGACGCCGATGAAGCGCGTGAAGACCAGACTGCCCTGTCTTTCACAGACCCGGCTCTGGAGCCCTACTATGTCGGCACGACCAACCTGAGCTTCCTGGGCCTGGGTGGCATGGTGGCGTACGATGGTGTGGGCATGTACCGCGACGGTGTCTACACTGAAATCGACGCAACCGAGTTTGAAACTGCACGCCTGGGCGACACTTACTCTGTCACCGAAGAAGTGGTTACCGCTTATGCCAAGGCCGATTTCGAAACCGGCATCCTGTCCGGTAACTTCGGTGTTCAGATTATCGATACCGACCAGAGCTCGGATGGCTTCGCGAGCGTTGCGCGCGAAGACGACGACACCGGTCTGGTCAGCGTAGTCGCCACCCCCGTCAGCGGTGGTGATGATTACCTGAAGATCCTCCCGAGTCTGAACATGAACTTCCAGATGACGGACAACCAGATCGTTCGCTTTGCGACCTCCAAGACCCTGTCTCGGGCCCGTATGGATGACATGCGCGCAAACAACACCATCAACTTCAGCTTTGACAACGGCCGTCGCGAAAGCGCCGATCCCGAGTTCAGTGCCTGGAGTGGCTCTGGTGGCAACCCGAACCTACGTCCGCTCGAAGCGGTTCAAACTGACCTGTCCTATGAATACTACTTCACCAACGACGGCTATGTAGCGGCTTCCTGGTTCTACAAAGATTTGCTCAACTGGCACATCAGCCAGGACGTGATCACCGACTTCGAGCCCTATTTCATCGAAGGCTATCACGATGCCGGTGTGGACAACTTCCAGTCTTTCCAGGGCCCGACTACCTCTATTGCCGAACTGGGTAAAGGTAAAGTGGAAGGTATTGAACTGCAGGGCAGCTTGCCGTTCTACACCTTCAGTGAAACGCTGGACGGTTTTGGCCTCATTGCCGCGGCGACCTTCCTCGACGGCGCCATCGAGTATGATGGTGAGCAGCAGGAAATCCCCGGCCTGTCCGAGGAATCCTATCAGTTGACCGTTTACTACGAGAAGAACGGTTTCGAGTTCCGCGTCAGTGGTCGCAAGCGTGACGAATTCCTGACCGAAACCCGTGGCCTCAGCCTGGCACTGACTCCGACCACGGACCAGGGCTCTGAGCTGTGGGACGCACAGATCGGTTATGACTTCGGTGCCGGTGGCTTCGACTCGCTTGACGGTCTGAGCATCACTCTGCAGGCGCAGAACCTGACCGACGAAGAGACGGTAGCTGCGGAGGATGATGATCCCCGCCGGATTACGTCATACCAGACCTTCGGCGCTAACTACCTGCTCGGTGTGAACTACCAGTTCTAATCAGGGCATGAAGGAAAGCCCCTGCTATAGTGAAGAGCTGTAGCAGGGGCTTTTTTTTGGCTGGAGATAACGACGTGAATCATTCCATAAAAAACGTACTGATTGTGGGCGGGGGCTCGTCCGGTTGGATGGCGGCCGCCGTGCTGGCCCGATTTTTCAGCAAACAGATAAAGATTCAACTGGTGGAGTCGAGTGAAATCGGCACCGTGGGTGTTGGCGAGGCCACGATTCCCCCCATCAGAACCTTCAATGACGTATTGGGTATAAAGGAAGCCGACTTCCTGAAGCAGACCATGGGCACCATCAAACTCGGCATTCAGTTTGAGAACTGGAACCAACCGGGTGATAGCTATATGCACGCCTTCGGTGAAATCGGGCGCAACCTGGGCGTTGCCGGTTTTCATCACTATTGGCTGAAAGCCCGACAGGCGGGGGTGGCCGAAGATTTCTGGCGGTACTCGCTCAACGAACAGGCCGCTCGGCATAACCGCTTTGCTCCCATGGAAACCATTCCCGGCACTCAGTTCCCTGGGCTTACCCACGCGTATCACCTTGATGCCGGACTGTATGCACAGATGTTGCGCGCCTACAGCGAAAAGCTCGGCGTCAAGCGCATTGATGGCAAAATTCAGACGGTCGACAAGGATCCCGAATCCGGCGATATCGCCGCCGTTCAGCTCGAATCCGGTGAGCGTCTGGCAGCGGATCTGTTTATCGACTGCTCGGGTTTTCGCGCGCTGTTGATCGGCGAAGCACTGGATGTCGACTACGAGGACTGGAGTCACTGGCTGCCCTGTGATCGCGCCCTTGCGGTTCCCAGCGAAGCAGCAGAAACCATCACGCCGTATACCCGGGCCATCGCCCACGAGGGTGGCTGGCAATGGCGAATCCCGCTCCAGCATCGCACGGGTAACGGCCTGGTCTACAGCCACCGCCACCTGAGCGACGATGAGGCGGCGCATACCCTGTTGTCCAACCTGGACACCCCCGCGCTGGCGGACCCTCGCCCCATCCGTTTTAAAACCGGACGCCGGGTTCAGCAGTGGTGCCAGAACGTCGTGTCCCTGGGCCTGTCCAGCGGCTTTCTGGAGCCTCTGGAATCCACCAGCCTGCACCTGGTTCAGCAGGGGCTGACCCGACTGATCAAACTGTTCCCACGCAACGGCATACAGCCGAGCGATATTGAGGAGTACAACCGGCAGTCGCAGATCGAGTTCGAAAAAATCCGCGACTTCATCATCCTGCACTATCACCTGAACAGCAAAACCGACAGCCCCTTCTGGCGCATGTGCCGTGAGGCGCCCAAGCCGGAATCACTGCTCCGACGAATTGACCTGTTTGCCGGCTCGGGGCGGGTGTTTCGCGAACAGGACGAACTGTTCAGCGAAACCGCCTGGGAGCAGGTGATGATCGGCCAGGGCATTACGCCACAGGACTACCACCCGCTGGTAGACAACCTTGAAGACCAACAACTGCGCGAGTTTATGAATTCCTGGCAGCGGATTGTCGACAAAACCGTCGCCCAGATGCCCTCTCACAACGACTTTATTGCCTCAATCAAGTAGTGGATACCCCATCATGATACGCCTGACCTTGTTCCTTACCCTGCTCCTTGGAATACCCGCCGCGCTTGCCGACCCCATTGACCGCGTGGAGCCACCGTTCTGGTGGGCGGGCATGCACAATTCCAACCTGCAGCTGATGATTCACGGTGACCGGATTGCCCAGTGGTCTGTGAGCCTGGAGCATCCCCGGGTCTCGCTGACTGAAGTGCACCGCGTCGAGAGTGAAAACTACCTGTTTGTCGATCTTGACGTTCGCAATACCTTCCGGGGCGGGATCGTCACCCTGCAGTTTGTCCATGAAAACGGCGATGCCTTCCAGCATGACTACGCGTTCCACACCCGCCGAAAAGACTCCGCCGACCGCAACGGCTTTAACACGACGGATGCCATCTACCTGATCACCCCGGATCGTTTTGCCAATGGCGACCCGAGCAATGACAGCCTGGCCGAGCTCAAAGAGGCCGCGAACCGGGACAGCAGCGTCGGTCGTCACGGCGGCGACCTGGACGGCATGATCCAGCATCTGGATTACATTGCGGACATGGGCTTTACCGCCATCTGGCCAACTCCCATGCTGGAAAATGATCAGGCCGAGTATTCCTACCACGGCTATTCCATTACCGATTTCTATCGGGTAGATCCGCGCTTTGGTGACAATGAGGACTATCGCCAGCTCAGCCTGCAAGGCAAAGCCAAAGGCGTGGGTCTGATTCAGGATATGATTCTCAACCATATTGGGTCCGGTCACTGGTGGATGGACGACCTGCCCACCGACGACTGGCTGAACTTTCAGGGCGAATTCGTCCCCACCACCCATTACCGGACCAGCGTTCAGGATCCTTACGCGGCGGACATCGATAAACAGGAGTTTGCCGACGGTTGGTTTGTGAAATCCATGCCAGACCTGAACCAACGCAACCCACTGGTCGCCAATTACCTGATTCAGAACAGCATCTGGTGGATCGAGTACGCCGATCTTTATGGCATCCGTACCGATACCTATTCCTACTCCGACAAGGATTTCCTGACCGAGTGGACCCGCCGCATCATGGCGGAATACCCCAACTTCAATATTGTCGGTGAGGAGTGGAGCACCAATCCCAATGTGGTGTCCTATTGGCAGCGCGGCAAAGACAATAAAGACGGTTATGTGTCCTATCTTCCCAGCGTAATGGATTTCCCCATGTACGACGCCCTGCGCACCGCACTGACGGAAGACGAAGCCTGGGACCGGGGTTTGATTCGCGTCTACGAAACCCTGGCGGACGACAATCTCTACGCGGACCCGATGAGCCTGGTCATTTTTGCCGAGAACCACGATACCAGCCGACTGTACAGCCTGATTGATGAGGACCTGGAGCGGTTCAATATCGCCATGACCCTGCTGGCCACAATGCGCGGAACCCCTCAATTCTTTTACGGTTCGGAAGTGCTCGCCACCAGCCCGAAGACCCGGGACGACGGCGCCGTGCGCAGTGACTTTCCCGGCGGTTGGGCCGGAGATACGCGCAACGGGTTCACCGGCGAAGGCCTGACGGATACCCAACGTTCTGCTCAGGCATACCTCCGTCAGTTACTCAACTGGCGGCAGGACCAGGAGGCCATTCACCACGGCGACCTTCTGCACTTTGCCCCCCACAACGGCGTTTATGTGTTTGCCCGCTACACCGGGGAGCAGCGCATTCTGGTGGCGATCAATCACACCGGGGAGACCCGTCAACTCTCTAACGAGCGTTACGCACAGGCCATCGATGGTCACCGTTCAGGTACCGATGTCCTGAGCGGCGAAACCCTGTCCCTGGATAACGACCTGACACTCGAGCCGATGAGCGCCCGCATTCTGGAACTGCACTGACGGAAGCCATGCCATGAAAAAACCCTGGATCGCCACGGCGCTTCTGGCCTCATTGGCCGGATGCGCCCAGTCGCCCAAACCGATCGACAGTACGGATAGCCCGGAACCCAATGCCGGCAAACCCGTCGTCTATCAGATGTTCACCCGCCTGTTCGGGAATACCGAGACCACCAACAAGCCCTGGGGCACTCTCGAGGAAAACGGCGTCGGCAAATTCGCTGACATCACCGATACCGCGCTTCGGGAGTTGAACGCACTGGGGGCGACTCATATCTGGTACACCGGCGTACCCCATCATGCCGTGATCAACGACTACACCGATTACGGCATTTCCCTGGATGACCCGGACGTGGTCAAAGGCCGCGCCGGCTCACCTTATGCGGTCAAGGATTATTACAACGTCAACCCGGATCTGGCCGACAACCCGGCGCAGCGCCTGGCGGAATTCGAAGCGCTGATTGAACGTACTCACGACAACGGCCTGAAGGTCATTATCGACATTGTTCCCAACCACGTGGCCAGGGATTACGATTCCATCAGCCGCCCGGAGGGCGTCGATAACCTCGGTGCCCGGGATGATGACTCTGTCACCTATGCCCGTGACAACCAGTTCTACTATGTGGTCGGCGAACGCTTCAGAGTCCCCGAGCCCGAGGGCGGCTACCAACCCCTGGGCGGCGATGACCACCCGCTCGCCGATGGCCTGTTCGCGGAAAACCCGGCCAAATGGACCGGTAATGGCGCCCGTGCCGCCCAGCCGGATTTCAATGACTGGTATGAAACCGTAAAGATCAATTACGGGGTAAGACCCGACGGTACCTACGACTTCCCCCGCCTGCCGGACGACTATGCCGAGCGGTCGATCCAGGCTCATCACGCTTACTGGCAGGAACAGGACCTGCCGGACTCCTGGTATAAAATGCGCGACATTGCCCACTATTGGCTGGACAAAGGCGTCGACGGTTTCCGGTACGACATGGCGGAAATGGTACCGGTGGAATTCTGGAGCTTTCTGAACGCCTCCATCAAAGTGAAATACCCCGACGCCTTTCTGCTTGCGGAAATTTACAATCCGGACGCCTACCGCGATTACATTCACCTGGGGAAGATGGACTACCTCTACGCCAAGGTGGATATCTACGATACGCTGAAACCCATCATGCGCGACGAAGCCGGTACCGATACCCTGCCTCCGGTGCGCGACGCGCTCGCGGACATCGATCAGCACATGCTGCTGTTTCTCGAGAACCACGATGAGCAACGCATTGCCCACCCGGAATTTTCGGGCGACGCACAAAAAGGCAAGCCGGCCATGGTGGTTTCCGCGCTCTGGGGACGGGGCCCGGCGATGATCTATTTCGGACAGGAAGTGGGCGAAGACGCCGATGAAGATGCCGGTTTCGGCAAAGCCAGCCGGACCACCATTTTCGACTACTGGGGCGTGCCCGCCCACCAACGCTGGATGAACGACGGCGCTTTCGACGGTGGCCAGCTCAGAGAGGAAGAGGCCGCGCTGCGCGAATTTTACCAGCGTGTTTTACGTCTGGCACGGGAGGAGCCCGCCGCCGACGGGCAGATCATGGACCTGCACGACCATCAGCGCCAGTACAGCAATCGCTACACCGACGAGCTTTACACCTGGGCCCGTTGGTCGGGTTCACAGCGGTGGTTGCTTGTCAGTCATTTTGGCGATCAGGCGGCAACCGAAGTGGCACTGAAGCTGCCGCGCGAACTGATCGCTGAGTGGCAGTTGGTGCCGGGGCAGTACACACTTCGGGATCGGCTCGACTCAGATCGGACCGCGACCCTGACCGTGAACGAGCAGGGCGCGGGTACCGTGATCCACCTGGAGCCACTGTCATCTGCCGTGCTGGAACTTGAGCGTTAGTCGATATTCAGCAGAAACCGCAGCGGAATTTCCAGCCGGGCGCGCCACGCCGCTTCACTGTGGGGCGCGCCGTCAAAGCGAAGACTCTGCCAGTCTGCACCACGCCGATAGCCTTTGGCCGCCATGATCCGGTCCATGTCCCGCTGATAGGGACCGTAGGCCGCATCCAGCGTTTCAGTGCCGTGATCGAAGTACCAACGGTGGACGCCCGGCTCCGGCAGATGGGTTTCAAGATACCGGACCACGGCACCGTCGCCGGCGGGCCAATGGCTCGACAGGCAGGCCGCGGCGCCAAAGACCTCCGGGTGCTCGGCAACGGCATAGGCCGACAGCAAGCCCCCCATGCTCGAGCCCATGATGGTGGTATGCTTGAGGTCCGTTCTGGTAGCGTAGTGCCGGTCGATAAACGGCTTCACTTCCTCAACGAGGAAACGCAGATAAGCATCGGCCCGCAACGCTGACTGCGCCACATCCGGAACGCCGTGAATGCCCATGGATACCGCGCCCTGAGTCTGCGCCTGTTCAGGCATGTATTCGGCAAATCGCTCCGGCGTGTTCCAGATGGCCACTACAATCGGAAGCGCGATATCGGACTCGCTTGCCAGACGCGCCAGGGTTTCATCCAGCCCCCATTCCTCACCACCGTAGGATTCCTCCGCTCGAAACAGGTTCTGGCCGTCCTGCGCGTAAATAACCGGATGGCGTTGGCCAGTGTGTGGATACCCCGGCGGCAGCCAGACATCGACTATACGGGCCGGCACTTCGGCAGAGGGAAACGCCTCATAACGATGAAGCGTTCCGAACGAAAGCCCCTCATCAATCAGTCGATGCTCGGGCGCGGCGGACACGCACCCGGTCAGTAGCATTACAAAGCACCCGAGCGGTAACAATACTTTCATAATAAACCTGATATTTATCAAAAGAGACTATGACAATCGGCAATTTTTAGAACCAAACGCAGTAACGAATATTCATGGTATTCGAAGGATAACGCGAAACCCCCGCCGCCCGGAAAATGCATACGTATTCATAACGGTGAGACGACCTGCATACGTATGCAGGCTATTGAGCCGTCCGTCGCCCCGTTCTACGATGAAGTCATGGCTTGGGAACTCTCCTTCCTTGCCAGCCCAGGATCACTCCTGGGCCGTTTTTTGAAACCTTACGGTTTTACCCTACTCTCTCATTGCTTTGTGTTGGGAAACTTTGGCGCAGTCTACTGCGCCTTTTTTTTACCCGGCCGTTCGTGCTGTCGATCCTGTCCGGTCGGGTACCAATAAACATAACAGTAACCAGTAAGCTTGGAGATACAATAATGAACGATAATACCCGTAACGGCCGGGCTATGCCCCGGTGGTTAATGCATAGCGCACGCGCCCTGCCCGTGCTCGCTCTGGCGATCGGCGCTCAAGCCGACCATACCTCAGACCCCTCAAGTGTCAGCATCCCGGGTAATCTCAATCCCGCGATGGGCTGCTCGGGCGAATGGCAGCCGGACTGTACCGATGCCGCCCTTGAAGCGGGCGCGGATGGTATCTGGCGCGGCAGTTTCACGCTTCCGGCCGGCGACTACGAATACAAAGCGGCTATCAACGGCAGTTGGGATGAAAACTACGGTGCGAATGCAACCTCCGGTGGTGACAACATTCCCTTGAGTGTGTCCGAAGAGGAGGACGTCCGGTTTTACTACAGTCACGATAGCCACTGGGTGGCCGACAGCGTCAATCATGTCATCGCCGCGGCGGTCGGTGATTTCCAGAGTGAATTGGGTTGCCCCGGTGATTGGCAGCCGGATTGCATGATTGCCTGGGTTCAGGACATCAACAACACCGGTATCTATCAATACACCACCACTGACATTCCCGCCGGCAACTACGAGGCAAAAATCGCCCTGAACGAGACCTGGGACGAGAGTTACGGCGTAGACGGTGGCAATGTGCCTTTTACCGTTGAGGCGGACGGCGACGAAGTCACCTTCACCTATAACAGTCTGGACAATAGTGTGTACGTGGGCGATGTCATTTCCGCTGGCGATCTGAGTCAATCCAAAGCGTACTGGCTGAACGAGAACACCATTGCCTTCGCGGTCACACCGGACGCCAATGTCCAACTGCACTTCGATGCTCAGGCGGACATGACCAGCAGCCCCGAGGGCGTTTCTGGCGGCGAAGCCATCACGCTGACCCACGATGCCAATGGCATGAGTGATGCGCTGGCCGAAAAATTCCCTCACCTGGCCAACTACCCCGTATTCACCATTGCCGAAGCGGACCTCGAGCAGATCGGTGACATTCTGAAAGGGCAGATCGCCGTGTCGGCCAGCAACGAAGACGGCAGCCTGGTCGATGCCACCGGCGTGCAGATTCCGGGTGTGCTGGATGATCTGTACACCTACGACGGCGACCTGGGCCCGGTGTATGACGACGGTGTTCCCAGTGTGCACCTGTGGGCACCGACCGCCCAGAACGTCACCTTCCTTCTGTACTCCGACAGCCACACGGATACCGCGCCCACCGAGCTCCCCATGACGCTCAACCCGGAAACCGGCGTATGGAGTATCACCGGCGATGCGAGCTGGGATCGGCAGTACTATCAATTCGACGTGGAAGTGTACGTCCCGCAGACCGGAAACATTGAAACCAACCGCGTCACCGACCCGTACACCCTGAGCGCCAGCACCAACGGTCAGCGCAGCCAGTTGGTCAACCTCGACGATGACGACCTCAAGCCCGAAGGCTGGGATACCCTGACGAAGCCGGCGTTCACCGCCCCCGAAGACATGGTGGTGTACGAAGTACATGTGCGCGACTTCAGTGTCAGCGACAGTGAAGTGCCGGAGGACTATCGCGGCAAGTTCAAGGCCTTCACCGTCGCGGACAGCCTGGGCATGACCCACCTGAAGTCCCTGCAGGAAGTCGGTCTGAGTCACGTACACCTGCTTCCCGTCAATGACTGTGCCACCATTCCGGAAGATCCGGCCGACCAGCTGACACTTCAAGACGACCTGTCCCAGTACGCCCCGGACAGCACCGAGCAGCAGGCGGCGGTCAGTGCCATTCGCGGCAGCGACGCCTTCAACTGGTGCTACGACCCGCACCATTTCAACACCCCGGAAGGCAGCTACGCCACCGACCCGGATGGCGTGGCCCGCATTATCGAATTCCGCGAAATGGTGCAGGCCCTGAACGAAGCCGGACTGCGGGTGGTGGTCGATGTAGTCTACAACCACACCAGCCAATCCGGCCTTGGGGACAAATCCGTTCTGGATAAAGTGGTACCCGGTTATTACCACCGACTGAACAGCAGTGGCAATATCGAGCGCAGCACCTGCTGTGAAAACACCGCCTCCGAGCACGCCATGATGGAGAAATTCATGGTGGACTCACTGATGACCTGGGCCGAGCTGTACAAGGTCGACAGCTTCCGCTTTGACCTGATGGGGCATCACAGCAAAGCCAATATCCTCAAGGTCAAGGAGCAGCTGGCCACACTGACCGACGAAGAACACGGTGTGAACGGCGAGCATATTTATCTGTACGGCGAAGGCTGGAATTTCGGCGAGGTGGCCGACAATGCGCGCTTTGAACAGGCCACCCAGATCAATATGGCCGGCACCGGTGTGGGCACCTTCAACGATCGCTTCCGCGATGCGGTGCGCGGCGGCAGCCCGTTCGATAGTGGGGTCAATCATGTCATCAACCAGAGCTTCATCAACGGTCTGTATTACGATCCCAATGCCGAAAATGACGGTAGCTCCGATGAACTGGAGCGGTTGATGACCAGCACCGACCGCATCCGCATTGGTCTGGCCGGCAGTCTGAAAGACTTTGCGTTTATCGATTGGCAGGGGAACGAGGTGACCGGTGATTACGGCGCGGCCGTGGGCTACACTCTGGACCCGCAAGAGTCGATCAATTATATCGAGAAGCACGATAACGAAACCCTGTTCGACATCAACCAGTACAAGATCCCGCTGGATCGTACGCCGGAAGATCGGGTACGGGTGCACAACATGGGTACCAGCCTGGCGTTGCTCGCTCAGGGCGTTCCGTTCGTGCAGGCCGGCCAGGAGTTGATGCGCTCCAAGTCCATGGATCGCGACAGCTACGATTCCGGCGACTGGTTCAACCTGCTGGACTACAGTTATCAGCAGAACGGCTGGGGCCGTGGCCTGCCGCCGGCCCACTCCACAGAGGCGAGCTGGGATACAATTCAGCCGCGGCTGGCGGATGAGACTCTGGCGGTGGAAGAGGCGCATATCCTGAGCAGCCTGGCGCACTTCAAGGAGATGCTGGCCATCCGTCACAGCTCAAAACTGTTCCGTCTGGAAACCGGCGCTGCGATTAACGAACAGGTGAGCTTCCACAACACCGGCGCCGAGCAGAAGCCGGCACTGGTCGCCATGCACATTGCCGATGGCAGTGATGACGTCGACCCGGAGCGGGACGCGGTGATGGTATTGTTCAATGCCCACGTGGATGCTCAGACGTTGAGCTCCGAGGACTGGACCGAAGCAGAATGGGAACTGCACCCGCTGCAGCAGGCCTCCGACGATGAAACGGTTCAGGGCGCCACTTTTGATGCCGAAACCGGCACCTTTACGGTACCCGCACGCACTACCGCGGTGTTCCAGATCGCGCAGGCCGATACCGGCGACGATGACGACACCGACGGCGGCAATGACGACGATACCGATGGGGACAGCGAAACTCCCGGACCGGATCGCGGCAGTAGCGGCAGTGCCAATCCCGGATTGCTGTTGATGTTGCTGGCGTTCGCCGGGATCCACCTGGTATCCCGCCGGAGCTGATCTGACCACGCAAAAAAAATCCGGGGGTGATACCACCCCCGGATTTTTTTTGCTCACACTCCCGGTGATCAGTCGCAGATTTCGCCGGTCACCTCGGGGGTTTCAGCACTGCCGGTACCCTGGAAGCCAAACTCCACAGAGCTCCCTGGTGCAATCGTGCCATTCCAATCCATATTACTGGCAGTGTACGGGCCCGAACCCGACAGCTCGGCACTCCAACCATTGGTTACCTGGGTATTGCCGCTGTAATCCCAGGACACTTCCCAACCGTTGATGGTCTCGGAACCGTTGTTGGTGATGACAATCCCGGCCACGAAACCGGAGCCCCAGTCGCTGTTGATGACGTACTCGCAACTGGCACCACCATTGCCACCATCATCGCCGTCATCCGCTTCGTCCACCTGCAGGAAGGCGCCGCTGTAGGCGGACGGCACTTGCGCGTATACGCGGTTGTCCGTGGCACTCTGAGCCGGCTCAACGTCACCGTCATCGTTCAGCACTCCAACCCGTACATCGGTGTTTTCCCCGTTGACGGCTTGTGCAAACTCATAGGTCCAGACAGTAGCATCACCATTGTCGACCACAAACGGTGTGCTCGGCAGGTAAACATCAGCCCCTTCGTTGGTCACCAGACGCAACTGCACCTCGTCGCCTGCGCTGAGCGTTTGTGCCGCGTTGGTCAGCGGTGCCACATCTTCCCAGCTGGTGCCGGTGGAGGGTACGTGGGTGAAGCTGAAGGAATCGGTGTCCGAACCATCGGCGTTGTTCACCTGAACCCGGACAGTCACATCGCTCTCGGACTGCGGCTCGGCCAGGGTCAGTACCGTACTGGCGTCCGAGGTGCTGCTCAGAGAGTAGAGGGAGCTGTTACTGGCTTCCACGCTCCAGTTATAGCTGAGGTTGCTGCCGGATGAGCCAGAGGCACTGAGCTGAATCTCGCCGGCACCGGCAAACACGCTGTTTGCCGGCGACGCGGTCAAATCAGCCACGACCGGATCCGGTTGCGGATCACCCCCGTTGTCACCATCGAACTGCACATCAATACAGCCGTGGAAACGCTCATAGGTGAAGTAGTTGCGGCCCCACTCGCCGTAAATGACGTGACGCCCGGTGCGCTCCGGCACCACACACTCGGTATGGAACAGCGAGCTGCCCTTCTCCGGTGTGATGTTCGGCGTGGCGCCGGGGTTGGTATCGTCATAGCCGGTGAGGTCACAGAAGGGCTCACTCTCAAAGTCGTCCCAGGTCAGCGGTTTACCCACCTCATACTGGAAGTCCGGCTTGGTGATGTAGTAGACGAATTCTTCGGTGTCATCAAAGTGCGGGCCCCAGGAAATGTCCCAGGTGATGGTCAGGGGCCCGGGGCTGATGTCGTTGGTGGGCCAGTCGATGGCCTTGTCCCAGGGTGTGGCACCGCCCTGCCAGGTCTCACTGTCGAACCCACAGACATTATCGGGCAGTGGAGAAACCCCCTTGCGCCCCAGATCGTGCGTCAACACACTCATGAACTGGTAGCCGCCATTGAAGTCGTCCTCGAAGGCCTGGGCACAGGCACTGCCGGGCTCGGCGGTGTCGGGCTTGGAGATCGCGCCACAGAACCAGTTGCGTGACGCCGGTTCCGACATCACGCCATGTCCCATCACACTGGCGGACAACATCAGGGTAAATGAACCGAATAACAACGATTGGTACCGCATAGATAGTCCCTCTTATAGTCAATTATTAAATAACGATTTCGGGTACAACAATCCCACAAAGCCTTACGGCTCTGGTGCCGAAACGGGTTGGGATCGCGGGTAGCTTCGTGTTTTTGGAGGGAAGAAAATATGAAGCCGGACACATCTCGTACAACCCGTGACCGACATTTCAACAAGTGGGCACAAAAGTCCACGGGCCCTCAAAGTTGAGGCCAACGTCAACCGATCATCCGGCACGACAGACGTGTCCCAGTGGCTTTACAATTCCGGAACACTTTGACGACTGCGGGAGGTATTCGCTTGCCAACATCCTACAACGACTGGCAACACTTGCTGGACGATGTTCGCCGCTGCACCCTGTGTGCCCCCTCACTCCCCCTGGGGCCGCGGCCGGTCCTGCAATTTCACCCGGACGCCCGCATCCTGGTGGCCGCTCAGGCGCCGGGACGGCGGGTGCACGACACCGGGCTGCCGTTCAATGACCCCAGTGGCGACCGGTTGCGGGACTGGATGGGCATCGACCGCGAGACCTTTTACGACCCCACCCAACTGGCCATCATCCCCATGGGCTTCTGTTACCCGGGCAGGGGCCGCTCCGGCGACCTGCCGCCGAGACCCGAGTGCGCCCAAACCTGGCACCACCACCTGCTGGCGAAACTGCCCAACCTGGAATTGACCCTGGTGATCGGCCAATACGCCCACGCCTACCATCTGGGCAAAAGCCGGGGTACCCTGACCCAACGGGTGGCCAACTGGCGGGACTACTGGCCCGATAAGCTGCCCATGCCCCACCCCAGCCCCAGGAACAACCTGTGGTTGCGGCGCAATCCGTGGTTTGAGGCGGAGGTGGTGCCGGCACTGCGGACGCGGGTGGCCGGCCTGTTACACCCATAACCATGGAAATTGGCGCTAAATTGCCTTAGCCTTGAACCCATTCGACGTGCGGAGTTCTAACCGCCTGAGCTACCGGCTTCATCATGATGAGGATTACCATGTTCGATCAACTTCGTCCGGGCTTCTACCGCCAGACTCTCCGTGCCTTGAGCGGCTCGCTGCTCGCCATGCTGTTACTGAACGCTTCCGCCATGGCCGAGACCGAGTCGCCCGCCGAGTCAGCCGCGGCTCCCATTATCAAAAGCCACGCCTTCGCCGCCCGGGGTGAGCCCAAATACGGACCCGACTTCGAGCACTTTGACTACGTCAACCCCGATGCACCCAAAGGGGGACAAATCGTTCTGGCCGAAATCGGTACTTACGACAATTTCAATCGCTATGCCCAGCGGGGCGACCCGGCGGCCATGAGTGGCGAACTGTACGATCCGTTGATGGCGGCCAGCGATGACGAGATTGGCGTCTATTACCCGCTGATCGCCGAAAGCCTTGAATACCCCGAGAACTACGCCTGGGTGATTTTCAATATCAACCCGGAAGCCCGGGATCAGGCCGGAAAACCGGTCACCGCCAAGGATGTGGCCTTCACGTTTGACAAGCTGATGGATCAGGGCGTGCCCTTTGTCAGAAACCACTACAAGAATGTGATTCAGGCGGAAGTGTTGGACGAGCACCGGGTCAAGTTTCATTTTGAAACCCCGAGCCGGGAAGATATACAGAACCTCGTGGATCTGCCGGTATTTCCCTCCCACTACTGGCAGGATCGGGACCTGTCCGAGCCGCTGGACAAGCCACCGGTGGGCAGCGGCCCCTATCGCATCAGTGAGTACAAAATGGGCCAGAGCGTCACCTATGAGCTGGTAGACGATTATTGGGCGGCCGACCTGCCCAGCCGCAAGGGCCTCAATAATTTCAGAACCATGCGCTACGACTATTACCGGGACACCAATGTCGCGCTGGAGGCCTTCAAGGCGGGTGAATACGACTTCCGCCAGGAGAATGTGGCCAAGCAGTGGGCCGAAGATTACGACGTGGCGGCAGTGACCCGCGGCGATATTCAGCGAGACGAGCTGGCTCACGATATTCCCCAGCCCGCCCAGGGGTTTGTCTTCAATATTCAACGCGAGCTGTTTGCCGACCGACGCGTCCGTCAGGCGATCAACTATGCGCTGGATTTCGAATGGATGAACAAAAATCTGTTTTACGATCAGTATCAACGCACCTACAGCTTTTTCCAGAACACGCCCTACATGGCCGAGGGCGAGCCCTCCGAACGGGAGATGAGTATTCTGGAGCCGTTCCGTGATCAGCTTCCGAAAGAAGTGTTCGGCGAGGTCTGGGTGCCCAACCAGACCGATGGCTCGGGCAATATTCGCCCGGCGCTACGCAAAGCCATGGCGCTGCTCAAGGACGCCGGCTGGGAGCTGAAAGACGGCAAAATGGTGCACGGAGAGAGCGGTAAGCCGTTTGAATTTGAACTGCTGATTTACTCCTCTACGGGCGAGCGAATCGGCCTGCCGTTCAAGCGCAACCTGGAGCGTCTGGGCATTACCATGAACCTGCGCCAGGTCGACAGCACCCAGTTTCTGAACCGATTGCGCTCCCGGGATTACGATATGATTTTCCAGGGCTATCGGGCAAACCCTTACCCCCACCCGAATATGCGCATTACCTGGCATTCGGACTATGTGGACTCCACCTATAATCAGGCGGGCGTTCAGGACCCGGTGATTGATGCCCTGATCCGGGGCATTGAGGAGCATCAGCAGGACGACGATATGCTGTTGGCCTATGGCCACGCCTTTGATCGGGTGGCGCGCTGGAACTTTTACCTGGTCCCCCACTGGCACTCCAGCTACTTCCGCATCGCCTACTGGAATCAGTTCGATCGGCCGGAAAAACGGCCCGAATACGCCATCGGCCTGAGTACCTGGTGGTTCGACGACGAAAAAGCGAAGAAACTCACACGCTAGTGCGTCGTTTAACGCGGAGTAAGCTGTTGTGACCGCCTACCTCATTCGCCGGCTGCTGTTGGTCGTTCCCACCCTGCTGGCGATCATCACACTCAATTTTTTTATCGTCCAGGCCGCCCCCGGCGGCCCGGTGGAGCAGATGCTGGCAAGCGCGCTTGACGTCCAAGGCACGGACCTCGATCGGGTCAGTGGCGCCGCATCGGGCGAAGTGGCCCAGAACTCCGGGGACAGCCGAGGGGCCCGCGGCCTGGACCCGGAAGTGATTGCCGAAATCGAACGGCAGTTCGGGTTCGACAAGCCGCTCTGGGAGCGCTACGTCATCATGCTCAAGGACTATCTGGTGTTTGACTTCGGTGACAGCCTGTTTCGGGCCCGCTCGGTGATCGAGCTGGTCATCGAGCGCTTGCCCGTCTCCTTGTCACTCGGGCTGTGGAGCACCCTGTTGATCTATACCATCTCCATTCCTCTGGGCATCCGCAAAGCCGTGCGACATCATTCCCGGTTTGATGTCTGGACCAGTTGGGTGGTGGTCATCGGCAACGCCATTCCGAGCTTTCTGTTTGCGATTCTGTTGATCATCCTGTTTGCCGGCGGCTCCTACTTCAACTGGTTCCCGCTGCGTGGCCTGGTGTCGGAGAACTTTGACGAACTGCTCTGGTACCAGAAGATCCTCGATTACTTCTGGCATATGGCGTTGCCCGTACTGGCGTTGACCATCGGCGGTTTCGCCAGCCTGACGATGCTGACCAAGAACTCGTTTCTGGATGAGATCAATAAACAGTACGTCATGACGGCCAAGGCCAAAGGCGCTACCGAAAAACGTATTCTGTACAAGCACGTATTCCGCAATGCCATGCTGATCGTGATCGCCGGATTCCCCGCCACCTTCATCAGTATGTTTTTTGCCGGATCGCTGCTGATTGAGGTGATTTTCTCCCTCGAGGGACTGGGCCTGCTCGGATTTGAGTCCACCTTACAGCGGGACTATCCGGTGATGTTCGGCACCCTGTACATTTTTGGCCTGCTGGGATTGTTGATCGGGATTATCAGTGACCTGGCTTACACCTGGGTGGACCCCCGCATTGATTTTGAATCCCGTTAGGAGTTGCGCTTGACCATGACCCCACTCAATCAAGAGCGTTGGCATCGGTTTCGCAACAACCGGCGCGGCTACTGGAGCTTGTGGATTTTTCTGGCGCTGTTCGCCGTGAGCCTGCTGTCTGACCTGATTGCCAATGAAAAGCCCATCCTCATCAGTTTTGAGGACGAGCTTTATTTTCCGCTTTTGAACGATTACACCGAACTGGAATTCGGTGGCGACTTCGCCGTCAACGCCGATTACCGGGACCCCTACATCGCCGGGTTGATCAACGACGAAGGCTGGATGCTCTGGCCCCTGATCCGTTTCAACTACCGTACCATCAACTACGACTTGCCCACACCAGCGCCCAGCCCACCGACCGGCGAAAACTGGCTCGGCACCGATGATCAAGGCCGGGACATCGTCGCCCGCCTGCTGTACGGCTTTCGCATCTCCGTGGTATTCGGTCTGATCCTGACCGTGCTGACCTCGGTTGTCGGCATTGCGGCCGGTGCCGTGCAGGGTTTCTACGGGGGCAAAATTGATCTGTTCGGGCAGCGCCTGCTGGAGGTCTGGTCCAGCGTGCCCACACTGTTCGTGCTGATCATCATTGCCAGTTTTGTCCCACCCAGTTTCTGGATTCTGCTCGGCATTCTGCTGTTGTTCGGCTGGATGGCACTGGTGGGTGTGGTGCGCGCGGAGTTTCTGCGGGCCCGAAATTTTGACTACGTACAGGCCGCCCGGGCACTCGGGGTGTCGGATCGCGCGCTGATGTTCCGCCATCTGTTACCCAATGCCATGGTGGCCACCGTCACCTTTTTGCCGTTCATCATGGTCGGCTCGATCACCAGCCTGACTGCGCTGGATTTTCTCGGCTTTGGCCTACCGCCTGGTTCGCCCTCGCTGGGCGAAATGGTCAGCCAGGGGAAAAACAACCTGCACGCACCCTGGATTGGTCTCTCTGTGTTTGTCGTGCTGTCCGTGTTGCTCACCCTGCTGGTGTTCGTTGGAGAAGCCGCTCGCGATGCCCTCGACCCCAATCGGACCCGATAACGCCATGACCGAAACGCTACTCCATATTGACCGATTGTCCGTCCAGTTCCGCACCGGAGATGCCTATAAGACCGTGGTCTCCGGAGTCAGCCTGGCCATTGCCAAAGGCGAAACACTCGCTCTGGTGGGGGAAAGCGGTTCCGGCAAATCCGTTACCGCCCAATCCATTCTCCGATTGCTACCGGAGCACAGTGCGCGTTACACCGACGGCGCGATTCATTTCGCAGGACAGGACTTACTGCGTCTGCCTGAACGGGATCTTCTCCCGATTCGGGGCGCGCGCATCAGTATGATTTTCCAGGAACCGATGACCAGCCTCAGTCCGTTGCACAGCATCGAAAAACAGCTGGCCGAAGCACTGTTTCTGCACAATGGCACGGCCCGCAAAAATGCCCGCCCCACGGTATTGAAGTGGTTACACCGGGTCGGCCTGCGCAACCCCGAGCAACGACTCGACGCCCTGCCCCACGAACTCAGTGGCGGTGAACGCCAACGGGTGATGATCGCCATGGCCCTGATCAACGAGCCGGACCTGTTGATTGCCGATGAGCCGACCACGGCACTGGATGTCACCATTCAGGCGCAGGTATTGAAGCTGATTCAGGATCTGCAGCAAGAGCTGAACATGGCGGTGCTGTTCATCACTCACGATCTGGCCATTGTCCGTCAACTCGCGGATCGGGTCACGATCATGCAATCGGGCGAAGTGGTTGAAACCGGGCCGACCCGGGACGTTTTCCACCAGCCCAAACATGAGTACACCCGTCGGCTGCTTGACGCCGAACCCAGAGGCGAGCCCGAGCCGGTTCCCGATGATGCCCCGACGATTTTAAGCGCCGATCAGATGCGCGTCTGGTTCCCCATGACCCGAGGCGTCTTCAAACGTGTGTATGATCATGTCAAGGCGGTGGACGATATCAGCCTGTCCGTTCGCGCCGGGGAAACCCTGGGTATTGTGGGCGAAAGCGGCTCCGGAAAAACCACACTGGGCCGCGCCCTGCTGAGGCTGATCGGTAGCCGGGGCGATATCTGGTTCAACGAGGAAGGCGAACAGCGCTTTAATCTCAACGCTCTGGATCACAAAGCGATGCGACCACTGCGGCGGCGTCTGCAGATTATCTTTCAGGACCCCTACGGCAGCCTGAGCCCGCGCATGTCAGTCAGCCAGATTATCGCCGAGGGACTGCGGGTACACACCTCAATGAGTGCCGACGAACTGGACCGCGAGGTGGTACGCGCCATGGAGGCGGTGCAGTTGGACCCCGCCACTCGCCACCGCTATCCCGGCGAGTTTTCCGGCGGCCAGCGTCAGCGCATTGCCATTGCCCGGGCGCTGATACTCGACCCCAAGTTACTGATTCTGGATGAACCCACGTCAGCGCTGGACCGATCGGTTCAGAAAGACATTATCGACCTGTTACGCCGCTTGCAACGCGAGCGGCGCCTGAGTTATCTGTTTGTGAGTCATGACTTGAGTGTGGTTCGGGCCCTGAGTCATCGGGTGATGATCATGAAGGCCGGCAAGGTGGTAGAATCGGGCGATGCAAAAGCCGTATTCGAAGCGCCCAAAGCCGAATATACTCGCCAGTTAATGGCGGCAATCCCCACGCTTTGACCCAACCCGGAACACCGGCGGTGGGCGAACGTCTAAGACCAAGGCGCTATCTATAGGGAGAGGCGGTTATGTCTGAACAGATCGAGAAAAATATCCACTGCCCTTATTGCGATGAAGTCATCACCCTGCTGATTGATCCGTCAATCAGCGAGCAGTCCTATGTGGAGGACTGCCACGTATGCTGTCAGCCCATCAGTGTGGATGTCGTGATTGATGAGACCGAGGCGGTGGAGGTGTATGCCCGGCAGGAGAATGAGTGATGGTGGGTGGTTTTTTGGTGGATGACGGGGCTTAGCCCCGTCATCCACCAGTTAAAAGCCCATCACGATTTGGACTTGAACTGCTCCATGATGCTGCCCAGCATATCCACCGGCAGGGGGAATACGATGGTGGAGTTTTTCTCGCCCGCAATATCAATCAGCGTCTGCAGGTAGCGCAGCGTCATCGCATTGGGGTTGCGCGACAGCTCGACGGCGGCGTCGGTCAGTTTGGCTGCGGCCTGTGACTCACCCTCGGCGTGAATGATTTTCGCGCGCCGTGAGCGCTCGGCCTCGGCCTGTCGGGCAATCGCCCGGATCATGCTCTCATCCAGGTCGACATGCTTGATTTCCACGTTGCTGACTTTGATACCCCAGGTGTCGGAACTCTGATCCAGAATTTCCTGAATATCCTGGTTCAGCTTGTCGCGCTCGGAGAGCATTTCATCCAGCTCGTGTTTACCCAGTACCGAGCGCAGCGTGGTCTGAGCCAGCTGACTGACGGCTTCGTAGTACTGTTCCACATTGATGATGGCCTTCTCCGGGTCAACCACCCGGAAGTAAACCACCGCATTTACCTTTACCGATACGTTGTCCCGGCTGATCACGTCCTGACTCGGCACATCCATGACGATGGTGCGCAAGTCCACCTTTTCCATGGTCTGGATGAAAGGAATGATGATGACCAGGCCGGGGCCTTTGACCTTCTGAAAGCGGCCCAGCATAAACACCACGCCCCGTTCATACTCGCGCAGAATGCGAATCGCATAAGCGAGCAGCAGCACCACAAAAGTGATGAGTAAACCAAAGAAATATTCGTATAACATAGGGTATCTCCGTTCTTGGATTAAAGTGCCAGTCGCCCCTTACTGACCGGTAGGGCGTACCGTCAAGTGCAAACCGTCCTGCGACACCACCTCCACCGTGTCGCCAGGTTTCAGCGGTTGATCGCTGGACACCGTCCAGAACTCGCCATCAATACGAACCGTTGCATGTTCTTCGCTCACCTGGGTCACTTCCGCAACCCGCCCCACCATGGCGTGGCTGACATCCTTGCGCGGCATTCGCAAACTGCGACCGACCATGGTGATGATCCCCAGAACGGCGAGAGACCCCACCGCAGCGACAGCGCCCACAATTTCATAGGACACTTCCATGCCCGGCACATCGGTATCCACCAGCATGATGGAACCCATCACCAGAGCGATCACTCCGCCTATACCGAGCACCCCGAAGCTGGGCAGAAACGCTTCCGCCAGTATGAGTATGCCGCCGAGCACGATCAGCGCCAGCCCCGCATAGTTCACCGGCAGCACCTGCAGCGCATAGAGCCCGAGCAGCAGGCAGATGATACCGACCACACCGGGCACCATGGCCCCCGGGTTGTAACCTTCCAGTATCAGCCCGTAGACCCCGATCAACAGCAGAATCGAGGCAATCTGCGGATTGGTGATAATGCCCAGTAACTCACTGCGCCAGTCCGGTGCGTAATTCACGATGGGAAGCCCCGCCGTTTGAAGTGTGAACGGACCACTTTCCAGTTTGACCTCGCGGCCGTCGAGTTGAGCAAGAAGGTCTTCCCTATTGTCCGCAAGCACGTCAATCACATTCTGTTCCAACGCTTCACTGGCGGTCAGGCTGAGCGCTTCACGGACGGCCTTCTCGGCCCAATCGGCGTTGCGGTCATAGCGTTCGGCCAAGCCCCGAATAAACGCCACCGAGTCATTGATCGCCTTGCGTTCCATGGCGCTGCCGGGCTGTGAAGACTCCTCCGGGGACGCCTCTTCGGATTCCTCATCGCCCTCATTGCCCGATTCCTGCTCGCCGCTGGGCGGTGTGGGCAGGCCGCCCATCTGCACCGGGGTGGCAGCCCCCAGGCTGGTGGAGGGGGTCATGGCGGCGACATGGCTGCCGTACAGGATATAAGTGCCGGCACTGGCGGCGCGGGCACCGGCGGGGTGCACGTAGGTGATCACCGGCAGGGGGGCGGCGAGAATGCCTTTGATCATGTCGCGGGTAGCAGCGTCCAGACCGCCGGGGGTGTCCATCCGTATCAGCACGGCATGAGCGCCGGCTTCGTGGGCGGTACCGATGGAGCGCAGAATATAGTCTTTGGTGGCAGGCCCGATGGGTCCGTCAATGGTGAGTTCGGCCACATGGGGGCCACCGGACGCGTTATCGTCCGTTTCCTGGGCCTGCAGGCCGAAGGCGCCCAGCATCAACAGGGCGAGCCAGAGCAGCAGCCCCGGCCGTAACAAGGTAAAACCGCGTCGATTCCATCTCATGGGTTGCCACCTCCACCTATGAGATTAGCAGAGATTGAGCGTCACCCAAACAATACGGAGGGGGTAGGAGTGGCGATCAATATGGATCGCGGTCCCAGTCACGCATCCGCCATTATTGAAACAAAGGGTTATGCAGGATTATCGATAGTGCCATTACAGATTGGCTGGAACGCCGTCAGTCGATCCATCATGGCGGCATTACCCAGGCCATTGCGGGGAAACTTGTCCTCATTGGCGAACTGACCCTGCTCGCCGTGCAGCGCCATGTAGTTGAGCACGACCGTCTCCACCAGCAGGTTGACGTTGTTGGCCGCTGGCGTGGAGGCGGTTTCCACGTCGCCGCTGGGACGCATGTAGCCGATCTGCTGATGCACCTCAGGCCCGCCATTGGATTCCAGCAGCTGCGGACGACCATTCGGGTTGTACACCAGGAAGAAGGACGCCGCGGTCTGTTGATTGTCACCGGTCCAGACGCCTTTGCCGCGCCCCTCCGGGGAATCATCGATCATGCCGTTGCTGAATACCGAGCCATCGCTGAACACATACACCATGATCGGCACACCCTTGCGCGCCGCGTACTCCAGGCAGGCGCCGATGCAGCGTCCGGCGCGCAGGTCGCGGATTTCGCCGGTAGCCCGGTCGCCGGTGTGGTAGTCGTAGCCCCCCATGGTGACGGTGCCCGCACCCGCGCGGCCCTCCACCACCAGTTTCATGACCGAGGCGGTTTTGCGGAACTCCCGATCACCCATGAATTCGGCTTCCGAGAAGATGCCGTTGGGGCCGATGATGTCCGGGTCCGCTTCCGGGTCGATGGAGGCCGGGTCGCCGAAGCGGGCCGCCAGATCGGCGCTTTTTACGTAGCCACAACTCAGCAGTTCCTTGAGCTGTTCATCTTCGGTGGTGCCAAAATTCAGGTTGTTCAGCCGTGCCCGGCTCATACGGGTCATGGATTCCATCACCCGCACGGTGTCTTCCTGGCTGAGCATGTTGACCAGATCCCCGGTATCCACCAGACCGGTGACGTCACTGGGCTGATCCACCTTGGTGGGGCGCACTTCCGGGTTGATCAGGGAGGCGGGCGCCAGGGAGTTGCCACCGGAGTCGTTGGCCCGGGAGCCGATCAGCGCCAGCAGCTCGCCGTTGGCACCGGCGCGGTTGATGCCGTACATGGGGTTGTGGGGGTTATTACCCGTGTCGTTCTCCGAGCGGGCCGGAATCACACAGCCGTTGACCAATTCAGTGCGAGCGCCGGCCCGCTCCAGGATACCGGCGAGCATCTGGCTGTCGCTGTGAAACGCCAACCCCAGGTCGGTGTTCACAAAATCCTCGGTGGAGGATTGGGGTGTCATATCCCCCGGCAGTCCCTGCTTGCTGTAGCCGGCCGTGCTCAGGAAATCCAACTGGCCTCCGGGGCCGCCCACCAGCACGTTGGAGCCCGCCATATTGGCGCCCCCGGCCAGGTCAAAGCAGATAAACGGGATCTTGCCCGCTCCGGTGCTGGCGATGCCGCAGTCCTGGCGCAGTTGCTCGATATCGTTGGCCAGATTCACCTCTTGGGCCAGGGCGGAGTTGACGATCAGTCCGCTCAACGAGCCGCCGACTATCGTACCGGCGCCGGCTTTGAAGCCGTGAGAGATCAGCTCCCGCCGGGTCATGGGCCGGTGGTGACCGTCCAGCAGCAGGGGCGCATCCGGGTGCAGAGGAGCCTGTCGTTTAGCCATAATGGTTTGCCTTATTGCTCCGGGTTGGTCGAGGACATTGTTTCTGAATAACGGTGCTTGAACTACGGTTATTGCAATAGCGTCAACGCACTGCCCAAGGTAGCGGCGCACAGAGCGGTGACAATGGTGCGGCTGCGCTCGGCATCGCCGCCGCTGACCGCCATCAGATCAATCAGATCATTCATTTCCGTGCGCAGGACCACCGGGTCCGCCTGGCTGGCCAGCGGCTCGCCTTCAATTTCGGCGGCGAGCAGATGTTTCAGTAACGGCTCGATCACCGCCGACCGACCGCTGTCATCAAACGCACCACTGACACCCGCACTGAAATCAAATCCGGCGTAATAGTCGCTGCGCCTGTCGCTGTCTGCCGTCAAAGCCGAACAGTAGGCCACGGCCAATTGGGTCACCCCCATCTGGTGCGCGGCGACAAAGCCGTCCAACTGCGGGTCGGTGGGCAATTGCTGGCGGACTTTTTCATAGGTACCGGCCACCGAGGCGGTGGTACCCGGGATCCCCGTGGCGGTAGACAGGGTGGCGTTGATCGCGGCGAAGGAGCGCAAGCCAAGGCCGGGTTGATCCTCAATCACCGGGGGATTGCCCGGCGCCGGTGGCTCGGACTCCACGCGAACGAATTCATGCTCCCCCAGACGATCAAAGGTCAGGAAGAACTGATCGCTGTCCGGCCCCTGTTGCAGTTCAATCACGGCGCCCTGGCCGGACAGGGGTTGACGCCCCTCGACAAACGCTTCGGAATTCAGCTCGGTATCCAGGGCGGCAAAAACCTGACCCGTCGGGGATTCCCGACCATTGACGCCGATGCGTATACCTTTGATCGGAGTGGGCGGTACGGTCACGTCATCATCCAGGGTCAGGAAGAAGGGCTCGGCAAACAGGTATCCGTAATCGTCGAACTGCTGCACCTCAAAAGCCACATAGGCACCTTCAATATCAATCAACCCTGAGACGTTAAACAGCAAATAGAAACGCGCGCCCACGCCGACGTCGAAATTGGCCTGGATGGCGTCGGGCGCGAGCGAGCGATTGTGAATGGCCAGAAAACGGATGCTGCCGCTCCAGGCGTGGTCGCTGCCCGACACTTCGTTACCGAGAACCAACGCGAAGGTTTCGCTCCACTCTTCCAGCGCGGCACCGGCCAGAGGATCCTCGTCGTTGGTGAACTCACCATTGACATACACGCGCCGACCGTTGACCGGATCGAAGGTGGCCACCACATGTTGCAAGGTGGCCTGCAGACGTTCGTCAGCATCGTTGGTGGACAGGGCAGGCAGACCATTGACATCGGTCTCGCCGCTGCGATTGAGGAAATCGTAGTTGTAGAGCGTCTGGCCCAGGGTGAAGTTGCGCACATCGTTGCTACCGGAGTAGCTGACAATGCGGGCGGTGTCCGCACCGCCGTCCCCCTGGGTCACATTGTCGGGAATCACCCAGGCTTCGATACTGTACTCACCGGTGGCGGTGAGCAGGTCATGCAGCTTGCGGCTGCCGCTGGTGGCCGCCTGCGCCTTGCCGTCATTGCCGCTGCTGTTCAGACGAAGCCCCCAGGAACTCATCCATTGCACATCACCACTGAGATTGAGGTTGGCGGCAGGCTCGACACCACTGGTGTCGTACGCAATGGGACCCTGACCGGTTTTGAATTCGTACTTGGCAATGACGTGGGTATCGATACGCCCGCCACTGCTGGCGACGATGCCGTTACCGAGGCTGAGCGCCCGACTGACCACCAGATCCGGATTGATCTCGGTTTCCGCGATACTGTCGGCGAATTCGGTGATGGCCGCGGTCATGGCATCGGCATCGCTCTGGCAGTCGTCACTCCAGCAGTTGTGGCCCTCGTTACCCAGCCGTTGCACCAGTCGGGAATCCGCCGGATCATCCAGGCGCATACGGGTGCGAGCGGCCTCAAAGGCGGTGGTCACGGAGCTGCTGCCCAGGTAGGGTTGCTGGGCGGTGGGTGCACTGCGTGCGTGGCACTCGCTGCAGTATTCGGTCAGCAGCGGATAGACCGTGCTCGCAAATTCGCCCGGCTCGGCGGGCATGATTTTGCTGCTACCGACGGCCTGATCATCCGGCGCTTCAAAGACCACGCGTGTGCTGACCGAACCGGAGGCACTGGCCCAGGCTTCGACGTATCCCTCAATGATGTCCGCACAGGCGTCGGCGCTGGCCTGCCAACAATTGTGGCCTTCGGCGACCTTGGTCACCAGGCGGGAATTGGCGGGTTGCTCCAGGTCGATGTAATCATTGATATCCGCATAGGCCAGATTGATATCGTCCGAGCGCACAAAGGTGGGTTCCTGTCCGCCGGTGCCATGGCAACTCCCACAACGGTTTTCCACCGCCAGCGGATCCCACACCGACAGTTTGAATTGCTGCACATCATCGGTCTGCGGGGCCGGGCCGTCGTAGGTGGCCGCCGGGGGTTCCTGATTGGGGTCAACATTCTGTTGGACGTCGCTGCCACTATCGGAGCCACAGCCTGCCAACAGGAATAGAAGTCCTAGGACGATTGGAGAGTGCTTTATCAGGTTCATCATCACTCTCCCTTGCAGTAGTCAGCGGTGTCGATAAACGCGCGGCGCAGATCGAACCCGGCACTTTCGAGATTGTCGGTGGCGGTTTCGATCAACTGGTGGTCCTCGGGGCTACCCGGTTGGCGCAGACACACCTGGCGGAAGACTTTCTCCACCTGACAGCTGGCAAAGGCCTCACTGTGTGCCAGCTCCATGCCCATGCTCTTGGCGCCCTCGCCGCTGCCCGGCAGTGCATCGCTCCAGCCCAGCACCCGGTTGTTTCCCTTGCGCCAGTAGTTATCCCAGCGATCGTCCATGGTCACATAGCCATAGCGGAAGGTATTGGCATTGATATGGTACTTGGGCACCACGCGGGTGCCGGTTTCCGCTTCGGTTTCACCCTCGCGGTTGTAGGTCAGTTGACCGTTTTCGCCTTCGGGGTCGGCGTCGGCATCATAGTCCCAGTTGTAATAGGCATACGCCTGGGCGAGGGGATCCATGCCGTTGTGACAGCCCATGCAGTTGTTCAGGAAGACCCGGCTGTCCCCTCCGGGGCTGCGACTGACATCCTGACGGATTCGGTCCGGGGTGAGGCTGGTGTCGTGCACCTGCTCCAGGTCTCGGCAAAGATGATTGAGTAGCGTAAAGCGGAACATGGCTCGGTTGGTGCCCGCGTAAAAGAAAGCGCGCGCTGCGGCTCGACTGGTCATCACCCCGGCGGTCGCCTCGGCGGGCAGACCGTTGACATCCGACTGGGTGCGCTTGACCAGTACTTCCGGGTCGCCCAGCGGCAGGCCCTGGGTTTCCAGTGCCTCGTAATGCTGATTGTCGTCATTGGCATAGGCGGGCAATCCGCTGGTGTTTCCCACATACAGGATATTGTCATAGAGCAGGCCACGAATATCTTCACCGTCGCGCACCATGCCGATAAAGGTGGCGGTGTAATCGTTGAGCGGTGCAAACACGCTCTGATCCCGGTTGGTCCAGGGCGTGGCCATGTTTTTCAGGGTGACACTGTAGAAATGCTCATTGTCCATCGCCAACTCAACCGCGGCGTCAACCTCTTCCCCGGCGATCAGGTCGGCCATTTGCAACAGCACGCTTTCGCTGGGCGGCACTCCGGCAATACGGTTATGAATCTGCAGCGCCTGCTCCCGGGGGCCGGCCTGCGCCGCAACGCTACACAGTATCAGCAACTGACAGAAAACGGAGCGCAGGCGGAGGACGCCTCGTTGCAAAGGTCGGTGGGTGCTTTTCACAGTTGTTCCCCAAGGCCATTGGTGCTTATCCGCCAGACCGGGCCACGTTGGCCGGCAGGGGTCTGGTGATTATTTGTGTAACATTTGACGCGCTTTTTACGCCATTATAGGGATGATACCGGCCAGTTCCTGTGCGGGTTTAGCCACTGGTTTTGATAAGTGGATCACACTTCCGGCATTCAACCCCGTTTTTTGGCACTGGATCCCATTCCGTCGGCCCCGAAAGCCCTGATAATGGCGCTTTTGCTCCGGGACATCCGCCATGACACTTGGTGCCATCACACGTTCGACATTGCTGCCGATTCTGGCCCTCGGGCTCACTGCCTGTGGCGGAGGTGTGGGTGACCCGGTGGGGTCCGGTGACGACAGCAGCGGCGGGCAGACACCGGACCCGGTGGTGGTGGATTTCCCGATTGTCTATGTACTGCGCCCCATCCCCCGGGATGAAGACTCCGACGAAATTCTGGCTGACGTACTGACCGAGCCGGCCCAGTTTAACCCCGGCGCCCGACTGTACTTTCAGGACCGGGCCACCGCGACGGCGGGCCGACGTGAACTGACCGCCGGGCTGTTCGATGAGGAGGCGCTTTATGATGTGAAGGACATTGCCGTCCACCCGGATGGGAACCGCTTTCTGTTTGCCCTGCGGGCGCCGGAAATCGAAGACGCGGATGACGACGAACAACCCACCTGGAATATTTGGGAGTACGACCTGAGCACCGAGTCCCTGCGCCGGGTGATCAGCTCCGATTTAAGCGCCGAAGCGGGCCAGGATGTCAGCCCTCAGTACCTGCCGGATGACCGCATCCTGTTCAGCTCCACCCGCCAGAGCCGCAGCCGGGCGGTGCTGCTGGACGACGGCAAACCCCAGTTCGCGGCCCAGACCGAAAACGACAACCAGGACGCCCTGGTGCTCCATGTAATGGATGCGGACGGGCGCAATATCGACCAGATCAGCTACAACCAGAGCCACGACCTGCAGCCGCTGATCGACGCCGACGGCCGGGTGCTGTTCACCCGCTGGGATGGTTTCGCGCAGAACCGGCTGAGCTTCTATCAGCTCAACCCCGACGGGACAGGCCTGGCGCCGCGCTACGGCTACCACAGTCTGGCCGGCAATGAGGCACCCGCCCTCTTCTCGACCCGATTGACACTGGACGGTCAATTGCTGGCCATTGCCAAGCCACGAGACGAGCTGCTTGGCGGCGACCTGGTACGGGTGGACGTGGCCGACCACGTTGAAAATGATCAGACTCTGGACGGTGTGGAGGGCGGCCCGGCCCAGACGTCACTCGCCGATCGACCCATTCCCCTGAACGGCGATATCTCCCGTGCCGGGCGCTACCACGCCGCCTATCCCATGCAGGACGGTAGTGAGCGCTTACTGGTCAGTTGGAGCCCCTGCCGTGTGTCCGTGCCCGACCCCGAGCAGGAGGATGGCGTCCGGATTCGCCCCTGTACGGACGAATGGCTGAACACCGAGGGCAGCGAACCCGCCCCACCGCTGTTCGGCCTGTGGGTGTTTGACCCGGAAGGCCCGACCCAGCAGCCGGTCGTGCTGCCGGAAGAAGACCAGATGGTCACCGACCCCATCGCCCTGGAACCCCGCCCCCGGCCCGGCTTTCAGGAGCCCCTGGTGGGCGAGTCCAATTGGGTCAGTGAAGGCGTAGGGGTACTGCATATTCAGAGCGTGTACGACCTGGACGGCGAAGCGAGCGTCGATATCGACGCTCTGATGGACCCGGCCCAGACCACGGCCGCCGAGCGGCCCGCCCGCTTCCTGCGACTGCTGAAAGCCGTCTCCAGCCCGGACAACGATACCCTGAACGACCAGAACGACGAGGTGTTCGGCAACCGCTTCAACCAGAACCGGGGCCTGCTGGAAATTCTCGGCTATGTGCCCATCGAGCCCGACGGTTCGGTAATGACCAAGGTGCCCGCGGATATCGCCTTCAGTTTCGATATCGTCGATGCCGAGGGCACCCGGATCATGCCCCCGCACCGCAACTGGTTGCAGTTGCGTCCCGGGGAGCAACGAAATTGTCAGGGCTGTCACAGCGCCGACAGTGAAGTCCCCCACGGCCACCCCGAACGCGGCCCGCTCCCCGCTTATACCGGCGCGGATACCGAGGGCCTCCCCTTTCCCAATACCCGGCGCGCGGATCGATTTGACACCCCGGTGTTTCCCGAACTGGAGCAGACCATGGCCCAGTTCGACGCGGCCATCGCCTTCACCTGCAGCAATCCCGATGACCCCGCCACCTGCAGCCCCAGAGGCCCCCGTAAACCGGACGTGAATATCCGCTACACCGACATCTGGACCGACCCGGCGGTGCGCGAACCGGACCCGGACCATCGGCGTCTGTACAGCGCCCTGGCGGCGGACGATTACCGCGAGTACGCCAACGGCGAAAACCCTGACGAAGGCCTGACCGTCTCGGCCACTTACCCGCCCACCAGCGAAGGCTGTCAGACTCAATGGACCGCGTTGTGCCGGGTGGTGATCAATTATGAAAACCATATTCAGAACCTGTGGGAACGTCAGCGACTGCTGACCGAGGAAAACGATGAGGGTCAGGCGACGTTGGTCCTGGATGAATTCGATGAGCCCGTGGACCACACCTGTGTGGGCTGCCATACCCGTTTCGATGCCGACGATGCGCCTCGGGTCCCCGCCGGGCAGTTGGAGCTGACCCGCAATGCGGCAGGCAACGGTCAGATGACGTCTTACCTTGAGCTACTCAATGGTGACGATGAGGTGACGCTGGTCGATGGCGCGGTGGTCGATCTGTTGGTGGAAACCGGGGAGTTTGAAACCGATGAGGAGGGTGAGCTGGTATTGGATGAGGACGGCAACCCGATTCCGATTCTGACCACCGTCCCGGTACAAGCTCCCCTGTCCCGAGGTGGAGCAGCAGCCAGCGCCGCATTTTTTGCCCGTTTTGAGCAGGAGAATGATCTGACCGATCCCGACGCGGTGGATCACCATGGTATGCTCAACCCCGATGAACTCCGACTCCTGCGGGAATGGCTCGACACCGGCGCCCGCTATTACAATAACCCTTTTGACCGGGCGCGACAGGACGACGAATGAGGGACTTGGTTTTTTTGCATGGGCTTGAACCTTCTGGTTTAGCTTCACGTCCGGTCAGGGGCGGGGTATACCCTTCCAGGACTCGCTGTAAATACATCCCTGTACGCTCGGGATCGCGAATCCCGCGCTCTACGGTCCTGGAAGGGTATACCCCGCCCCTGACCTCCTCACTCTGTAGAAAACTCCTCAGGAGCACCGCCCAAGGTCACTGGAGAGAGAGAGGTGAGATACAGCGCACTGAGGGCCGCTGTGGGGTGAAGCGTTTCAAGACCCTCACCCGCGGGACTAGCGGTGAGGAGCGTACAGGGATGTATTTACAGCGAGTCTTGAAACGCTTCACCCCACAGCGGACCGGACGTTCAGTATCCAAAGCACTAGCTATAACACTCACAACAATTCTTTGCTTTTTCTGCACGCTAACCGCATACGCCGACGACCCGACAGTAACCGTCGCCACAACGTATATCGACGTTCATACCGGTCCCGGCAAAGGCTATCCGATCTTTCATATCATCGAAAAAGACGAAGCCATTAAGCTCGAAAAACGCCGTACCGACTGGATCAAAATCACCACCCGGCGCGGGAAAACCGGCTGGATACACATCGACAACCTGGCCAACACCCAAGACAGCACCGGCCAGGCCCCCGACATTCGTGCGCCCAGCCGTGAGGACTATGGCGATCGGCGCTGGGAACTCGGCTTTGCCGGGGGTGACTTCGACGGAGCCGACGCCCTCGGGCTCAACCTCGGCTTCCGGTTTACCGAACACCTCACCGCCGACCTGCGGCTGAGTCAGAATACCGGGCAGTTTTCCGACAGCCGGATTGCCAGCGTCGGGTTGATGCACCAGCCCTTTCCCGACTGGTGGGTTTCGCCGTATTTCCGGCTGGGCACCGGGCAGATCCGTATTCAACCGAGTGCCACCCTGGTGGAAGCCGAGGACCGGGAAGACAATCTGTTTCAGACCAGCCTGGGTGCCTACGTCTACCTGACCCGGCGCTTTTTCCTGCGCCTGGAAATGACCCAACACCAGATACTCACCAGCCGCGACACCAACGAAGAGGTTAACGAATGGCAACTGGGTTTCAACGTCTACTTCTAGTCCTCGCCCTGGCGAGCACGGCACCCCTGGCCCTCGCTCAGGACGGGCCGCTGGGTGATATTGTCGGCCCGGACGAGGAGCGCCGGCGGATCAGTGAGCGCGATCTGGACACCGAGAATTTCGAGCTGGGTGTGTTCTACGGGCTGATGAGCGTGGAGGACTTCGGCAGCAATCCCGTGGCCGGGGTCAGCCTGAGCTATCATGTCACCGAAGCGATTTTCCTGCAGGCCAACGCCGCCCGGACCGAAACCCGGGAAACCAGCTATGAATTGCTGAGCGGCGCGGTGGAGCTGCTCACCGAAGACCAGCGGGACTACACCTATTACAACCTGTCCCTGGGGTACAATTTCCTGCCGGGGCAGATTTATCTCACGGAAAACTGGAGCTTCAACACCAGTGCCTATGTGATCGGCGGCGCCGGCAATACCGAGTTCGCCGGGCAGGATTACTTTACCTACAACCTGGGCGCCGGTTTCAAACTGTACACCACCGACTGGCTGGCTCTGGATCTGGGTATGCGCGGCCATGTGTTCACCCACGAGTTGTTCGGCCGGGAAGTGGAAGTCAACAATCTGGAGGCACGTCTGGGCGTGTCGTTGTTTTTCTAATCATGATGATCGGGTTTTAAGAGAGGAATTGAGCCATGAGATTGACGCACTATTTGCTGGTCGCCCTGTTCGGTTTCGCGGCCTCGGCTTATGCCGAGAAGGCGCCGGACTTCACCCTGAAAAGCGACAGTGGTGAGAACGTCCGACTGGAAGAGCAGCGCGGTAAAGTGGTGATGATCAACTTCTGGGCCTCCTGGTGCGCGCCCTGCCGCAAGGAGATGCCGCTGCTGGAAGAACTGCACGACCGCTACGAGCAGGCCGGTTTCACCCTGTTCGGCGTCAATGTCGAGCAGAACCCCGAGGCCGCGCAGAAATTTCTGGACGATGTCGGCGTCACCTTCCCGATTCTGTACGACCCCGACAGCACCGCCAGCCGTGCTTACCAGGTCAGCGCCATGCCCACCACCGTGATGGTGGATCGCGATGGCAATGTGCGTTACGTCAATCGCGGCTACAAAGAAGGTGATGAAGCCAAGTACCGCGACCAGATCCGGGAGCTGATTCGCGAATGAAGCCCCTTCGCTACAGCCTCGCGCTCGCCTTCTGCACGCTGCTCGGTGCCTGCAGTGTGCAGCCCTGGGTGCAGCCCTACGAACGCCAGAAGCTGGCCGACCCGATCATGAGCTTTGATCGCGACCCGGTTTCCAGCAGTTATCTGGGTCATGTGCACGACGCCCGGGAGGCCGGTCGCGGCGCTGATGGCAGTGCGGGAGGCGGCTGTGGTTGCAACTGATCGATTGCGCACCGGGTTAAAGCAGGGGCTCGCGCTCTTGGTTGTCGGGTGTTTTGCCGGCACCGCCTGGGCGTCCGTGCTGCCGGAAGAACGCATCGATGTTCTGTATCACAGCTATGACGGGGGTGGCGTCAAGATTGATGGGCCTTCGGTGTTGGTGCGCAAGAGCGTCGGCGAATCGGTGTCCGTCTCCGGTAAATACTACGTTGATACCGTCAGCGGCGCGTCCATTGATGTGGAAGCCGCCGGGGTGGACGTCAACTCCGCCGCCAGCCCCTACGCCGAAGAGCGCACCGAATACAATGCCGGCATCGACTATCTGAACGATCGCACCTTGATCAGCGCCGGCTACGCTACCAGCCAGGAAAATGATTACGACGCGGAAACCGTCAGTTTCGGTATCACCCAGACCTTTTTTGGCGACCTGACCACCATCAGCCTCACCACCAGCTATGGCGACGATGTAATCGGTCGCAACGATCGACCCGACTTTGAAGAGCATCTGGAGCGCCGCCGCTACGGACTGACCCTGACTCAAATTCTGCGCACCGATCTGATTGCCGCGTTCAGCTATGAAGCCGTGATTGATGAGGGATTTCTCAACAATGCCTACCGGCAGGTTCGCTACCGGGACGCCAGTAGCGCCCGCGGCTACAGCTATCAACCGGAAGTCTATCCCAACACCCGCAACAGCGACGCCTTCGGTCTCCGGGCCATTTACCATCTGCCCAATCGCCGCTCCGCTCTGCGCGGGGAATACCGATACTTCCAGGACAATTGGGCCATCGAAGCCCACACCGGTGAGCTGCGCTACACCCACAGCCACGACGACAACTGGTTGTTCGAATTGAAGTTACGCCACTATGATCAGACCGGCGCGGACTTTTACTCGGACCTGTACGACTTCCGCGATGCCCAGAACTATCTGGCCCGAGACAAGGAAATGGGGCCCTTCAGCTCCAATACGATTGGCCTGGGTGCCACCTATAACCTGCCGCGTTTTGCCATCCCGGGCTTTGAACGCAGCAGCATCAACCTCTACTGGGACCACATCCGCTTTGACTACGAAGACTTTCGCGATGTGCGGGTTTCCCCCGACGACTACGCCGCCGGGGACGAGCCGCTGTACCAATTTGATGCTGACGTGATCCGGTTTTATCTATCGTTCTGGTTCTAACATCGCCAGCGTTTTGGCATTACACGCTGGCGATTAAAACCGAACTGTCGCTTCGACACCGAAACCGTCCAGCTCTCCAAGATCCTGATAAAAACCGGAAAGACTCCACCGATCGGTAAAGAATTTCCTGATCCTCAGTTGATTCCCATCGATCAACTTTGGTCCACTTCCAACCCCTTCGGACCGCTGATAACCAACACTCAACGTTCGGTCAATATAGTAATCCACCGCAAGCGCCAAACTATCCTGAGCAAAATCATCATAGTCGTAATTCGCCTGAACGGCTAACGATGGGCCAAAGTGATCGAAAACGTACTTGGCATTCAGGTTCCAGTTCTCATCCAGCTCCTGATCTTCATAAAAGGTACTGTAAACCAACAGCCCCTCAACCGGCGTCAGGCCCAGCGATGCGTTCCAGGTCGTGTCACTGGAAAAAGGAGAATCCGAGTCATAGTCAAAGCGACGGGCCGTCAGGCCAACATAAAAAAGGTCGCCCGGAACATAAAACTCCGCACTGATATCGGTTCTATCGGTCGTAGCATCCGTACCGAGTATGGTGTAGCTGCCAAAGTCGTCAACAATTTCCTGGTCCTGGGACGAGCGGTCAATACGGGAGTGTCGGACACTTAAATTACTCTCACGCTCCAGAAATGCAGCTTCCGCCAGAGGATGATCGCGGGTCTCAACGGGTGAAAAATAGTAGGTTCCCGAGACCGAGACATTATCGATATCCGTCGTTGAGGTGTCTATTTGACTGTAGTGCCCACTGAGCTCCCATTGGTACTCATCGGCAAGGGCGCCAACGGTGGGGAGAAGAAGCGCGGCCGGGAGGATACATCTCGTTATTTTTGACGTACGTTTAATCATAAAAAATCTCCATAAATCGCATTTCATCGATCTGGCAAATACTCCTGATGCCATATCCTGTAAAACCCCTGTACCCCTGGGGCGTCAGATTAGTGTACGCAAAAGATCGGTAAGTTCCACAGCGTCGCCAGGCATTAACATAACTTTTCTACGACATTCGGCGATAAAGCGGCCTTGCGCGACAAGCAAGGCCGCCACACCGACCTTACTTGCCTCTGGGACCAATAAACAGCCAGATGATAAAACCGAGAAACGGGAGGAACAGCAGGACCAGGATCCAGATGAGCTTGGCGGTGCTCGACTCCTTGCTCTGGGCCACCTGCAATAGGGCGTAGATCACGCAAACGAGCAGAATAAGACCCAGGATACCGGTAATCTCAATGGACATAGAGGCGCTCCTCTGTTGGTTTGGTGGCGCTTGGATGGATGCCGAGACGCCGGTGGTCAGCGACCTTATCTCGGCAAGAAGTCGAAAGTATAGTTCACTCGGGTCACGGTCACATCCGCATCGGGGAAGGTGATCAGAAGAATCCGCGCCAGGAGGCGCTGCTCGAGTTCGTCGTTGCCAAGCTCACTGGACTCTATGCGCGCTTCGGAAATTTCCCCCGAGGGCTCGATGACCATACGCACCACCAGTTTACCCTGCAGAAGCGGGTCCTGGCGCAGAGCGCGGTTGTAGATGGCAAAGATGGCCCCCATGTGCTGGTCGATGACCTGACGGATTTCCTCGTCGCTACGGGCGGCCAGCTCTCTGGGGCCGCTGGCAGCGGCTTCGGCCTCGGCGGCGGCCAGTGCTTCCGCTTCGTCGCTGACCCGGGTCGATTCCCGGGCAGCCAGCTCGCCACCGCCGGTATCTCGACTGAGTTGATCGGTGTCGATGCCACCGCTGTCCTCGGCGACCTGCCCTTCCAGGCGGTTGCGTTCGGGCCGCTCGGCCTCGGACTGACCCTCGGACAGGGCGGCCTGCTCGACCTTACGGGTATCCAGGGTATTGCGCATGGCGGCCAGGGCGTCCCGATGTTGCATCAGGCCACTGCGAGCGGCGGTTTCCCGGGCCTCTTCCACACGGGCCGGGGGCGGTGGCTCAGGTTGAGGCTCGGGTTCCGGCTGGGGTTCGGGCTCAGGCTCCGGTTCTGCCTCGTCCGGCTCGGGTTCGGGCTCCGGTTCCGGCTCAGGAGGCGGTGGTGGCTCCTCTTTTTCCAGTATCACCCGGGCCAGTTGCGGCGGCAGTTCGGGCGTTTCATCCCGGCTGGGCTCCGGCAGCGGCACGAACGGAATCACCAGCCCAAGAATGAGCAACAGTATGATCAGCCCGCGCAGTATCCGCCGATAGCGCTGATCGTCCTCAACGCTGGATTCCCAGGGCAGCTCGGTATTGGGGCTCGGGAATCGGGTCATATCAGCCCTCGGCCTCCGACGCGATCTGGTCGACCGCCAGGGCGATGTCGCGATAGTCCGACGCGGCGCAGGTCGCCATCACTTTTTTCAGCAACTTATAGGGAATGCCTTTATCCCCCATGATGGTGATCGGTCGACCGATCTGCGCTTCGGCCTCCGTCAGCGGTCGGGCGCGCTCGGCACGCAGCACCAGCTCTTCGGCCAGGCCGGGGATCTCCTCGTCCTCCTGCGCCAGAACATCGGCCACGGACGCCACCGGACGACCGTTTACCAGAATCTGCTCATCCCCCACCACCAGCAGCAGACTTTCATCCGGCTGTTGGTCCGCCACCGAGGCGGGCAACTCGATATTTTTATCCCGGCTGAGCACTTCCACCTCGGACGAGTTGACCAGCAGGAAGAACACCAGAATGGTGAAGATGTCCATCAGGGACACCAGGTTGAGTTTGGGCAACTGGCTCAGGCGACGGTGGTGCCGGGCCATCCGGCGGGCGCGCATGGACTGCTTCATTCGCTCGCCTCCTGTACCGGGGCATCGCCCAGGGAAATGACCGGAAAGAGTTCCGCGTTCACCACCGATGCGGCCACCACCGCCCTGAAGGATCGGGCGGTGTCCATCGCACTGACCAGCGTCTGATAGGGAGTATCCGGCTCGGACAGAATGACAATATCGTTTTTGTCGATGCCCTGGTTTTTGAGCGTCTGTTTCACCTGCTGGAGCAATTCCGACAGGGCGGGCAGGTCCGGCTCACCGTCTTGATGAGGCACCCGCTCGACAGGAACACCGGCGGGGAAATTGACCTGGAAATGATCGTCACGAATGATCAGTTCAATCTGCTCATTGGGCTCGTCGGTTTCGCTCGCTTCGCTGCTGGCACTTTTGGGCAGTTGCAAATCCAGTACGGTGATGCGGGCGAATACCATGCTCATCAACAACACCGGCACCAATATGATCATCAGATTCATAAAGGAGGTGATGTCGAGCTCCGCTTCTTCTCTGTGTCGATGGCGCCGTCGATGAAACATCGCGCTTGCTGTCCTTTAACCGGGTAAGAAGGCCGCGAGGACGGCGTCAGGCTTGTGCCGATGGTTCAGAACCGGGCTTACCGCTCGCCCGCTGAGCCGTGCCCACCCCCATCAGGTTCAGGCATTTGACGCCCGCCATTTCGAGACTGTCGATGATCTCGGTGGTTTTGGTCTGCAGGGTGGCGTGAAACAACAACAGGGGAATGGCCGACATCAGGCCGAAAGCAGTGGTATTCATGGCCACAGAAATACTGGCCGAGAGCAGGTTGGCTTTTTCCGCCGGGTCGGCATCGGCCACTGCGGTAAAGGCGGCAATCAGACCGATGATGGTGCCGAGCAGGCCAAGCAGGGTGGCGATATTGGCCAGAGTCGCCAGATAGGGCGTGCGCTTTTCCAGGCGGGGCATGGCTTCCATGACCCCCTCTTCCATCGCCAATTCAATGTCGTCGCGACGCTGGGACTGGCTCATCCGGGCGACACCGGCACTGATGATCCGGGCAATAGGGGCGTTGGAGGTCTGGCCGAGTTTCATCACGCCGGCGTAGTCGCGCTTTTTCAGCAGTGGCATCAGTTGCTGAAAGGCCTTGCGGTTGGCGGACTTGGCGTGAGTCAGGTAGAGCCAGCGCTCCAGCGCCACGGCCACCCCTACCACCAGCACCAGTGCAATGGGATACATGAAGGGGCCGCCGTTCTGGAAAAAACGCAGCACGGTAGTGATAAATTCCATGGGTATTGCCCTCAAAATACAAACGCGACGTCGCCTGCAAAGAACGACGGATGTTTATAAAGCCTGCTATGTTTTTTTGAATATATTTTTTGAAATAGTGTTGAGACGGGCAAACCCGCCTGACGCGTTGATCATTATGCCGACTTGGCCGCAGCGAAACTGTGAAGCAGGTTGGTTTTTGGGAGGATTCCGCTGCCGTTCAGTCGGCGATTTCGACCGTCTCTTTCCGCTGACGCAGGCTGCGCTGCAGTTCATCCCGCTCGACGTGACCGAATACACTCTCCAGTTGCCGCTCCAGGGGGTCATAGCCCGGCTCTGGGCTCTCCGGGGTTTGCCAGGGCACCACATGAAAAACCTGGGGCTGCTCACGGTTGCCGGTGACCCGGGATTCCAGCTCAATCACCGGCCCGGCGTCCCGCTCAGCGTCGACTTCACTCTCTTGAGCCCAAAGCGACGCTGACAGACCCATCAGCAGCAAGGCAAACAGTCCCCGAGTCCGATGATTCATTGTGCCTCCTCTGCGGCCAGGCGCCGCTCCAGATCCACGATCCAGCCCGCCACCCGACGGTCCGGTTCATCCTGGCGTTGCTGGTAGGCGCGGTAGTGCAATAGCGCCTGTTCACCCTCGCCGCGATAGAGGTCCAGCAAGATCCCCAGGTTCAGATGGCTTTGGGCGTGAAACGGCCAGACCGTCAGCGCCTGCCGATAGGACCGCTCCGCGGCATCGAAGTCACCGGTCTCACGCTGCAACAAGGCCAGTTGGTTGTAGGCGTCGAGGTTATTGGGGTTGATCGACAGGGCCTGCTCAAGGGCGGCTTTGGCTTCCGCTACCCGACCCTGTTCACTGTGAATTTTCGCCAGATTGACCCAGGGACCGGACAGCCCGGGATACTGTTCGGTCATCGCGCTCAGCAGCCGCCGTGCCAGCGCGTCATCGCCTTGGGCCATGGCCTCCAGGGCCCGGTCGAAGTCCGCCTGCGCCCGGGCGCTGACACTCACCGCCATCTGTTCATAGGGGTTGGGGGTTACCGGGCCTTCGGGTAGCGCCGATGGCGCCGACGCCTCGGTTTGGGCATTCACCTCCGCCTCCGGCTTCGATGGCGGCGCTGTGGTGCAGGCGGCCAGGCCCAGGATGGCACACAGCGCAGCCAGCCGCCGCACAGCATTCAGATCAGTAAATCCCACGGCTGACCTCCGCCACCTGTTCTTCCTTGCCATAGCGGGCCGGCAGTATCTGCGCCAGCGCTTCGAAGCTCTCTTTGACCCACTGGTCGTAAACGCCGCGCTGGGTGCGTCGGGCATTGATTTCGTAGAGCTCAATGGCTTTTTCCTCAAAGGGGTAGGCCTGCTCTTCCAGTAGAATGTCGTACTGCTCCAGTTCCAGCACCCCCAGACCTTCCGGGCGTTCGGAGTCCATCAGGTCACGCCCCAGTTGGTGGTAGATGGCCGCCATGCGATGACTGGCGCGGGTACTGAACTCGGCCACACCGTAATCCAGAATGGCTTCCTGATCCGCCAGCGCCCGCTCCAGTGCCGCCTGTTTGCGCTCCAGGCTCGGCCCCAGAGGCAGGCGCAGTTTGATTTGACTGAACGCATTGAAACTCGACTCCGCCAATTCGCTGGCGGCGAAGGCGGCGAGATAGTTGGAGCGACCGCCCCCCGACTGATGGCCTTCCACCAAGCGACGCAACCAGAACGCGCGTTTGTCCGCCTCACCGGTCTGCCGATAGAGCTCGGTCATCTGGTACTCCGCCTCGCGCCGGTCGGCCGCCGGTTGCGGGTAGTTGTGCGCATAGCGTCGAAAAGCGTCGATCGCCTCGCGTTGTTCACCCGCACGCTGGTAAAGCTCAGCGGCCAGGTAAAGCGACTCCCGCTGCAGCTCTGGATCGTCACTGGTCTGCTCGACCCGGCACAGCTCGGCGGCGGCCGCCAGCCAGTTTTCCCGGGCCTGATAGACCCTGGCCAGACGCACCGGAATCTGCGCCTGCAGTGGGCTATCGGGATAGGCGGCCCGGAACGTCTCCAGGGCCCGTTGCGCCTCGGGCCAGCGTTCAAGCTGCATCAGGTAGTGTGCCGTATCGAACTGGGCCTGGACCGCCACTTCGGTGGTGGGCAGAGCCTGGGGAATCTCCGCGAGCAGCGCCACCGCCCCGGACATCTCCCCGGCATCCAGTTGCTGGCGGGCGCGCTGGTACATACTGGCGGCAATGCGCTCGCGCACCTCGGCCCGACTGGGCGTACCGGCCATCATTCCGTCACTACCACCTTCGGTGTCGGGCCAGCGCTCAAGTACCTGCCAGTAGGCCCGCTCCGCAGCGGCAAACCGGCCCAGATCGAATTGACTGTGACCGAGTACCAGCCAGGCGCTGAACTGCTCATCAGGACCGGCCGGCGGCTGCCAGTCAAGCAGTCTCTGCGCCAGCGCGGCGGCACTATTGAGCTCGCCGCGCTCAAGCTGTCCGCGGGCCAGGTGACCGAGTACCCCGGTCGCTCTCGGGTCATCGGCATATTGATCCGCAAACTGCTGTCCCACCTCAAGCCGTCGGGCCCACCAGTGACCGGTCTCCGGCCCGGCCCGGCGCTCCAGTTCATCGGCGAGCAACACCGCCGCGTAGCCGGCCTCGCGGCCGTACTCCGGATCCCGATGGTCAAACGCCACCCGATGATAATGATCCAACGCTTCTGGCCACTGCCCGGCGGCATTGAGGGCTTCCGCCAACAAAAAGCGCTGTTCCGGTACGGCCGGGTCGTCAGGGAAACTGGCCACGAACTCCCGATACCAGGTGGCAGCGTGGGCAAATGCCCGGCGGGTCTGCTCTTCTCCGGCGCCTTCGTCCGCCAGGCGTTGGGCCCGGGCGTGTTGGAAGTTGGCCAGCATCGGCAGAAACTCGCGCAGCGAATCTTCCACAAGTTCCCCCGGCTGACCGCCGCGCTTAAACCAGTAGGCGCTCAAAAGACCGTAGCGACGCACAAACTCCTGCTGCGTGGCTCTTACCAATGTCGGGTAGCGCCCTTCCCGATAGGTCTCGATCTGGGCCAGAGTAAACTCCGGCGCCAGGTCGCTGTCCGGATTATCAAACACGTACCGGCCGTAAGTATCGGCAGCATCGCGTACTCGCTCCTGCTCCCGATAGGTTTCGGCGAGGCGCAGGTATAACCGATGTTCGTAAGGGCGAGTGCCAATCCGGCCCGCCAGCACCTGAATACTGTCGGGGCCATCGAGATAGGCGAACGACAGGGCCATGGCACGCAGGGCATCGCCCGCCACCTCGGCCTGGGCACCACTGAGTTGCGCCCAGGCCCGGTCCACCTGCGCCGCGTTATCCGCCGGCAGGAGCAGATGATCCAGGACGCCGGCGAAGCTCTCCAGTGCCTCCGGGTAATCCCCCTGCTTGAACTGCGCCCAGGCGCGCATGTAGAGGGCGTTCTGGCCAAACTCGGGAACTGCATCTACCCCCGGCAGCAGCTCGCGGTAAAGCGCCTCGGACGCCGCGTAATCCCCTTGCGAGAACGCCCGCTCGGCGCGGCGAAATTGGGCCTCGGCGTAATAGCGCGACCCGGGGAATTGCTCGGCGAGCGCCACCAGTGTCCGGTCCGCTTCTTCCATACGGCCATCCAGCGCGTAGGCTTTGGCCAACTGGTAGTAGAGATGATCCGGGGCGGCCGGCGGCTCGATGCCGTCCTCCACCCAGCGGCCTTCACGGTAATCGCTCAGCAGCGCCCGGTACCGCTCGATCGGCTCGTCAAATTGCGGCTCGGCACTGTCCGATCGCGCCAGCGCCGCTTCGCTGCGGGCCATCGCCAGATCCGCCAGACGCCAGCGGATGTCCAGTTGCAGGGCCGGCTCCTGCGCCACCGCCAACGCCCGCTCGTAACGCTGGGCAATGCGCTCGGCCGATTCCGGAGCCAGCGCTTCGGCGTCGGGCAGCCGGGCCTCCGGCAAAGCCTCCAGGCCACCGTGCGGATTCCCGGAATTCACGCAGCCGGCGATCAGGGCCAGGGCACTGATCAGGCCGAGGAATCTCAGGACGCGACTCACGGTGTACCTCCCTGATCACGCAGCGCGCGATCCTGCAGACGGGCGGCGCCCAGCCGCACGCGAGAGAGGTACTGCGTCAAACGGGCTTGGTGTTGTGCCAGGTGCGTCTGAAGGTTGTCCGCGAGCTGTTCGGCCTGACGCTGCTGCGCCTCATCGAGCCGTTGCCGCTGACGCGCAATCGCCTCGGTCCGCTCGGCGATGCGGGCCAGCGCCGGTTCAATATCCGGGTTGTCCGCAATCACGGAGCGGACCCGGTCTTGCCGGGTACGCAATTGCGCCAGAGCGCGGTCCAGGTCCCGCTGCTGTTTGCGCACCCGCCACAGACGGTCTGGATAGTCCTGAGCGGCACGCCAGAGCAGTATGCCCCGGTACAGCGCCAATCGGGCCCGGGTTTCCCGGGGGTTCTCCAACTCACCCGCCGCCGTCAGCCGATCGGCCCGCTCAAGCGCCGCCTCGACACGCTCGTACAGGCGCCGGGTCTCATCATCCGCCAGAGCCAGATAATCCGCCCGGGCTTCGATGTCGGACAGGCGGGCCGCCAGCGGGGCACGTCGCTCACGCAGCTGCTCGGCCTGGGTCCAGAGTTGGCGTCGCGCAACCTCTGCCTGGCGGTCAGTGCGCAGGGCACGCTTGTCCCGCAACAGTTGCCCGTAGTGGGCCAACTTCTCGGGCCAGTCCGCCAACAATTGCGCCTGATCGCGCAGATCACTGAGCGCCTGTACCTGACTCTGAAACGGACTCTGATTGACCCAGTCGGACAGGTAGGGATCGGCGCTGGCGGCAACGGTGGATTCGGTCAGCGTCAGCCAGTTTTCACGGCCCTCCAGAGACAGTGTGCCCCGGAGGTCGGTCGCGGCCAGTTGACGGCGCAGATAAGCGGGGGTCAATTGTTGCCGGAGCTGGCCCACCCGGGCGAGCTCTTCCTCCAGACGCGCATCGGCCCGATCGTAGGCATCCAGCGCCGCCTGGGAGGCGTCGAGTTGCGTATAGGCGTAGGGGAGGGCCACCAGCGCCTCCTGGGCCGCGCTACCGGTGAGCGAACGCTCACTCAGTGCCTGCCAGATGCGGACCGCGCGGGCGGGCTGCCCCCGCTCCAGCGCGGCCCAACCATACCCCAGCAATGCCTGGTCCGCATCCTCGCGAGTCAGGCGCACCCGATCGAAAGCCTGCTCGGCGCGCTCGAAATCCTGTGCCAGCAGGGCAGAAAAACCCAGCGCGGTGTTGGCCCGATCGCGCAGGGCGAGGTATTCCGCATCCTGCCGTTGACGGCGGGGCGCACCGTCTATCAATGCCTGGTAGTAACGCCGGGCCTGGACCCGATCACCGGCCCGGGCAAAAGCACCGCCGAGGTTGTAGAGTACGACCGGCGCCCACTCATCCAACTGGTCCCACAGCACCCGGGGATCAACCGGGTCGGGTTGACCGGTGCGCAGGCGCCACTGCCACTCCAGCGCACGACGCTCCCGGGCGAGATCCGGGTCGAGGGCATCACCCACTCGCGCCCAGGCATCGGTGGCCTGCGCCCAATCGCCCCTCAGATAGTGCAGTTTGCCCAGATAGAAACGTGCCGCGTCGCGCTGCTTCGGACGGCCCGACAAGGCGGACTCCAGCAGACGCTCGGCGCTGGCCGACATGCCGAAAGCCATCCGGATGGCACCCTCGTGGACGGCGCCCTCATCGGCCCCCAGAGCACCCTGCTCCCGGGCCACCATCAGCTCGCTCAGGGCCGGCAGGTAATCGTTCTGATAGTAGTGATAGCGAGCCACGCCTTCACGCAAGTCAGCCTGGCCCCAGGCAACCGGAGCCAGGCCGAACAGGGCAAAAGCCAGTGGCAACGCCCATTGCCTCATTGCAGCGCCCACTCCTCAATGGCAAAAACCGGCTGCAGTTTGCGCTCGGAGTCCACGATTTTCAGTTCCAGCACCAGCGGCTCCTGACCTTTTTCCACCAGCAGATCGGCGCCGCGCTTGTAATCCCGTCCGTCGGGCCCGAGGCCGGTAAACACCGCACTGATCTCATGTTCGCCCGAGTTCAGGTTGCCCAGATAGAGCCGCTGAACACCGCCTCGATACAGTGCCTCCCGTTGAGCATCGGTATACAACTGAGCGGCCACCGGCTCGCCATCGACCTGAAGGCGCACCCCGTCCAGATGAAAGAATTCCCCGAGATCCACCGACAGGTACACCGCTATCTGGCTCGATGCGGGATAGAGCAGCTCTTCTTCCAGAATCAGCAGGTCGCGGTTGAGGTTCAGGGTGTCCTCTTTAAGCTGTTCCAGATCGGATTCGAGATCACTTTGCGCCCAGGCCAACGGGACGGCCAATACCAGGGCCGCACAAAATCCGACGAGCCGCCGCACCGGACGGAAGAATTGGGATGACATTTGGAAGGCTCTCCTGACGGAAACGTGCGAGTTCTGGCGCAGCTTATAACGGCTTATTATTCTAGTGGCACCGGTGCGTTGGAATTGTGACGGCGCGCACACTTGGGCCATACGATGCCCTAGTCCTCCGGGTCAACCAGCCCGTCACTGTAATGCACTCGACCGTCGTCGGTGATCACAATGGCTTCGAATTCCGGCTGCCGATTGATCAGCGCCAGGCCCGCCTCCAGACCGAGAACAAATACGCTGGTTGAAAGCGCATCGGTGTCCATAGCCCGGGGACCCAGCACCGTCGCACTGATGATGCCCCGGGCCGAGGTGCCGGTGCGAGGATTGAGAATATGATGAATGCGCTGGCCCTGCGCATCCACGAAGTAACGCTCGTAATCGCCGGAGGTGGAAATCGCTTCATCGCTGAGGGGTACCACGATGGCGACATCCTCGGGCGCGCGGGGATTTTTGATGCCCACCCGCCAGGGGCGACCGCGATGGTCGCCAATCAGTCGGGTATCGCCTCCGGCGCTGACGCTGGCGTGCTTCACACCCCGTGCACGCAACAACTCAATGGCCCGGTCCACGCCGTAGCCCTTGGCGATGCCACCCAGATCGACATACAGCTTGGGATGGTCGAACCAGACGGTATTCGCCTTACGATCCAGGTGAATGCGTCGATAGTCGATGGCCGCCAGCAGCGCTTTGCGGGTGGCGTCGTCGGGCTGGTGCCCCGAGCGGTAGTCGTAGAGACGCCCGACCGAGCCGAAGGTCACATCGAAGGCGCCGTCGGTCAGCTCGCCGTACTGTATGGACTGGTGCAACAGCTCCGCGAGTTCGGCCGTGATGGGCAAGGGAGTTTCGGCGCTGGCTTTGGGCGCCTCGCGATTGAGCCGGGACAATTCACTGTCCGGTTTGTAGGGGCTGAAATGGCGGTCGATACGATGCAGTTCGTTCATCACCGCGGCCAGGGCGGCCCGCCCCTGCTCAGGATCGTCGTGCCACAGGCGGGCCACCACTTCGGTGCCCATGATGGCCTGCTGGTCGCTGTACCACTCGGCGGTGCTGGGCGAGCTGACCAGAGCCAGGAGTCCCAGCAACATGAACCTGAGAGCGATGACGACCGGGAGGCGGGGCATCATCCTGGCGCGCCGTCAGAACTGCAGGTCGACGTGGTAGCGGTTGCCCTCTCGGTGCTCGAGCACCATGGGCAGCCATTCACGCGCCTGGATCTGATCGCTGAAGGCGCCGGTCAATTCCAGCTCGCCTTCCACAAAAATCCCTCCGGCCAGAGGCAGTCGGGTTTCGACCTCCAGGTCGATGGGACCGTCCAGATCAAACACATCCGCCACCAGCGCATCGCGCTCCGCATCGTAGCGGGCCTCGGCAGCAAAGCTGCCGAGTGTCACCCAGGTGCCGTCGGCCTGAACCCGGGCGCCGGTCCAGCTCAGGTTGCCCTGGAGTTCGGACAGACGTCCGCCACTCAGGCGCATGATTTGAATATTGGCGGCGAGCTGCCCCTGAATCGGCACGGGAACCCCCGCCTGCACCAGGCTGGCCGGCGCATCGATACTGGTGTCACTGACCCGCAACGATCCACCCAACCCGGCGCAGACCCGACCATCAATAGTCTGGGCTTCCAGTGCCGCACTGACGTCCGCGCAGGGTGTCAGGGTGAGCAGCGACCAGGGGTTGAGCTCCCAGCGCAACGCCCCCAGCGAATAGTGCCGGTTGTCAATTTCGATACTGGCCATACGGGCCTGCCCCGACCAGACGGTTCCCTGCACACCACTGAGCCCCAACGTGTTGCCCTGGGTCATGAAGTAGGCGGCCCAGGTCGCCGGAATGCGGGTCAGGGCAAACAACAGGGTCAGAACAATCAGCAGGAGTATCCAGCGGATCGGGGGAATGAATTTTGACAGGGTGTCCCACATAGCGTTGTCGTTATCTCAGTTTTTTTGCAGTCGAATATTGACGGTCACGCGACCCTGTTCACTGGTCCCGGCCATGGAGAAGTCCACCACGGAGACGCCATGCTGGTACTCCATGTCGTAAAGCCACTGAATGAACCGGTCATAGGGCACATCGTCCAGGCGCACTCTGACCTGGCCCCCGGTACCCGGCTGGAAGCCACTCATGCTCAGGTTGTTGGCCTGCAGGCTGCTGTCCACCAGGGCACTCAGGTTACTGTCGTCGTCCTGACCACTCTGGGCATTAGTGCGCGCCTGTTCAATCTGGGCGGCCAGCAATTCCACCCGACCGAGTGACTGACTCACGGCCCGGTTGGCGTTGAGCTGGCGCTCTTTCCAGTCCGCCATCGGTACCAGCACCGCTTTCCATAACAGGTAAAGCAATACGGCCACACCGCCGATCAGAAGAATGGTCTGCTCGCGCCGGTTGTACCGGGAGAGCCAATCAAATACCGCTTTCATGGGCGACCTCCGGTGACTTTCAGGCGAGCCGTGTGACTGTCACCCTGTGCACTGGCGCTGAGCAGCTCCGCCTGCAATCCCCGGGTCTGAATATCACCGCGCAGGGATTCAATGGCGTTGAAGGTGTCGGCTCTGACGTTAAGGCTCAACTCGCCACTGCGGGCCGCATAGGAAACCGCGCTCAGGGTGACGCCGCCGGATTCCGCCAGCGCCGGGAACAGATCACCCAAAAACGGCGTCACCTGGCCACTGGCACTGGCCGGCTGCAACTCGGTCAACTGCTGGCGCAACTGACGCTCCGCATCCACCAGGTTGCCCGGGCCCGCCACCGAGCGGTACACCCGCTCGATTTCCCGGCGAATTTCGATGTTTTCAGCTTCCAACTGATTCACCTGATAAACCGTCACCCCCACATACAGGAAGAGACAGGCCGCCGCCGCCGCAACAACTCCCTGCCAGGAGCGCCACCAGCGCTCAATCGGCAGTCGTTGGGAAAACTCGCCCTGACACAGATTCACGCGTCCGGTTTCAGTAAAGTCCAGTTGCCAGAACGGCACGACCGCCTGCTCATCAATACGGTCCTTGAGTTCATCCGGCAGCAGCGCCTTCAGAGTGACCAACTCCGCATCGGTCTCCGCGCGCAGGTTGAGCCGGGGCAGATTGTCCACCCGGTTCTGGGCGGTGAGCAGCATCTGCAGACTCAGGCGCGCCTGCTCCCGATCGAGGCTGAACCCCAGGTTGGGGGCGTACCGCACCAACAGTTGATCGCCCTGCAACTGCAGGGTCCAATAGGGATATTGCTCGGACAGCTCGGTCTCTCGCGGCAAGGGCATCATCAGCGGCAGGGGCCAGGTGCGCTGGACCTCGATGTGATACTCGCCCAGACGATCGAACAACTGGCGCAACCAGGACTGCTCGACATAGGCGGCAATGGCGCGCCCTTCACGCACCGGGCCGAGGGCGAAATGAAATTGCTCGATGTCGCCAATCACGCTTTCTTCAAGCTGAAAGGGCAACAGCCGACGCAGATGCTTTTTTTCGGCTTCCGCGTATTCCAGTTCGCGGGTGACCACCTGGTTTCCCGGCAGCAGCAACCAGACGCTGTGATGCCCTTCCCCGAGCATCGCCCCCAGGGTATCGAGATCCCCCGAGGCGGCGCTGTCGAGCAACGGTTGCCCGTCGGCATCGAGCCAGCACCAGCGAAACTGGTCCTGGGCGCGATTGGTGTAAAGCACAAGTTGATTGGCCATAAGCGCTATCGTTGTTGTTCCGTTATCGGACGGCTGATCCCGTCTGTAAATTGATTGGGCGAATACCCACGCCCGTCAGTACACATCTGTGCGACGCACCACGGTCAGCTCGTCATTCGAGCGCCGCAGGATACTGCGCATCGCCCGGCGCTGCTCCACCAGAGACGCGACCGTATTGACCGCAAAGTGACTGGTGCTCACCGACAGGGTTCCGGTTTCCGGAGTCACCCCGAGACTGGCCCAGACACTGTCACCCCGGAAGCTGTTGACGTCCGGATAAAAACCTTCCGCCGGCCAGGCCTGACGCAGCAGTTCAACCTGGGACTGACTGAGTGGCAGCAGGTCCTCGGTACTGTTTATGGTCCGCAATAGCCGGTCGGACATCGTATTGACGTTGGTCGGCAACCCCGCCGGCAACACCGTCAGGTGCGGTCGTAGCAGCTCCATCAGTTCCGGCGTGATGTGCCGCACCAGACGCAGCTCTTCCACACTGGCAAAAGTCCGGTTGGCCGGCAGATACTCCGGGTCCAGGCCCAGGTAGTAATCGCCCTCGGCGCCGCCGAACCCGCTGACCTCGTTGTCCGGGTCCATCCAGTCCACCACCGATTCGAGTATGGCGATGGCCTCATCGGGGTTCAACGGCACCCCTTCTTCATCAAACGTCTGCAGCAGGCGGATGAAGCGCCGCTGCATCTCCGTGTAGCGCTCCGGGTCATTGTGCGCCCGCTGGGAGTTCAGGTTGCCACCCCCGAGGTCATTCAGGTTGATGCGACTCTGAGCATCGGTGATTGAGACAAACAGCCAGACGCCGCCGAGCTCCACGGGGGTTTCTCCGCCCCAGCCTTCCTCCGGGTAGTCCACTTCCGGGTCCGGGTCGAGCTCCAGCACAAAGCGGGCCACGGTCTCCGCCGCCAGCAGATAGGAGCGCGCCTGGGCGCCATGCCAGCGGCTCTCGGCCTTGGCCAACCCCAACTGGTACTCACCGGTAAACTTCACCGCGAGCCCGGCCACCACGCTGACGATCAGCAGGGCCATGATCAGCACGGCGCCGCGCTCAGAACTGGGTGATTTCAAACAGGCGTTCACTGACACCGACGCCCTCCATTTCTATGCGCACCAGAACGGCCAGCGGCAGTTCCGCCGGGTTGCCCCCGACCTGATTCGGGTCGGGCCAGGCCTCGGCCCAGTCCCGCAGGTAATCGTCACCATCCAGAGCGCTGCGTCCGGAACGGGCCAGCAGCGCCTGGGACAGAAAGCGGAGCTCCACAGTGGTCACTCCTTCCAACAGCCGCTGTCGAAGCGCCTGTTCCTCAAAATCGTACTCATCGAAGGGCCGGTTGCGCACCGGCCGGTAGTCCCGCCACAGAACCCCTTCCTCCAGGCGGTAACTGACCTCCTGCAGATCACTGCGCAACCGCTCCATCGGGTTCAACCAGGAGTGGCGGGTAAACAGCATCAACCGCTCTTCCTGGCCAATCCCCCCAAAAGGATCCGCGGAAAACGGATTCCGCAATCCCGTCGGCCCCGGTTCCGGCGGCAGAATGTGGCGCAGGTCCGCGCTGATGATCTGCCAGGCCCGGTCCAATCGGTTAATGCCCTCCATGACTTCCCGACTGCGCTCGGCACCGCGACTGGCCGAATCCAGGGCCTGGTACGCCATGGTGGCAATGGCCGCCGCAATGGCCAGGGCCACCATCATTTCCAGCAGGGTAAAACCCCGCTGGCGGGCCAGGTACAATCTAGGGCTCCGCATTGAAAATCCCTTCCAGACGGGCCAAGACATTGTCCTGATCGGTCTGTGGAGACACCGCGATTTCAATCTGCCGAAACGCGGCCATCTCCCCGTAATCGCCAATCTCCAGGGCGTCATTGCTCAATTCCCAGCGCCATTCCCGGCCCGCCAGCGTCACCTCTCCCTGGTCCTGATCCGGCAGGGTGAAATCGGTCAGCAGGCGGCTCTGCAGGTGCAACCGGGTCATCTCGTTTTCGGCCACCCAGAACGCCAGGGTTTTGTTCCGGATCGCCGCAGTGCCATCCAACTGGGACATCACCAGCATCAGAAAAGCCGGCAGCGCCACCGCAACCACGACCAGCGCCACCATCACCTCGATAAGGGTGAAGCCCTTTGTCCGCCTGACGCTTCCCGGGGCCCGACGCATCACCGTTCCTCCCACTCGCGCGCTTCCTCGCGATTCAGCCAGGTCAGGTCCCCCATCATGGACACCTCTACCCGCTGGGTTTCGTTGTCGTCGAACTGCGCCGGCATGATGGCCATTTCATAGGGTGTAGCTTCACCGCTCGGGTAGAACACCAGCACCGGGCGCTGCGGGTCCTGACGGGGATCGTACTGCCACTGCTCCCCCTCCGAGCGGACTTCCACTTGAAAGTCTTCCGGCAGGCACTCTCCGCTCAGGTTCTCGCCCATGGGGCTCCAGGCCTGATCCCGAAATCGCTGCCAGTGGTAACACCAGCGTTGGCGAGTCGTTCCGGCGCTGGTTCTCGGCTCCCAGAACAGCCCGATGATTTCCTGGTTGAGCACGGTCTGCTCGGATACGAAACGTGCCTCCAGCATAAACTGCTCAGTGGTTTCTTCGGCCCGCGAGGCGCTGTCATCACCCCCGATAGAGAGTGATGCCATGGCCACGGCGATGCCAATAATCATCACCACCACCATGATTTCCACCAGCGTAAAACCCCGCTGGTGGTTCATCGGGCAAGGGCGATTCATCAATCGTTCTGGACGCTCTCGTCCCAGACACTGATATCCGCATTCTGGTCCTGACCGCCACTGACACCGTCGGCGCCCAGAGTGTAAATATCGTACTCGCGGGTTTCGCCCGGGCTCAGATATTGATAGGGCGAGCCCCAGGGGTCCTGCGGCAGCTCATCCAGGTAGCCGCCCTGCTTCCAGTTGCGCGGCTCGGGTGCCATGGTCGGGCGTTGTACCAGCGCTTCGAGCCCCTGCTCGGTGGTGGGGTACACGTAGTTATCGATACGGTACAGCTTCAACGCGGTCTGAATCGCCTTGAAGTCGGCCTGCACTTTCTGCAGGCGCGCTTCATCAGCGCGGTTCAGCACCGCCGGTGCGACGATGCTGGCCAACAAGCCGATGATGATGACCACCACCATGATTTCAATCAGGCTGAAGCCGCTCTGACGGCCAAGGCCTTTAGGGTTCCGGTTCATAGATGTAACTCCCACTGTGTTATTGAAGATCTCAGGTCAGATGAGACTGTTCATTTCGAAAATCGGCTGCAGAATTGCCATCACGATCAGGCAGACGGCGCCACCCATAAACACCACCGTCGCCGGTTCCAGCAGCCCCATGGCCACCCCGAGCATCATCTCCAGTTCCCGCTCCTGGTCCTGGGCGGCGTTCTCAAGCTGTTCGGGCAGGGTACCGTTGGCCTCACCGCTGGCCACCAACTGAACCAGCAGCGGCGGAAAGAACCCGGAATTTTCCATCGCCCGGTGCAGACTGGTCCCTTCCTGAACATCTTCGGCGACCGCTTCACAGGCTTCCTGCATGATCTTGTTGGTCATCACCTGGCCGGCAATCCGCAGCGCCTGCAACAGCGGTACGCCACTGGAGGACAACAGGGCCAGGGTCGCCGCAAAGCGCGCCGAATTGATCTGCCGGATCAGGTTGCCCATGACCGGCAGCTTCAATTTGATTTCATGCCAGCGTCGCAGCCGCGCCTCATTGCGCAGCAGGCGCCGGAAGCCGACCACCAGTCCGATCAACACCAACAGGGTGTAGTGCCCATAGTTGAGGATGAAATCGCTACTGGCAATCAGAAACTGGGTCAATGCCGGCAGTTCCCGTTCCCCCTGCTGGAACACGCTGACCAGCTTGGGCACCACAAACGCCATCAGGGCCACAATGACCGTGATACTGATAAACAGCAGCACCAGCGGATAGATCATGGCCATTTTCAGCCGCTGCTGAATCTGCTGGTTGCTCTGGGTGTACTCCGCCAGACGCTCCAGCACCGGTGCCAGATAACCGGAGCTCTCCCCGGCTTTGACCAGCGCGCAGTACATGGTATCGAAGGCGCCGGGCACTTCCCCCAGAGCCTTGGCCAGGCTGAACCCCTCGAGCACTTTGGTGCGCACCTGGAGGATGATCTGTTTGTTATTCGGTTTCTGCTGTTGCTTGGCGGTGGCCTGCAAGGCTTCATCCAGGGGCAATCCGGACTTGACCAAAGACGCCAGTTGCCGGGTGATCAGGCTCAGATCCCGGGCGTTCATCTTGCTGCGCCAGCGCTGGCGCAGCCCCGCCAGGCCCGGCTCGCCTTTGGTGGCCCGACGCCCGCCGGTGACGCTACTGACGTCCAGGGGCTTGAGTCGTTTGGCGCGCAACTGGCTGCGTACCTGGCGCTCGGAGTCACCCTCCAGAATGCCCTTGACCGTTTTACCGGCCTCATTCAATGCTTGATAACTGTAGGCACCCATGGCGTATCGTCTCGCGGTTACGTCGGCTAGCTGGCGGTGGTGACCCGGAGCACTTCCTCCAGGCTGGTCACCCCGTCGAGCACGCACTGGCGACCATCATCACTGATGGACGGACTGTTTTTGCGCGCCTCGGCGATCAGTTCGTGTTCACCGGCCTGCTCGTGGATCAAGTGACGCATCCGCTCATTGATTTCAATCAGCTCGTAGATCCCTTTACGGCCCCGATAACCCATGTTGTTGCACTGCTTGCAGCCCACCGGTTTGTAGAGGGTGGCCCCCTCCGGCAGATTCATCAGTTCCCGCTCGGCCTGATCGGCCTGATGGGGCTCCCGGCAGGCCTGGCAGAGCTTGCGCACCAGACGTTGGGCCATGACCACTTCGAGGCTGGAGGCCAGCAGGAAGGGCTCAACCCCCATGTCTTTCAGGCGCATGACCGCGCCGATGGCGGTGTTGGTGTGCAGGGTGGAGAGCACCAGGTGACCGGTCAGACTGGCCTGAATGGCGATTTCGGCGGTCTCGCCATCGCGGATTTCACCCACCATTACCACGTCCGGGTCCTGGCGCAGAATCGCGCGCAGCCCGCGGGCAAAGGTCATGTCGACCTTGGAATTGACCTGGGTCTGGCCGATTCCCGGCAAGAGGTATTCCACCGGGTCCTCAATGGTCAGGATATTACGGCTGCGGGTGTTGATGTGGCTCAGGCCCGCATACAGGGTGGTGGTTTTACCCGAACCGGTCGGGCCGGTCACCAGAATGATGCCGTGGGGCTTGAGCAGGGCCTTGGCCAGCCGGTCGCGCACAAAGGGCGGCATGGCCAGCTGGTCCAGGGTCAGTTGCCCCGCCGCCTGATCGAGCAGACGCAATACAATACGCTCACCGTGGGCCGAGGGAATGGTGGACACGCGGATGTCCACGGCGTGACCCGCCAGGCGCACGGTGATCCGGCCGTCCTGAGGCAGTCGCTTTTCGGCAATATCCAGGCGCGCCATCACTTTCAGGCGCGATACCAGCACCGGTGCCAGCTCGGCTTTGGGCGACAGGATCTCGCTCAGCACCCCATCGATGCGGAAGCGCACCGACACCCGATCTTCAAAAGGCTCCAGGTGAATATCCGAAGCGCCCTCGCGCACCGCCTGGGACAGAATGGCGTTGATCAGGCGGATAATCGGAGCGTCATCATTGCCCGCCAGCAGGTCCGTCCGGTCCGCGAGATCCTCGGCCATGGAGGACAGGTCGTACTCGGCCCCCAGATCTTCGGCCGCCTGCTGGGCGGCGCCATCGCCACTCTGATAGACCTGGGTCAGGCGCCGTTGAAAATCTTCGGTCGGAATTTCTTTCAGGCGAAACTCGGTCCCGAGGTAACGCTGTAACTCCAGCAATACGTTGAGATTGAGTCCGGGGCGATAGAGCAGGGTAGCGTCGCTTTCCTCTTCGTCCAACATCACCCCGTGATTGGACGCAAAGGAGAACGGCAGACGGGCATGGGCCGCGTCGTCGCCAGCGCTGGCAGCCTGAACTTCCTCTTCCTCCGGTAACCCCGGGGGAGCGTTGTTCTCCTCATACTCTTCCAGCATCGACTCTACCGCCACAGGTTACTCCTCGGCCCCGTCGGCCTGGTCTTCCTCACGCTCCTCACTCATCATGCGAATGCGTTCGGCATCTTCGACTTTTTCCTGCCACTCCGGAAGCATGGGGATTTCATCGCTACTGAACAGCATGCCACCCGCGCGGCGGCGGTTCTCTTGCTGCTTACGTAGCGTTTCGTACTTTTCCGCAGTCGCCCCTTTAAGCAACTGGTCGTCCTCAATCACGGTGGCCCGGATAAAGACCAGCAGATTGGTCTTCGACAGCGAGTCCACCTGGTTACGGAACAGGCGTCCCATGATCGGCACATCGCCCAGGAAGGGGACTTTCTGCACCGAGGTCTGAATTTCCTCCTCAATCAACCCGCCCAGGACCACGGTTTCGCCGTTGGCGGCCAGCACCTGGGTTTCCAGCTTGCGCTGGTTGGTGATCGGACCGTCGGCGTTATTCAGGTTGGACAGACTGGAGACCTCCTGAGAGATATCCAGCACCACACTGTCGCCGGCGTTCACGTGGGGCGTGACCTCAAGCAGAATACCCACGTCGCGACGCTCAATGGTCCGGAAGGGGTTTCCGGGATTGCTGTTACCGCCCGTGGAGGCATAGGAGCCGGTGGCGAAAGGCACGTTCTGGCCCACGGAAATCGACGCCGTATGGTTATCGGTGGTCAACAGGTTGGGCGTGGACAGAATGTTGGTTGAACTGTTTTCCTGCAGCATGTTGAGAATGCCCAGGAAGTCGGTGCGCTCACCCAGCCGACCAATACCAAATACCTGACCTTGAGTCTGCGAAAGGCTACCGGCAAGGCTGACCAGTCCGTCGTCGCTATCGTCCAGCGCACCCTGACCGATGGCGCCCAACTGACCGCTACCAGTAGTGGAACTGCCGAAGCCGCGCTTGTCGTCACGGTACATCCACTGAATGCCCAGCTCGCGACCGTCACTGTCTTCAACTTCCACAATGATCGCTTCGACCAGCACCTGGGCGCGACGAATATCGAGGCTGTCGATGACCGCCAGCAGTGACTCCATGGTATCGCTGTTGGCGGTGATCAGCAGGGAGTTGGTGTCTTCATCGGCCTGGACATTGGTCTCCTGACGACGGGCGTTGTTGTTCCCCCCCTCTTCGGAGCGGGCGATGTTCTGCATCACGCCGTTCAATACTTGGGCAACATTCTCGGCTTTGGCGTACTTGAGATACACCACGCGCACATTGCTGTCTTTGGTGCGCGGACGGTCCAGACGCTCAACCAGCATGCGGATGCGTTGACGCTGCAGATCATCCCCGTGCACCAGCACCGCATTGATCCGGTTGTCCGGCACCACGGTGAGCTCGGATTGACCACCTTCTCCGGCGCCGGGCTTCTCAATCTGGGTCACGGCGCGGGCCACATCTTCGGCCAGCGCAAACTCCAGCTCGATCAGTTCGGTTTCCACCACCGAGGACTGATCAATCTGGGCAATGATTTCTTTCAGACGCAGAATATTGGAGCGGGTGTCCGTGACAATGATGGCATTGCTGGGGTCATAGGCGGACAGGTGGCCGTGCTGGGGAACCAGCGGACGCAGGGTGGGCAGTACTTTGGAGGCACTGATATTTTCCAGCTTCAGCACCTGGGTCACGTAGGTGTCATCCCCAAGTGGATTGGAGCCCAGGTCAGTAGGTACCGGCAGCGACCGGGCATCCCGGTTGGGCACGATGCGCACCACATTGCCATTTTCAACGGCGGTGAACCCCTGCACATCCATCATGGACAGGAACAGCTCGTACAGCTCTTCTTTATTGACCGCGTCCTGGGAAATGACCCGCACCTGGCCCCGCACTTTGGGGTCCACCAGGATGGTCTTGCCGGTGGCATCCGCAACGAATTTGATCACTTCCTGGATGTCGGTGTCCTTGAAGTTCACCGTCCAGGTCTGCTGCGCCCAGGCATTGAGGCTGACGCAGAACAGAGCCGCTGCTAGAGTTCCTGCCAGACGTTGCACACACACTTTCACTGGTCTTCCTCGCTGTTATTCGAGCTCGATGTCGATTGAGACTTCCTGGCCATTCCGGTCAATCAGAAGGCTGGCGGAACGGGCATCGCCCATTTCGCGATAAATTTCCATGACGCGCTGCGGACTGGTGAGTTCAACTCCGTTGACCGCCTTGACCACGTCGTCGGCCTGCAGGCCAAGTGAATCAAACAGTTGTCGATCCCGGCCGGGACGGATCTTGTACCCGACAATCTGACCGTTTTCCCGGTGAATGCTCATGGAGACCACATCGGACAAGGACTGGCTGCCCACCCGCTCGGCAACTTCATCCGCAGCCTGCTCCAGCGCTTCCTCCGGCGCAGTGTCGGTATCGTCGGGCGTTTCTGCCGGTGTGTCGTAAACCGGCTCATCATCGCCCTCCCAACTGCGCCCGGGGGTATCGGGAACCGGCTGGCTGGCGGCAAGGTTGCTGCTCCAGTCGTCGTCGGTATAAAGCCACAGCGATTCGTACCGCCCGGCGTTGTTCAGAATGACCCGCAAGGGCAACACTTTTTCCAGAGTGACATTACCCCGAACCGGCAACTCATCGCCGGGGGCGTAGAGTGCCTGATTCTTGCCATCGGCAATAATGGCTCGCGCGGCCTTTTCGTCATTACTCCCCATCACACCGCGCAGCACCAGCTTCAGATCGGTATCCACCGCCTGATCTTCAATACTGGGGCCGCTCGCGGGACCCGCAGCTTCAAGCGCACCGGGCTCTTCCTCGGCCGTGGCCTCACCAAAAATATTGAGTGACGCCAGCGCCGCGATATCCACGGCTCTGGCCGATCCACCACTGCGCTCGGAGGACACCGCATTCGGTGCCACTTGCGCCTTTGGGATATCCGGTGCTGGCACCAGCGCCCACAGAAGTTGGGCCAGGGTGTGGCCAAGCCACAGGACAATGAGAAATTTGGCACAAAAACGCCAGACACCGGAGGGCACCCGCCCCAGCCATACGCCACCCTGACGCAGCCACTCGGCCAGTCGTTCACTGCGCCAGTCGGTCACTGAGGGTGCCGACGGATTGTGTTGCCTTTCTGTGTTCGACAATTGACTACTCCACGCACGCTCGAACGCGCTACCACTGGCGATCTGCCTGCGCCACGATGGTTTTATTCTTATCCGGCCATTACCACGGATTGTACCCCAGATCGGTCAGGCCAAGAAAAGGACGCCAAAGCGCAAGAGGCCTTGTAACCGATGGTTATGACACTATTATGCCAATGTAAATTCCACTCGCTGTGAAAACGCTCGGCGAGCATACCGTCTCTGCCCCGGAATTGAAACCGGAACCCCTCGGGAATCGCGACCAAAGTCACGTTTGGCGGGGCCTGTCGCCCGGCTTTTGTCGCTACTCAGAGGCCGAGGCCCGGTACAGCAAGTCCCACACGCCGTGCCCCAGACGGGCACCTCGCTGCTCAAATTTGGTGATCGGACGGTAGTCGGGACGCTCCGCGTATTGCCCCGGCGCCACCGCATTGGTGAATCCCGGAGCCGCCTCCATCACCACCTGCATATGCTCGGCGTAATTCTGCCAGTCCGTCGCCAGGTGAAAAACACCGCCGGGCTTGAGCCTGGTGCGCACCTTTTCGACAAAGACCGGCTGTACGATGCGCCGCTTATGATGTTTCTTTTTGTGCCAAGGATCGGGGAAATACAGCTGAAAGCGATCGATGCTGCCCTCCGGGATACAGTCATCCAGAACATCAATGGCGTCCGCCATATACACGCGAAGGTTATCCAGTCCAGCGTCGGAGGCGCCCTTGATCAGTCGGCCCACGCCGGGCGGATGCACTTCAATGCCGATAAAGTCCTTGTCCGGCTCCCGCTGCGCCATGGCCAGCAGGGAGTCGCCCATACCAAAACCGATTTCCAGCACCCGAGGGGCCACCCGGCCAAAGGTGGCCTCCAGGTCCAGCCGCCCGTCATGAAGACTGAGCCCGTAACGGGGCCAGCAATCGTCGAACGCCGCTCGTTGTCCCTCGGTAATGCGCCCGGCGCGGATCACGTAGCTTCGAATGGCCTTTGGCTTGTACTCCGGGCGAATCATCAGCCGGCTGTCATCTTGTTCAGTCATGAATTCCACTATCTACGAATGTATTGAGGCTTCCCGGATCGCCTCAGGCTCTCAGGGCCCGGATGCCCACCGCCAGCAACAGGACCCAGCCCGCCATAAAGCACAAGCCGCCCAGCGGCGTCACCGGTCCCAACCAGCGCGGCCCCCCCAGAGCCAGCCCGTAGAGGCTACCGGAGAACAGCAACACCCCCAGGACAAAGGCCCAACCGGCGGTCAGCAGGGAGAGCGTCGGACCGAACCAGCGCAGCAGTGCAACCACCGCCAGCAGCGCCAGGGCGTGGTACATCTGATACTGAACCCCGGTCTCAAACGCGGACAGGGCGGGTGCCGTCAGCCTGGCTTTCAGCCCGTGGGCGGCAAAGGCGCCGAGCATGACCGATAACAGGCCAAACAGCGCGGCCAACACCAAAAACACAGCCGCCATAGCGTACCGCTCCCCATTAAAAGTTCAGTTACACAAAAAAGCCGCGCGAGGCGCGGCTTTTTCGAGGGCCATTGGCGGCGCTTGATCAGGCAGCCAGTATGGCAGTTTTCACCTTCTTCATGGCATTCTTTTCCAACTGACGGATGCGCTCGGCGGATACACCGTACTCATCGGCCAGCTCGTGCAGGGTCGCCTTGCTTTCGCTCAGCCAGCGGCGCTGCAGAATCGCCCGGCTGCGATCATCCAGAGTTTCCAGCGCCTTCTCCAGGTTGTTGACGCTGTTTTCCTCCCAATTGGCGTCTTCCAACTGGGTGGCGGGGTCGTACCGCTTGTCCTCAAGGTAGTGGACCGGGGCCACGTAATGGCTGTCGTCATCGTCCTCTTCACCGGCATCGAAGGCCGCATCGTAAGAGGAAAGACGTCCTTCCATCTCACGCACGTGCTTGACGTCGACGCCCAGATCCTCGGCCACCGCTTCAGCTTCATCGTTGTTCAGCCACGCCAGGCGCTTCTTGGCACCGCGCAGGTTGAAGAACAGTTTGCGCTGGGCCTTGGTGGTAGCCACTTTCACAATGCGCCAGTTGCGCAGAATAAATTCGTGAATCTCCGCTTTGATCCAGTGCACCGCAAAGGACACCAGACGCACGCCCTTCTCCGGGTTGAAGCGCTTGACCGCCTTCATCAGACCGACGTTGCCCTCCTGGATCAGATCACCCAGGGGCAGGCCGTAACCGTTGTAAGAGCGAGCGATGTGTACCACAAAGCGCAGGTGCGACATCACGAGATGACGCGCCGCTTCGAGGTTGCCATTGTAGTACAGGTCCTCCGCCAGCTTCCGTTCCTCTTCCGCGGCCAAAACCGGGAAGGCGCTGACGGCCTGAACGTAGGCATTTAGGTTTCCACCGGGGGAAAGTACCCCGGCCGGCATCAGGCCAGTGCTCATTCACTTACCTCCTGAGAATTTGACCGTTGAGTGTAGCACTGCAGGGTTAGACTGCCAAGCCCTGAAAAGTTCCCTTGCCTTAGCATAAAAACCTTATGAATCAGTGGGTTAAGCTAAAAATAGAGATTGGAGTGACGGTGGATGCGGGTTATGCCGCTGCGCTCGGACCCTGCGGGTTACGGCGGATGCGCTTCGCTTATCCGTATATGGTCTCCTCCCCGTTTGCAAGGTCTCAGTGCTCGATGTCAGGGACAGGTTGGCTCCCGTATATCCGGCCTGTTGAACGAGGCGGCTTTGTCGCCTCTGGCCTTGATGGAAGATGCGCGCCTGCCGTCCTCATCGCCCTAACGGCCTTTGGGGCCCTCGGATAAGTCAGGTTTTCGGCAGGCCGGTCTGACCTGTTATGCCATCGATCGCTGTGACCCTCGCAACCTGAGGGAAGGTTTACCTCCGTAACTATCTACGTCGCCTCGTTTGTCTATTCCACTCGCTCCCTGATTAACTTATCCGGCCATTCGCTCCTCGATCGGCCGGTACCGCTCGCCTCGGGCGATGATCACCCAGGCCATGCGGACTAACTTGTTGGCCAGCGCTACGGTGGCTTTGTTGAACCCCCGCTCGGCCTTGATGCGCTGGATCCAGCGGCTGAGCGGGTCGCTTTTCTGGTCCGCTCGTGACACCACCGCCCGAGCTCCGTGGATCACCTGCGCCCGCACATAGGGATCACCCCGTTTGCTGATCCCCAGAAGGACCTCCTTGCCACCGGTGCTGTTCTGTCTCGGTATTACCCCCAGTGCCGCCGAGGCATCCCGCCCCCGGCCGAACTGCTGGCCATCGCCCATCCAGCCTTTGAGCTGGCTGGCTACCACCGGGCCAACACCCGGCAGCGCATCCAGGCGTTGGCAGACCTCATCGGCTTTGGCCTGTCGCTTCACCTCCTGGTCATACCAGGCCAACTCCTCTTCTACCTCCAGGAAGCGCTGATACTGACGGTGCAGCAACTGCCGAGCCCGTGGGCTCAACTCGTTCTCGGCATCCTCCAGCGCCAGGGGCAGTTCCCGGCGCAGGGCCGCTATCCCCTCAGGGATGATGACACCGTACTCGGCGAGCAAGCCTCGCAGCCGGTTGCCCATCCGGGTGCGCTCAGCGATCACGCTGCGGCGCAGCTTGTGCAGCATCTGCTCATCCTGCTGCTCGATACTCTTGATCGCCACCGGGCGGATTCGTCCGTGCTCACAGGCCTCGGCGATCGCCTGGGCATCGTTGTAGTCGTTCTTCTGGCCCCGCAGATACGCCTTCACATGCTGGGCCGGCAGCAGCTTCACTTCGTGCCCCAGTGCCTGTAGCTTGCGCCCCCAGTAATGGGCGCTGGCGCAGGCTTCCATGGCTACCTTGCAAGGGGCCAGCTTTGCCATCTGATTAAGCAGTTGCTTGCGGCGCAATTTGCGCCTCCACCCGCACTGGCCATTCGGGCCCAGTCCGTACACTGCAAACTCATTCTTTGCGAGGTCAATGCCAATCGTTGTAAGCTTTGCCATGGTCTCCTCCCACTCATCTCAGATAGGAACTTATTCCTCCCCTATCTTGGCGCATCGCGACGCCGATTAGGAGGGGAGGAGACCATCTCATCGCCCTACGGCCGAGCGCAGCGGTATAAATCCACGTAGGGCGGATAAGTGAGTAAGCACGCATCCGCCGTAACCACGCCCCGTCACAGAATACGTCAACGCGGCTCGATCTGGATCAAATGCCGGGCCACTGCGAGCCAGGCACCCACCAACCCCAGCAGGCCGGAGAGCAGCACCAGTTGGAGGCTCTGGGTCAAATCCAGCCCCCGAAGGCGAAAATCACTCTGATACAGGTCCGCCAATCGGGCCACCGGACCGGACAGCCACCACAACCCCAGCGCCAACAACACCAGCGCCAGAATGCCGCCACCGAGGCCATACCAGAAGCCGGTATACAGGAAGGGACGACGCACGAAGGCATCGGTGCCGCCCACCAGCTTGACCACCAGAATCTCATCCCGGCGGTTCTCGATGGCCAGGCGGATGGTATTGCCCACCGCCAGCAACACCCCCAGAGCCAGGAGCGTCGCCAACGCCAGGACCACCCGCTGGCCGAGCACCATCATTTCCTGCAGGCGTTTGACCCAGGCCATATCCAGACGCGCCTCGGCCACGATGGCCTGCCCGGACAGGTGATCCCGCAGCCCGGTGAGCGCCTCCGGGTCATTGGTGGCCGGACGCACCAATAGCACATCCGGCAATGGGTTCTCATCCAGCCCCTCCAGCACCCGGCCGAGGCCGGAATAGGACTTGAACTCCTCCAATGCGGCACTGGGCGGCACATGCTCCACCTGGTCCACCCGCGCATCCTCGTTCAGGGAAGTACGCAGCGCTTCAATCGCCTCCGGACGGGAATCCCGCACCAGAAACACCGACATCTGTCCGGAATCCTGCCAGCTGTAGCCCAGATTCTGGACGTTGCTCAGCACCAGATACAGCGCGGCAGGCAGGGCCACGGCGACGGCCACCACCAGCCAGGTGAGCAGGCTCTGCAGGGGTGTGCGAAACAGCCGCTGCAGACTCTCCACCGCGGTGGTGCTGTGGTGGGCCTGCCAGGAATCCAGCCGGTCGGTCAGGCGGGTGCGACTCTGGCTCGCGCCCTGGCTGCGGGGCTTCGCCGCCGGAGCGGCGGTTTTACGGGCGGTGGGGCGGCGGGGGCTCACGGCAGGACTCCATCGTGGGCCACCTGACCGCCGGAGAGGCCGAGCACCCGTTTGTTCATGCGCTTGAGCAGGGCCAGGTCGTGACTGGCGATCATCACCGTGACGCCCACCTCGTTGAACTGCTCGAACAGGTTCATGATGTCCGCGGACAGCTCCGGGTCCAGGTTACCGGTCGGCTCATCCGCCAGCAGCAGCGGCGGCTTGTTGACCACGGCCCGGGCAATGCCCACCCGCTGTTGTTCACCGCCGGAGAGCATGATCGGGTTGTGCCGCTCCTTGCTGAGCAGCCCCACCTTGTCCAGCGCCGCACGCACCCGACGGCCGACTTCCGAGGCCTGGTAGCCGGCAATCTGCAGGGGCAGGGCGACGTTGTCGAACACCGTGCGATCGAACAGCAACTGGTGGTTCTGAAAGACCACGCCCACCTTGCGACGGAAGTAGGGAATGTGCCGGCGAGATAACCGGTTGAGGTTGCGATCATCGATGAACACCTGCCCCTGGGTGGGACGTTCCATCAGCATAATCAGCTTCATCAGGGTACTTTTACCGGCCCCGGAATGGCCGGTGAGAAAAAGCATCTCCCCCCGGGCCACGTCGAAGCTGACCCGGGAGAGCGCATCCTGGCCGCTGCCGTAGCGTTTGCTGACGTTGTCGAACCGAATCACGCGATCACTCTCCTCTGCCCGACGCGTCAGTCACGCTGCTCGCCAAACAGGGCATTGACGAAGGGTTCGGCGGCAAAGGGTTGCAGATCATCCACCCCCTCGCCGACACCGATAAAGCGTACCGGCAAATTGAACTCCTTGCTGAGCGCGAAGATCACACCGCCCTTGGCAGTGCCATCGAGCTTGGTCAGCACCAGCCCCGTGACGCCGGCGGACTGGATGAATTCCCGCGCCTGACTGACCGCGTTCTGGCCGGTGCCGGCATCGAGCACCAGAAGCACTTCGTGGGGCGCGGTCTCGTCAATTTTGGCCATGACCCGCTTGACCTTGGCCAGCTCGTCCATCAGGTGACTTTTGTTGTGCAGTCGCCCGGCCGTATCGGCAATCAGCACGTCGGTGCCGCGGGCCTTGGCGGCCTGCAACGCGTCGAACACCACCGAGGCACTGTCCGCCCCGGTGTGCTGGGCGATGACCGGCACATTGTTGCGTTCGCCCCAGACCTGGAGCTGCTCGACGGCGGCCGCCCGGAAAGTGTCCCCGGCGGCGAGCATGACTTTCTTGTCCTGGTTTTGCAGATGTTTGGCCAGCTTGCCGATGGTGGTGGTTTTACCCACGCCGTTCACACCCACCACCAGAATCACATAGGGGGTTCTGGATGAGTCAATCACCAGAGGCGACTCCACCGGCGCCAGCAGTTCGGACAACTGCTCGCGCAGGGCCTTGAACAGGGACTCGGGGTCATTCAACTGCTTGCGCGCGACCCGGTCGGTCAGGCTGTCGATGATGTCGGTGGTGGCCTCATAGCCCACATCGGCCACCAGCAATTGGGATTCGATTTCTTCCAGCAGCTCATCGTCAATGGTCTTGCTGCCCAGAATCAGATTCCCCAGCCCCTCGGAAAAGTGGCTGCTGGTGCGGCTCAGGCCGGCCTTGATTCGGGCCAACAGGCCTTTTTTGGGCTTGGGGTCTTCCGGGGTGTCGTGGGTCGGGTCGGACACAGCCTCCGGTTGGCGCTGAGGCTCGGCCTCTCTGGTCTCTCCAGACTCTGCGGACTCTCTAGACGCTGAGGGCTCAACCAACTCAGTCGCCTCCGGTGACGGCGCCTCGGATGAGGGTTCCTGGCCTTCGGACGCCTCGGGCGTAGGCTTCTTGCGTTTGAAAAACAACATAAGCGAACGGGTCTACCTTTAAGGAACGGGCGGAAAGGCGCTATCCTACCACTTCTACCCGGTTCAGAGAGAGGCCCCATTGACCCGCACCCGAAAAGCGCCCCCGCGAGGCGTGACCCAATCCGCAAAACCCTCCCTGGGCAGCCACCCCCTGCGCATCATTGGCGGTCAATGGCGGGGCCGCAAGCTCACCTTTCCGGCGGTGGACGGGTTGCGCCCGACCGGCGACCGGATTCGCGAGACGCTGTTCAACTGGCTGGCCCCCTTCCTGCCCGGCGCCCACTGCCTGGATCTGTTTGCCGGTTCCGGCGCCCTGGGGTTTGAAGCCCTGTCCCGGGGCGCCGATGAAGCCCTGCTTCTGGAGCGGGACCCCAGCGCCGCCGCTCAGTTGCGCGACAACCTCAAAACGTTGAAAAGTACCGCCGGCGAGGTGATCCAGGCGGACAGCCTCGAGTGGCTCAACACCGCGCCGGCCACACCGTTTGATGTGGTCTTTGTCGACCCACCGTTTCAACACGACCTCTGGCAGATCAGCATCGATCGCCTGGCCGAGGGCGGCTGGCTGACGCCGGATGCCGCTGTCTATATCGAGTCAGAACCGGAAACCCCCATCGTCGTCCCCGAACACTGGCACCTGCATCGGGACAAAACCAGCGGCCAGGTACGCTATCGACTATATTTCGTAGACCGCTGACCGACGGGCACCGGAAACTGGCGCCCCGGAGGCAAATTCATTACCATCACCGCCTTTGACGACCGCAACCAAGAGACTTCCCATGCGCACAGTGGTTTATCCCGGCACCTTCGACCCGATTACCAATGGCCATATCGACCTGGTGGAGCGGGCCTGCCGACTGTTTGATCGGGTGATTATTGGTGTCGCGGAAAGTCCGCGTAAGCGCCCCCTGTTCAGCCTGAACGAGCGCGTTTCCCTGGCCCGGGACACTCTCAGCCACCTGAGCAACGTCGAGGTGTGCGGTTTCGATTCGCTACTGGTGGATTTTGTCCACGAGAAAAAGGCCCAGGCCGTGCTGCGCGGTTTACGGGCGGTCTCCGACTTCGAATACGAATTCCAGCTGGCCAATATGAATCGCGCCCTGGAACCCAACATGGAAAGCCTGTTTCTGACGCCCGCCGAACACCTGTCTTTCATCTCGTCATCCATTGTGCGGGAGATTGCCAGCCTCAACGGTGACGTCAGCAAGTTTGTTCCCCACCAGGTTGAAACGGCACTGGCCCACAAGTTCGGCCACAAACCCCACCACTGAGCATGATCCGCGACTCGCTCTTCGGTCGCCGCCACTGGGTCATCGCCACGGCAGTGTTCTGCTGTTTTCTCTGGGGTAGCGCCTATCCCGCGATCAAAACCGGCTACCAGTTGATGGCCATGGCGGCCACCGACACCGCGTCCCAGATGCTGTTTGCCGGCTACCGGTTTCTCGGCTCCGGCGTCATTCTGTTGGTATTGGCGGCCCTGATGGGCAAATCCCTGTGGCGTTTCTCCGCTCGCGAGTGGGGCCAACTCGCCCTGCTCGGACTGCTGCAGACCACGCTTCAGTATGTGTTTTTCTACATTGGCCTGGCCCACGCCACGGGCGTCAAAGCGGCGATCATGAACTCCACTGGCACCTTCTTTACGGTGCTGCTCGCGCATTTTATTTACCGCAACGACAAGCTCAGCACCGGCCGCAGCCTCGGCTGCCTGATCGGCTTTGCGGGGGTGGTATTGATCAACCTGGGGCAGGGACCACTGGATTTTGATTTTACCCTGCTGGGCGAAGGTTTTATCGCCATCGCGGCCCTGGTGCTGTCGATCTCGCTGATGTACGGCAAGCGCTTGTCCCAACACATCGACCCAATGGTCATGACCGCGCAACAGTTGACCATCGGCGGCGTGGTTCTGATTGGCATAGGGTTGAGTGGCGGCGGAGACATTCCCAGGCTTACCGCCACCAGCGGAGTGCTGTTTGTCTACCTAATGGCACTGTCCGCCGCAGCCTTTGCGCTGTGGAGCTTCCTGCTCAAACACAACCCCGTGGGGCAGGTGATCCCGTTCCAGTTTCTGATTCCCATCTTCGGCGCGGGCCTCTCGGCGCTGTTTCTCGGGGAAACCATTCTTGCCTGGAAAAACCTGCTGGCCTTGATATTGGTGTGCGGGGGGATCTGGTTGGTGACGCGGCCTACGCAAACTCCTTAAAAGCAGCCCCCGTCTGCCGCAACACCCACCACTCTACAATGCGACTTTCTCTCCAGACTCCAGGTCGATAACAAAGAGCTTGTTTTCTCCAACAACCAGCGCTGCGCTCCACTCAGGCGAAAAAACCAAGCTGCGAGGGAAGGCGGTCACAATCGCAGTCTTCCCTGTCACTGAGCTTGTGACCAAACGCTTATCTCCCGATGTCAAATCAATCTCCACCAGGTTGTCGTTGAGTGAGTCCAGGAATAACAAAGAGTCATCCTCGGTTAGTGCAATCCCTTGGTTTAAAGCACCAAGTTCGGGACCGGCGTAGTCACCATCATTCCCCGTCAATGGCAGCCCGGCCGAAGTTTCCCACCCCATGTCTGTAAACCGGACCAAACCTGATTTTGAGGTATTCTCAGACCAGTAGAGGCGTCGGTTCTCCCGATCATAGGCCACTCGCATAGGACTAACAGGCGGATACCCCGTAGCAGAGGAATCTATGATCAACTCTCGCTCTCCTGTTTCAACGGAGAGACGAACCAATGCAGCCGACTGATTGTCGACCAGAATAATTTCCGATGGGTCATCGCCAAATGCCATATCGTAGATCGAACGAAGTTCAGGGCCTGAGCCCACCTCGCCACCGCTTACGATTCGACGGACGCCTGTCTCCATATCAATGGCATAGACGATAGCGTTGAGATCAGAGGGATTTTTGCCCACATACATCACTCCCCGCTCTTCATCGTGCAAGATAGACGCTACAGCATTCAGCTGCGGGCCCTTATCCTCATTGGAATTGTCCGTTATACCTGGCTTCGCTTCCATACTTACCAGATCATATGGAACAACGGTCGTCCCTTCCGCATTCCAACGACTCCAGAGAAGATAGGCCACTTCATTGTCACCGGAAACAGAAACGTCATAAAGGTCACCGGATGAGACTATCGACTTCGCCCCCGCTCGCTCATAATTGATTACCGCAGGAGCAACTTCCACACCGGCGGTCTGAGGGTATACATAGGCCTCAAACTCCCCGACACCGGCTGGAACACCGTCTATCCGCCAGCGATCTCCGCTCTCCTCAACTGTCGCTACATACTCCTCCTCACCGACCACAACTCGCAAAGTATCCAGTGCATTCGAACCAACATCAGAATTCTCGATTGTTCCATAAAGGGTCATTGTTGGGTCGAGAATTTGGCTGCCTTCTGGTGGAAACTGAACACTGACTCGCGGCATATTTTCAGGGTAAATCGTATAGTCGATTCGAACTGACGCCTCTTCCCCTTCATGATCGATTGCAACCACTTCAAACTCATAGTCCGCGGCACCTTCAACTGACTCTGAGGATAGGGTAGCGAAGTCACCTGACGGAGTTATATCAACGGGCGGACCTCCTATTTGGGTCCAATGAATACTTTTTATCCGCCCATCTTGATCAGATGCCGATACCTCTAAGCGGTTTTCTTCGTTTTCATAACCAAACGGCCTTGACAGGCTTTCTATAGTCGGCCTGGCATTGACCCCTTCGATAACAACCGTCACCTGATCAGTCACCGAGTCACCATCCTCTCCAATTACCCTAAGACGAAACTGCATTTCAAGTGTTGTATCGGGATAAGTATCTGGCGCCTCGAACTGGACGTGGCCTGCATCAATGTCTACCGCAAAAAAATCGACTTCCTGCCCCGCGATTTGAGTCCAGCTATATACATTAATCTCGCCAGAGCCCCCCGCTTTTAGGTCAACCCACTCCCCTTCGGTCACCGTCAGGTCTGGCCCGGCGTCTGCCTGCAGCCCACTGACATCCTTCGGCTCCTCGGTTCCACCACCGGAAGATCCACCACAGCCGGGCAAAAAAAGCATCAGCGAAAGGCAAAAAATTCCTGAAATAACAGATTTATTATGAACTGAAGCGATCATTGCTTCCTCCTGATTCCATGTTTTACTAATCGAAATTTTTGAACGAACCAAACAGTTCGCACAACATCAATAGCGTACTTAAATTTTAGCCCTCTTATAGCGAAAGCGACATTATCCTCCGAGAGAGCGAAGAATAATGCGTTTAACCGAACACGTCTGTGATCTTCTCAGCATTTGCAATGAATATGAATAACTTGACTTCTATATTGATACAAACGACCAATAGTATTCCCTCACCTGATCGACGTAGAAGCACCAGTACTCGTGCTGAATAAGAACAGCGGCCGAGGAGTGGCCGTGGCGTTGAAGTGCTTCCAGCTCTGCCTCAAGCTGCTGCCTGATCTGGCTGACCGCCTCCAACATGGCCGCCGGATGATGGCCCCTCTCCTCAGCCCAAGCAGCCAATGGCCCGATAGGAAAATTGGGCACCATCTCAAAGCGGCAGATCTGGCGTTTTACGGCTTGAACCAATGACATACTCACTCCCTGTGATCGACCCTAGCGGCGGAACTGACGGGTCGGCTGCCGTAAAAACGCCAAGCGGGTTTTATTATTTGGGTTGTCGCAAACGGCCTGGTAGTAACGGTGGATTTGGCGACAGTGACCGAGCAGATCCATCAGAGACCCGTCTATTGTCGGATCTACCTGCCGAACTGGCATACTGGGCTCACCAAGGGTAGGGCGGACCGACCATGACGCCTCCAGCTCCCGACTTAGGTCTCGCTCGACTTCTTCAAGCTTCGCCAAAATCAACTTGTCGCACTGCTGTTCGGCCCAGTCAGCGAATTGAGGAAGTACGTCGCCCCCGGGAGAGCGACAAATCAACTCCAACCGGGCTCTAATCAGGTTGTTATTCAGCATAGGCGCTCCATGTCCCACAAAAATCGCTCGGATTATTGCTCCGATAACGGAGCAATAATGGCGGATATTCCTGAGAAAATCAAGCTCCGAAATCGGAGCAACTTATGAATATCATTGGCCCTCAGGTCCACCACCTGCGCGAAGAACAAAATCTGACACAAGCTGAGCTGGTAGCCCGTTGCAACCTGCTTGGCTGGGATATCAGTCGGGGGACTCTGGCCAAAATTGAGGCGCGGGTTCGGCGGGTGACAGATCAAGAAGTTCTTCTATTATCCCAAGCGCTCAAAGTCCCTGTAGAGCAGCTTTTTAGCTCAGTCTGGTGAACACGCTCTTCACCGACGTAATAGGAATCGGGATCACTAACTGTAGCCGAATGAACAAACTTCAATCTCCCTTTATACCCTGCTTTATTTCCTCTCGAACCCGCTCCATTCTCTTTTTCTGCCGCCTCTCTCCAAGCTTAAAAAAGCAGTAAAAAACACCTATAAGAACCGGCGCGGACACAACGAACGCGAGGGCGGACACATAGTTCCACCGAACTAGGCTTACACTGTGGTAGGTATCTAACCCCTCCCCAATGTAAACCTTGTAAGCTACCCTTAGGGTAAACCCCAAGATAACAATACTCACCAGAATCCAGTAGAGCTTTTTATACTTAAGAAACCGATCCATGCACAAACTCGAAAAGTACTATCCCATGAAAACTTAATAAAATTTCCCCAAATCAATTTTCACAAACCACATCCAATATTAACTCTTGCTGCTAATCCCTTTATCGCTTTTCTTTTTAATTAAGCCAAAAATTTCTATTTTTTATGATTATCAGGCCTTCCCTCCAATTTCACTTTAAATCGCCGCCTGCTCCTCTCGCCCACATTTTCCACATTGAAGCTCACATCAACAGGGAGCAAATCTTGATTCATTCGACCACGAACTATCGACAAGTTTATTGTGTCTTTCGCATATGCAGAAAGGTACTTCTTTTCATCGTTATTCAATCTTCTAGACCTTTCTATTTTTCTTAATGCACACAGCGAGTTATATATGGCATCTTTCCATTCTCCTCTTTCACAATGCAAAAACCCCCTCAAAAGAAGCTCTGTGTAAGTCTCTTCAGGGAAGGCTTTTTTTCCTTTATTCAAGAGCCTGAGAGCTTCATCGTCACATCCTCTAGCCACACACCGAAACGCTCTACTCAAGAAGTATGAAGAACGCATTGCGTCATAAACTCTTCGAATCATCCCCCTTTCTCCAGCTTATCCAAAAAGTCAAGTATAGCATCCACAACCTCGCCCGTCTTACCTCGAGCTTCAGCCCTTCGACCAGAGTTACTTGTGCGCTCCATGTCGGCATAGAAATTAATATCAGAGTCTCGAGTATTTTTTGTAGTTGCAGAGTGCTCTCTGCCTTTTCGTCCGACTGGAGACCACTCCCCGTATAGTTCTATCCAAAGCTCATCAGCCTGAGAGCCACTGCCTTGGCCCGCCCGAGCGCTACCGGGCGCTGGCTTATACTCCAACAAACGGCTTGGATCCGTTATTGGCTCCGAAGGTAAATCCACAGCCGCCTGCTTAGGCTTCCTGAGGGACACTCCTATATCGGCGGCTTGGTGAGCACGACCCACACCAAACATTGCGCCCGTACCCATGACAATACCCACGGTATCCATTGCTGATTTCAGTGAATCATTTTGGTATCCCCCTGAAAAGGCGTTTGGATCTGAGGAGTCGGCGTGTGTGTTAGCCCAAGCCTGGAGCTCTCTGGCTAAGTTACTTCCAATAGGCTCAACCTCCATAGGTGTTTGGCCAAACGCGCCATAGGGCAATTGGCCTGGCATGCCATAGCTACCACGAGCCAACCCATCTATCAGCAGCCCCCCAATGTCAGTCGTGTTATCTAGAATTGAACGGCTGGCACCACCGAGCAACGTCAGCCCGATGTCTTGCACCTCTCCGGTCATGTCACCCATATCCCTACGCGCCCCATACTGAGCCTCATGCTCTGCGATAGCGGGTGCTCGCCAACCCAAGAAGTCATTTAGATTTTTTTGCTCTTCGGGGGTAAGTAAGTCAGGAGCCCCTAAATCTCGATTGCGTTGGTTGCTTTCACCCAATGCCGTGAAATAAGTTTGGTCGGTATTACTCCACACATCATCCAGCGTACCGCTCAAGGCATCGATATTGGCGTCAGATTCTTCGGCTAACGCCAGTTCGGTCGCCTGTCGCTGAGAGCGCTCTTCCAGCTCGGCGGCGAACTGCTGTTCCAGGTCGGCGTCCATGTAGACTGGTACGCCATCCACCTCAGCGGCGGCAATGTCGCCGTTCTGGTCGAGGTAAAGCTGGAGGTTGTCGGGCACTTCACCGTCGTTCTGTTCGGTCAGCTCCCGAACAATCTGGTCGCGCAACTGTTGGTTTTTGGCATCCAGTTCGGGCGGTAGCTCGCCGGTGACCCCCAGGGTTTTCTTGGCCTGCTCCCAACCGGATTTCAACTCATCGGCATTACCGAGTTGTGCGGCGTTGTCGGCCATGGCCTTGTAGCTATCCGGATCGGCGATACTGCCAATGTTGCTGGCCCACTGGTTGAGCGTATTGTCCTCACCGGTTTCTGTCAGGCCCTTGAGGCTCTCCACGCTGGTGGTGCTGGCGTAGACGTCGGTGGTTTCATCCTTGTCTTTGAGAATTTCCTGGGCGGTGTCGATGTCGCGGTTGAGGTCGCTCAGGTCCTGGTCCGGGTTGTCCCGGGCGGTGATGTTGCCTTCACCGAGTGTGGCTCGGGTGATCTGCTGGCGGTCTTTATCCCGGCTGGTAAAGTCCAGAGTCCCGCTGGTACCCTCAAAGCTCTCGTGGGCGCTGGTCTGGGCGTTGGCGCCCGCGTTGCCGCCGGTGCCGAAGCCGACGCTGGCGTAGTCGCTGTTTTCCCGGTCGTGGTCCTCGAAATTGGTGTAGCCGAGCGTGCCGGTATCGAGATTGAGGTTGCCGCCATCGGTGCCGTCGTTTTTGATGTTGGCGATCAGGGCACCGTCCACCTGGGTGTGGCCGTCCACCTGAATGTTGACGCTCTCCGAGCCGATCAGGCTGGTCTGGTTGCTGACCCAGGCGGTGGAGCCCTCGGTCTCGCCCCGGCCGACGTTGGCGCCGCCGCTGACGCCCGCGCCTACGGTAATGCTGCCGCTGTAGTCTTCCCGGCGGCCGTCGGCGCTGCCGGTGTCCTGCACGGATGCGACGGTGAGGTCGCCACCGACGTTGACGTTCAGGTGCTTGGCCTCGGCGTTGGCACCACTGATGGTGGTGTCGTTGCCGCTGGTGAGGTTGATGGCGTTACCGGCGGTGAGCTGGCTGTTGGTGTGCTGGGTGGCCTCGCGGTTCAGGCGATCGCGGCCGCCGGCGGCCTGGGCGGTGAAGCCAACGCCATTGCTACCCAGGTTGACACCGGCACCGCCGCTTTCATGGTCGGAGTCGCTGGCGGAGTTTTGGGTGTGGGTGCCGGCCAGCAGGTCGATGTTGTTGCCGGCAGTGAGGTCGATGTTCTCGCCCGCATTGAAATCGCTGCCCCGGACGAGGACGTCGTTCTCGGCGGTCAGGGCGATGGAGCCACCGGCGGTGAGCTGGTTGCCGACTTGCCCGGTGGTCCGGGTGGACTGTTCGCTGTCGGCCTTGGCGTAACCGGCGGTGAGGCTGGCATTGGTGGTGCTCGCCTGGAGGGTGGCGCCGGTCTGCTTGAAGTCGGTGCTGTTTTGTTGCTCGCCAGTGGTGTCCGCCGGGACGAGGACGACGTCGGTACCGCTGATCTGAATGTCATCGCCGGCGTCCAGTTCGACGCCGGTCAGTTCGGCGCGATTGCCCGCCGCCACGTCGATGTTGCCACCGGCGCTGATGCGGCTGGCGCGGGCGCCCTGGGTGTGCTGTTCACTGCCGCTCTCGGTAGTGGTTTTACCCAGATGGGCGCTGGCACTGGGTTGGGCATTGTTCAGGGCGTCGGCGGCGCGCAGTACGCCGCTGACCTTGCTGACGGTGTTGTCGCCCTGGCCCAGGTTTTCCAGGGCGTCTTTGGCCTGGCCCAGGTTGTGGTTGAGGGTGAGGCCCAGGCCATCGCGCGTGGTGCGCTGGCCCTGTTCGGTGCTGGTGTCGGTCTGCCCGGCGCGGATCAGGACGTTGTTGTCGGCCGTTAACCGGGCATTGTTCCCGGCGGCGACGTCGCTACCTTCGATGATCAGATCGTTGGCCGCGTGGGCGGTGACATTGTTACCCGCCACCAGGGTACTGCCCTGGCCGCGCACCTGAGTGACGTCCGAGCTGGTGCGCTCGCGCTGGTTGCCAACGAAGGCGTTCACGCTATTGTCGTCGGCCTCCAGGCTGGCGGTGGGGGAGCGCTTCTGGGTGGCCTGGTAGTCGCGGCGGGATTCCATGCCTTCGCGGAGGGTGAGGCTGCCGGAGTCGTCCAGTACACCGGCCTGAGCCTGCAGATCGTTGCCGGCGGCCACCTGGCTGCCGACGATGTCGGTATCGCGGCCAGACACCAGGGTGGCGTCGTTGGCGGCGGCCAATTCGCTGCCGGCGTAGCCGGTTTCGCTCTGGACGCTCCAGTCGCGGCGGCTTTTGAGGCCGCTCCAGTCCTGTTTGCGGCTCTGGCTGGCGGTGTGGCGGGTTTCTTCGGCGCCTTCAATGGTGATATCGCGCTGGGCGCCCACCACCAGATCACCCCCGGCCACCAATTGGCCCGATTCGATCTGAACGTCGCGGCTCTGCTTGAGGGCAATTTGGCCTTCGTCGGTGAGGCGACTGTTGACGGTGATGTTGCCGCCAGCCTGAACGCGGGTGCCCACCACGTCGGTGGTTTCGCTGTACTCGGAGCGGCTTTTGCGGCGCCCCAGGGAGCCTTCGTAGGAGGACTCCAGTTCCTCGGTGCGGGTGTTGGTGACCGAGAGCAGGCGGGTGTCCCGCTCGGCGTGCAGGTCGATATTCTCGCCCGCCTCCAGGCTGGCGGCACGGGAGGTGAGGTCGCGGCCGGCCGACAGCGCCAAATCGCCGCCGGCGCTCAGGTTCGTGACTTCATGGCCGGTTTCGGTGGTGCGGGTAATGTGGCTGCGTTTGCTGCTGACCCGCCCATCCATGTCCGCGCTACGGGTTTCCAGGGCGTCGAGGGTAATGTCGCGCTCGGCCCGCAGGCGGGCGTCGCCGCCGGCGGTCAGGTCGCTGGCGGTGAGCTCGATGTCCCGACCGGCGCTCATTTGCAGGTTGCCACCGGCGCGGATGTCGGCCCGCCCGGCCATGCTGACTATGTCCCCGGCTCGACCCGTGCGGCGCTCGGTGGCCGAGCGGCTGATGATATCGCCCTCTTCGGCAATCAGGGTCAGGTCGCTACCGGCCTGGATGCGACCGCCTTCCCCGTCGGTTTGAACCACGGAGACGATGTGGCTTTTGGCGCGAGCGACCAGGTCGCCCCGGGCTTCCAGGCTGGCCCGGTTTTCTATCTGACCTTCCAGTGCCCGCAGGGTGAGGTCGTTGGCGCTGATGCGCCCGCTCAGCGCCTGAATATAGCCGGTGCGGGCGATCAGGTTCATGTCACCGCCCCGGCTTTCAATCACCGCTTCGCGCAGGTCATCCACCCGCTCGTGGGTGATGCGGCCGGCATCGATGGTAATGTCGCTGCCACCCGTGATGCGCCCGACGTTGCTGAAATCCCGCTCGGTGCGCAGCGCCACCTGACCGTCCGCGGCGATGGTGCCATCGTTGTTGAAGCCACCATCGGCATTGATCTGCACCTGGGCGCCGGCGATGACCGCACCGCCACCATTGAATTCGGTGCCGTTTGCCGTCGTGGCATAGTACACCGGCACCAGTACCTGTTGGCCGTCCACTTCCTGCTCTTCCAGCCAGACGATATCCTGGGTGAGGCGGGAGGCCTGCTCGGCGGTGAGGGCCACGCCAGGGCGGAGTTCCAGGTCTTCACTGGCGGCCAGTGCGTTGTCCATCAGGTACTGGAATTGCGCTTCGTCGGACTCGAAGGCCACGCCGTCGGTGTTGGTGAGGAAGCGGCGCCCCCGTGTGCTCCAGATGGCCTCACGTACCAGGTCGGTTTCGTAGAAGCCGTCGCCCAGGCGCTTGCTCAGGTCGGCCGGGTCAACGCCCAGCCGCTCCAGCAAGTAGTCGGAGGAGAGAAACTCAAGGTAGTCGGTCAACAGCGGGTTGGTTTCCACCAGGTAGTTGGCCGAGGGCTCCGGGCTGATCACGAACAGGCTGCCATCCTGCGGGAGACTGATGTTATCCGCCGGGTTGTAGATCTCGGCCAGCTCGATGTCTTCGCCGCTGGCGACCGGCGCGGGTGGCGGCTCGGGGGGTTGAACGGGCTGAGGATTATTGTCCTCGGTCGCGTCCGGAACGGAATCCCGCTGGCCGCCTTCAGCCAACTCCGGCGTTTGAGTTTCGGGGGCATCGGGACGGTTTGCGTCCGAACCGGCGCCCGTGTCGGTCAGTGAGCTCGAGTCGCGGTTGGACGAATCGACCTGTACACCCTCCCGTTGACTGCCTTCTACCTCCAGGGATTCGCCGTTGCTGGCGATTTGCTCACCAGAGCGTCCCTGGCCCTCGAAGCTGTCCTGGGCGCTGCCGCTGGTGACCGTTTGTGCTTGGGTGCTGTTTACTTCGTCAGCTGTGACGTCAGCCCCTTGGTGGGTCGCTTGGGTAACGTCCCCACGACCACTTTCAACAGCTTCAACGGACGCGCCGCTGGTGGCGGCGGTGGCATTGTAGTTGTCGGATTCGACCGAGGCGTCCAGGTTGGCTGCTGACTGCTGCTCGACGGCGGCCCCCGAGCGTGCCTGCACCGAACCGGGTGAGGCTGCGCCCGCTTCTTCGTTCAGTATGTTGGATTCGTGGTCGTATCCTTCACGAATCGTGACATTGTCCACTTGGCCAGTGAAATCACCCAGGATAACGCCGCCGGCGAGAATTTCGGAGGCGTAGCTGTCGTAGAGTTCGTAGGTGAAGGTTTCCGTTCGCGCATCTTCATTTTCACCTTCACCTCTGGGGAAACTGACCTGCCGTTTTTCGTCGTAAACTTCGAGCGCTTCGTTGGAAAGGTTGAAGCCATTAAAAACGATATTCTCACCCGCACTCATAGTACTGACGGTGTTTGTTATGTAGCCGACCGAAATATCCAGGCTCTCCCCGGCGCTAAGCAAAGCGCCTCCGGAAAGGTTAACTTGGTCTACATTTGTTTCATAGCCAACATAGGTGTATTGATCTGGATACTGTCCCTCAGTAATTCTGAAAACTTCCACTTCGTCGTGATAAATAATATCGATATTTTCCTGCTTGTTCTGCAGCTGATCGGCTTCAATCCTGATATTTCCAGATCGACTCTCTATGCGGCCGGACAAGTTCTCTACACTAGAAGCTTTTAGCTCCAAGTCTCCTATCGCATAAATGTCAGCGCCAGTCCGATTTCTGATTGAAGTACCCCAACCATTTGCCCTGGTTCCGTTAAACTGGAGCGTGTCTCCGGAAAAAATCAGCTTATAGTTATCAACTGTGCCGAAGGTTCCCTCTAAATTCTGCCCGGCCACGACCGTCTCATGATTTCGGAAGTTTCCTCCCGACAGATCGATAACGCGCTGGGAGCCCATGATGCCGTAGTTGACGACATCACCAAATTCAATCTCCAGGCGCTCATCGCCGGTTAACGTCCCACTGGCGCTATTCTCAAACCGCCCTCCGCCAGAGATATTCTGAATCGACAAGGTGCCATTAGCTTCGATGTCGCCTCTGTTGCTGAAAAAGCCATCGACATTGAGATACAGGCTACCTGCAGCAGACACATTGCTTCCCGCCAGAACGTTGAGATTATCCGCAGTATTAATGGTGAGATCGCGCTGGGCCTTCAGCTCTCCATCACCAAAGGAGAAAGTATCCAGGGATAGGGTGAGATCCGTCAGGGATTCAAGGCTGCCTCCTGTATTGCTCAAACCATTAAGATCAAGAGTTGCCGGGCCGTTGCTATAGAGCAGACCATTGTCGTTATCGAGCTCAAAACCCGATACCAGGAGACTGTCTGAGCCGGTAGCGATCAGCTGGCCAAAGCGGTTTTCAACCTTGGCGTTGGCATCCGATCCGGTCAGTTCAATATGGCTTGCGCTGATCAATGACGGCGGCGTCGTGTCCGTGCCATTGTTCAGGAGCGCATCAAGGCCGGAAAACAACACACGGCCGTTGGAACTCAGAAGGGCGCCCTGGGGGTTTCTCTCCGCATCACTACGACCGACCAGGGTGCTGTTATCCACCCGTGGTGCGGTGATCATCAAGTTGCCTGTGCCGCTGTGAGCCAGTTCACCATCAACATTCAGCAATGAGTCACCCACCTGAAGGGACTGCTCACTCGCTCCGCCATTGAAGTACAGCGAACCCGAGGTGTTATCCAGGGTGGTTGTGGCGGTCAGTCGATTCTCGCCATTGCCATAAGCACTGATGGCCCCCTTCTGGTTGTCGATAGATTCGGCGCTGAGCTCGAGGGTCTGGTTGCTGCTGATGACACTGCCCTGATTGTTGAGCGAGCCAATGGTGGACAGGCTCAGGTTGCCTCCCGACGCCATGGTCGCCTTGGCACCGTCTGTTGCCTGTGTGTTGACTATTTCAGCGGCGGATAGCGTCAGGCTACCGACACTTTGAATGGCACCACCGCGATTGAGCAGTTGCCCATCGCTGGTGACCGACAAGTCGTGAGCGTCGCCCTGCAGAATGTCGCCCGTCGAGTTATCCAGGCTTTGTGCCTGGAGCGATGTCGATCCCCCGACGCCCTGAATCAACCCGGCCTGATTGGTCAATGCGCCGCCTGCGACCAAGGTGAGCGCCTCGCTTTCACCGGCGAGCCCGAGCGCCGTAATTTTGCCACCCTCATCATTATCGAGATGCTCTGTGGCGGTCAGGCTCACCTGACCGGCCTGTACCGTACCGCTCTGGTTATCCAGTGTGTTGGCCTGCAAGCCAATGCGCTCGGCGGCAAACAACACACCCACCTGGTTGTTGAAGGCGCCCTGGACCTCGACGTCCATGGATCCGGCGCTGCCAAGCTCGCCAGTGTCATTGTCAACGGCGCCGCTCACGTCGAGGCGCAAGGCACCTTGTCCGGCATGGTTGATGACCCCGCCCGTTTCCGTATTGACACGGGCATTGATCAGACTGCCCAGGGTCAGCGTCAGGCGTTCGCCATTGGTCAACAACAGACCATCCGTATTATTCAGCGATTGGCGAACGGTCAGTGCGCTGTCCGCCGCGCCCGCGCTGAACAGGGAGCCTTCGGTGTTATCGAACTGTTCCGCTTCAAGAGTGAGGTTTGCGGCGGTATCAATCAGGCCCTGATCGCGATTATCCAGCGCTCCGGACAGAGACAGTGTCATGCCCTCAAGACTCTGTAGCGTACCCGCGGCGCTGTTGTCGAGATTGGCCGCGGTGAGACTGAGGGCACCGTTGGAGAGAATCGCGCCACCCTGGTTGTTCCAGTCGCTGCCGCTGATCAGCTGGAGCATGCCGTCGCCGGCATGGATCAACCGACCACCCTCGTTCATAAACCCGGCGGTGTGGAGTTGAACATCCAATGCATTGGTTTCGATTCTTCCGCCGCGGTTATCAATGACCAGCGGTGTACCCAGGTCCGAACCGAGCTGCAGTTGAGCACCGGCCTGGGCATAGGCCCGAAGTTGAGCGTCGCCACGGTTGGTGGTCAACTCCAGAATATTCAGTGTCAGTTGTTCTGCTTCCAACAGGGCGTAGTCGGTGTTACTCAGGCGATCCGCCGTGAGGGTTACTCGCTCGCCCAGTATTGTGCCGGCATTGCGACTGATCAGTTCGGGCGCCGTCAGTTGCAGCTCGGAGGCGGACGCCAGCTCGCCGCCGTCGTTGTCCAGCTGTTGCGCCACGGTGACTGCCAGTCGATCTCCGGAGTGGTGCAGGGTTCCCTTATTGAGCAAGCGATCGGCACTCAGATCAAAATGGCCGGCGTTACTGAGGATGGTTCCGGCGTTATTGACCTCACCGGTAAAGTTCCATGCAACGTCTCCGGTACCGGCACTGAACAATTCACCGTCCTGGTTACTCAGACTGCCACCGGAGAGTATGAGGCGACCGCCGGCGCTGACCAATCCCTGATCATTGGTCAGTGAGCCTTGTGCCACACTCACTGCCATATCGCGTTGTGCAATCACCTCTCCCTTCTGGTTGTCCAATGCCTTGGCGTCTGCAGTAATCGAACCGTCGGTAACGATCAGGCCGTTACGGTTGCTCAAGCCGCCCTCGTCGGCAGAAAGATCAAGTGTTCCATTGGCCAGGTGCAGGAGGCGTCCGCCGTCGTTTACCAGTGCCGCCGATTCAATGGCGGCGCTATCGGCATCGGTCTGCAATGTGCCGCTCTGATTGTCGATGGTTCCGTCTGCAGTGAGTCTGAACTCGGCGCTGCCCATATCACTCATTGCGGCAATCAAACCGCGTTGCTCCCCCACGGTGCCATTGATCAGATCACCGGAAAGCTGTATATCCAGACGCTCGCCCGACAGGGTGCCGCCCGTGTTGTCGAGACGCGCCAGTAAGGCCGCTATCTCTGGTGCGTAAATAAGACCCAACTGATTGTCCAGCTGTGTTCCGCCACTCAACATCAGGCGCGAGTTGCTGATCAGTTCGCCGGCGCTGTTGTCCAACTGGTCGGACACATTGAGGTTCAGCACACCTTGACCGGCGTGATGAATCTGACCGGCCTGCCCGTCGAGCGTCTGATTGATCAGCTCATCGGCCTGAATGGTAAACTGTTCAGCATTGCTGACGGCTCGTCCGCCGGAGTTATCAAACGTGGTCGCGTTGAGAGTGCTGTCCGCTTCACCCGCGGCGGACAGAACGCCGGCCCGGTTGATAATATCGTTCGCTTCAATACTGAGTGATTGGGCGCTATCGATCTCGCCCCGCTCGTTGTTCAGTTGCCCGGCAATCTGCAGGTCAAGGTGGTGCTCAGATACCAGACTCCCCGCCCTGTTGTTGAGGCTTCCGGCGGCTATAGCAAGAGCGCCATCCGAGTCGATCCGACCGCCCCGGTTGTCCACTTCCTGCAGGTCCAGACGCAACGTCCCGGTACCCGTGTGCAGAACCAGCCCTTCCTGATTGACCAGCTTGCCACCGACCGTGATGGTCCCGTCGGCGCCGGCGCTGCGTATCACGCTGCCGCTGTTGGTCAGGCTGCCACCCACCTGAAGCGACAATGAGTCCGCTTCGCCGCTCAGTGCCGAAATCAGTGCCCGGGTATTGTTTTCGGTGCCGACATGCACCTGGTTATCCAGGTTCCCGGTTAGCGCCAGGTCGAGAATGTCCGCTTCCAGAACCCCACCTGAGTTGATCAGATTTCCAGCGTTTACTGCCAGTGTCTCTGAGGCCAATACCCCCAGCGTATTGTCTATTGTCAGATCACTGGGTACGGCACCCTCCAGACGCAAGGCTCCGGCGCTGAGCACCTCTCCCTGCCTGTTATTCAGTTCCTTATCGACTTCCAGGGTCAGGGTATTGCCGTTGTGCTGAATCAAGCCCGCCAAGCCGGCCCCATCGGTGCTATTGTCCAGCGTTTCGGCTGATAGGGTGAATTGGTCCGCGTTACTCAGGACCTGCCCGCCCCGATTGTCGAAGAGGGTGTCAACGGTGAGTTCACTGGCTTCCGATCCCGCACTCAGCAGGGTGCCGGACCGGTTATCGATGGAAGCGGCCTGAACGGTCAAACCGGCGCTGGTATCAATCAGCCCCTGACGGTTATCCAGGTGGCCGGTCTGTTCCGCCCCCGTCAGGTTCAGCGACACCGAGTGCCTGGCGAGCAATTGGCCCGACTGGTTATTGATACGGCCGGACGCGACGCGCAAGGCGCCATTGGTATTCACCCATCCACTTTGATTGTCCAGCCCGTCCTGAAGATCAAGCTCCAACGTTCCGGAGCCACCCTGCAGAATACGGCCGGACTCGTTGCGCAGCGACCGCGCGGCGATAACCATTTCATCGGCGGAACTCTGGAGGCTGCCCCCAGCATTATTCAGTGTTTCTCCTACGCTCAAGGAAAACCCGCTCAAGGCGGTAATGAGTCCAGCCAACTCGTCCTGGTTGCCGTTGACCAGGGAATCGGAGAGCGCCATTACCAGATCTTCCGCTTCGATCAACCCTCCGGTGTTGTCCAGGCCAGTGCCGCTCCAGGCCAGTTGCGGTGCGTAAAACTCCCCTTGGCGGTTAGTCACATCGGCAACGGAAAGATCAATACGAGCGTTACTCAGCACAGACCCACCGTCATTGTTCAACGACCCGGCATCATCGGCCCTTATGATCAGCGCACCCGTACCGGCGTGACGAATCGTCCCCGCCGTATTGTCTGTTTCATCTGACGTGAGAGAAAGTGTGTCGGCATTGCTCTGAATAAGGCCGCGCCGATTATCCAGGCTGTCGCTTGCTATGTGACTGTCTTCCGTCCCGGATGCAGACAGGGTTCCGTCCACATTATTGAGGTGCCCCGTGTTCAGGGTCACAGTCTCGACGACATCCAGCATTCCGCGTTCATTGACGAAGGCGTCTTCGACCTCCAAATGAGCCAGACGGGAGGCGATCAGACCACCCGTATTGTTCAGCGTTGTCGCACTGAGGTTTAACGATCCGTTTGATTCTATAGCGCCCTCTTCATTGTCCAGGTCGATGGCGCTGCCCAAGCGCAATTCGCCCTCTCCCAGATGCAGGATCTGGCCGCCCTGATTTAGCCAGGACGATGCCTGTAACTGAGCGCTGTCGGCATTGGTCTGGATACGACCGCCCGTATTGTTCAACACGCCGGTCGAGGCGATAGTCAACGCATCGGGATCGGTCGCCAATACACTGATCAGACCGTTTTCCGTATTAATCAGGTCGGTCAGCAATGTCAGCGCCAGTGTGTCGGATTCAATGACGCCACCCCGGTTTACCAGGGTGCCGCCATCGACTATCAGGCCCGACGCCAGTAGTTCCCCTTGGGAGTTATCGACCTCACTGGCGTTTACTCTTGCCTGGGAACCCGCCGTAATCCGCCCATCGGTATTATCCAATGCTTCTGAGGTAATCCGTATGTCAGACTCGCTATACAGCTCTCCGCGCTGATTATTGAGTCGGCCAGAAAGATTCAGCTCCAGAGCACCACTGGCGCCCAGCCAACCGTCCGTGTTATTCCAATCGGACGTCGTTATCTGTAGGTCTTGACCCGCATCGACCGCACCACCACGGTTATTTCCAGACGACCCCGAAATCGTCACTTGATTGGATGTGATTTGCCCCGCCGTGCTGTCCAAAAGGCGGAATTCCAGATTGACACGGCTCCCTGCCGTCACTTGGCCCGCAGCGTTCGAGAACTCATTGCCAGCCGATACGTCGACCGAGTCGGTCGCCTGAATCAGGCCTTCTTTGTTATTGATATCCGTAGCCTGTGCGAGGATAGCTCCCTGTCCGATGAGTGCTCCCCGGGTGTTATTGATCGACTCGACCACCTGTATCCGGGCGTCACCCTCGCCTCCGTGCCAAATCAGGCCTTCGCGGTTGTCCAGCGCAGTGGCGTTCAGCACGAACTGATCGCTGACGGCCTGAACCTCACCGAACTGATTATCAAGCTGACCATCGACTTCGATCGTCGACGCTGCGCCGGATGACCCAAGTGCACGGATTAATGCCGGTGCGTCCGAGACGCCGGTATTGTTCAGATCTCCGGAGATGTTAAATGCCAGGCTATCGGCCTCAACCAGACCTTGATGATTGCCGAAATTCCCGGTTACGACTGACAGGTCCCTCGAGAAAAGCTCCCCAACCGCGTTGTTCACTTCGGCCGCGGTCAGACTCAGGGCGTGATTTGCGCTGATCTCGCCCTGTTGATTGCTGAGGACATTATCAATGACCAGCGTTAATGGTTGTGCACCGGATTGGTTGATCAGGCCGGCATCATTGTTCAGCGAACCGGCCGCGATTTGCAGTTCGCCGTCAAGGCTGTAGATCGACCCGCTGTTGATCAGGCTGTCCTCAATGGCGAGCGCGAGCCCGCCTTCGCCTCTCGCCGCCAAAGCCCCCTCGATATTGCGAAGCTCTCTGGCCTGCAGCGACAACTCGTTGTCGGACATCAGCCTGCCGTCAGTGTTATCTACCAACCCCAGCACTGTCATATTCAACCGACTCTGAGCGTGTAGCTGCCCATTGTTGTTGTTCATATCTTCCGTGACTGCCACGAGAATTTCATTGGCACTGAGACTCGCTTGAGTGTTATCCCATCGCGTCACGTCCACATCAATTCGATGACTGCCCAAGGCGCCCTGCGTATTATCAAAATCGACCGCCGTCACACCAAGACGCTGATCAGCCCACAGGGTTCCTTTGCGGTTGTTAAAGTCATTGATTGAAGACAGGCGTAAGGTGTGCTCGGCCCCGATGTATCCAGAATCGTTATCAATGCGGCCCGCAGACAGATCAATAGATCCGGCACTGGCAAGATAACCATTCTGGTTGAGAAAGCTGTTTTCGATATTGAGCTCAAACAAGCCTTCTCCGAGATGAGAGATTTGACCGTCCCGGTTGTCCAACTGATTGAGGTTCAAGGTCAGACTATGATCTGAGAAGGCGGTCGCCGACCCACGATTGTCAAGATCACCGGAAACATCGAGGCTTTGCCCTTCGCTCCCGCCAATGGTGCCACCACTGTTGCTGAGGCTACCGCTCACATCCAGCGCAAGCGCTCCCTCGGACTCGATACGACCATCAGAGTTATTCAGCCGATCGGTTACCGTCACGGTCGTTGCTTCGCCGCCATGAATGAGGCCAGCCGAGTTGTTCAAACTCAGGGTAGCCAGGGTCAGCTCATCGTAGACGCTGGCGATAACACCACCGGCGTTATCGGTTTCGCCCGACACCAGTATTTCAAGCGCCTCGTCAGCGATGATTCTTGCACCGTCCCGATTGTCGAGATGGCTTGCTTCCAGCTCAACCGTACCCTCACTCTGGATCAGCGCCCGATCACCGTTGTTGCCAAGATTTCCTCCCAACAGTTTCAGGGTATCGGAGGACACAATGGATCCGGAATTTTCCAGACGGCCAGCCGACATCAGTAGCAGGCCGTTTCCTGAGGACTCGCCTGAGTCGCTATAACCGGCAGCGACGGCTCCGGAGTTGGTTATACGCTCAGCCCTGAGATCAACCTCCGAGTGACCTAATACTTGATCGCCCGATAGCACCACCTGCGAGCCAGCCTGAACATCAATCCGGTCGGCACTCAGGTTACCGGTCGACACGACATCGGCAGAGCTGGCAATCCGGAGTCGGTTCTGGCTGAATAGGTTATTGACTTCCACCTTGCCCGATTGGTCAATAACCAGGTTACCCGCGTCCGTGGCCATATCCCCCGCCAGCCGCACCCCAACACCATGTTCCGTGCCCAGGAGTGTAATCGCGTTGGCGTACATTCCGCCGAGGGCGGAAGAATCCAAAGCAAAATCCGGCGCATCGCCTTCAGCCTGAATGGGATCGACACCGCCAGAGGCATAATCGATCTGGTTAGCTCCAGTAAGCATACGCAACCGGTCTGCATGAATATCGGCATTGATTGCGACCGATCGTGCCAGAATGTCCACGTAGTCGACATTGCTTGCGTTCAGCCCCTCCCCCATGATGGACACATCACCGCGAGTGACGCGGATTGCACTGAGTGATCCGTCTTTCATCTCCGGCCGGCCGGTCGCGAGTGTTACCTTGGGGGTATTGATGAAACCGCAACCGTCACAGGTAATACCCCACTGATTGGCCAATACATACTCGGCCTGATCCCCGGCGATTTCAGTAAAGCCTTCCAACTGACTGCGGTGGCCTCCGGTCACTTCGTTCAGAATAATTTGGGCCGTACCGTCCCGGAGGTTACGGTTACCGGCGATATAGCCACCCAGTTGGGTATTCACTTCGCTTCGGCTGTTGTTGAGAATGATGCCTTCTTCCGGTACATCAAACCGACTGAATTTGTTATGCGAAACCCCTGCCTTTGAGGCCGCGGTAATATTCACAATGTCGACACCGTTCTGAGCACGGTCCAACTGTGCCCTGTGCTCGGCATTGGCATTCCTGTCTACAATGACTTCTGCCGAGGCCGCGAGAGGTTGTCCCACCATGCACAGAGAGACCGCCCATACAATGAGACGATTGGCGTAACTGTTGATTCGTTTCATGACGCTGCTTCCATTACCAACTGGCCTTCATGGTCACTGAAAATCCAAAATCCTGGTTGTCTTTGCGCTCAAACCGTTCCGGGGCCTTTACCGGCTCGCTGTAGAACAGCTCCAGATTGATGTATCGGCCGCTGGCGCGCACCCCGACGGTGGCGCCCGCCAGGGTTTCACCACCCGACACTCGCCCCACATCCAGGCCTAAATAGGGAGAAACTGAATAGCGCGAAAAGCGTGTTGAAGGGAAATAGGTCTGACTGATTTCGTTGCGCCAGTAGCCACCATTTCCGCCACTGACACCATCTTGCTCAAAGCCCCTTACGGTGTAGCGACTACCCAATGAGAGACTCTCGGCACTGTAGAGTGAGTCGTCTGAGTACTGGGCGCTCAGCCGGCTGCTCCATTGAGTCCTACCGCCCGGAATTGGGACCGGCAACCAATAAGAGGCATTGACATTCAGTTTTTCGAACGACTCGGTATAAAAGCTGCTTACTTCACCGGACAGATTGTTATCCAACCCTTTCACGTAAGAAGCCGCCAGCAATAACGTTGCACCCTGTTGAAAGTACCGCTCATGGTTAAGCGTCAGCTCGGCCGCCCGGTAGCTGACACTACTGGTGTCCAGGCGCACGTCTTCGAGGTAGTTATTATTTTCCTGCTGCTTCAGCAAAAGCTCTGCCGAGGTTTTACTGCTCTGGCTTCTGTGCAGCGTCCGCTCCAGTGTGAAGCGGTGCGTCTGACTGTCACCGGTGGAACGGAAAGTGCGCGAGGCTCCCTCCACCAGTGTCAGGTAATCAAACTGATTACCACCGAGTGAGACCAACCAGTACCCGTAGGGTATGGAGGTGTGATAGCCAACGCTTTCGCTGGACTGTTCTGCGCGGTCGCCCTCAATATTTCTCTGGTAATTCAGGTTCAGGTAGTCGCCATAGCCGGTCAGATTGTTCAGGCTGACGTTAAGCAGGCCCTGACGACGACCGGTAGACTCCTGCCCGCTGTTATTGACACCAACGTCGACGTTGGTCCATTGGTCCTGATCAACTTTGAGCACGACCACCGTACCGCCCACCTGCTCGCCCGGGGCGAACTCCACGGTCGCGCGAACACCGGCCAGACGGTTTATCTGGTCAAGCGCCTGCTCAATGGCTCGCAGGTTCAGAATGTCGCCCTCTGCGGAAGGCAGCAGGGTTGTCGCTATACGCTGTGCAGCGCCCTGGACGTCAAGCGCCTCGATACGCCCCTCAACGACCTGCACGACAAAAAGGCCGTCGGAGAGATCCTGGGGAGGCAGGTAGGCTCGGCTGGTGACATAGCCCGCTTCCAGGTAGGCCTGGGTGATGGTGCGCACCAGATGATTGATATCGTTTCGGGTCAGGCATCGGTCCTGGTAAGGAGACGCCCATTGATCCTGTTGTTCTTGGTCGAATCGAGTGACCCCTTTGAGCTGGACGACCTCGACAGGGAAGCACTCCTCGCCAGCGGAGTCACGCTCCATTTCAGGCGATTCGGGTAATTCGAACGGAGTGAACGTGTGTTCTCGTTGCTGGGCGCGACGCTCCTCTCGCAGTGCGTCCTGACGTTGACGTTCGAGCTCCTGCAAACGATTGGAGGTATCTACGGCTCCCTCCTGGGCAGCTACTTCGCCACCGACACCGCCTAGCAACGCGATGATGACTGCCGACGCGAGTGCGCGTCCCCACGGCATAGAACTGTCCCTGACCACCTTTGACCGACTCCCCGCCCTGTTTGATTATTGGTGCTTCCTACGATTTACCTGAATCAACCAGACCCCTTAATGTCCAGTTGATTATATGTCGCACATATCGTCAGGATGTTACCTGTTCCTGAGGGTGGAGGAGAAATAACAACGAGCTATAACGCCTAAAATGTGAACTCAACCGTTTTTATTGTGTGACAGGATTCACATTATTGAGCGGTTAACGCTGACAGTCAGTGCAATACACCGTTGTCCGGTTGTTCATCCGGATTTCTTTCAGCGCCTTGCCGCACTGCCTGCAGGGCTCGGCGCCTCGGCCATACACCAGCAACTGCTGTTTGAAGTAGCCCGGCTGCCCATCACCGCCGACGAAGTCTCTGAGCGTGGTGCCGCCCTGATCAATAGAGCGCTGCAACACAAAACGGATTTGGGCCACCAGGAGCTCGCTCTGCCGCCTGGTGAGCGTTGAGGTTTTTCGGATCGGTTTAATGCCCGCCATATACAGCGCTTCGTTGGCGTAGATGTTTCCCACCCCCACCACCGTTTTACTGTCCATCAGGAACTGTTTGATCGGCACCGAGCGCTTGCGGCTGCGTTTGAACAGATACTCAGGGGTGAAGTCTTCATCCAGAGGTTCCGGCCCGAGACTCGCCAACAGGCTGTGCTCGTAGGGATCCGATTCTACCCAGAGCAGGCAACCAAACCGGCGCGGATCACAGTAGCGCAACACCCGGTTGCCAAACGCAATATCGAAGTGATCGTGAAAGCGCGGCGGCTCCTCGGGTTTTACGATGCGCAGGCTGCCGGACATCCCCAAGTGAATCAGTGCCGTGCCACTGTCGAATCCCAGCAGCAGGTATTTTCCCCGGCGATTCACCGCGCGCAGTGTTTGCCCCTGAATGGCGGACGCCAGTGGTTCCGATATTGGCCAACGCAACTTGGGCTGACGGATGGCGACGTCGGTAACGGTTCGGCCTTCGATGTGGGGAGCAATACCCCGGCGGGTGGTTTCGACTTCGGGTAGTTCGGGCATAGCAATCTGGGGGTTGGGTTTGGGCGGGGTACTATAGCATGCTCAGGGGTCGTGTTGACCGGGGGAGGTTTTTGGTATGGCGTGCGCGCTCTGCGGTTGAGTGACGGCGGATGCGGCTACGCCTTATCCGCCCTACGCAACTGGGGTGTCGGATTACGCTTCGCTCCGAAGCGTCGGACCGATCCGACCTACGGGACGGTGGCGTTTACTCGGTGGGGGGTTGGCTGAAGATGCAGGTGAAGGTGCTGCCCACGCCCACTTCGCTGCTGATCTGTAGTTCACCGTCGTGACGCAACAGGACGTGTTTGACGATGGCCAGGCCGAGGCCGGTGCCCCCGGTGCCGCTGTTGCGACTCTGTTCAACACGGTAGAAGCGCTGGGTCAGGTGGGGAATGTGTTTGCTGTCGAAACCCGGGCCATTATCCTGCACGGAAAAAAAGATCTGCCGGTGTGCCTGCCACAAACGCATGGCAATCTTGCCACCGGCCGGGGTGTATTTCACGGCATTGGTGACCAGGTTGGAGAAGGCGCTGTGCAGTTCTTTTTCGTTGCCCATAAGCAGCAAGTCGGGCGACTCGCATTTCAGTGAGATTTCATGCCCTCGCTCTCCACTGAGCGCGGTGGCCTCGGAGCGAATCGCCTGCAGCAGGGGTTCCAGTTTCACCGGCTTGTGGTTGTAACCCGACTCTGTCGTTTCCAGTTTGGAGAGGGTAATCAGGTCGTTGATCAACAGCGACATACGTTTCGATTGCTGCTGCATCTGATCCAGTGCCCGCCGCCACGGCGGCGTCAGATCGGCGCCGCTGTCCGACAGGGTTTCCAGGTAGCCGCTTATGACGGTCAGCGGGGTGCGCAGTTCGTGGCTGACATTGGCCACAAAGTCCTGGCGCATCTGCTCGAGCTTGTGCAACTGGGTCACATCACGCACCACAATCAGCCGTTCGTTGCGACCAAAACGGGTGATCTGAAACTGCAGACGTTTGGAGGTGAAACGCGGCGAGGGAATTTCCAATGGCTCGCTGTAGTTGCCCTCTTCAAAGTAGTTCACAAACTTGGGGTGGCGGATAAAGTTGATGACGGATTTGCCCTGATCGCTGCTGTGAAAACCGAGCAACCGTTGGGCGGAGGGGTTCCACCAATCCAGGCAGCCGCGCCAGTCGAGCACAATCACACCATCGCGCAACGCTGCGCTGGTTTCCTGAACGCGGTTGATGACCGCTTGCAGACTGTTTTTCTCCTGCACCTGCCGGCGTTGCAGGTGGTAAATATTGTCGAACAGGTCGCCCCAAATACCGCTCGATTCCGGTGGTGGCTCATCGTTGTTACGCAGCAACCACTTGTTCAACCGGCGGATTTGCCACACCATCCAGGAGACGTACAGCAAACTGCCCGCCAACAGCGCCCACACCACATGGTCCAGCCAGAAGCCGACCAGGGCGCACAGAAAAAGGATTATCAGCAGGCGCCGAACCTCGACGCTGTAACCACGCAGCAAAATAACCGGCCTCTTCAGGGAGCCAAGGTACAGGCCCCGCGATTCAACGGATGTTCAGGGGTCAACCTGCCTGAGTCGAAAACCGGTAGCCGGTGCCGCGTACGGTCTGCACCAGATTCTCGTGGTCGTCTATGGCCAGTGCCTTGCGCAGGCGCCGGATGTGGACATCCACCGTACGCTCCTCCACATAGACATTGCCACCCCAGACATGATCGAGCAACTGGCTGCGAGTATAAGCTCTTTCCTGGTGAGTCAGGAAGAACTCCAGCAACCGATACTCGGTCGGGCCAATATCCACCGGCCGGTTGTTGATGGTGACCCGGTGGCTGGCGGGGTCCAGACACAGGCCCTGAACCCGGATCGGATTGCCATTGACCTGGGGGTCGGCCCGGCGCAATACCGCTTTGAGGCGCGCCACCAACTCCCGGGGAGAGAAAGGCTTGGTGATGTAGTCGTCCGCGCCGACTTCCAGCCCCTGAATCTTGTTATCTTCCTCACCCTTGGCGGTGAGCATGATGATGGGGACTTCCGCGGTCACTTCCTCGCGTTTGAGCCGGCGGGCCAGCTCTATGCCACTGGTGCCGGGCATCATCCAGTCCAGCAGCACCAGATCGGGCCGCTCGTCGACGATCAGCTCCAGCGCCTCCTGGGCGTTACTGGCTTCGAGACACTCGTAATCCGCCATCTCCAGGGCCACCCGGAGCATGTCGCGAATGGCGGCTTCGTCGTCAACTATGAGAATCCTGCGCCCTGCCATAATACCTGCCTGTCATCAGTGAACGATCGGGACGGCGGCATGACGCCGGCGCCCCGAGGTTGGAAATCAACCTTCGCGCCAGCGTATTTAATAAACTCAGTGTTACACAATTATGACAGAGCGGAAATGAATAGGGTTATTGTGACACCATGAAGTCAATCACGATGCCCGCAAAAATGACAAAGCCCACCCAGTTGTTGTTCAGAAAGGCTCGAAAACAGGGGTCCCGTTCCCGAAAACGGATCAGGTACTGATGGTAGCCAAAGAGCCCGGCCGCCGCGGCCAGCCCCAGATAATAGGGCACGCCGAGCTCAAAACGCCCGCCGACCATCACCAGCGCGTACAGGGTCAACCCCTGCAGCACCGCCACCATGACCCGATCCAGATCGCCAAACAGCACCGCCGTGGACTTGATGCCCACCTTGAGGTCGTCGTCCCGGTCCACCATGGCGTAGAGGGTGTCGTACACCACCGTCCAGAGCAGCACGGCGGTGTACAGCAGCCAGACATCCGTGCCCAGACTGCCCCGCTGGGCGGCAAACGCCATGGGAATCGCCCAGGCAAACGCCGCCCCGAGCACCACCTGCGGCAAGTGAGTGTAGCGCTTCATGAAGGGGTAGCAGAACGCCAGGGCGACCCCGCCCAATGAGAGCTTTACGGTGAACGCATCGGTGAACAGCACCAGGACAAAGGCGAGCAGACAGAGCGCTACAAACAGGGTGAGCGCTTCCCGTTCCGAGACTTCGCCGGTGGCCATGGGACGGGCTTTGGTCCGTTTGACGTGACCATCGAAATGCCGATCGGCATAGTCGTTGATCACACAACCGGCCGAGCGCATGACAAATACCCCCAGCACGAAGATGACCAGCAGATCCCAGTCCGGCACGCCGCCGGCCGCCAACCAGAGCGCCCAGAGGGTAGGCCAGAGCAACAGAAAACTGCCGATGGGACGGTTCAGTCGGGTCAGGCGCAGGTAGGCGGACAGCCTTCCGCGCCAATCGATTCGGGAAGAATTCGGGTCGGCACGGCAGCGGTTTTTTTGAGCAGACGGTCGTTTCATAGACTCACACGCTCCACAAAGGCAGGCAAAAACACTTCACTGACCAGCAGCGGGCGCCCCTCCAGGCGAAAGACGGACCGTCTCCCCCAGAGTGTCTGCCCCTGCTGCAACGACGGTGGCACATAACGCTGGCCGGGCATCAGCCGGCTGATTTCCATTGGCTCGCGCTCCAGGTCCGGCTGACGGAACAGAAAGCCTCCCAGCGGCCGGGTGTTCAACTGACGCAATTGACGCAATCGCCCCTTGAGGCTGCTCAGGGGCAGCAGGCTGCGGGCAAATACCCAGGATTCGCCTTTTCCCATCAGGATGACTTCCCGCACCAGTACCCAGCGGCCGGGGCCGACCCCCAGGCACCGGCGCTCGGACACGTCCGGCCGGGCCAACCCCTGGCGCAGCACGCGGACCCGGAACGCCCCCTGACTGAAAGCCATCAGTTTGGCCGTCAGAGAGCCCTGATCCCGCAGCCAGGGCCTCAGGGCAGCCGGCCAGGTACCCAGTCGCCCCTGGCTGGCCGGACGCCACCGTGGCGCCTGCGATCCGGGCGCAAACCCACCGGCCACCGGGCGGTTGGCCCGCAATACTGGAATATCCTGTGTCAAAAATGCCTCCCAATGGCATGGCGGTCGCCGTTGCACCCCGGCGCTGCATAAGCTCACATCGGCGGCTATTCTAACAGCTTCCCCCAGCCCTGCAGGTGGCGGGCGACTTTACCCGGCCGGCCGGGATTGCTTTAATGGCCGCTTCCTTTATACCGATAAGAGTCCGCTATGACCCTGACCAAACGCATTCTGCTCGCCATGATTCTCGGTGTCGGCACGGGGGTACTGATCCACCTGATCGCGCCCTCCGAGGATCATTTTCTGCGCGCCTGGCTGGCCCGGGGTCTGTTCGACGGCATCGGCCAGGTGTTTATCGCCTCGCTGACCCTGTTGGTGGTTCCGCTGGTGTTCGTCTCGCTGGTGTGCGGTAGCGCCGCGCTGGGAGGGCACAGCCGCATGGGCGCCCTGGCGATCAAGACCATTGGCCTCTACCTGGCCACCACGGCGGTGGCCATTACCCTCGCCCTGGGCATTGGGCAACTGGTGAAACCGGGGGAAGGCATTGACATGCCCGGTGAAGTCGAGGAGTTTGAAGTCGCCGACAAGCCGTCCCTGAAAGACACCCTGGTAGGCATCTTCCCCAGTAACCCGGTGGAGGCCATGGCCGAGGGCAACATGCTGCAGATCATTGTCTTTGCCCTGCTGCTCGGCATCGCCATCTCCCGCAGTGAGCACAAAGCCTCCCACTACATGCAGGAATTTTTCGGGCACCTGAACACGGTGGTCCTGAAGCTGGTGATGATTCTGATGCACCTGGCGCCCTACGGTGTCTTCTGTCTGCTCGCCAAACTGTTTGCCGATCTGGGCTGGAGCGCCATCGCCGACCTGGCCCTGTACTTTTTTACCCTGCTGTTTGTGTTGCTCTTACAGGGGCTGGGGGTTTACAGCCTGTTGCTCAAGCTGCTCACTGGCCTGAATCCGGCGATTTTTCTGCGCAAGATGCGCTCGGTGATGGTGTTCGGTTTCAGTACCGCCTCCAGCAATGCGACCATACCCGTTACCCTGCGTACGGTGGAACAGGATCTTGGGGTGGACAACCGGGTGGCCTCATTTTCGGTGCCGCTGGGTGCCACCATCAATATGGATGGCACCGCCATCATGCAGGGCGTTGCGACAGCGTTTATCGCCCAGGTGTACGGTATCGATATTGGCCTGATGGGTTATCTGATGGTGGTGCTGACCGCGACCCTGGCGTCGATCGGGACCGCCGGGGTACCCGGCGTCGGGATGATCACCCTGGCGATGGTGTTGCAGCAGGCCGGCCTGCCGGTGGAAGGCGTCGCACTGATCATCGGGGTGGACCGGCTGCTGGATATGGTGCGTACTGCGGTCAATGTGACCGGTGATGCGATGGTATCGACGGTCGTTGCGAACAGCGAAAAGCTGCTGGATCGCACGCAGTTTGAGCGTCCGGTGTCCGCCGAAGACTGAAGCTCAATGCCCAGTCAGGACGCAAACCACGCCCGAACGGCCTCGGGCAACGGGCGGGATTTACCGTCGGCACCGACCCAGACCACCTTGGAATGGGCTTCGGCGCACGGTTGTTCCAGGTTGTCCGTGGTGTACAGCTTGTAATAGGCCACAAAGCTGGACCGGCCTGGCTTCGCCGCATAGCAGTCGATGCGGATGGTCGCCGGGTAGACCACCGGGCGCAGAAAGGTACAGCCAACCGTGACCACCACCGGGTAACTGTCCGCCGCCAGTGTGATCCCCGCCCGGGACAACCACTGGAAACGGGCCTCCTCACAATAGCGCAGATACAGCGTGTTATTGACATGCCCGAACGCATCCATATCCCCCCAGCGCAGCGGGATGTCACAGGAAAAATTGGGCTCTGGGGGCAGGGTGTCTGTCATCGTGCGGTTCACTTCCGGTCTTGTATCACGCCTGAATGCGCGCCTTGAACGATACGCTGATCTCGCCCAGCTCACCGAACTGAACCCGTACCGGCTCTTCCATCGGCGCTTCAAGCACACCGGCATAAGAACCGGTAATGATGATCTCGCCGGCTTTCAGCCCTTTTCCCCGGCTGCGTAAAAACTCGACCAGCCAATACAACGGGGCGCGTGGATGGGTATTGGGATGACGGCCCTGATGACGCTCGGGGCCGGCACTACGGGTGTGCAGCGTGATCGGTAACTCACTCGCCTCCAGAGCCAGCTCCGGATCCACTTCCGGACCAATGAACAACCCCTGATTCAGCAGACCGTCCGCCAACATTTCCGGAAACGCCACCTCAGCCGGGTCGGCGTAACGGCTGTGGATCAGTTCGAGCACAAGATGGGTGTGGGCGATGGCCTGATCCACCTCGCTATTCCGGTAGGGATAATCCCTCGGCGGCAGATCCCGCCCCAGGACAAAGGCCAACTCCGGCTCAATGCGGGCAAAGCCCTCTGGTGCCCACACGGAAACCGGAACGCCCCGGTGAATATCCTCCGCATGAATCGGCGCCACGACCAGGCGGCCCGGCGGCGGCTCGAGGCATTTCCAGCCACCGATGTGTGCCCCCAGATCCCGGGTGACCGCCGCCTGAATGGCGAGGGCAGACTCGAGATCCTCGGGGCGACAGTCCTTGGGCAGGCGTTCCGCCTGAACACCACTGCGACGTCGCTCTGCCAGAATACGGGCCGCCTTGGCGATCCCTGACGGGTTCAACATAGCGTCTTCTCTCGACTGAAGGAGCCACCCTGGTGGTTGGCCCCGCGCTAACGATGGTGGCGACGGCGGTTAGCGGGGGCTGAGCTGTAAAGCAATATGGTCCAGATCGTCCAGGGACTCCATCACATTGATGACCGTGGCCTGGGCCTTGTCCGGATCGAGGTGCAGGTCGGCAAAGACCGACGCCGGGATTTCCAGTTTCGGCCCCAACCCTACGCCCTGCTGAAGCAGCAACCGCTCGGCCACATAAATCAGTTTGGCGTACTGGTGGTGCTCGCCCTGATAGCGGGGATTGTTCTGGTGACGCAACGCAACGACCACCTCTTCCGGCATGGACCAGAGAGACATGAGAGTACTGGCAAGCTGCTCGCGGGTCACGCCCAACAGGTGCCGTTCGATCGGCTGGTGAGTGCTGTGCGGATTGGCTTCCGTCATCCGACAGTACTGACTGAAGTAGGGCGGAAACAGCTCCGCGAGAATCAGAAATCCGAAGTTGTGCAACAGACCGGACAGGTAAGCCATGCCAAACGTGGGCCGTTGCTCCCGGGGAATGGCCGTGACCAGCCCTTCAATGGTGGCCGCCATGTACACCGACTTCTGCCAGTAACCCAGGTAACCCTCCGGGCCGTCTTTGGGGATACTCAGGCTTCTTCCCAGAGCAAGCCCCAACGCCAGGTTGAGCACCATATCAAAGCCCAGTACCCGAACAATGGCATCGTGGATGGATTTGATTTTACCCGGTGCGGAATAATAGGGCGAGGCGGCCCAACTCACCACCTGAGCCGCCAGGCTCGGGTCGGTTTCCACCACCTGAGCCAGATCGCTGATGTCGGCGTTGGGGTCCACGCGCAGGTTGATGATCCGCTGTGCGGTCTCGGACAACGGCGGCAACTCCAACGTTTCTTCCAGGCGCTGCCGGATGCGCAGTTGCGTAAAGTTGCGCACCGCGCCGAGGATCTGTTCCTCATCCCGCTCCGCACTGATATCCACTTCCAGTGGGTCCAGAGGTGTGGCGATATCACAGATGATGGCATCTTCCAGAACCTGCTGAAAATCATCCCGGTTGATGTGCAGCAACTGGGTGTCGTCACCGGAGTCGAGTAACAGACTTTCCCGGCGCAGCAGCTGTTTATCCACCAGCGTGGGAAGGCCGGCCAGCTTGGGAAGCGCGGGTACCGACTGCAGACTGTAGGTATCGCAGAACTGGCGGACCGCGTCCTGATTGGTGGCCCGCAACTCCCGGTCCATCTGACGATTGACGGCATTCAGATCGAGCAAGGTGTCGGCGGATATCACCGCGAGAATGCGGCCTTTTTCATCTTCCAGCAACACCGCTTTGGCCGCTCCGACATTGCGCAGGTGCTGGTCGTGCCACAGGGGTTGGTTGTTGGCATCCACCGGCGCGGTGGCCAGGTCATAGTGGATATTTTGGCTGTTCAGCAAAGACTCGACGCTGGTGGGTAGCGGCACGTTTGACTCCTTTTTGTTCAACAGACGCCCGTTCTTGATTTGGGTCGGCCAGTGTCGCCGAAAATTACGACTCCAATATGACGTTCAGTGTGTAAGAAGCCGGGCGCTTGTTCAAGCGTTTTATGCACAGGTTCTGCTTATTGAAGCCCGCCACACGGGGCTTTATCAGTTATTCAGTTTAGTCGATGCGCGCCGGGCCGATGTCGACTGGTGCACAGTTTGGCTTTTCACACCTGAAAATACCGCCGGTTATCCCCCAGCCAACGATCCATGATGGCATTGCACAGTGCCGGGTGGCGATGCATCAGCCCGTGGGCACCTTCCTGGACCCGCGACAACAGATGGGCATCGCGCTGCAGATCCGCTATCCGGAACTGCATTTCCCCGGTCTGCCGTGTGCCCAACACCTCACCGGGGCCACGAAGCTCCAGATCCCGCTCGGCGATCACAAACCCGTCACTGGAGTCCCGCATCACGCCCAACCGCTCCCGGCTCTGCCGCGATAGCGGCGAGCCGTACAGCAAAACGCAGTGACTGGCCTCGGAGCCGCGCCCCACCCGACCGCGCAACTGGTGCAACTGGGCCAGCCCGAGTCGCTCGGGATTTTCGATGATCATCAAGCTGGCGTTGGGCACATCCACGCCCACCTCGATCACGGTGGTGGCCACCAGCAGATCCAGCTCCGCCGCCTTGAACGCCGCCATCACCGCTTCTTTTTCCTTGGCCTTGAGTCGACCGTGCACCAACCCCACACGCAAGTGCGGCAGAGCCACCGCCAGATTCTCCGCCGTGGCCTCCGCAGCCTGGGCGGCCAGGGTTTCCGATTCTTCGATGAGGGTACATACCCAGTAAGCCTGACGACCCTGCTCACAGGCTCGGCTGACCCGCTCAATCACTTCCGGACGGCGCTGCTCACTGATCACGACCGTGGTCACCGGCGTACGGCCCGGGGGCAGCTCATCGATGACCGAGGTGTCCAGATCGGCGTAGGCACTCATCGCCAGGGTCCGGGGGATGGGTGTGGCGGTCATGATCAACTGGTGCGGGCGCAACCCGCGGTGGCTGCCCTTCTGTCGCAGCTCCAGGCGTTGATGCACCCCGAAGCGATGCTGTTCATCGATAATGACCAACCCCAGGTTGGCAAATTCGACTTCCTCCTGAAACAGGGCATGGGTGCCCACCACCACTTTTGCCTCGCCGCTGGCCAGTCGGGCCAGTTGTTCCCGGCGCCGGGCGACGGTAAGGCGTCCGGTCAGCCAGCCGAGCTCTATCCCCAAAGGCTCAAGCCAGGCGCCAAAGTTGTTGCGGTGCTGCTCGGCCAGAATTTCCGTCGGTGCCATGATCGCCGCCTGGTAGCCACTGGCCACCGCAGTCAGCGCCGCCAGGGCCGCCACCAGGGTTTTGCCCGAGCCGACATCCCCCTGGACCAGACGCAACATGGGTACGGGCTTGACCAGATCTTCGGCAATCTCACGGCTGACCCGCTGCTGCGCGCCCGTGAGCTGAAAGGGCAACTGGCTCAAAAACCGCTTGTGCAACGCCGGGTCCGGGGCGAGCGATGGCGCCCCCTCGGACTGGGTCTGCTGACGCAGAACCAACAGACTCAGATGGTGGGCCAGCAATTCTTCAAACGCCAGCCGCTGCTGGTAAGGGTGGGTGCCCTCCATCAACCTCGCCACATCCGCCTCCCGGGGGGGCGCATGCAGGTAGCGCAGCGCATCGGCCAAGGGTACCTGATCCAGTTCCCGGCGCAGTTCCTCCGGCAACAGCTCGGTCAGCGGGTGTTGATCGAGAAAGGTCAGAGCCTGGTTGGCCAGGGCACGGATACGCTGCTGGGTAAGTCCTTCGGTGGCGGGATACACCGGCGTCAGCCGGTCATCCAGAGTCACCGCGTCGGCACCGTCGAGAAATTCATACTCCGGGTGATAGAACTCCAGACCCGAGGCGCCCCGGCGACTCTCCCCGAAACAGCGCAGGCGGGTGCCCGGTGCCAGGCGCTGCTTCTGGGCACCGGAGAAGTGATAGAAGCGCAAGGTGGTGGTGCCCGAACCATCCTGCAGCCGACAGACCAGGCTGCGACGGCGTCCGTAGACCACATCCACCGCGCGAATCTCACCCTCAATCACCGCATTGACATTGGGTTGCAGGGCGCCGATGGGAGTCACCCGGGTGCGGTCCAGATAGCGCAACGGCAGGTGGAACAGCAGATCCTGAAGCGTGTGGATACCCAGCTTGCCGAGCTTCTCGGCCAGCTTGCCGCCCACCCCTTTCAGCGCCGTGACGGAGACTTGATCCAGGTTGGCCGGGTCCTTGGTCACGCAGCGCTCCGGTTACTCGGCGTCGGTCAGACGGCACATGTTGATGGCTTTACGCAGCGCCTCAATGGCTTTGTAGCGGGGGAAGCTGGCCCGCCAGGCCAGCGCCACGGTGCGACTCGGCGCCGGCTGGGTGAAGGGGCGAGTCACCAACATGTTATTGGAGTAGTTGGCCGTGACCGCCGCGGACATGGGCAGAATCGTGATCCCCAACCCGGAGGCCACCATGTGACGCAGAGTCTCCAGAGAGCTGCCCTCGGCGGCAGTGCGGATGCGGCTGTGGGGGTCGTCCATGGAAGACTGCAGGTTCGGGCAGGTCGCCAATACCTGATCCCGGAAACAGTGTCCCTCACCGAGCAGCAGGACATTCTCGGCGTCCAGCTCGTCGGGGTGGATCGCTTCCTTTTCGGCCAGCGGATGATCGTGGGGCATCAACACGACGAAGGGTTCATCGAACAGTGGCTGGGTCACCACGTCCGCCTCGGTAAACGGCAGGGCCACGATGATCACATCCAGTTCACCCTTGCGTAATTTCTGGCGCAAAGTCGCGGTGTAACCCTCTTCCACGTACAGCGGCATTTTGCTGGCAATTTTCTGCAGTTCGGGGATAAAGTGCGGTAACAGGTAGGGGCCGATGGTAAAAATGGCCCCCACATGCAGGGGGCTGCTCAGTTGGTCTTTGCCAGCGTTGGCGATATCCTTGATGGCGGCGGTCTGTTCCAGTACCAGATTGGCCTGGGCGACGATCTTCTCCCCCAAAGGCGTGGCCTGGACCCGGGACTTGGACCGTTCGAACAGGGCAACCCCCAGCTCTTCCTCCAGTTTCTTGACCGCGATACTGAGGGTCGGCTGACTGACAAAACAGCGCTCGGCCGCACGACCGAAATGCTGTTCCTGAGCGAGGGTTACGATATAACGCAGTTCTGTTAAGGTCATGCTGGTCCCGTATTTGCTCACGCCCGGCGAGTTGCCCGGCACTCCGACAATTTGACCACAAGTTTGCCCTGTTATGATCGAAGACGCAAAGGTAAATAGCCAGAAACTATTGATTGTCGGTTGCGGCGATCTGGGCCGCCGCCTGGCGAAACGCATGGCACCCTTGGGGTACCGGGTTACCGGTCTGCGCCGCCGGCCTCCCGCCGACACCGGGAGCCTCCATTACCGGGCGGTGGATACCGCCGATGCGGTCGCCCTTGAGCAGGTTCTGGCCGAGGGCTTTGACGTGATTGTGGTGACCATGACCCCCTCGGAGCGCGGCGATGAAGGCTACCGCCGGGCCTATGTGCAGACCTGCGAGCACCTGATAGCCGGGCTGAGCGCCACCGGGATGGCGCCCCGTCTGATTCTGTATGTTTCCAGCACCGGCGTTTACGGCCAGAACAACGGTGAGTGGGTGGATGAGCGCAGCCCGACCCAACCAAACCGCGCCAGCGGCGAGCGCCTGCTGGAGGCCGAACAGATCATTGCCCGGAGTGGATTCGAGCACTGCACTGTGCGCTTTAGCGGCATTTATGGCCCCGGCCGGGACCGGATGCAGACGCTGGTGCGCCAGGGCCGCGCCACCCTGAGCGGTCGCTACACCAACCGCATTCACGCCGATGACTGCGCCGGGGTGATGGCGCACCTGATTGAGCGCCATCGCCAGGGGCTGCCCATCGAGTCACTGTATCTGGCGAGCGACGACGAGCCCGCCCCCATGGCGGAAGTGGTCAATTGGCTGGCCATGCAGATGAAAGTGGATCAGGCGCGCTTTGCCCCGGATGACGGCGGCCTCGGGAAGCGCTGCGACAATCGCCGGCTCAAAGCCGACGGCTACGAATTCCGGTATCCAAGCTACCGCGAAGGGTATGAGGCGTTACTCAGTGACTCTCGATAGCGCACTGGATTACAGGAAAAACAGCCCGGTTACCGTGCCATACATGATAAACGCCGCCAGAGGAATGTACCCGGCGAGCGTCGCAAGCTCCGCTCCCAGTGGCAGCGCGGGTCGCCACAGGTTGATCAGCAGATACGCCGGAAAATAGTAGCGCGGATCCACCATCGGGTGTGCCACCACGGCCAGGGGCGCGATAAGCAACAACCAGTAGCAGCGCCGGTCCGGATAGGGCATAACCGCCAGCGTCAGCGCCATCCAGGCCATGGGTACAAACAGCAGCCCACGCAGCCACAGAAATTCCTCCAGCAGGTGCAGCCAGCCGTTGTGCACAAAGAAGGTGTAGTGGGTGCGGTTATAACCGTGGTCGTTCGAGTAGAAGCTCATATAAAACGCGAACGCCGCCAGCAGCAGCCCCCATACCCAGGGACGCCGCAACACGCGGACAATGCCGGGCAGTTGCTGGATGCACAAGGGCAGAAACAGCAGCCAGGCACAGAACAGAAAGCCATAGAGGTTACTGAGATTGAAGCGCATCAGAGGGTGACTGCCACTGTCCCCGATCGCCACACCGCCGTTGATCAACACGAAGCCGATGAACGCGATAAACAGCACCAGGAATATCGCCCCCCGCAGTAACGCATCCCGAAGCACGGCACGCCAGGCAAAGGGACGACTCAGCGTCAGGTGTTCCGTGGCCATAAACAGGTAGGCGAGCCCCAGCCAGATGATGGCATCCTGACGAATCAGCACCGCCCCGAAGCCAAACAGGCCCGCCAGCCAGGACCTGCGCTCCAGTACCGCCAGAAAACACAAGGCAATAAGCAGCAGTGCCCACAGGTCGGTGTACACCAGAAAGTAGTAGGGAAATATGAGTGGCGCGAACAACAATTGTGCGGTACGCGCCGTGGCGGTGGCGGGCCGATAACGGCGCACCATGCGGTGAAACACCGGCAACAGGCACAGCGCCACCAGCAGGTTGACCAGGCGCAACAGATAATCGTGGTAGTAACCGATCAGGTTCATCACCGAGGCGATGATCTGGTGATAGAAGGTGGGTGTGGTGATGGTGTCAAAGGGCTCGTTGCCCCCGACGTAGTAATGCCAGATCTGATGGGCGTGGAAGCCCTCGTCCGAGGCCGGCCCACCCAGCACGCAGGAAGCCGCGTAGCCGAAGACCACTCCGGCCCAGACAACCAGCCAGAGCGGGCCGCGGGCCGCCCCGGTGTCAGCGTTCACTGGGCGTGCTCCACAGCCTCAGGGGTCCCCTGGAGTACCTCGAGGAAGTCGGCGCCAAAGCGCTCCAGCTTGCTGTCCCCCACACCGCTGACGTCGAGCAGTTCACCCGGGGTCTGGGGACGTCGCTCCAACATATCCCGCAAGGTGACATCGTGGAAAATGACATAGGGAGGCACCCCGTGCTCTTCCGCCAGCCGGCGACGGCAGGCGCGTAACGCCTCCCACAGAGGGCGATCCGCCTCGGCAATGTCGGCATCGGGGCGACGGGCGGTGCGGGTACTGGTCGGCTTGCGGGTGCGGATATCCCGGCGCAGGTGCACCCGCTGCTCGCCGCGCAGGATCGGCCGGCAGCTCTCGGTCAGTTGCAGCCCACCAAAGCCTTCCGGGTCCACATCCAGATAACCGGCCGCGACCAGTTGGCGCAACACGGCCCGCCACTCATCCGCGCTCATATCCTGACCAATACCGTAGGTGGACAACTTGTCGTGCCCTTGGGTCAACACTTTCTCATTGCTGCTGCCCCGGAGCACATCGACGATATGGGTGGCGCCGAAGCGTTGGCCGGTGCGGTACACACAGGACAGCGCCTTCTGCACCGCCTCGGTGGCATCCCAGGTCTGGGGCGGCGTCAGGCAGGTGTCGCAATTGCCGCAGGGCTCATCCAGCGCATCGCCAAAATAGCGCAGCAGAATCTGGCGTCGGCAACTGGTGACTTCACACAGGCCCAGCATGGCGCTCAGGCGCTGCTGCTCCTGGCGTTTGAACTGTTCATTACCCTCGGAGCCACCCATCATCTGGCGCAGTTTGACCACATCTTCCAGCCCATAAAGCAGCAGGGCCGTGGCGGGCTGGCCATCGCGTCCGGCCCGGCCGGTTTCCTGGTAGTAGGCTTCAATGCTTTTGGGCAGATCCAGGTGGGCGACAAAACGCACATCGGGTTTATCGATGCCCATGCCGAAGGCGATGGTGGCCACCATGATGATGCCGTCCTCTCGCAGAAATCGGCTCTGGTGGGTCTCCCGCAGGTTGCCCGGCAGGCCCGCGTGGTAAGGCAGGGCGTTGAACCCTTCCTTCTGCAACCACTCGGCGGTCTGTTCTACTTTTTTGCGGGACAGGCAATAGACGATACCCGCCTGCTGGGGGTACTCGTCTTTGAGAAAGCCCAGCAATTGGCGGCGCGGGTTGTCTTTCTGCTGAATCCGGTACTGAATGTTGGGCCGATCAAAGCCGACGATGAATTGCCGGGCCTCACTCAGCTGCAACCGCTCGATGATCTCCTCCCGGGTGCGCATATCCGCCGTGGCGGTCAGGGCGATGCGCGGTACCTGGGGGAATTCGTTGTGCAGCAGTTCCAGACGCAGGTAGTCGGCACGGAAATCGTGCCCCCATTGAGCCACGCAGTGGGCTTCATCGATCGCAAACAGGGCGATGTTGGCCTGGTGCAGAAGATCAAGGGTGCGCGGCTGGATGAGGCGCTCGGGGGCGATGTAGAGCAGGTCGAGTTCGCCGCTGAGCAGGGCCCGCTCGGTGTCCACGACATCGGGCCAGGCGAGGGTGGAGTTCAGAAAGCCGGCGCGCACACCGAGCTCCCGCAGGGCGGTCACCTGGTCTTGCATCAGGGCGATCAGGGGGGAAATGACGATACCGGTGCCCGATCGGGCGAGGGCGGGAATCTGATAACAGAGGGATTTGCCGCCGCCGGTGGGCATGAGCACAAGGGCGTCCTGGCCTTCGATAACGGCGTTGACGATGCGTTCCTGTTGGCCGCGAAAGTCGTGATAGCCGAAGACGTGCTGAAGAATGTCCTGAGGGTTCTGCATGGCGGGCAGTATACTGGGCGCCCCCTTTAAATGGTAGGCCACCCGAAGAAGAACGCGTAGTCAGTTATAAGGTAGAAAAAAGAAAGGGGACCCTCATAACTCGGTAACTTGCTGTAACAGCAAGGTGCGAAGAACCGAGAGCATTGGAGGTGTCCCCTTATGCGCAAGTATAACTATCGTGCCCAAAATTTCCAGAAGGTGAACTGGGATCAACTGCGTGAGCAGACGGCGGGCGAGCGGTTGATTCTGGCGATTGATGTGGCCAAGAAGGACTTCTACGTGGCGCTGATGAAGCCGGACCGGACGGTTCTGAAGACCATCCGCTGGGAGCATCCGCAACAGAGCCCGGCCCTGCTGCGGGAACTGGCGAACCTCAAGGCTCAGCGCCTGGAGGCGGTCATGGAGCCGACCGGTACCTATGGCGACGCCTTGCGCTACCAGTTGAGAGCTCTGGGTGCCGAAATCTACCGGGTCAGCCCCAAGCGGGTGCACGACGCCGCTGAAGTGTATGACGGGGTCCCGAGCCTGCACGACGCCAAGGCGGCTTACCTGATCGGCCGGCTGCACCTGGATGGCATCAGTCAGCGCTGGCGCGAGCCGAGTGAAGCGCGTCGAGCTCTGCGAGCCTTACTGAATCGGCTGGAGCAGGTACAGGAGCGCCACCAGCGGGCACTGAATCGGCTCGAAGCGTTGTTGGCCCGGCACTGGCCGGAGGCGCTGTGCTGGCTGACATTGCAGAGCGCCAGCTTGCTGCACCTGCTGGCCGAGTACGGCGACCCGGTTCGGGTGACGGCACAGCCGGAGCAGGCGGACCGACTGCTGCGCCGAGTCGGTGGGCACATGCTTAAGACGTCCAAGCGCGAAGGCCTGCTGCGCAGTGCCGCCACGACCTTGGGCGTGCCGGTGGTCGAGACCGAACACGAACTCATCCGGGCCCTGGCCCAGGAGATGCTGGACACACGGGCGCAGTCCCGCGAGCTGGAGCGAGCGCTGTCCGAGCACGTCGAGCACACCCGGGAGCTGGCCTGGATGGCCGAGGCACTGGGCCATAACAGCGCGGTGGTGCTTTACTGTGCCCTGGGTTCGGCCAATGACTACCCGCGTGCGGCCAGCTATCTGAAAGCGGCGGGGCTGAACCTCAAAGAGCGCTCCAGCGGCAAACACAAAGGGCAGCTGAAGCTGACCAAGCGAGGGCCCGGGGTGGTGCGCCACTACCTGTACTTCGCCGCCCTTCGCCTGATACGTCAATCAGGCCCGGCCAGAGCCTGGTATGACGCCAAGCTGGCCCGACACCGAGGCCCCAAGGGCAAACTGATCATCGCGCTGATGCGCAAGCTGGCCAAGGCGCTGTGGCATGTGGCTCAAGGCAAGCGGTTCGATCCGGCCAAGCTCTTTGCCGAGCCACCCCGGGCCGAAGTGGCATAAGCACCACCGAGTCGACCGATGAGGACGAACAGAGACGAGCAACAGGAGCGAGCAATGAGTTAATCCAGCCGTAACACGCTGGCAACGAGTCTTCCTTCGGGCTGACCTTCGATCCGACCTCTAGCCCAGTCTTGAGGCTCCTAAGTAGTCAAGAGGCAGCCCGCGGGATGATCCATGGAACGCGATACCCAAGGTAACTGAGTTGATGCCGCCAGGCGGACATCCGATGCGAGAGGTTCGGTTGACCCCATGGACGTTCATCCGGGAGGCCTTCGAGCTGGCACACAGGCTAAACACACGAGTACCACCGGCATGTGCGTCAACGACTCAGGCAATGCCAGCAGACTCGTGTGCCCAACAGGCAGGTAAAATGATTAAATAAAGGGACTTGACTGAGTTATGAGAGGTCGGATTAGCGATAGCGTAATCCGACGAATGGTTATTGGACTTCGCTCCGAATGCTACGGGAGGGTATACCTTTCCAAGACACGGACTCAGCGCATCTCCACACAAAGCCTATCGGTTTGCATCACGTTCGGGCCAAGGAGGGGAAGCCCTTTCAAGACACGCCGTAAACCCATCCCTGGGGGCTCGACGCGCGGAGTCCCTCCGCTTACGGTCTTGAAAGGGCTTCCCCTCCTCGGCCCTAAGTGCCTAATCTAACCCTATTTATGAACACCATAAGTGTCAAAACAAAAGGGGCTATTTCCCGAGACGTAAAGCCCGCTCCGCGGAGGGAGGGTATACCGTTTCGGGACCGTCACCCGCCTGGACGGCGGGTGTCGAGCCCCCATGGATGGGTTCACGGCGTGTCCCGGAACGGTATACCCTCCCGCAGCACTCTAGTCGAAGCACAATGCAACGACAGAGTCAGTCACACACGCTTCCATTTACCTCTGGCACTTGCGCGGAACCGCTGCCGCCCTTGCTCACCTGGAAGCCGAACTCCACGGACTGGCCCGGCTGCAGGGTGCCGTTCCAGCCCAGATCGGTGGCGGTATAAGGGTTGCTGCCAGAAACCTGTGCGTTCCAACTGTTGGTGACCGACGAGCCGTCTGAATACTCCCAGTTCACCGACCAGCCATTGATCGCCTGGGCTCCCGTGTTGCTGATCAGAATAGCCGCAGTGTAGCCCGTGCTCCACTCATTGCTGATCTGATACTCACACTGGGCCAGGCCGCCATTGTCGGAACTTGAACTCGAGCTGGACGACTCACTGCTCTCGGATTCGCTGCTGCTCTGACTGCTCTGCGAACTGGAGCTGGACGAGGAGCTGCTGTCGTCACCGACAATGCCATAGGGGTCCGGCTGGGACTCGCAGGTGCTCGGCGCGATGCAGCTCTGGTTATCCTCCCAACCCCAACCGCTCTGGGTCTGTTCGCACAGCGGGTACAGCGTGCCGTACCAGTTGCACTGTTGCCCTGCGGGTTCGGAAGACGAGGAGCTGGACGACGAACTGCTGGAGCTGCTGCTACTGGAACTCGACTCGCTGCTCGACGAACTGGAGGATGAACTGCTGGACGACGAGCTTGAGGAAGAGCTGGATGAATTGCCCCCTTCGGCGTAGTCATCATGGAAGGCGAGCACCCAGGCCAGCGCACTGTTCCAATTGATGGTGATCTCGTTGGTGGACCAGGCCTCGATATCATCCAGGTAGCAGGTGGCCGGAGCCGATTCGCAGCCGCTCAGGGCATTGCGGGAAACGTCGTCCTCCAGGCCGTAGTTCGGACCGCCGGCCAATGCACCGGGCGGTAGCCACGGATAGCTGCCATCAAGGGCGCCGGCCCAGAACCGGTGGTGCGGTTCGGTCAACGCGTCTTCGCCGTGCCCGGAGACAAACGAGAACGACAGGGTATTGCGACCGAAGAGGTAATCAATCCCCGAACCCACACCGTGAGCATACTGATCGTCTCCGGTGAAGTCGTAGGCCAGCCCCAACAGGAACAGCTTGTTGGCGATCACATTGTTCGACCCCCAATAGTATTCCTCATCAGTATTGGGCACCCGATAGCCGGTATTGGCAATGGTGATCAGATGCGTGTCGGCCACCGACTGGATGTACTGTCGTGCATCGCTGCGCAGGCTGGCGGTGTGCTCGGCGGGCACCGTGGCAAGGGACATGACCCCGGGCAGTTCCGTATCGGGCCAACCCCAGTCGATACGCTCCAGTTCATAGTTCTGCAGCGTGGGCAGGTAACGGCTGTCACCCGTGGTGATGTAAAGCTCCGCGGCCGCCCAGTAGAACTCATCGGCGGGTTCGTCGTCGCCGTAGGCACCACCACCGTTGTCGTAACCGCTGGTGTAGACATCCCCCGGATTTGCCTCGGCGGCGTCCCAGGCGCGCTCGGCGGCGGTCAGGCAACGATCGGAAAATTCACTGTCGATCCCGGCCCAAATGCGGGCACACTGCGCCGCCGTTGCCGCCAGGTTCAGGGTGGCGGTCACACTCGGCGGTACCAGGGCCCGGGCACTGCTGTCTTCGTGCGGCGCCAAAGGCAGACCGGTCCAACCAACGTCATGCATTTTGTGGTGCGCCATACCGGCTTTGGCTTCACCCTGGGGCACCTGCATGGACAGCAGGAACTCCATCTGCCAACGCACCTCGTCGAGCAGATCGGGGATGCCGTTACCGCTCTCGGGAATGTTCATCGTACCGTCGGCAAAGCGGTCCAGATTGCCCCCCAGGTGCTGGGCGCGCTCATACATATTGAGCAGCTTCCAGGCAGAGATGCCGCCATTGACCACATACTTGCCGTGATCGCCCGCGTCATACCAACCCTTGGTCACATCGAGGGAATAGTTACAGGTACCTTCCCAACAGGGCACATCGTAGTCGCCCTGGTTGACGCCCTGATTCAGATGGCCGGCCGGACGGGACCAGCGGGCATCGCTCGCGTAGCTGGTGTTGCCACCGCCGGTGTACTGGGTTTCGATCTCGATGCCGCTGCGGTTGTGGTAAAAGTATTTCAGCGAGTCGTATAAAGGGCCGGTAAAGTTATCGGCCGAAATGGAGAACGGGTAGCTCTCATCACCGTCGATCATCAGCACATAGCCGTCGCCTTCCACCGTGACATCGGAAAAACCCAGATGGTGTACGTGATCACCGGACGCCGGATCCTGGCCGACCGGCACGGTTGTGCCTTCGGCAACCAATGAGCCGTTCTGATACAGTCGCCAGGCTTTGCCTACCGTGCTGTCGCTGACATAGGTCGCGACTTTTTCGCCGTTGGGCAGATAACCCACCTGGTTGACCCGAGGGTTACCGACGTCGGCGAATGCCTGGGAAGCCGTTGCCAAAAGTACCGCGCTGGCCAGGGTGTTACGAGCCACGGTGAACCGTGACGATTGCCGATTTGAAGCTGTTACCTTCATGGTTATTATCTCCGATTATTGTTGGCGGTTCAGTTCCATTGCAGTAACGACTCGGGGGCGACGCGCTGATGCAACTCACGCACCTCCCTGCCCTCGAGGTCCATCGTGCGCACAGACAAAGTACGCGCATCGAGTGTCTCGGCGAATAAAAAACCGATGCGACGTCCGTCCGGGGAAAACACCGGCGCCCCATGTCGGCCTTCGCCCTGAGTCAGCTGACGGGCATTGCCCGACCGGTCACTGAGAAAAATCTGCATACTGCCTTCGTACACCTGTTCGCGCTGCGTCTCGTCGTAATGGAAATCAAAATCCACCAGCGCGGCGTAGAGCAGATCATCCCCGTCCGCCGACCATTGCACCGGGTTCTGTACGTGATGCTCCGGGTTGGATAGACGCCGACGTTGCCCGGTCTTCAGGTCATACAGATATAACCGGCGGGCACGATCCGGGCTGTTGACGATGTAGGCCACGGCGGAGCCATCGGGGGACCAGCTCACCCCGGTAATGACCGAGCCGGGCTCTTCCGGCTGCAGGTCCGGCAGCTCGGGGGCACTCTCCCCCGGGGCCGCGACAAACTGCAGGCGCGATCGACCGGGATCAAACACCACCACGGCGATGGCACGTCCGTCGGGAGCCCAGGCGTAGTCGAGAATGTCCCGGGCCAGGGTGACCGGCGTCGCGTCGCGCGCATTGAGGTCAACCACCTCCAGCGCAGCACTTCCGGGCCGGGCGTGAATGTAGGCCACAGATTCGCCGGTCGGGCTGAACCGGGGCGATACCGCACTGTATTCGGTGTCGGTGATGAGCTCGGGCTCGGCATTGCCGGGTTCGAGCAGGAAGACCTGCAAGCGTTCGCGACCCTTGTCCAGGTGAATCTGATCGCGACCGTGACGGTTGGACATAAACACCAGCGTTCCCTGCGGCGACCAGTGCGGTTGTAAATCCCGCCAGCGCTCGCTGAGCAGCACAGGATCGCTTTTCCCGGTCGGGGACACCCGCTGCAACTGGGTCACCGGGCCCATCTTTTTCTGTACAAACGTCAGTTGGCCGTCCGCTGCGACGGGTGACGAAGGGGTGGTCTGACAGCCCGTCAGGCCGGTCAGCACCAGAATCAGTGCGCCGAGCACACACTGAAATCTTGGGTAATATTGAAACCGTAAAAATGTGTTATTCATGAAATAACGCTCAATCAAAGCCTGGTTGATCACTGGTTACAAAACAGAAGCCTCGTGCCTCCATCGCGACTCGTACGTCGGGAAGCACACCACCGCCCGATGGCGGTGGTGTGCGACCGGCGGCGAAAGGGGGGAACACCGCCGGTCAATTTCACCTGATTCCGCGCAACATCAATCCAGCGGCGGATAGGCGTTCTGCAGGTACAGCTCGAAAGCCTCCGGGAACCAGCGACCGGCGTGCGGTGCGTTGGGCAGTGCTCCGGTGGGAACCCCGGCGTCTTCGTTGTTTTCATTGGGGTTACACATGCCATCGTGCTGCTTGGCCGGATCGTTCGGATCTGGCTCGAAGTCCGGATCGGAGATACCGTCGGATTCACCCTGCGGCTTCACCCAGACATAGGCGTCGATGCCCGGAGCCGGATTGGCCTGGGGACGCTCGCCCACCCCACCGGGCTGGTTGCACCAGTTCCCGCGATGGTGACGACGGTCGATGCGCGACTCATCCACATAGGTATCCAGATCCGTGCTGGACGACACGCCCGTGGGACGATCCGGTCCACCCCAACCGTTACGGCCGGTGTCGATCAACATACCGATCTCACTCGGGAAGCCCTGCTGGATCATCGCCTGACGCCAGTCCTGCGCGAACTCGATTTCCCCGAAGTAGGGGTTCCATTCATAGAAGGAGCTGGAGCGAACCGGCTGACCACCCACCTGCAGGCTGGGGTCGGGCAGATATGGCTCTTCCAGTGGCGTGTAGTTGGCCGAGTTGGTGACAAAGCCCGCGATGCTGTCCACACCTTTGTCAGTGCCCTGGATGGTGTTTCCGATAAGCTGAACGGCCTCACTGAAGTTGTCGCTCCAGCCCAACCAACCGCTGTGGGCAATATCAACATAGGAATACACATTGGGCAGGGTGCTCAACTCATTGAGCGCATGCTGAATGCCATCCTCGTAGCCACCCGGTCCGGCCGCTTCCTGACAGTCGGGCTCATCCAGGTTGGTGACCAGATTGGGCAGGGAGTCGACCTCCACAATGGCGACGATGTGCAGGTCGCTGTATTCCGGCTGGCCCAGCAGTTGCACGATCGGGGCAATGTAATCCTGCTGATAGATTTCGAAACCATTCTCCGAAATCCTCAGCTCGCCATTGGACGCCAGAGCGGCGCAATCGCGGTTGGGCAGGTTGTACACCACAAACATGAAGGTGTCCGCCCCCTGATTGACCGCTTCATCCAGGTGGCCTTTCAGGCCGATACCGTCGGTGATCGCACCAATGCGATCCATCCACACGGCGGTATTTTCAAAGGCGATGGCCTCGCCACCGGGTTCCGCCAGCGCCTTGGCCGACCAGACCGGATCGACATACAGGGTGGTGCCGTCAAATGGGTTGTCGACACGCGTGTAATTGCCATCGGAGGATGAACTGCTGGAGGACGAACTGCTCTCGCTGGAGCTGCTGTCACTGCTGGAGGAATCCGAACTGGAAGATTCCGAGCTGGACGACTCGCTGCTCGAAGAGGAAGAGCTTGACGATGAAGAAGAACTGCTACTGCCGTCGCCATCAATCACCCCATAGGGGTCCGGTTGCCCCTCACAGGTGCTGCGGGCGATACAACTCTCATTGTTTTCCCAGCCCCAACCACTGTCGGTGGTTTCACACAGGGAGTAGGTCGTGCCGTACCAGTTGCACTGCTGCCCGGTGCCGCCCGGGTCACTGCTCGAGGACGCACTGCTGTCACTCGATGAGGACTCGGAACTCGAGCTGGAAGACGAACCGCCGTCGTCACAGAGTGCACCCTCCAACGTCGGTTGTTCCGCCGCGCCTCCGTTTTTGTCCACCTGAAAACCGAAGCTGACACTCTGCCCCGGCTGGAGCGTGCCATTCCAGCCCATATCACTGGCGGTATAGGGATTACTTCCGGAGAACTGGGCGTTCCAGCCGTTGGTCATGCGGTTGGCGTCAAACGTCCAACTCACATCCCATCCGCTGACGGCGCTGGCACCGTCATTGGTCAGGGTGACCTCGGCGGTGTAGCCGTTATCCCATTCGTTATTGACCGAGTAGGCGCATTCGGCTGATGCGCCGTGACTGGCGGCAGCAATAGCCAACCCCAGCAGCGCCAGACCACTGCCTTTTTTTACTGTCGTTATCATTGTGTTGGATCTCCTTAAAACGTACTTGGAAAGTTAAGTACTGCGTCGCAAGTGCCACCACCTCCCGGTGAGTCCGCCGACGACCTTTCGCCGACGGTTGTCGTTCCCCTGACTGGCCAGGGAGCGCGGGCGGTCGCACCGACCCGCGCAATTCGAGCTCGGACGACGCCCTGCAACCCGCGCCGCCCGACAAATCCGTTCAGTCGCACAGCGGTCCAGACAGACCGGGCACCTGGGCTTCAGTGCCCCCCTTGTTGACCTGAAAACCAAACTCGATGGTCTGTCCGGGTTGCAGGACACCATTCCAGTCGAGGCTGGCTGCCGAGTAGGGGTTATTACCGGAAAGCTCCGCGTTCCAACTGTTGGTAATGCGTGAGCCGTCGCTGTACGCCCAGTTCACCGACCAGCCATTGAGCGTTTGTGTACTGGTGTTGGTGATACGGATGGCGCCAATGTAACCCGAACCCCATTCATGGGTAATCTGATACTCGCAGTCTCCGGTACCCGGCTGCGCACTGCTGGACGAAGAGTGACTGCTTGAGGAACTGGAGCTTGACGATGAGGAACTTGAAGAGGCGTCACTGCTGGACGATGAACTCTGACCTTCGTAGACCGTCGCAGTCTGGGCCGTTTGACGCAGTCCGTTACGGCTGTTGATCAGAAAATCGCCCCAGGAGGACAGGTTGTCAACATCCCAGTTCAGCGCGATATCCAGCGAGGCAACCTCGCTGCTGTTGCCCGACCAGGACCACCCCAGATAGCCGATGCCGTAGTCTTCGGCCACGGCCAGAACGGACGCTTCATCAACCTCATTGCCGTAATGATCCGCCCCGAATTCACCCACGATCAGCGGCAAGTTGTGGGTGGACAAAAAGCTGGACACATAATTCTCGATAGTGGAACGGTCCTGGTACACCTCGTACATGTGTACGCTGAACAACGTGTTATTACGCTCATCCGCAGCGGCCACGGTGGACGCATTGTCGAGCATCACACCCTGCCAATCCTGTCCCCAGTTGGCCGCATCCACCAGCAGTGTGTGGGTCAGCCCGGCTTCGCGCAGGCGCTGAATGGCTTCGACATGCTGATCCACCCAGGTGCTCGGGGCCACCCCGTTTCCGAATGGCTCGTTGGCAATATTGATGATGACGTAATCTTCCTGCCCCTCAAGGACCGGTGCGATGTCGAGCCAATAGTCGACAACATTTTCCAGCGTCCCCGCACTGTCCTGCTCGCCATAGCCGGTCGCGTCATGCACCTCCAATACCGCAATCAGCTCGTTGTCTTTACACCATTCGATCACCTGCGCCACATCGGCGGCACCGTTGCGCGTCCACTGCTGACCATCGGACAACACAATACGGACGGTATTGGCGTTGACGCTGGCAATATCGGACAGCGCCTGCCCGGTGCGGCCGGTAAACCAGGTGTGCGGATGATTCACCCCGCGCATGATGAACGGATTGCCGTTGCCATCCAGCAGCTGGGTTCCCGATACCTGGAATCCGGCCTGTACACCGATTGCAGCCGACAGGGTACTGGCACCCAAAGCGGCGCACGCGAGGGTTTTCTTGATAGCGTTCATGGTTCTTGCCTCTTTCTTTTATGAAATGGAGCAACGTTAAAACCCGAGTGTTTGAAACGTTCGGGTCTGAATTGCCAATTGCTTTCAACGTTACCCAAGCGTGAACCGGTCGCGCCGATCGTCGTCCCGGACGGCGGCGCGTTTTATTGTTTTATGATTTTCGGTGACCGAAGGCGTCTGTTTATCGAATGCTTTGCAACGCGTTTCGTCTCCGAGCCGGCGACACCCTAAAGTACTTTTTGACCATAAGACAATCCTGTGAACGCGATCCTGGCGCGTAATAGCGTGTGCTGCGTCACGAATCAAAAATGTCAACGTCGAGGCGGGGTATGGATCACAAAAGCACTGTCGTTTCAATCAAAAATGGCGGGATTGAGTGCAACTGTTTCTTAATAAATGACATTTTCTGTTATTTGAATTTTTGCTAACAACGGTGGGAAAGGTGATTTAATCCGACACAAAAAAGCCGGCACAGAGGCCGGCTACGTCAGGATGTTTTTTCAGATGCCGTTCAGCACCGCCAGATTTTATGGAACCGGGTCAATCGGCACAAACTGACTGTAAAGGCCATTGACGTCAAAGACAGCAATGGAGAACTCGTAGATTCCGTCTTCCAGATTCAGTTCGTGAGACGTGGCGTACGCATCGTTCACCACAACCGACTGAGACTCGCCATCGGCGCCCTGCTGGTAGCGGATTTCATAGCCGCCAATTTCAGTCAGCTCCAGGTAGCTACCATTCTCGCGCTGATCGGGCGTTGTCCACTCCAGAACCACGCCGTCACCCACAATCTGCTCACTGTTGGTGGTGACAACCAGCGTGGTACTGTCATCAGACCAGTTGCCCGCCGCATCCCCCGCACGCACTGAATACTGATAGGTGGTTCCTGCGGACAGGCCGGTATCGGTATAGCTCGTCGCGGGCGCCAACAGTTCCGTGATTCGGGCGCCATCGCGATACACCTCATAGCTCATCACCGCTTCGTTATCACTGGATTCCGACCAGGAGAGGGTCACGTAAGAGGTTCCAACCGCAGTATCATTCAGTGAACCCGGCGCCGTGGGTGCCGTCGTATCCACCGTTTCCTCTTCAGTGGGTTCTTCCTCGCCGGTGGAACCATCATCGGTGGAGCCATCATCAGAGCCCGTGTCGGTCTCGGAGCCGGTACCGTCATCAGTGGAGCCATCGGTGCCATCGGACGGTGAGTCGGCGCTATCGGCCGGATAACCGAACACCTGCATTTCCCACAGTGAGTGGCCCCAGGATGTCGCCCGGGTCAGGCCCATCATGCGCACATAGCGACCGTGACCCTCGATGGCGAGCTCATCGGTGCCGCCATTGCCATCGACAATATGCTCGACCGTTGTCCAGCTTTGGCCGTCGTAGGACGTCTGAATCTGATACTCACTGGAGTACGCGGTTTCCCAGTCGAGAGTAACCCCGGTGATTTGATGCGACTCACCAAGATCGACCTGCAGCCAGGCGGTATCGCCGTAGACACTGGCCCAGCGCGTACTGCCGCTACCGTCAAAAGCATTTTCCGGCGCGTAAGCATCCCGTTCGGTGGACGACGCGGTTGCCGGGCGTCCCTCGGACACCAGTCGCGGTTCAGGTGCGACGTAGGGTTCCGTTCCATACACTTCAAGCTCCCACAGCGAAATGCCCCACTGGGTGGCGCGCTGAACGCTCTGAATACGGACATAGCGAGCGGTTGCGCTCAGTTCAACAACGTCCTCACCACCATCGCTGTTCGAGACCGACTGTACCGTCTGCCACTGATTGGCATCCTCTGAGACCTGTACATCGTAGGCCTCGGCGTAAGCCACTTCCCAGTTCAGTGTCAGCGATGAGAGATCATAGGTTGCCCCGAGATCCACGGCGATCCATTGATCTTCGCCATACTCACTGGCCCAACGCGACCCCATATCGCCATCCACCGCCTGTTCGGGCAAACGGTTGCTGTCTTCGGACGAGGAGGCAAACATCGTCTGATTCAATGCCAGATTCTCACCCTCGCTCGACCCGGCATCGGCATCCGGAACGGGTTCGGGTTCGGGTTCGGGTTCAGGCTCGGGCTCGGGCTCGGGCTCAACACCGAAAACTTCCAGCTCCCAAAGGGAAACACCCCACTTGGTGGCACGCTTGACACTTTCGACACGAACATAGCGCGCGGACCGGGTCATGGCGAAACTGTCGACGCCACCGTTACTGCTGGTCACGGCACTGACGGTTTCCCAGTTGTTACCGTCTACAGAAATCTCAAGGTTGTATTGCTCGGGATAGGCCGTTTCCCAATGAAGGATCACGGAAGAAATGTCGTAAACACTCTCCAGATCAACAATGATCCAGTTACCATCGGAAAAATCGCTACTCCAGCGAGTTCCGATGTTGCCATCAACCGCAAACTCGGCGTCGCGATTTCTGTTCTGGGAGGAGGAGGCGGAGACTGGCTTGCCCAGTGCCAGATTTGAAGGGGCGGCAGCCACGGCACCATACGCCGGAGCAATCAGTGCGGCGGCCAACATTGCAGAAACAATGTATTTCATTGAATACCTCGAAAGTGTCGAATGCTACCGCTCACTCTCGAGGTAAAGCGCGTCAGGTGATGCCGGACATACTCCCGCCGTCACTCGCCGCACACCGGAAAGAAGCGATAACCCAGTTACTGATGCAACCCATGGAGCTATTCATAAATGGAATCCATCCGACCGTTAAATAGCTTTGAAAGAAAGCGAATCGCCCTGGAGCCATTCGCGTTGGTGGCAAGAATAGGGATAGATTTTCGGCTGTCAATTGGCCAACGGACTTCACATTTTCCGAAAAAATAAGACGGGCGGTTGACGACCCACACTTCGTGAAGCGTCGCACAGCGGTGTTCACCACGTTAACGATTTATCACCAGGAGTGTGATGATGGTCTGATGTGGTGCGGACATGATTCCTCATCGACGCTTTATTGAACAGTGATATAACCAGATTTTTTGAACAGGTGCAGAGGTATCGGGAATGCTTCGCAATTTTCGCCGGGCAGCCGGTCAATACGGTGCATCACAAATGTGAACTGTTATATAAAACCAGTGTTGACATTTCCTTTTCTGATAATAAAGCAAGGGGAAGACCGGCCTTTTTGATATCAATTGATGATAAAAATGGTCCGTTTATAATTAAATAATTGAATAAAAAATCATGACTGGCACGCTTTACCGCATCTCTTGGGGATTTAAAGAAGATTTTAACGCCAGTCACCGAGATGGGTTCCCGGCGTCGCACCGCCGGGAACCGGTCCAGGTCGTCAGGGTTTGATCTTGTAACCCGTTTTGAACAACCAGGCGATAACGCCCAGGCAGGACAGCATGAATACCAGAATCATCGCCAGGCTGAGACCGACTCCGACATCCGACACGCCGTAGAAGCTCCAGCGGAAACCGCTGACCAGATACACCACCGGGTTAAACAGAGTGATGGTTTGCCACAGCGGGGGCAACATGTTGATGGAATAAAAGCTGCCCCCCAGAAATGCCAGTGGCGTAATGACCATCATCGGGACAATCTGCAATTGCTCGAAGCTTTCGGCAACCACACCAATGATGAACCCCAACAGACTGAAACTGAGTGAGGTCAGTATCAGAAAAGCCAGCATCCAGAACGGATGTTCTATGGAATAATCCACAAATACCCGGGCGGTAATCAGGATGATCACCCCGAGAATGATGGACTTCGTGGCTGCGGCACCCACATAACCAATGACAATTTCCAACGCGGAAATGGGGGCGGACAGGATCTCATAGATGGTGCCGGTGAATTTGGGCATATAGATACCGAACGACGCGTTGGAAGTACTCTCGTTCAACACGGTCAGCATGATCAGCCCCGGAATGATGTAGGCGCCGTAACTGACACCATCTATCTCTACCATGCGGGAGCCGATCGCGGCGCCAAACACCACAAAGTACAGCGACGTCGACAACACCGGGGAGGCGATACTCTGCATGAGCGTGCGCCAGGCGCGCGCCAACTCAAACAGATAGATTGCCCGAATCGCGTAACCGTTCATGCGCGCTCCTCCACCAGGCTGACAAAAATATCTTCCAGTGAACTCTGGGACGTGTGTAGATCCCGATACTCGATACCCAACTCGGCAAGCTGACGCAACAAGCGGGCGACCGCCACCGGGTCACCTTGAGCATCGTAGGTATAAGTCAGCTGATAGCCGTCGCTGGATAGACTGGTCTGCTCGGCGGGCAGGGCAGCCGGCACCTGATCCAGCGGTTCGCTGAGCTGAAGGGTCAATTGCTTTTGTCCGAGTTTTTGCATCAACGCGACCTTCTCATCCACCAGAATGATTTCACCCCGCTGGATCACGCCCACCCGGTCCGCCATATCTTCGGCCTCCTCAATATAATGAGTGGTCAGAATGATCGTGACCCCGCTGTCGCGAAGTTGGCGGATCATCCGCCACATATCCCGACGCAGCTCGACGTCCACACCGGCGGTGGGTTCATCGAGAAACAGAATTCTCGGCTCATAGGCCAGTGCCTTGGCGATCAGAACGCGGCGTTTCATGCCACCTGAGAGCGCCATAATTCGGCTGTCTTTTTTGTCCCACAGTGACAGATCTCTCAATAGCTGCTCCAACAAGGCGTCATTGGGCGGTTTGCCAAACAGACCCCGGCTGAATCTGACTGTGCTCCAAACCGTTTCGAAAATATTGACAGCCAACTCCTGGGGGACCAAACCTATTTTCTGACGGGCCGCACGATACTCCTTCACGATATCGTGTCCATCGGCCAGAACCCGGCCGCGAGTCGGGTTGACGATGCCACAGATAATGCTGATCAACGTGGTTTTGCCCGCACCGTTGGGCCCAAGCAACGCAAAGATTTCACCGGGATTGATATCCAGGTTAACGTCTTTCAGAGCCTGGAAGCCCGACCCGTAAACTTTGCTCAGACCCTGAACTGAGATGATCGGTTGCACAAGCACTCCTGATGGTTTCCCTGAAAAGTGGACAGTGTATGGAGTAATGGCGCGCGGGACTATGTCCGGGCGCCGTCATCCTGCAACGGCACCCAGATCTGGATCCCTCCCCAACCGGTACGAAAGTCAAATTCAGCTCCATAGCGTTCCAATAGCAGGGGGCCGTTGCGACGTTGAGGGCTCAGATTGAGCTCGGGCAGACTGTGGGCGAAGATGGTGTGCAGCGCGGGACGCAACTCAGACACGTGATCCCGGTGCAGAAACACGGCATAACGTTGCGCAGGTACGGTCAGTCGATCCCAGTCCGCACTCATTTTTTCAAAGCCGAGCACCTCCACCGCTGTCATATAGTCAAAACCATCCGATGTCTCCGCGGCCTGCAGCAGCACACCATAGCTGTGCTTGTCGGCCTGTCCGGGAATCCAGCCCCGATAGGGTGAGAACCTGTCCCAGAAACCGGGGATCGCCGTTGAGGGCAGGCCATGAATTTTGCGTCTCAACCCCACCAGCCGGAGTTCGGGCTGAGATTCGATCCCCAACAGCCCGGGGATGGCGGTGGCGGGCGCCTTGAAAGAATGCATACCTGTCATGAATCAGTCCCCATCATTGTCGCCGGAATAAACGTTTTCCTGTCTGACGCGATTACGACCCACGTTGGATTCGGCCTGAGCACTACCGCCGGGTACAGCGGATAAGGCGCCAACAGAAGCGCAACCACGTCATCGATACTGTCGACTTCAGCTTCTCCATATCGACAGCCGCTGCAAAGGCCATGGAATTTACCGGACAAATACGACATTATTTGACGTACATCGCCTCCACAATGACGACGAACCAAAATTGAGGGGTTAGCCCCATGGCGAATACCGCGACACGTCTGTTCAACCTGATTGCTTACCTGCAGCGCCACCCCAACAGCTCCGCCTCACAGCTGGCCGAGGCACTGGACGTTTCGGCGCGCACGGTCCAGCGTTATATCGTCATGCTGGAGGATATGGGCATCCCGGTTTACGCCGAGCGCGGCGTTCAGGGCGGTTACTCATTGGTACGTGGCTACCGGATGCCACCACTCATGCTCTCACCGGAAGAAGCCGTTGCGGTACACCTGGGGACCGGGTTGATCGAATATGTCTGGGGCAAGCTGTTCCGGGGCGCGGCGTTGAGCGCCATGACCAAAATCGAAAACGTATTGCCGGAAGAACAGCTCCGGGAAATTGCCTGGGCCCGTGGCAACCTCATTACCCAGGGCATCCCGCGTATCAACCCCAATCTCGACATGGAGCAACTGGAAACGCTCTATCAGGCCGTTCGGCAGGGGTTTCAGGTCAGAGTTCTTTACCAGGGCAAACAGCAGCCGGCGCCACAATGGCGAACCATTGAGCCCTATGTCCTGGTCTACAGCTGGGGCCAACAGTATTGCATCGCTTACTGTCGGCTGCGCCAGGCAATGCGCTCCTTCCGGGTCGATCGGATTCAGGCCATGGAACGCCTCACTGGCCGCTTTACCAGACCCCCCGAATTCGATCCGGCCCAGTATCTGGACGAACACTTTGAAGGCCAGTCTTCCTACGAGGTACGACTGTTTTTCAGTGCCGAAACCGCCAGTGTCGCGCAGGATTATCGCTGCTGCTGGGAAAGCTTCAAGGAGCGACCCGATGGTTCGGTGGTGGCGGGTTTCCGCGCCAGCGACCTGGATACCGCCGCCCGCCGGGTCATGTGTTTTTTACCGGATGCGCGGGTACTCGGGCCTTCGGAACTCAAGCAGCAGCGGATCGCCGTCACCAGCCGGGCGATCGCCGAGCAGTA